>JANXUF010000084.1 GCA_025356335.1 Actinomycetes bacterium
ACCTGGAGGGGTTCGCAGGATCACCAGGTCACCCGAGTGTTTGACCTCGGCGACCCACTCGCCGAGGACCCTGCGAAGTTGATCGTTCGGGGCGATGCGCTCCGGTTCGTATTCCGGGATCGCGTAGACGGTGTCGCCGCCCCCGACTCTGACCTTGACCGCTCCGAGATCTTCGAGATCACGCGACACCGTTGCCTGTGTGACCATCAAACCCTCGGCAGCGAGCAACTCGACGAGCTGCGGTTGATTCGACACTCCCCTGCTCCCCAACAATCGGACGATCGCCTGCTGGCGCTGGACCTTGCTCATCGCCGTTTCACGCCTGTGCTCACGTCGTTACTCGGGTTGGTACTCACTGCGAGACGAGCCAGGCGAGGAGGCCGCGCGCTGCGTGCAGGCGGTTGTGGCCCTGATCGAGGACGTGTGAGCTCGGCCCGTCGATCACGTCGGCGCTGACTTCGAGCCCGCGATAGGCAGGAAGGCAGTGGAAGAACATCGCCTGCGGTGAGGCCAGTTCCATCAGCGATCCGTCGACCTGAAAGCTCTCGAAGATCTTGACGCGCTCCGCCTTCTCCGCCTCCTGACCCATCGAGACCCATGTATCGGTGTGGACAGCGTCCACTCCGTCGACGGCCTCCTCTGCACGATGAGTCTGGAACAACGTGCCTTCACCGAGCAGGGCGATCCGTTCGAGTTCGGCGACATCGGCGTCGAATCCGACCGGCGCACCGATGCGTACGTGCATACCGAACATCACGGCCGCCTCGGCGAGCGAGCGGGCGACGTTGTTGTAGTCACCGATCCAGGCGACCGTTCGCCCGGCAAGCGGACCCATCAACTGCTGCATCGTCAACATGTCGGCGAGTGTCTGCAGCGGATGTGCGTAGTCGGAGAGCATGTTGACGACCGGCACCGAAGCGGCGACGGCGAGTCGCTCGACGACCTCGTGGTCGAAGACCCGTGCGGCAAGAACAGCGTGATACCCGCTCATGATCCTGGCGATGTCCTCGACAGACTCGCGCCGGTCGAAACCGACCTCTTCACCGCGCGTGTACACCGGGTGCCCGCCGAGCTGGAAGACTGCCATTTCCATCGACTGTCGCGTCCGATTCGACGGCTTCTCGAAGATCAGCGCAACTCCCTTTCCGGCGAGCGGCGCAGCGAGATCGGCGATCGGCAACGCCGCCAGTGAGAGAACTGTGGAGAGCTCCTCAGCCGACAGATCCGTGATCGTCACGAATGAGCGCTTCATGCGACGGTCGTCTGGGTGGCTGGACCCAGCGCCCCTGTCACCGTTGCCAATGCCTGCGTCACCATGCCAAGTGCCTCGTCGATCTGAGCGTCGGTGACGGTGAGCGGCGGTGCGAAACGAAGCGCTGTCGGCGTCACCGCATTCGTCACCAGCCCGAGGTCGAGCAGCGCCGTGTAGACGGCTTTGGCGTCGACACCGGGGTCGAGTTCGGCGGCGATCAGCAGACCGAGGCCACGGACCGAGGCGACGCCTGCAAGTGCAGCGAGTCCCTCGGCCAACCGAGCGCCTTGGCGGCGCGCCAACGCCGGTGCGTCGATGCGTCGCATCTCCTGAATGACGGCACGAGCTGCGGCGGTGGCGATCGCCGTTCCACTGTAGGTGCTGCCATGGTCGCCTGGCTGGAAGACGGCGGCGACGTCGGTCTTCGCCCAGCACGCGCCGATCGGGAAGCCGTTGCCCAACGCCTTGGCCATCGTCACGACATCGGGCACGACGTCGAAGTGTTCGAACCCGAACCAACGTCCTGTGCGCCCGTAGCCCGTCTGGATCTCGTCGACGATCATCAGCATGCCGCGCTCGTCGCACAGCGCACGGATACCCTGGAAATACTCCTTCGTCGCCGGATTGACACCGCCCTCACCCTGTACAGGTTCGATCAACACGGCGCTGACCGACGGATCTATCGAGGCCGCGAGCGCCCCGAGATCACCGAACGGGACGTGACGGAAACCGTCCGGCATCGGGAAGAACGGTTCATGTTTGGCCGGCTGACCCGTCGCCGCGAGTGTCGCCAGTGTGCGGCCGTGGAACGAGCCGAGCGCGCTCACGACGACGTGGCGGCCGCGGCCCCCGAACTTGCGAGCGAGCTTGAGGGCCGCCTCGTTCGCCTCGGCACCGGAATTGCAGAAGAACACCTGTCCGTCGCAGCCCGTCGCCTCGCGCATCACATCGTTGACGAGGATCGCCGTCTCCGTCGCTACCGGGTTGGCGAAGAGATTGCTGACATGCATCAACGTCGACGCCTGCGCGGCAATGGCCTCGGCCACCGCCGGATGGGAATGACCGAGGCCGATGACCGCCAGGCCACCGAGGAAATCGAGATAGCGCTTGCCATCGATATCCCACAGTTCGGTGCCGCTGCCGTGTTCGAACATCACCTGCGGCGGGCCGAAGACGGGCATGAACGGGCACCGATCGACCGGCAGGCCCTCGGACGTCTCGGCGAATGCGTGGCTGCTCATACTGTTTCCTTTCCGGCGACCATCGTGCCGATTCCTTCGTCGGTGAAAAATTCCAGCAGCAGCACATGGGGAATGCGTCCGTCGAGGATGTGGGCACGGTCGACGCCATGGCGTACCGCATGCGCGCAGCTCTCCACCTTCGGGATCATTCCCCCGGCAATCGTCCCGTCGGCCATCAATGAGTCGAGTTCGTCGGGTGTCGTCTGACGGATCAGGCTCCGCGGATCGGTAACGACCCGTCGCAGCCCCTCGATGTCGGTGAGATACACCAGTTTCTCGGCACCGAGCGCTTCGGCGATCGCTCCCGCCACCGTGTCGGCATTGATGTTGTAGGCCTGACCGTTGAGGTCGGAGCCGATCGTGGCGATCACCGGGATGAGCTCCGCGTTGAGCAGTCGCAGCACGATGCTGGGATTGACGCTGGTGACATCACCGACGAATCCGAGGTCGGCGTCATGTGGTGCGGCAACGATCAGGCCGGCATCGGCACCGCTCACACCCACCGCCAGTGGACCGTGGACATTGACGGCGGCGACGATCTGTGGGTTCACCTGCCCGACGAGCACCATCCTGGCGATATCGACGGTTTCGGCGTCGGTGACACGCAGGCCGTTGCGAAACTCGGTCTGCTTGCCGAGCCGTGCCATCAGCTCGCTGATCTGCGGACCGCCGCCATGGACGACGACGGGGCGCATGCCGATGGCGTGCATCAACACGATGTCCTCGGCAAAGAGGGTCAAGGCGTCACTGTCGTTCGCACCGGCGAGCGCATTGCCGCCGTATTTCACGACGACGGTCTTACCGGCGAAGCGGCGGATGTACGGCAGTGCCTCGACGAGCACGCCGGCCTTCGACGCCGGCGAGGCGGGTGGGGCGGGGGGCGTCGAGGCCTCGTTGAAAGTGTCACTCATGGGTACAGCCCAACCGTCGCCAGGCCCATGGTCTCATCGATCCCGATGGCGACGTTTGCTGCCTGCACGGCACCACCGGATGCACCCTTTGCGAGATTGTCGATCGCCGAGATCGCCAGGATCGTGTTCGTGCGCTCGTCGAAACGGAAGGTCAGGTGTGCGCTGTTGGTTCCGAGTACTGCCTTCGTCGACGGTGGCTGCGCGGAGACGCAGATGAACGGCTCACCTGCATAGAAGTCGCGCACCGCCTCGATGAGCTCCGCCGACGTCGACGTCGCCGTCGGCCGAGCTGCACAGGTGGCGAGGATGCCGCGGTTCATCGGTGCAATATGCGGTGTGAACAGTACCTGCGCACCGACGACCTGTTCGATCTCGGGGGTATGGCGATGGTCGAGCAGACCGTAGGCATTGACGTCTTCGTCGACGCTGCAGAACAGACTGGAATGCTTCAACGCTCTACCAGCGCCTGACACACCGGTGATCGAGTTGACGACGATGCCACGGGTCTGGACCAATCCGAGCTGCACGAGTGGGGTCAGCGCCAGGCTCGCGGCTGTCACGTGGCAACCAGGGGTGGCCACGAGCCGAGCGCCTTTCAGTTGCTCACGGAACAGTTCCGGCAAACCGAAGACGGCCTCGGCGAGCAGTGCTGGCTGATCGTGTTCGAACCCGTACCACGTGGGATACAGCGATGAGTCCTTGAGTCGGTACGCCGCCGAGAGGTCGACGATGACACCGACGCGACCTAGCAGTTGCGGCGCCAAGGCCATGCTCGCCTCGTGCGGGAGTCCGAGAAAGACAACATCCAGACCGGCGGCCCGCTCGAGGTCGAAAGCGTCGAAGACGAGCGACGGGTAGGCAATCGCCAGCGATGGGTACAACTCCGCTGCCCGGATCCCTGCCTGGGTGTCGCCGGTGGCATAGACGACATCCATCTGCGGGTGCAGAGCAAGAATGCGGAGGAGTTCGACGCCGGTGTAGCCGGACGCGCCGATGATGCCGACGGAGACCATATGACGCACGATCATACATGAGTGTGCATGTTCATGCAAACTAACCCCTCCCGGCGCGGCGAAATACGTCGGGGACACCCGTTCGCCGAGAATCCGAGCCAGAATGATGGCGTGCTTATCGGAACGACCAAGGGACGGCTGCTCGTCGCCAGCCCGGTGATGGGTGACGACAACTTCGATCGCACCGTCGTCTTCATGCTCGAACACAACGACGAGGGCGCACTCGGGGTGATCATCAACCGACCGTCTGACGAATCGGATATCGAAGGCCTCGAGTCGTGGACCGAACTCGCCTCTCCCCCAGCCGTCGTGTTCCACGGCGGACCCGTCGAACAGGATGCCCTCATCGGAATCGCCAGAACGGAGTCAGCACGCGAAGGCGTCGGATGGGCGCCGATCACCGACAGTCTCGGCACGGTCGATCTTTCCGACAGTCCCGTCGAGATCGCCCCGGTGCTCGACGCCATCCGCATCTTCCGTGGCTATTCCGGATGGAGTCCCGGGCAGCTCGAAGGGGAGATCGAACTCAACGTCTGGATCGTTGCCGAGGCCAGTTCGACGGATGTCTTCGACCATCATCCGGACGACCTGTGGCGCACCGTGCTGCGTCGCCAGGAAGGCTCGCTTCGCTGGCTCGCCAACGCCCCAGACGACCTCAGCGCGAACTGACTCGAGAAGGAACACGAATGGCAGTCGCCGCCGCCGCAGCAGCACCCCCCGCGACCGCAGCACCCCTCCCTGCAGGCATGCGGTTGCGTTCGCTGTTCGCCGGCACGCCCGGCATGCTCAAGGCCAGCATGGCGATCAGCCTGGCGGCTGTCGTGATGTTCGGCGTGCTTGCGGGTCTCAGTTCGTCGAGCCGACGCCAATCGTTGATCTCCGCTCGCCATGCAGCGGCTCAGGCAGTGCGTATCCAACAGGTCCACACATCACTCGTCGCTGCCGACGCACTGGCCACCAACGCCTTCCTCGTCGGCGGCCTCGAACCGGCCGAACAGCGCACCGGCTACGAAAACGGAATCTCGACCGCAGCGCAGACGCTCACCGCCGCAGCGAATCATGCCGACGCCAGTGACGTCGCCGGCCTGCAGCAGGCGAACGCCGCATTGGCGGACTACACCGGCCTGATCGAGTCGGCGCGAGCGAACAACCGCCAGCTGTTCCCGGTCGGTGTGGCCTACCTGAAACAGGCCTCGGCGTTGCTCCTGACCGACGTCCTCCCGGTACTCGATCGAGTCTCGGCATCGAGCGAGCAACGAGTCTCGAATGCCTACGACGACTCGGACAATGCGCGGTACGCCTTTTGGATTTCGTCGGTCGTCGTGCTGGCCGTCCTGCTCGTCGCCAAATGGAAGCTGTCCTCGGTGACCCGGCGAACTTTCAACCTTCCACTCGTGGTGGCCACCGGGCTGGTGCTCGTCGCCATCATCTACGGGGGTGCCGCCATGACGCTGGCGTCGTCGAATGCCGATTCGGCGAGATCTGGCCCGTATCGGTTGACGACCGCGTTGGCGACGGCGCGGATCGACGCCTACGCAGCCAAGAGCGCGGAGAGCCTGACGTTGATCTCGCGCGGCAACGGAACGCCGTTCGAGGCGCAATGGAAGCAGTCCTACGGCACAGCATCTGCAGCGATCCAGTCCATCGACGACCCGAGCCTGAGTTCTGCACTGTCGGCGTACGCGACCGTGCACGTCGCGATCCGTCTACTCGACGACAGCGGGAATTGGGATGGCGCCGTTGCCAAGGCGACGAAGTTCGACAGTGGCTCCTCCAACGCGACGTTCACGACGTTTGCCGAAGCGAGCGCCACCCGACTCGATACCGCAGCAGCAGACCTCGACAGCCGACTTGCTGACGCCAGTGGAAACCTCGATGTGACGCTGGCCGTCCTCTTCGCCTTCGCCCTCCTGGCGGCCGTCGCCATCGGCGTCGCCTACGCCGGCCGGCTTCGCGAGTACCGATGACCTCGACATCCACGCCACCGTTGCGAACGACGAACGCCATCGAGCGAACGCGCTCGGGCCACAGGACGCGCTCGGGCCGAACGATGCGCAGGCTGGCCGGGCTCGTCGCTGCCTCGATCGCCGCCGTCGCCTGCTCCAGCGGATCGCAACTCGCTGCGCCGTCGACGACGTCGACGGCGCAGTCGACGAAGACTTCGGCGCCGGTCGTGGCGGACTGCGGGAACCCCGTCGCTTCGTATCAACCGACGTTCGTCCTACCGGCACCGAACGCGATGCCAGCCGGCACATACCTCAAGACTATCCAGGATCGGGGCAAGCTCATCGTCGGTACTGCCTCCGACGTACTGCTGTTCAGCTACCGCAACCCACTGAGCGGTCAACTCGAAGGGTTCGACATCGATGTCGCCCACGCCATCGCCAAGGCGATCTTCGGCGACCCGAACAAGATCGAGTACCGGGTGATCAACTACGCGCAGCGCCTTCCGGCGATCACCAGCGGCAGCGTCGACATCGTCGCCGACACGATGACGATCAACTGCAACCGCTGGGCGCAGATCGCCTTCTCCACCGAGTACTACCATGCCGGGCAGAAGGTCCTCGTCCGCAGCGACTCCACCGCAACGACCATGGACGATGTGAACAAGGGCGGCGGCCAGCGGGTGTGCGCAGCAAAGGGCTCGACGAACATCGTCAATCTCGGGGCCTACAAGAACGTCATGACGGTTCCAGTCGATGACCTGACCGACTGCCTCGTGCTCTTCCAACAGGGTGCCGTCGATGCCATCACCGCTGACGACACGGTGCTCAAAGGCTTCAAAGCCCAGGACAAGTACGCCAACGTCATCGGGCCGGAGTTCAGCAGCGAACTGTACGGCATCGGCGCGAGCCTCAAGTATCCGGAACTCACGCAGTTCGTCAATCTCGTCTTGGAACAGATGCGCACCGACGGCTCGCTGCTGGCACTGAACACAAAATGGCTCGAACAGACGACAGCACCCCCGGCCGCCGTATACGGACGGCTACCGGCCGGCTGATGACAGCACCATCACTCCCGCAGCCAGGTGCCGTGCTCACGGCCCAGTCGATCGACGACTTGATCAGTGACATGTCGACATGGCGATCGGCGGTCAGCACCGAGTTGCTGGCGCTCGACGACCAGGTCCGGCTCAGCGCGTTGGCCTCGGCAACGGCCGACCTCGGACTGGCGTTTCTGCTGTGGCGCGCACTGGCAGCGCGACTCGACGAGATCATCGCCGCCCGGGGGAAGTCCGGCATCAACCGGGACGTGGCGGCGAACGTCAGCGCACTTGTCTGGGCACCGATGGTCGACGTGGCCGACGGTCTGCTCGCCCAGCATCTGCCAGAGGGTCGCACGGTCTTCGACGCTCTGCTGTCGAAGTTGCGGACAGCGATCGGGGCCAACAGCGCCCGTATTGCCGAGAACGCCCGCCTGCTCGGCCCGATCAGTGATCGTGTCTCTGCCGCCAGGACAATGGCGGCACAGCTGGGCAATATGACGAACCAGGTCGCGTTGATCGCTGCCCAGCTCGAGCCGCTCGGGCCCACCGACGACCCGGCGACGATACGCGCAGCGGTCGCCGCCATCGACGCTGAGCTCCGACCGATCGAATACGACCTACTCACACTTGCACAGTCACAGAGCACACTGTCCGGTGACATCGAATCGCTGCAACGGCGACTGGTGGCAGCGGGTGCCGCCGAGCAGGCCACGAGGGCACTGGCCCTTCGATGCACCGAGAAGATCGCCGACGCGCCACGACTCGGCATCCCGTCCGTCGCCGTCCTCGGTGCCGTGCCGGTCATCGACACCCACGCCGACTGGCGATCGACTCGTGCGCTCGTCGATGCCTTTGGCGGCGCACTCGAACGGGTCGAGCGGGCGCTCACCATCGCTCAGCAGACCTACCGTGCGCCGCTCGACAGGCGAGGGGATCTTCGCGGTCTGCTCGACGGTTACCGCAGCATGGCCGCCGGCGCAGGCCTCGGTGAGCGCGCCGATGCCGCCGGCGCCTACGACGCTGCCCATCGAGCGCTGTGGTCGGCACCATGCGAACTCGCCGCGGCAGCGGCGCTCGTCGATCGGTACCAACAGATCATCACCGCCGCAACGCATCCGCGTCCGGGACCTGCGGTGCACCCCACCGCCGTAGACAGCAAGGAGGACGCCACGTGAAGTGCACCCAACCAGGCTGCACCGGGACCATCGAAGACGGGTATTGCAACGTCTGCGGCATGGCCGCCTCGACGCCTGCCTTTGCATCAGCCCCTCCACCGGCGACGAGCGGGCCCGCCGGAAGGCCCGCCGAGGCCGGTCGCACCGGCCGACCATCGAGCAGCAGTCTGGCGTCGTCAGCGACTGGCACCTCCAGGACGACGAGTTCCCAAGCGCTCGCCAGCACCCCGCTCGGCTCGGCGCGGTCGACGGGTCAGGCGACGGCGTCGGTTGCCACACGGCGCATCGGTGGGATCCGTCGACGAACCAGCCAGATCGGTGCCAGCATCACCTCCGTGCCGGCGGTCCCGGTCACCAGCCCGCTCGACGCAGTGTTGACCGATGCCGCTGTCGAGGAGGACAAGCGCTTCTGTGCGTCGTGCGGTGCCGCCGTCGGGCGCAGCCGCGACGGTCTGCCAGGACGGACAGAAGGCTTTTGCCCGAAGTGCCGCACAAGGTTCTCCTTCGCCCCGACGCTCAAGCGCGGCGACCTCGTCGGCGGGCAGTACGAAGTCGTCGGATGCCTTGCCCACGGTGGGCTCGGATGGATCTACCTGGCCCGCGACAAGAATGTGTCTGACCGCTTCGTCGTACTCAAGGGGCTGCTCAATTCCGGTGACGCCGACGCCTATCAGGCGGCGATCGCCGAGCGTCAGTTCCTCGCCGAGGTGCAGCATCCGTTGATCGTCGAGATCTACAACTTCGTCAGCCACGAGGGTGCCGGATACACCGTGATGGAGTTCGTCGGTGGGCAATCGCTCAAACAGGTACTGAAGGGGCGCCAGCGCGCCAACAACGGCGCGGTCTCACCGCTGCCGCTCGACCAGGCCGCTGCCTATCTGATCGAGATTCTGCCGGCGTTCTCGTACCTGCATGCGCTCGGTCTGCTGTACTGCGACTTCAAGCCGGACAACGTCATCCAGGAGGGCGATGCGCTGAAGCTGATCGACCTCGGCGGGGTTCGACGAACAGACGACCAGACAAGCGCGATCTACGGAACGGTCGGCTTCCAGGCGCCAGAGTTGTCGACACTCGGACCATCCGTGTCCAGCGACGTCTTCACGATCACCCGCACGCTGCTCGTACTGTCGCTCGACTTCCGCGGCTACCAGTCGACCTATGCAACGACGCTGCCGGGGCTCGCCGATGTCGCCCTGTTCCAGCGCCACGATTCGTTCTATCGGTTCGTGCTCAAAGGCACAGCAGCGGACCCCAACGACCGCTTTCAGTCCGCCGAGGAGATGCGCGAGCAACTGCTCGGCGTGCTGCGCGAGGTCGTCGCCCTCGACAGCAGTGCAGACCGGGCAACGTCGATCACGACTCCGTCGACGCTGTTCACCGACCCGTCGATCGCCACTGGCTCGTTGACGTGGGCTGATCTTCCCGCCCTTCGCCAGGACCCTGCAGACCCGGCCACCGCCTGGCTGTCGGGTATCTCCGTCGCTGATCCCGCTGAACGCCTGGCGGTCCTCGATGCTCGGCCGGATCCTTCCCGCGAGGTCGCTCTGGCTGCACTGTCGGCGGCCATCGAAGCAGGCACCGCGGCGGTCGGATCGCCGCCTGCGCAACGCATCACGCGCATCCTCGAAGAGGACCCGTGGGAATGGCGGGCGATCTGGTACTCGGGCCTGGCCGCGCTACGCGCCGACGATCGCGCCGGCGCGATCTCGGCGTTCAACGCCGTGTACGGACAGGTACCGGGCGAGTTGGCACCGAAACTCGCGCTCGCGCTGGCCTGTGAATTGGCTGGCGAGTCGGCATCAGCTCAACGCCTCTATGAGATCTGCGCCCGCACGGACGCCGCCTATGTCGCTGCGGGATGCTTCGGCCTCGCCAGGGTCGAAGCGGCAAACGGCAACGTTCCGGCAGCATTGCAATCCCTCGAACGCGTCCCCGTCACCTCCAGGGCGTTCGTCGAAGCACGACGACTTCGCATCGATATGCAGGTTGGAGCGACAACCGATCCAGCGGTCCTCGCGGCCGCTGCTGCAGAACTCGACGGATTGGGCCTCGATCCGCTGACCCGCAGCCGGACACGAACAAGAGTCTTCACCGCGGCGCTCTCCGCTGCGCGCCGGTCACCTGGCGGGGCAATCGGTGGCGTCGATGTCGCTGAACGCCCGCTACGTCTGGCGTTGGAATCCGAATTGCGCCAACAGGCGCAGCTGAGCGATGACCGCGCCGAACGAATCCGGCTGATCGACGAGGCCAACGCCATCCGCCCGAGGACATGGGTGTGACAGCACCGGACGGTTCGTCGACAACGCACTCCCCGCCGCCGCCGGCTGGTGGCGATGGCCTCACCCCTGCGCCTGTCGGCGTGCGATGTCCGACATGCGGCGAGGCGATCGTCGACGGCGAGAACTTTTGCGAGGCGTGCGGGACGCAACTCGTGACGACCGTCGTCCCGCCGGACGGGCTCGTCGCTCCCCGATCCGACGGCATCGTCCGCTCCCCCTCCGGGGTCGCCAAACGGTCGACAACGGCGGCGATCACGATGTCCGGAATCGAAGTCGTCGGCCCGTGCCGGAGCTGCGGCTCGACCGAGTCGACCGATGGCTGGTGCGATGTGTGCGGCAGCCGCATGCCGATCCTGCGCGATCACTTCACCGAAGCGCCTTCGAGTTGGGTCGCCGGGGTCTGTGACCGCGGGGTCCGCCACCTGCGCAACGAAGATGCGATGGCGCTGATCGCTGACGAACGGGCCGGGAGCTTCGCAGCGCTCGTCGTGTGTGACGGGGTCTCCAGCACACCCGACAGCGACCTGGCTGCATTGGACGCAGCACGGGCGGCTGCAGCAACACTGTCCACTCTCGGTGCCGATCTGCGCAACAGCCCGCCAGGGACCCCGGCGTTCGTCATCCAGACGGTGTGCCAGGCATTGGTCGATGCAGGTGCTGCCGGCCACGCTGCGGCCACGGCAGTCGCCAAGCGGGCAGGCGTACCGGACAATCCACCGTCGTGCACGTTCGTCGCCGCCGTCATCGTCGACGATGTGGTGGCAGCGGGCTGGGCCGGCGACAGTCGTGTCTACTGGCTGCCAGACGGCGGACCTGGGCTGCAGCTGTCCGTCGACGATTCGTGGGCCACGCAACAGGTCCTGGCAGGAGTACCACGCGAGGTCGCAGAGGCCGATCCGCAGGCGCACGCGATCACCAAGTGGCTCGGAGCCGACAGTGCAGATTCAACGATCTCCTGCGCGTCGCTGAGCACCGACAACCGCGCTGGATGGGTCCTGGCATGCTCGGACGGTCTCTGGAACTATGTCTCGGAAGCTGACGAGCTCGCAGTCCTCATCGCCGGCATGATCGACGATGAGTCTGGCGGCGATCCGCTCGCCCGTGAGCAACAATTCGTCCCGGCACGGATCGCTCAACTGCTCGTCGATTTCGCCAATCGGCAGGGTGGCCACGACAACATCACCGTCGCTGTTGCCAGGATTGCCACGACCCCCACGACTCTTCCGAACGCCTGAAAGGGAACACTTCATGGCCGATTTCACCGCCAGCGTCTTCCAGAACGAATACCTCGCAGACGGCGCCACCGACGTCCACGCCATCGTCTCGGTCACCTGCGCCAATGCCGGCGTCGCCGGGCAGACCGGGGGCGGCGCAGCTGCGGAGATCGTCATCATCGACGCCTCGGGGTCGATGGAGACGCCGTCGACCAAGATCCGCGCTGCTCGTGCCGGTGCCAAGGCGGCGCTCGAGGAGATCGTCGATGGCACCTGGTTCGCCGTCGTCGTCGGTCGCCACAGTGCAGAACTCGCCTACCCACGACACACCATTGCCATGGTGCAGATGACGGCCCAGACCCGCCAGGAAGCGCTCCTCGCTGTCGCTCACATCTCGGCAAGTGGGGGGACGGCAATCGGCTCGTGGTTGACACTCGCCAATCAATTGTTCCGCTCCGCCGCCGTCACCCAGCGTCATGACATCCTGCTGACGGACGGCCGCAACGAAGGCGAGGGTAGCCGCACGCTGGGGGCGGCGGTGCAGGCCGCAAGCGGATTTTTCCAGTGCGACTGCCGCGGTGTCGGTGCCGATTGGGTTGTCGAGGAGCTTCGATCGATCGCCACTGCACTACTCGGAACGGTCGACATCATCGCCGATCCCGACGACATGGAGGAAGACTTCGCAACGATGATCCGTTCGGCAATGAGCCGTGGCGTTGCCACCGCCAGGTTGAGACTCTGGGCCCCGCAGGGAGCGCAGGTGTTGTTCGTCCGCCAGGTGTCGCCGTCGCTCGACGACCTCACCCCGAGAGGCACCACGCTGTCCCCCGCTGATCCGCGAGTTCGACACCGGTGCGTGGGGTGATGAGACACGCGACTTCCATGTTGCCATTCGTGTACCGCCGCGACCGGCCGGCAGCGACCAACTTGCAGCCAGGGTGCAACTGTTGACCGGCCCGGATCAGGTCGTCGCTCAAGGGCTGGTCAAGGCGACATGGACCGACGATGCAAACCTGACGACCCGCATCGATCCAGCCGTCGCCCACTACACCGGGCAGGCCGAGCTCGCCGTCGCCATCCAGACCGGGCTGGCGGCCAAGGCAGCAGGCGACGACCGCACAGCGACGATCCAGCTGGGACGCGCGGTGAAGCTCGCCAACGAAACCGGCAACGATGCAACGAGCCGCCTGCTCGGGAAGGTCGTCGATGTCGAAAACGCCGAAACCGGAACCGTTCGGCTGAAGCGAGACATCTCCAAGCTCGACGAGATGGCGCTGGATACCCGCTCGACGAAGACCTCGCGGGTCAAATAGTGGCGACGTATCTCTGCCCGAACCAGCATCAGTCGACGACGTCCGACTATTGCGACGTCTGCGGTTCGCCGATCGGATCGTCCCCGGGCTCGCTCGGGTCGTCGATACCGGCGCCACCACCGTCCGTGCCTGCTCGGGCGACCGGGGCTGCACCCGCGGCGGCGTTGCCGAACGCCGTGGCACCTGTCGTCTGCCCGCATTGCCAGGCATCCAATCCCGGCGACGCATTGTTCTGCGAGGTATGCGGCTACGACTTCACGACCGGGCAGGAACCGCCGGCGGAGGCGGAGCCGATACTGCCAGCTCCACCTGCCCTGCCGGTCCTCAGCGGCTGGACAGTCGAAGTCACCGCCGACGCCGCCTGGTACGAGAGCCAGAAGAACGACGACAGCGACCCGTTCCCGCCGGCGCCGACTGTACGGGTCGTCCAACTCCCAGAGCACGTCGCTCTCGTCGGGAGGACGAGCAGCAGTCGGAATATCCATCCGGAGATCGATGCCGGTGACGACACAGCGGTCTCGCGACGCCACGCTCAATTCGTGCAGCAAGCCACCGGATGGAGCGTCGTCGACCTGCAGTCGACGAATGGCACCCACGTCGCCAAACGCGGCGAACCGGTACAGCCGGACTGGCTGGTCGGCGGTGTGCCTGCAGCACTGGACGACGGCGACAGCGTCCTCGTCGGTGTCTGGACGAGGATCACGCTTCACGCACCGGGGTCGTAGTCGATCCTTCGCAGGCACGACATGTCGCAGATTCCGCAATATTTCGTGCCTGCGTCACGTGCCTGCGTCAGTTCAGGCCGTCGCACTAGCGGAGGGTGGCGCCGAGTTTGGTGGCGTTGGCGATGCATCTGGCGCGGACTTCTGCGAGTTCGGTGTCGCTCAGCGTATGGTCGCTCGACTGCAGACGGACGCGGTACGCAAGGCTGCGTGATCCCTGCGCAACGCCCTGGCCGCGATAGACGTCGAACAACGCGACGTCGATGACCAGCTTCGCCGCCGCCTGGCGGATCGACCGTTCCAGTTTCTCCGCCGGAATCGAGTCCGCCAGCACAAAGGCGAAGTCGACGTCGCTCGAGGGGAAACGACTGACCACCTTGGCCTGGGGGATCGACGGGACATGTGCCAGCGCAACGGTGAGATCGAGTTCGAAGTAGGCGACACGTTCGGCGACGCCGAACGATTCGGCGACGTCGGGATGGATCTCGCCGACCATGCCGGCAACGGTGCGCCCGAGGGTCAGCGACGCTGAGCGCGTCGGGTGCATGCCGGGCGGGACAACGGCTTGATCGACGCGGGCACCGAAGCCGAGCGCCGCCGAGACCTCACGCCAGACAGCGACTGCTGCAGGTGCTTCCCGACCGGCGAGGACGACGCCGACGACTTCGAACTCCGCCGGCAGTTCACCGATCACGCCATCCTCAGAAGCGCCCGGATAGACGTGGCCGATCTCGAAGAAACACGCGCCGGCACGGCGATGCGATTCGTTGAAGGCGATCGATTTCAACAGGCCCGGGCGCAGCGACGGGCGCAGCGTGTCCTCGTCGGCGACCAACGGATTGGCGAGCCTGACGATGTTGGCGGCATCCAATCCGGCGTTGGCGACGTCATCGGCGCTGATGAACGGATTCGGCATCGCCTCGGAGAGGCCCAGCCCGAGCAGGACCTCGCGGAGCGCCCTGCGCCGCTGTTGCACATGGGACAGCCGCCCATGGACGGTCGAATTGGGAATGGTCTTGCCGATGCGGTCGTAGCCGTAGTGCCTGGCGACCTCCTCGATGACGTCGACCTCGAGCGTCGAATCCGGACGCCACGATGGCAGTACCACGACCAGCTGCTCTGGCGTATCGACATCGGTCGGGTCACCGGCCGCCGTCACGGTGTAGCCGATGGGATCGAGGAATGCGGCGATGTCGTCAGCGGACAGGGCCGTCCCGAGCAGCGCGTTGACACGTGTCGGTCTGACGGTGATGGAGCGACTCTCCGCCGGCAGCGACGCGGCGCGAGCGTCGACGATTCCGCCGTGCACGACGAGCTCCGGGCACGTCTCGCGTAGCAGCTCGACGAAGCGCGCGGCGGCGCGATCGATGCCGTACGGGTCACGGCCACGTTCGAAACGTGCCGATGCTTCCGAACGAAGGCCGAGCCTGGCGGCCGAGAGGGCGATGCCGATCGGTTCGAACCAGGCGTTTTCCAACGCGACCGTGTTCGTCGATTCGCTGATCTCAGAATCCTGACCGCCCATGATGCCGGCGAGCCCGATCGGACGGTCGGCACCGTCGCAGATCAACAGGTCGGACGGCGCGAGCTGGCGCTGTTGCCCGTCAAGGGTGGTCAACGATTCACCGTCAGCTGCGACGCGGACGCGAAACCCGCCGCCGTCCAGCGTCGACAGGTCGTATGCGTGGTTCGGCTCGTTGAGTTCGAGCATCACATAGTTCGACGCGTCGACGACGTTGCTGATCGCCCGCATCCCGGCGAATCCCAGCCGGCGTTGCATCCATGTCGGCGACGGCCCGACCGCCACGCCGGACAGTACGACGGAATGGAAGCGGCCGCAGCGATCGCCGTCGACGATGTCGATCGGCGCAGATCGTGGTGGCCCGTCGGTCCGCAGCTCGTCCGACGGCGGGGTGAAATCGACGCCGAAGTGCGCAGCGAGGTCGCGGGCGACGCCGAGATGACCCCACGCATCGGGGCGGTTCCGTGTCGCGTCGACGTCGAAAACGACGTCTGATGCGATGCCGAGCACCTTCATCACCGGCTCACCGGTCGGAGTCCCGGGTGGCAGGATCATGATGCCGGTGGCGTCGTTGCCGAGACCGAGTTCGACGGCAGAACACAGCATGCCTTCCGAGTCGATGCCGAGGATGCCGCGGCGCTGGATCTCTCGGCCGTCCGGCATTTTCGTGCCGAGCGTGGCGAGCGGGATCACGTCGCCTGGCGCCATGTTGAACGCGCCGCACCAGACGTGACGTTCGACGCCGTCGCCGGCGTCGACGTACACCCGGTGGACCTTGGCGGCGTCAGGATGCGTCTCGGTGCGCAGCACGGTCGCGGTGATGACGCCCGGCACGTCTGCGCCGACATGTTCGATGTCTTCGACTGCAAGGCCGAGTGCGGTCAATGCCGTCGAGATCGCCTCGACGTCATCGGGGAGTGCTGCCAGTTCGCGCAGCCACGACATGACGATCTTCATCTGCGAAGCTCCGCCCGCATCAGAACTGCTCCACGAATCGCAGGTCGTCGCTGTACATCACGCGGATGTCGTCGACCCCGTGACGTTCCTTGGCCATGCGGTCGATGCCGAAGCCGAAAGCGAACCCACTCCACTCCTCCGGGTCCAGCCCACCGGCGCGGAGCACATTCGGATGCACCATTCCTGAGCCACCGAGTTCGATCCATGTACCGTCCGGGCGGCGGATATCGAACTCGGCAGACGGCTCGGTGAACGGAAAGAACGACGGCCGCAGGCGCGACGAGAAGCCCTCGCCGAAAAACGCCTTGGTGAACGCCTCGATGGTTCCAGCGAGATCGGCGAGCGTGATGTGGCGATCGATGACCAATCCTTCGATCTGGTGGAAGACGGGCAGATGGGTGGCATCGGGCGTCTCGTTGCGGAACACCCTGCCCGGCATGATCGCGTAGATCGGGGGAGGCCAGTGCTGCATCACACGGATCTGTACCGGGGACGTATGCGTGCGCAGCACGGTCGAACCTGGGGTGCCATAGTCGACGAAGAAGGTGTCGTGCATGCTGCGTGCGGGGTGCGACGGCGGCATGTTCAACGCCTCGAAGTTGTAGAAGTCGGTCTCGACCTCCGGACCCTCCGCAACCTGGAACCCGAGGCCGGTGAACACGTCTTCGAGCCGCTCCCATGCCTGGGTGACGATGTGACTGTGGCCGCGGGTAGGACGGGCGATCACTTCCGTGAGGTCGATGCGTTCGGCAGCCAACTGTGCTGTCCTGACGGCGGTGGCGAATTCGGTACGGCGGGCATCGGCCGCCGCCTGCGCGGCAGCGATTGCTTCATTGACGACAGCGCCGACGGCCTTGCGTTCGTCGACGGAGACCAGGCCGCCGAGACGATTGCGAAATGCTGCCAGCACGCCCTTCTTGCCGATTGTCTCGGCGATGACGTCGGACAACTCGATCGGCGTCGAGACGGCGGCAAGTCGGACCAGTGCGTCCGCTTGGGCGGCGCGAATCTCTTCAATCATTCGTTTCGTCTCTCAAACGTGCTGCGTGTGTCGAATGTTCGATGCAGCAGCGGGCGCGAGCAGTCTCGGCCCGGTGGCGGCGACCATTCAAGCCGATTTCGGCTGCGACAACTCGTTTGACCCGCCAACAGCTACCTCGGTCACGGCTGAGGCCTTTTTGAGATCGAAATGGCGCACCCACGCAAGCACCACGAAGTACAGCGGGGCGGCGATCAGCAGACTCCTCAACCCGAACGGCGAGGTGATGTGCAGGAACGGCGGCGACTGCTGGCCACGATGGAAGATCAACGTCAGCCAGATCATCGCCCCGAGCCAGGCAACAGTGACCGGCAGGGTGATTTTTCGCCATTGCGCGACCCGCACCGGATGCGGGCACGGAATGTCGGTGAACGAGCACACCGCCAACACGACAACGGCGACCGCAGCGATCCACGGTCGCGTGCCCAGCAGCAACAGCGTCGGCGCAGCCAGGTTCCACACCGCCGGAAACCCACGGAACCAATGGTCGTCTGTCATCATGTCGGTCCGCGAGAACCAGATCGCCCCGGAGAGCACGACGAGGCCGGTGAGCACCAGCGAGTAGCGGCTGGGAAGCAGGTGGAACTCGTGGATGAACGCTGCTGGAATGATCACGCACGTGACGAAATCGATGATCAGGTCCATCACGTAACCGTCGATCTTCGGGACACGCTCTTTGACGTGGTAGCTGCGGGCGATCGGGCCGTCGATGCCGTCGATGACCTGCGTGGCCCACAGCCACACCATCGCCGAGCGTGGGTGGCCAAGCAGGATGTTGTTCAGCGCCAGCATCCCGACGATCAACCCGCTGGCGGTGAGCAGGTGGATCGCCCAGGCCTGACGTCGTTCCGTGCTGCTGAAGGCGACGCACTCGCTTGCCCCCTGTTGCGGGGTGGCTGACGAAGTCATCGGCGCATAGTAGTAGCAGCAGAGCTGAGGCCGACGTTCTTCGGATCGTTCATCGTGGACTCCGGGGGCTGATTCATCGTCGATTCAGCAAACGCCGTTGCCGAGCGATTTCGAAGCACAACACGGTGGTCGCCATGGCAACATTGAGACTCTCCGATTGTCCATATTGGGGTATCGTCACCCAGGCGTCCACGGATGAATCTTCGCTGATGCCGTGTGCCTCGTTGCCCATCAGCAACGCCGTGCGGCCGGTCATATCCGTGTCGTACATCGATGTTCCTTCGTGCGATGACGTTGCGAGCATCGTCAGGCCGCACGCCTTGACGGCTGCGAGCTCGATTCCGGTCACCACCGGGATGTGGAAGAGTGCACCGGCCGAGGCACGAATCACTTTCGGGTTGAAGACATCGACGGACTCTCCGCAGAGCACGACGGCGTCGGCGCCGGCGGCCTCAGCTGATCGGACCATGGTGCCGGCGTTGCCGGGATCACCGATGCTGTCGCCGACGAGCACGAAGCCGGCATCGTCGAGTAAGTCCGGGTTGCTGCGGCGCATCTCGACGAGGCCGAGCAACGGCTGCGGATGTTCGGTCGTGGCCACGCGCTCGAGCACGCCGTCAGCCAGTTCGTGGACGGCACTGGATAGATCCAGCGGCCTGCCACCCGGCCCGACATACTGCTCGATGATGGTCCAGCCGGCGCAGGCGGCTTCCGACAACAGCCCTGCGCCTTCGACGACGAACAGACCGGCGTCATGACGCGCACTGCGGCGCCCGAGCAGGCGCCGCAGTAGTTGAATCTTCGGGTTGGTGAACCCGATCGTGCTCAGGCGAGCGCGCCCTTTGCTGCAGCGACGATCGAGCCGAATGCTGCCGGGTCGCTGACGGCCAACTCGGAGAGGATCTTGCGATCGACTTCGATGCCGGCGGCGTTGAGGCCGGCAATGAACCGGCTGTAGGACAGGTCGTGCAGGCGGCAACCAGCGTTGATGCGCTGGATCCACAGGCGGCGGAACTCGCCCTTCTTGGCCCGGCGATCGCGGAACGCGTACTGACCGGATTTCATCACCTGCTCGTTGGCGGCGCGGAAGGACCGGCTCTTGTTGCCGTAGTACCCCTTCGCCCGCTCGAGTGTCTGCTTGCGGTGCTTCTTGGCGCCAACCGCTCTCTTCACGCGTGCCATTACTTTTCTCCTTGTTCTCGAACTACGTGTCTCAACTGAATGCGCCGCAACGAAATGTGCCGACGCCGAACTCTCGGCCTAACGCTCCGCCAGCAGACGCTTGATGCGCTTGACGTCGCCGCTGTGGACGTCGACCATGCCATCGAGGCGGCGGGTCCGAGTCGAGGACTTCTTCTCGAACAGGTGCTGACGGTTCTGCTGCAAACGGCGCAATTTGCCGGTGCCGGTCTTGGTGAACCGCTTGGCGGTCGTCTTCGACGTTTTCATCTTGGGCATTGGTGAATCACCTTGAGTGAGATGACGATCCGGGTGACCGTCACTGGTTGGAAATCGGTAGTGGAAGTAGTTGCCGGCGGGTTCAGCCGGCGGCTGGTGCCTCTGGTGTAGCAATTGCGGCAGTCTCGACCTCGCCAGCGGGGGGTGCTGTCTCGGTAGCCGGCACTGCTGCGGCGGGTGCGGTGGCAACCGGTTTTGCGTTGTCGTTCTTCGGAGTGCTCGGTGCTGAACTCGGCTTTTTGACCGGCGGAGCGGCCTTTTTGTCCGGAGCCAGCACCATCGTCATGTTGCGGCCGTCGAGGCGAGGATGGGCCTCGACCTTGCCGACCTCACCGATTTGTTCTTCGACGTGCTTCAGGACCCTGGCACCGAGTTCCGGGTGGGCCATTTCGCGGCCTCGGAACTGCAGTGTCACCTTGACCTTGTGGCCTTCGTTGAGGAAATCGAGGATGTGGCGCAACTTGGTGTCGAAGTCGCCGGTCCCGATCTTCGGGCGGAACTTGACCTCCTTGATGGAGATGTGCGTCGCCTTCTTCCGGGACTCCTTGGCTTTCTGCGATTCTTCGTAGCGGTATTTGCCATAGTCCATCACCCGACAGACGGGTGGATTGGCCAGTGGTGCTACCTCGACGAGGTCGAGATCGACTTGCCGGGCCAGGCTGAGTGCTTCGGGGAGCGTCTTGATTCCCAACTGGGAACCATCCGGACCGATGACTCGAACCTCACGAGCACGGATGCGCTCGTTGTACCTCGGCTCGCTTGCCGTCGGCGTTGCTATGACTGATCACTCCTGCGCAATGGGTCTCCTCCCACGTAACGGATACTGGTCTCGCCGTTTCAAAGCCGAGCCGGTACGCCGAACGTCGCCCCGAAATTCGGGAGGATCGCCAGGATGTTGGCGGATCGACCCGGCGCACACGATGTTGCTGATCTGCACGCAGATCGTCGGTGGCCGGGTGGGGGAATTCGTCAGAGTGACGGATGCCCCGCTTTGAGTCAGTTGTAGGGCGCTAGGTTATCGCCTGTGAGCAGCGATCACGCACCAGACAACGACGGCATCGACGACAAAGACCGCATCGACGACAACGACAGCATCGACGACAACGACAGCATCGACGACGAGGACAGCATCCACGACCGGAGAGACACGCCGGAGAACCGCACGGGCGGTGGCACGGTCTACGCCGATATCGACCTCCCAGGGTATGGCAACGAAAGTGATCTGCCGGAGGAACTCCTCGCGCAGGCCGCCGAGGTCGAGGCGGAGATGAAGGAAGCCCGTGCCCGCCTCGCCGAGGTGCCACCGGAAGTCGTGATCATCAACCACGCCATGGGCTTGTACGAGTTGGCCGCCATCCATCTCTCGAACCAGCCGGCCCGGTTGCCGGAAGCTGCCTTGTCGATCGACGCCTTCGCCTGTCTGGTCGAGGGCCTCCACGGCAGGTTGGGAGCCGAGGAAGCAACGCTCCAGGACGCCCTCAGCCAGATCCGCCTGGCATTCGTGCAGATCAAGGGCAAGCTCACCGCCTGAGCGCGCGACCGACCAACCCTTGCCGGCCTACTCCGCCGGTTTGAAGCGGCCGAACCGAGCTCGTGTGACCCTCCCACCGACGACCGTGACACCCTCGGACCGCAGCCGGGCCGCCTGTTGCACCTCGTTGCCTGGAACGAGGCGACCGGTGCTGTTGACCACGCGCCACCACGGCAGCGCTTCGTTGGTCGAGGCGAGGAGATGGCCGACGGCTCTCGACCGGCCGTGGAAGCCGGCGTCATCGGCGATGTCTCCGTAACTCACGACCTCGCCCGGTCGCAGCGAACGGATCACGTCGATGAGGTGCTGTTCCATCTCGCCCATTGTCACCAATGCTGTCATGGTCCGATCTGGAAGTCCGTCAGACGGCGGTGATCGGCACGATGGCTGTCGCCTCGTAACGGCCGAGCTTGCTCAACAGCACGAATGAGACGTCGGTGCCTTCTTCGATGGTACGGCTGCCGTCGGCGATCTGTGTGCAGTGGAACGGCACGACGACATCGTCGTCACGGGTGATCGTGCCGAGGCCACGCGCCTCGTCGAACCAGGTCACGTTGCCGTGCATCGTCAGGCGACGATCTTGCTGATCGGAATTTCCAACAGGTCGGTGGCTCCGGCATCCATCAGCGCCGGGATCAAGGTGTTGATCGTCCGCTTCTCGACGACCGATTCGACGGCAAATCCTCCGTTGGCCAGCGAGCTGATCGTCGGTGACTTCGCCGACGGCAGCACGTCGAGGACTGCCTGGCGATGATCGGCGTCGACGTTGAGCTTGATCAATACCTTGCCTCGGGCTTCGAGGGTGCCATTGAGGAGGAGCATCAACTGTGCCATGGCGTGGCGCTTCTGCGGATCTTTGTAGGCGTCCGGATTGGCGATCGCCTCCGTGTAGCTCGTGAGGATCGTGTCGATGATCCGCAGTCCGGCGGCGCGCAATGCCCTGCCGGTCTCGGTGATCTCGACGACGCAGTCGGCGATCTCGGGGATCTTCGCCTCCGTCGCCCCGTAGCTCAGGCGCACCTCCGCCGGAACGTTTCGTGACTCGAAGAACCGCTTCGTCAGACCGAGATATTCGGTCGACACCCGCACGCCGGCAGGAAAATCCTCGATCCGCTGCACGGCACTGTCTCCGGCAACGGCGACGACGACGCGAATCGGGCTGTTGGTGGCCTTCGAATACTGCAGCTCTCCGAGGCTGACGACATCGCTCTGGGTCTCCTCGATCCAGTCGCGACCGGTGATCCCGAAGTCGAACAGGCCTTCGGCCACGTAGCTCGGGATCTCTTGCGGGCGCAGGATGCGAACCTCGGCGATCCGCGGATCGTCGACCGTCGCCCGGTAGTCGACCGCCGAACTGCGACGGACCGTGAGGTCGGCAGACTCGAACAGTTGCAGCGTCGCCGCCTCGAGCGAACCCTTTGGCAAGACGACTCGTAACACGCTGATCGAGTGTACGGACGGAAACGGCGCGTCGGCGAGCAGTCGGTGAGCTGTCAGTGAGCCGCTGTGAGCCCGTCAGTGAGCGGTCGGCGCGTCGGCGAGGAGACGGATGGCGTGCGGCAACACGTCGATGATCGCATTCAGTTGTTCGACGCAGCCCTTCGGCGAACCGGGGGTGTTGCAGATGACCGCCTGGCCGCGGATGCCGACAACGCCACGCGACAGCCGTCCCAACGGGCTGACCAGACGCATCGCCTCGGCCAACCCCGGCGCTTCGCGTTCGATGACCCGCTTCGTGCCCTCAGGCGTCTGATCGCGTGGGGCGAACCCCGTGCCACCGGTACTGACGATCACACCGGAAAAGCCGTCGCTCAATTCGATGAGCACGGCTGCGACGTTGTCGGTGCCATCGGCGATGACGCGCTGGTCGTCGACGGTGAATCCGGCATCGGTCAGTGCACCGACGAGCGCGGCGCCGGACGCATCCTGGCGAGTTCCGGCGATGACACCATCCGACACCGTCACGACCTTGGCGTGCAATCCTTCACCAGGCAGATCACCCTGACCCCATCCGCCGGCGCCAGCAGCGTGACCGTGGCCACCATCACGATCGTGCGCAATCGGCGCCGGCGGTGCCACATCCTGCGGATCGGCTGGATTGTCCGACTCACGCTCCCATCCGGTACTGCCGCTCGTCTGCAGGCCGCGGATCAGTGGCACCACCCGCCCGTGGTCCGACCGCTCCGACCCGGCACCGGATACCTCCGTCGCCTCTGTCCCGGCACCGGATTGCGGTGATGCGCTTGCCGGTGATTCGCCTGACGGGCCCCTGTCGGTCATGCGTCCCGACGGTAGCGGAGAATCGTCATTCCATCGGTCCCAGCATCGATCGGCAGGAGCCGCGCCCCGTCGCCATAGGGCCGCCATGGGGACGGAGGCCGTTCGAGCGGTTGCCACCCCAACGGAAAACTGTGCTCGATCGACTCGGCTGCTGTCAGCGTGCAAACGCTGTAGACAAGGACGCCGCCCGGCTTGACGAGCGTCGCAGCAGCATCGATCATCTGTTGCTGGAGGACGGCCAATTCCGTCACGTCGCCCGGCTGCAGTCGCCATCTGGCGTCGGCCCTGCGTCGCAATACGCCGAAACCGGAGCACGGGGCATCGAGCAGCACGCGGTCGAACGACTGAGCACCGAACGAAGGGTTGCGAGCATCACAGACGACGACGGGAATGTGTCTGCCGGTCCGCCTGGCATTGCCGACGACGAGCCCGGCGCGACGCGGCTGGAGGTCGGCCGCGATCACCGAAGCACCAGTGGAGGCCATGGTCGTCGCCTTGCCTCCGGGGGCAGCGCACAGATCGAGGATCAGTTCGCCTGGTCCGGCTTCGACGAGTTCACCGACCCACCGCGATGCTTCGTCCTGCGTGTAACCGTCAGCACGCACCGAGACCGTCGCCGGCTCGTTCATCATCGCCAGCACCGCCGAGGCGTCACCTGCACCGAGCTCGTTCGTCAGACGATCGACGATCCAGTCCGGATAGCTCAGTTCCGTCGCGGCATTCGGCCAGTTGATCGGCGAGCCGGCCACCCGGCGGAGGATGGCGTTGATGAACCCGCGGCTGCGCTGTGGTGCGAGGTCGACGGTGGCGTTGACTGCGGCGTGCGGCGCGACATCGCCGAACACGATCTGGTAGGCACCGAGGCGCAGCAGCGTCCGCAACTCAGGCGGCGGAGCCTTGAGGACGAAGCGGTCGACGGCAAAGTCGCAGGCCCTGCGCATCCGCGTCGTGCCGTAGACGAGGTCGGTGGCGAAACCGCGGTCTCGCTGTTCGAGCCCCGATTCGTCGAGCATCGGCCCGAGCACGAGGTTGGCGTATGCACCGTCCTGCTCGATGCGTTGCAGCGCACGGTAAGCCAGACCTCGTGCGGTCCTGTCCGTCCGTTGGTTCATTGGCCGAACACGGCCCCATCTGCGCGGGCCCCGTTGGCCCAATCCCTGGCGAGCATCGCCGACTTGCCCTCCGGTTGCACCGTCAGCAGCCGCAGGATTCCCGATCCGGTGACGACGTCGACGCCACTGATCGTGCCGGGCCCCGATGCAGAAACAGTCGGCACCGACGCCGTCGCCGACGCGCTGTTCGTCACCGTTTCATTGTCGAACGGTTCGGCCACGACGACGCGGATGCGTTTGCCACGCAGCATCGTCCATGCTCCGCCGACTCGGACGAGTCGATCGATTTCCAGCGCTGACCGGGACCAGTCGATGCGCAGTTCGAACACGTCGATTTTCGCCGCGTATGTCGCTTCGCCCGTTTGCGGCTGCGGTTCGCCGAGCCCCTCCTGCAGGCAGCGCAGCAGTTGCTCCGTCCCTGCGTCGACCAGCGCGGTGCGTAAACCGGCGAGCGTCGCCCGTTCCGCAATCGGAACGACGACACGGTCGAACACCGGTCCGGTGTCGAGACCTTCCTCGATCCGCATCAGGCACGTTCCGGTTTCGGTATCGCCGGCGAGCAGCGCCCGCTCGACCGGCGCCGCACCCCGCCAGCGGGGCAGCAACGAGAAATGAATGTTGATCATCGGGACACGCTCGAGCACCGGGCGGCGGAGCAGTCGTCCATAGGCGACGACCACGGCGAGATCGACGCCGGCATCCAGAACGTCGTCGACGACGTGGCTGACCGCAACACCCCGCGATCGTGCGGCCGCAGCAACCGGGCTCGGTGACGTCGCCCCGCCGCGTCCGCGCTTGGCGTCGGCGCGTGTGACGACCAGCGCGACGTCGAAGCCTGCGTCCAGCAGTGCCAACAGCGGCGGTACAGCCATGTCCGGAGTGCCGAAGTAGGCGAGCCGCCGCGGCTTCGACGGCACGACGGCGAGCGCGCTCAACGGAGCTTCAACCGGCGTTTCTCTTTCGGCGCCGGCGTCGCCGGTGCAGCGAGCAGCCGCCGGTATTCCGTCAACGCTTCCTTGCGCTGGTCCGGCAGCATCCTGTCGAACATCAACACACCGTGGAGGTGGTCGAGTTCGTGCTGGAACAGCCGCGCCTGGAGTTCGTCTGCCTCGATCTCGACCTCGTTGCCATCGAGATCCCACCCGTGCATCAACACCTGCTTCGGCCGGAGCATCTCGACGTACAGGTTGGGGATGCTGAGACAGCCCTCTTCGTAGACCCATTCGCCGGAGCTCTCTTTGATCGTCGGGTTGACGATCGTCGCTGGGCCGTCGCCGACGTCATAGACGAACAACTGCTTTTGGATCCCGATCTGTGGCGCCGCCAGTCCGAGGCCGGGAGCGTCATACATGACGGTGAGCATCTCGTCAGCGAGACGAACGAGTTTGCCGTCGATTTCTTTGACTTCGAGCGCCGCCGTTTTGAGCACCGGGTCGCCATAGGTGCGGATTGCGAGGGCCATACCTGTAAGGCTACCGAGCTGACATGACCGACTCCCACTACTTCGATGCCAAGCCGGCCGTCTCGTCGCACCGCCGTTCGATCGAGGTTGCGCTGCCCGACATCTCCTTCACGCTGATCACCGACAGCGGAGTGTTCAGCCGTGAACACCTCGATGCCGGTACAAAACTGCTGCTCGTCGAGGCGCCGGATCCACCGGTATCCGGCCATCTGCTCGACCTCGGCTGCGGGGCGGGTGCGATCGCCATCGCCCTCGCCCGACGCTCCCCTGCCTCGACGGTCTGGGCAGTCGACGTCAATGAGCGAGCAGTTGCACTGACCGACGAGAACAGCATCACCAACGGCTGTGTCAACGTACGGGCCGTACTTCCCGACGACCTCCCGGAGGACGTGCGATTCGGGGCGATCTGGTCGAACCCACCGATCCGCATCGGCAAGGCAGCGCTGCACGCCATGCTGCTGCGGTGGCTCGATCTGCTGACGGACGATGGCTATGCGGTGCTCGTCGTACAGCGCCATCTGGGGGCAGACTCCCTGGCTGCATGGTTGGGCGGACAGGGTTTCGTCGTCAGCCGGCTCCGTGCCAGAGCCGGATATCGGCTGCTACGCGTCGACCGGAACCGCGCCGAACGTTCACCGAATCGAGACGATTCCGCAGGAGTTGACGCCTGCAACCGTGGAACACCGGCGCCGTGAGCAGCACGACCCTGTGGTATCTCTCTCGATCGTCCGGGATCGTCGCCACCGTACTCGCCGTGCTGGCATTGATCTGGGGGCTGCTGTTCTCATCACGCGAGACCGGGAATCGTCTCCGGCCGGCATGGTGGCTCGACCTGCACAACTGGCTCGGTGGGCTCACACTTGCCTTCACCATCGTCCACGTCATCACGATCTTCGCCGACAGCGATGCAGCGATCGGTGTCGCCCAGGTGTTCATTCCCGGCACTGCGTCGCGTAGTACCTGGGCAGTGACGTGGGGCGTGTTGGCGATGTACCTTTTCGCCATCGTCACCCTGACCAGTGTGGGCAGAGTCAAGAGAAAGCTGCCACGGCGAGTGTGGCACTGGATCCACCTGAGCTCGGTCGGTGCCGTCGTCATCACCGGGTTGCACGCCTACCAGGTCGGCACGGATCGTGACGCCGTCGTCTTCAAAGCTGGGCTGGTCGTCTTCGCAGGTGCAGCGATGTACCCAGCGGCGATACGGGTCATCGGGCTGATGACCCGGAAGTAGTGCAGTGGCAGCGGGGCGACTCGGAGGTGGGAATTCTTTCCGAACTCATACGATCGTCTTGCGGTGCTCCTACTGGGCAGCGGCTGAATGGCCTTCATGACGAGCCCCCAGCCGATCGATCCGCTGATCGCCGATCGCCTTGCCCGCCTGCAGCAGCGCAATGCTCCGAGAACCGCGCAGAACACGACGAGCGTCGCGGCGGGCGCCAGAACTCGAACGACGCCGGCGAAGTCCCGTCGACGCCACGCCGCTCGCAAGAGTCGTGTGGCAGCATTGCTGCTCAGCTGCACCACCACGGGCGGACTCACTGCGCTGTTGAGCTATGTGAACCACGCAGACGCCAGCGCGTCCCAGGCTTCGGCACCGGTCAACACGGTGAAAGCGATCGGATCTGGCGTCTCGACGACAGCAGCGACCGTCAACCCGCAGGTCCCGGCGACCGCTGCAACGACCACCGGGTCGTCGGCTGCAAACACGGCTGGTGGGGTCGCCGCGAGCGGATCAACAGCGGCTGCAGTGGGCAGCGCCTCTGCGGGAGGCACGTTCACCGGGGATGTCGTTCCGAATCGTTACGGCAACGTGCAGGTGCAGATCAGCGTGGTCAACGGCACGATCACCGCATCCACGGCCGTTCAGGCACCGACGAGCGATCGTCGAAGCGTCAGCATCAACAACCGTGCGGTGCCGAGCCTCAATACGGAGACGACGCAGGCGCAGAGCGCCAAGATCCAAGCAATCTCCGGCGCGACGTATACATCGAACGGGTACGAACAATCGCTGCAGTCGGCCATCGATCAAGCGGTGACCGCCGGCGCGCTTGCTGGCTGAACAGCAATTGCGAGAACAACGGGCGGCGGCATCATCACCGTCTCGTCAGATTCGCGGCGGGTCGACCTCGACACGAATCCTCGATTTCGCTGGTCGAGGTTGCTCGCCGAGCGCGTTTGCGAGTTCGTCCGGCGTCGAAGCCCTGATCAGGAACCGACCGCCGGCAGGCCCACTCACCTGCACGCGCCCGTCCGACCGGAGCCCGCCGACGAACTCCTCGACACCGGTACCGCTGATCATCGCCAGTGACATGAACGGCGGGAAACCCAGCAGTGCTCTGGTGTGGAGCTCCGGTTCGAGGAGCGAGACAGGGTTGGCCTGCACCAACGCATCGTTGATCGGATGCAGGGGATCACGCGTCTGAAGCAATACACGCCCTCCGCCGGAACGCTGACCGACGAGCCGTGCGGCGCGGACGACCATCGCCACTGCCTGATCGACGGCCCGATAGCGCGCCGAGAGCAACTCGCTGTCGAAGTCGAGAAAGGCGACGACGTTCGCCTCGTGGACCCGGTGGAGCACCGCCTCCGTCCCGACGAATACGCCGACCGCTGGATCGACGTGGAGGTCGATGTCGGTCGCTCCGGTGATCTCGACGGCCGGACGGCCTGCTGCCGCCTCGAGTTCCTCACGAAGCCGTGTCACTCCTGGCCGCAGGACCGCCAGCCCGCCGGCACCGCAGTGCTGGCAGACGATCGGGCGTTCGGTGGCGCAGAGCGGACAGACGAGCACGCCGTCGGATCGTTGGTTCACGGCAGCGCCGCAGTGTTCACAGACCGTCAATTGCCGACATGTCCGGCAGGCGAGCCGTTTGGCCCGCCCTGTGGTGTTGAGTACGCAGACGACCCGTTTGGTCGGGTCGCGGAGCGCGGCGATCAGCCGCGGCGTGACGAGCGACGTGACCCATGGTTCCTCCGCCGAACGGTCGACCGCTTCGACGATCGGCCAGCCGCCTCGCTCTTCCTGGCGCGACGGCGCGAGGATCCGGTCACCTGCCCACATGATGGCGTTCGGGCTCGGTGACGGCGAAACGAGCAGGCAGGGGATGCCGAGACGGTGTGCCCGCTCGATCGCCACGTCGCGGGCATGCCACGTCGGATTGCGTTCCTCCTGCAGGGCGTCGTCGTGTTCATCGAGCACGACGATCGAGCGCAGCCCTGGCGCAGTCGCCAGCACCGCACTGCGTGCTCCGATGACCAGGTCGACGCCGGACGCAGCAGCCGACCAGTCTCGCCCGGCGAGCGCCGGCACGACGCCGAGACCACGGAGCCGGCCCCCCAGCCGCCGCGCCATGTCGATGCTCGGTGTCACGACCAGACTCGGTCCGATCGACAACGCTGCCGCGACGACGTCGATGTAGTCGTTCGTCGGCGTCACCCGCAGTACCCCTCCGCCAGACTGCAGGAGCGCGACTGCATGGCGATCGGTTGGCACCCCGTCGTAGGCGCCGTGCCTGGCGATCCCCAGCGCCGACACCGCTCGTGGCGGCGAGGCGGCCGTCAACACCGAACGCCAGCGGCCAGCCCACCGATGGGCTGCCCAGCCTGCCAACTCGACGACGTCGGAGTCCGGTCCGAGACCGGTCAGCTTGGCGATCGGCTTCAGCTTGTCGACGGCCGGGGCTCCTGCCTGGCGCTCGATCCCGGCATCGAACAACTCGACGACCCAACCTCCTACCCTCCGCCCCGCCAGGTCGATCCGTACAATGCTGCCGATCCGAACACGAGCGTCCATCGCCGCCGGCACGACATAGTCGAACTGCTTCTCCAGTCCACTGACGTCTGGGAGTACACGGGCGATCCTCACGGTGCCAGACCGTATCCGCGAACGACGACCGGTCTCACCGGCTACTGACATTCACCGGCCTGCTCGGCGAAGCGCCTCACCAACTGGCCGTTTGCAGACATCGGACCGGCCGGGAACCCGATTTTCGCATCCTGTTATCGTCTGACGCAGTCACCGAGAACGGATCCACGTGTCAGTCGAAGAACCCGCTGCCAGCCCCGGCACGCACCCGCAGACAGCAGCGATGCGACGCCGATCCGACGCCGTCAAAGCGCGGACCGGGCGGATCATGAAGAATCGCGAACTGTCGTTCATCAAAGCGGTGATCGGCAGATTCTTCGAGATCAGCGGAACCCGGCAGGCGATGCTCGTTGCCTTCAACATGTTCATCGGTTTCTTCCCGCTCGTGATCCTCGGGCTCGCACTGGTCGCCAGACGCCACCCGCTGCTGTCCATCGGCGAGCGCATCGTGCGGATGGTCGGCCTGCACGGGGAAGCCGCCGACATCGTTCGCCATGCGTTTCCGGCGACGGACAGGGTGCTCTTGGGTGCCTCGCTGATCACTGTTCTGTCGTTGCTGCTCAGCGGGCTCGACGTCGCCGGTGGTGTCAGCGAGGCGTTCAGCAGGGCGTGGAACGTGCCGGCGCGTAAGGGCTGGACATCACCGGTTCGCGGCATGGCATGGTTCGCGCTGGTGATGCTGCAGTTCTCGGTCATCGTCGTGGTGACGCGCAGTGGTGGCCGTTCTGCGCTGCTGCAGCACCTCGTCGGCATTCCGTTGGTGCTCGCCGCTGTCTACTGGTTCTGGCTGATGACGCCGCGCCTGCTGCTCAACAAGCCGCTGCACAACCGCGATCTGCGGGCAGGGGCCTTGGTCGGTGTCGGTGGCACGGCGGTGCTCGGGCTGTTCACGCAATTCGTTTTGCCGGGTTGGTTCGATTCGTACGCCAGCGGTTTCGGCGGTGTCGGCGTCGCCTTCGCGGTTGCATCGTTTCTCTACGTCGTGGGGATCGTGTGGATCCTGATCGTCGTCATCGGCGCGGTGATCTGGGAGCGCAACGCTCCGCTCGACGACGTCGTCGAATTCACGACCGCCGTCACTGACGAAGAGACAGACGAGCAACTCGTCGGCGATTTCGTCAACGATGGCGAAGGCAGCAGCTCGTCATCTGCGTGACGCTCTGCGCCGGCAGTTCAGACGAGGTTGGCCTTGAACTCGTCGAGCCGGCTCGTCGATTCCCATGTGAAGTCCGGCAGTGCACGCCCGAAGTGGCCGTATGCGGCGGTCTTGCGGTAGATCGGACGGCGCAGGTCGAGGGCGCGAAGGATGGCGGCTGGGCGCAGATCGAACGTCGAACGGACCGCTTCGACGATCTTGTCGTTGTCGATCGTCTCGGTCCCGAAGGTTTCGACGAGGATGCTGATCGGATGGGCGACGCCGATGGCGTAGGCGACCTGCACTTCGCACCGCGTGGCAGCGCCCGAAGCGACGACATGCTTGGCGACCCAACGAGCGGCGTAGGCAGCCGATCGGTCGACCTTGGAGGGATCCTTGCCGGAGAACGCACCGCCACCGTGGCGGCCCATGCCGCCGTAGGTGTCGACGATGATCTTGCGGCCTGTCAGGCCGGTGTCGGCGTGCGGTCCGCCGAGTTCGAACGTACCTGTCGGGTTGACATAGACGGTGTAGTCGTCATCGGCGAACTGCTCCGGAATCATCGGTTGGATGACGTTCTCGATGAGGTCGGGACGGATGATCGTGTCACGATCGATGCCAGGAGCATGCTGCGACGAGATGAGGACCGCACGCAGACGTACAGGCTTGCCGTTCTCGTAGTCGAAGGTGACCTGCGTCTTGCCGTCGGGGCGCAGGTAGGGAACCACATCGGCCTTGCGGACTTCGCTGAGGCGCTCGGCGAGGCGGTGTGCCAGCCAGATCGGCAGTGGCATCAGATCAGCCGTCTCGTCGCAGGCGTACCCGAACATCATGCCCTGGTCGCCTGCGCCCTGGTTGTTGAGCAGGTCTTCGCCGCTCTTGCCGCTGCGGGTCTCTTCGGACGAATCGACGCCCTGGGCGATATCGGGGCTCTGCTCGTCGATCGAGACGATGACGCCACACGTGTTGCCGTCGAAACCGAACAGGGCATTGTCGTAGCCGATGTCCTTGATGACCTGGCGGGCGATTTTCGGGATGTCGACGTAGGCCGTCGTCGTGATCTCGCCGGCGATGACGCAGAGACCGGTGGTCAAGAGCGTCTCGCAGGCAACGCGGCCTGCCGGATCCTCGGTCAGGATGGCGTCGAGGACGGCGTCGGAGACCTGATCGGCCATCTTGTCCGGGTGACCTTCGGTGACGGACTCCGAAGTGAAGGTCCAGTGGCTCACGGCATTGCTCCTAGGAATGTATTCGGTACGGGGTGGTGGGTGAGAGATCTCAGAGAGCTGAAAATTGGCGAACAAAAAGCGCCCGGGCGATCGTTGCGATCACCCGGGCGCGAGTCAGCATCGAGCTGTCAGGCTTCGGTGTCCTCGGCGACGACATCGTCGACCGGCACCGCCACGGCGTACGGCACCGACGTGATCTTGTCGGCAGCGATCTCCTCGAAACCGATCGACAGCGGCTTGCGTGCAATCGAACTGACCTGCGGCGGCACCAACGAACCCTGTCCCTCGCCGAGGTGACTGAAGTACGAGTTGATCTGACGGGCGCGTTTTGCGGCGAGCGTCACCAAGCTGAACTTCGAGTCGACGCGATCGAGCAATTCCTCGATCGGCGGGTAAATCATCGAGTCGTGGGCATGAGCCATGTGCGAAGGATCCTTTGAGCGATTGAAACCGCTCGATCCTACCCGCGAAGGGCACCCATCCGCCGGGACTAGACCGCTTTCGCCATCCGCTCGTGGCGGATGATATCCAACATGTCGGCAATCGTCTGTTCGAGATCGTCGTTGACAACGACGTGATCGGCCATCGCCATGCCGACCGGTTCCTCGTCCTCGGCCTTCTTCAGACGCTCAGCGACTTTCTGCGCAGGATCACCCCTGCCCTGCAACCGTCGTCGCTGCTCGTCCCGAGACGGCGGCAGTACGAAGATCAGCAGCGCCGCGGGATTGATCGCTTTGATCTGCTGAGCTCCGTGCACCTCGATCTCCAGCACGACGTCACGGTCACCCTCGGTTTCCGGAATCGGCGAGCCGTAGAGCTGCCCCAAGAATTCGGTGTGTTCGAGGAAACCGCCCGCCGCGATGCGCCGCTCGAAGGAAGAGCGGTCGGTGAAGACGTATGCGTCCGCCGATTCACCGGGCCGGCGCTCTCGTGTCGTCCACGAACGCGACAGCCAGAGGCCTGGATCACGGTCGACGAGCGCACTGACAATCGTGCCCTTACCGACACCGCCAGGTCCTGAGACGACGATGACGAGCGGAGCACGCAAGGTGAGTTACTTCTTGGAGAGTTGGTCGAGCAGGGCCAACCGCTGCTGTGCTCCGAGGCCCTGCACGCGACGCGTGTCGGCAATGCCGATGTCTTCCATCACCTTGCGCGCCTTGACCTTGCCGACGCCGGGGAGCGACTCGAGCAGTGCGACGACTTTGAGCTTGCCGACGACGGGATCATTGTCTGCCGCAGCAATCGCTTCGGCGAGGCTGTATGAACCCATCTTCAGGCGGCCCTTGAGGGCGGCGCGAGCAACGCGTGCTTCGGCGGCCTTCGCCAGCGCGGCCGCACGTTGTTCTGGATTGAGCTGTGGGGGTGTAGCCATGCCGGTAACCCTACCAACGAGCCCGAGGCCACGGTGTGACCAGGTGATGTGACGTTATTGCCCGGACATCCCGTTTCACTGATCTAGCCTCTGGCGAGATGCCCCGGCTGTCGTGCACCCGAACGCTCATCTGCGCGTCCTCAGCGTTGGTCACGGCGATCGTGACCAGTGAGCTCGCCCACCGGAGGTCTGCACGACACGTCGCCCCACCCCGAACGACGGGCTCTGTTGCCGTTCTCGTGCTCGGTTATCCGACTCGGAGGAACGGCAACGTCCATCCTTTGCAGCGTTGGCGTATCGAGATCGCTGCGCGGGAGCTGTCGAAGTACGACAACGCCCGACTCGTGATCTCCGGAGGACCGACGAGGGGTCCCGTGACGGAAGCGACAACGATGGCGCAGTTGGCACTCGATCGTGGCATCGATGCCGACCGTATCGATCTGGAACATGACGCACGATCGACCTGGGAGAACGTCCATCTCTCGCTTCCTCACCTGCGACACCACGCTCTCGTGATCATCGCTTCCGATGGCTTGCATGCCGCCAGGGCGCGACGATATCTGCTCGCCCAGGCACCGGAATTCGCCGGCAGGGTGTTCGTCGCCGAACTCGACCGGCCGTTCACGAAGTGGTGGCTGAAGACGCCGACTGCCATCAATGAACTCGCCGCGACGATTCGCCGAACCGTTGCGTCCACCGTGCTTTTACGCTCGTCGATGATCGATCAGCGCTGCCCTGGTCTGGATGGCCACCAGCCGGGCGGCGTCGGCGAAATCTTCGCCCGCGCTTGCGTAGAGCACCGCCCGTGACGTGCTCGCGAGGATCGATGGACCGCCGAAACGGCTGGCGTCGGCGGGCTCACCTCCCTGGAAACCGACTCCGGGAATCAGCAGCGGCAGGTCAGCGCCGACGATGCTGCGCACTCTGGCGAGTTCCTCCGGGTACGTCGCGCCGACGACGAGACCGCATTGGCCGCCTTCGTTCCAGTCGTTGGCAACGCGGTCGGCAACGACTTCGAACAACGGCCTGCCGGTCACATCGAGGTTCTGGAAATCTGCACCGCCGGGATTCGAGGTCCGGCAGAGAATGAAGACGCCGCGGTCGCTGTGCTCGAGGAACGGATCGACGCTGTCCTTGCCGAGGTACGGGTTCACCGTCACTGCATCGGCTCCGTAGCGGACGAACGCCTCGATGGCATACTGCTCGGCCGTCGGGCCGATGTCGCCTCGCTTGGCGTCGAGCAACACCACGACGTCGGGGTAGCGGCGCTTGACGTACGCGCACAGCTCCTCGAGTTGCTCCTCTGCCCTTGCTGCGGCGAAGTAGGCGAACTGTGGCTTGTACGCACAAACGAGATCGGCGGTGGCGTCGACGATCGCGGTACAGAAGTCGAGGATCGCGCTCGGCTTGCCGAGCAGGTGCTTCGGGAGTCGGTCGACGGCCGGATCGAGTCCGACGCACAGTGTCGAACCCGACGCCCGCCAGGCGTGCTCCATTCGCTGCCGAAAGTTCACCGCCGACCCGGTTTCGGTGCCGATGATCGCTGTGCCGATGATCGCTGTACCGAGGAAGTCACATCACTCCATCGTTCGACCTCGTGCATCATCGCCCATTCCTCCAGCTGCCCGAGAATGATCCACGGGGCTCGTGGGTTGGCAAACGTCGCCGTGCCGACCTGGATCGCGTTCGCCCCGGCCATCATCATCTCGACCGCTTCCGTTCCGCTGGAGATACCGCCGACGCCGACGATCGACACGTCGGGCAGTGCAACCCTGACATCGTGAACGGCGCGAACGGCGACCGGATGCACGGCGCGTCCGGAATATCCGCCACCACCTCCACCGAGCAGTGGCTGTGCCGTCTCCGTGTCGATGGCCAGTCCGAGCAGTGTGTTGGCGATGGTCAGGGACTCCGCACCAGCTTCCGTCACCGCTTCGGCCACCTCGACGATGCGATCGGTGTTCGGGCTGAGCTTCGCCCACCGCGGTTTGCCGCAGACCTCCGTCGACTCGATGACGCTCGCGCTCAGTACTGCGTCGTGGGCGAAGATGCCGGCCCTGCCTTCGAGGTTCGGGCAACTGAGATTGACCTCGACGGCGACGATCTGCTCGCTCGAACCGGCGAGTAGCGCTGCGGCGTCAGCGAATTCCTGGACGGTGCGGCCCCAAATCGAAACAACGACCTTGGCATCCGTCCGGTCCAACCGTGGCAGATCGTCGCGCAGCCAGGCGGCGAGACCTGGACCCTGTAATCCGACGGCATTGAGCATTCCGGCGCTCGTCGGATGGACGCGAGGCGCCGGATTGCCCTGCCAGGCAAACGACGCAAGTGACTTCACGACGTGCGCCCCGAGGCCCCCGAGGTCGCCGAACGACTGCAATTCGCTGCCGTGTCCAGCAGTTCCGGAGGCCGTCATCACCGGATTGGCGAGCGTCAGAGACCCGACCCGAACTGTCCGGTCACGTATTCCCGCTGGCGCCATCGCTCCCCCACGTCCGTCCTCGACGAGCGTTCGTGCAGTTGAGGCACCCGAGGTGGGTGAAGTGCACCAACGCTCCGGGGGGCGACGAGGGGTGAGCCGGGTCATGTCGCTGCGTGATAGCTCTGAAGGCTGCGGACGCTGACGAGTTGGCCGTTCTGTTCCGCCATTCCATGCACCGCCGCGAGTGCCGCCTCGACCGTCGTCACCGAGGAGATGCGATGGACATTCGCCGCTTTGCGGATCTGCTCGCCGTCGCTGCGCGCTCCTCCACCCTGACCCTGGGGGGTGTTGATCACGAAGCTGATCTGACCGCTGGCGATCATCTGCACTGCATTCGGCAACGCGGCAGGTTCTGGCTGGCGACCGGTCGCCGGTTGGTCGCCGACCTTGCCGAGGACGGCATCGACAGGAAATCCGAACCCGGCCAGATAATCTGCGGTTCCCCTGGTAGCAGCGATCGAGAATTTCAACTCACGCAGGCGCTTGACGACCACGAGGCCGGCCGGCTTGTCGCGATCGGCGAGCGAGACGAACACGGTGCCGGATGACGGCAGGACGTTGCCACTGGCGATCTCCGCCTTGTAGAACGCCCGGCCGAACGTCGTGTCGATGCCCATCACTTCACCGGTCGAACGCATTTCCGGCCCGAGTGCGGTATCGACATCGGGGAATCGGTTGAACGGCAGTACGGCTTCCTTGACGGCGACGTGACCGGCATTGATCGGCGGGCGCACAACGCCTTCGACACGCAGGTCGGCGAGCGTTGCGCCGAGCATCACCCGGCTGGCAATCTTGGCGAGCGGGACGCCGGTTGCCTTGGCGACGAACGGCACCGTGCGCGAGGCGCGCGGGTTGGCCTCGATCACGTAGACCGTGGTTCCGGCGACGGCGTACTGCACGTTGATCAGACCGACGACATCGAGCGCGGTGGCGATGACCTTGGTGTAGCTCTCGATCACCTCGACGACCCACGACGGCAACGTCTGCGGTGGGATCGCGCATGCCGAGTCGCCGGAGTGCACGCCCGCTTCTTCGACATGCTCCATCACGCCGCCGATGAGGACCTCACCGGAGTGGTCGCGGATGGCGTCGACGTCGACCTCGATGGCGTCTTCGAGGAAGCGGTCGATCAGCACCGGTCGCTCCGATGACAGCCCGCCCTCCTTACCGAGCGATCCGAACGCCGACAGCTGCTCCATCGCCCGGCCGAGGTGTTCTCGATCGTGGACGATCTGCATGCCGCGTCCGCCGAGCACGTACGAAGGCCGGACGAGGACGGGATAGCCCACATGGGTGGCGATGTGTTCAGCCTGCTCGAACGTCGTCGCCGTCCCGCCGGGCGGTTGCGGAATGTGTAGCCGGGCGCACAACGCGTTCCACTTCTCACGATCCTCTGCGAGGTCGATCGACGCCGGCGACGTGCCTGCTACGAGCTCGACGGGGATCTGCCCGCTGAGCTTCAACGGCGTCTGCCCGCCGAGTGAGACGATGACTCTGGGGGCGACTCCTCCGGCCGCTGCGGTCTCCGCCTCGATGACGTTGAGCACGTCTTCACGCGTCAGCGGCTCGAAGTACAGCCGGTCGCTCGTGTCGTAGTCGGTGGACACCGTTTCCGGGTTGCAGTTGACCATGACCGTCTCGAACCCGGCGTCGCGCAACGCGAAGCTGGCATGGACACAGCAGTAGTCGAACTCGATGCCCTGACCGATGCGATTCGGGCCGGACCCGAGGATGATCACCTTCGGCTTCGTCGACGGGCGAACCTCGCTCTCGTCCTCCCAGGAGCTGTAGTGGTACGGCGTCTCGGCGGCGAACTCGGCGGCGCACGTGTCGACCGTCTTGTAGGTCGGCATCACGCCGGCGATGACGCGTGCGGCGCGCACTTCGTCGTCCGACACCTTCCACAGATAGGCGAGTTGGGCGTCGGCGAAACCGAGCCGTTTGGCCCGACGCCAGTCGGCCTTGGTGAACGAAGCGATCGACGACGCCTCGATCGCCGTCCGCTCTTCGACGATGATCGACAGCTGATCGAGGAACCACGGATCGATCTTGTTCGTCTCGTGCAGCAGTTCGATCGACATGCCGCGCCGCAGCGCTTCACCGACGAGGAAGATGCGCTCCGGCGTCGGAACGTCGGTCTGCGCAAGCAGCACATCGTCGGGGATGTCTGCGTAGGCCGCTTCGCCAGCATCGGCGTTGAGTCCGAAGCGCCCTTGCTCCAATGAGCGAAGGCCTTTCTGCAGGCTCTCGGGGAACGTACGCCCGATCGCCATCGCCTCGCCGACGGACTGCATCTGCGTGCCGAGGATGCCGCTCGTGCCAGGGAGTTTCTCGAACGCCCAGCGGGGGATCTTGGTGACGACGTAGTCGATCGACGGTTCGAAGCTCGCCGGTGTCGCCCTCGTGATGTCGTTGGGGATCTCGTCGAGCGTGTACCCGACGGCGAGTTTGGCGGCGATCTTGGCGATCGGGAAGCCGGTCGCCTTCGACGCCAATGCTGAAGACCGTGAGACGCGTGGGTTCATCTCGATCACGACGAGGTCGCCGTCGGCCGGGTTGAGGGCGAACTGCACGTTGGACCCGCCGGTTTCGACGCCGACGCGTCGGATGCAGGCGAACGCTGCATCACGCATCATCTGGTACTCGACATCGCTGAGCGTCATCGCCGGAGCCACCGTGATCGAGTCCCCGGTGTGCACGCCCATCGGATCGAAGTTCTCGATCGAGCAGACGATCACGCAGTTGTCGGCGCGGTCACGCATCACTTCGAGTTCGTACTCCTTCCACCCGGCGATCGATTTCTCGATGAGGATTTCGCCGATCGGGCTGGCGGCGATGCCGTTGTGGCAGACGGCTTCGAATTCCGCCAACGTGGTGGCGATGCCTGTACCACGACCACCGAGGATGTACGCCGGGCGGATGATGCACGGCAGACCGATCGTTTCGAGAACGACGTACGACTCCTCCATCGAGCGGGCGATACCGGATTCCGGCACCTTGAGCCCGATCTCGATCATCGCCTTCTTGAACAGATCGCGGTCCTCCGCTGTGGCGATCGCGGTGGCGTTCGCACCGATCAGCTCGGGTGTGCCTGGTACGCCGACAAGGCCCTGTTCGAACAACGCCATCGCCAGGTTCAATCCGGTCTGGCCGCCGAGCGTCGCCAGCACTGCATCCGGCTTTTCGAGGGCGATGATCGCTGCGAGCACTTCAGGGGTGAGCGGCTCGATGTAGGTCGCGTCTGCAAAATCCGGATCGGTCATGATCGTCGCCGGATTGGAATTCGCCAGGATGACCCGGTAACCCTCCTCCTTGAGCACGCGGCATGCCTGCGTACCCGAGTAGTCGAACTCGCACGCCTGCCCGATGACGATCGGGCCCGATCCGATGATGAGGATCGAGTGGATGTCTGTCCGCTTCGGCATTATGCGACCCCCCGTTCCGGCACCGGGAATCCCGGCAGGTCTGCATCAGCGAAGCCCGAGAAGCGGTTCACCGGGGCGAAGCTGATCTGCTTGCCGCCGATGTACTCGGCCGGATCCTCGACCATCGCCTCGAACTGGGCGAACAGGTAACGCGCATCGTGCGGGCCTGGTCCGGCCTCTGGGTGGTACTGCACGCTGAACGCCGCAACCCTTGGCACACGCATGCCCTCATTCGTCTCGTCGTTGAGGTTGATGTGGGTGACCTCCGCTGTGCCGGTCAGCGAGGCGGGATCGACGCAGAAGTTGTGGTTCTGGCTGGTGATCTCGACATGACCCGTCGATAGTTGACGAACGGGGTGGTTGCCGCCATGGTGACCGAACGGCAGCTTGAACGTGGCCCCGCCGAGTGCCAGTGACAGCAGCTGGTGGCCGAGGCAGATCCCGAAGATCGGCACCTGATCGATCAACCCGCGGATCGCCTCGACGGCACCGGCGACAGCTTCCGGGTCACCAGGTCCGTTGGAGAGGAAGACGCCGCTCGGCCGCGTGGCGAGGACGTCGGCCGCGCTGGTCGAAGCGGGCACGACTTCGACCGATCCGAGTTCAGCGAGCCGGCGGACGATCGAACGTTTGATGCCGAAGTCGTAAGCGACGATGTGCGGACGACCGGCAGCCCGTTCGCCCACGGAGTACGACTGCGGCGTGGTCACCTGGGCGACGAGATCGACGCCATCGGTGCCGGGCTCTGCCTTCGCTGCGGCCAGCAGCACAGACTCCGAAGCGGTCCCGAAAGCGCCCGGCAGCGCACCGGTGTCACGCAGCAGCCGTGTGAGACGGCGGGTGTCGATACCGGCGATTCCCGCAATCCCGTAGCGGGCGAGCAGGGCATCGAGGTCCGCCTCCGAACGATGGTTGCTGCGACGGCGTGAGAGGTCGCGCACGATCACGCCTCGACAGAACAAACCGCGGGATTCGAAGTCGTAGTCGTTGACGCCGTAGTTGCCGACATGACTGGCGGTGAAGGTGATGATCTGGCCGGCATAGCTCGGATCGGTCAATATCTCCTGATAGCCGGACATCGCCGTATTGAAGACGACCTCGCCGCTGGAGACGCCGTTCGGTGCTTCGGCGCCGATCGCCTCGCCCTCGAACACCGAACCATCTGCCAGTACCAGTATCGCCTGGCGTACCGCTGTCATTGCTCGCCTCCATCGTTCGTCTCGGTGCGCATCGCTTCATGCATGTTCATGCACACTAGCGTATATTCTCTCATCGCTGCGCCGTCCCGTCGACGACCACCGCGTCGCCGTTGAAGATCGTGTGACGCACTTTGCCGCGCATCGTCCTGCCGGCGTATGGCGTATTGCGGCTCTTCGAGGCCAACAGCGACGGCTTGACCGTCCACGACAGGTCAGGGTCGAAGACCGTCACGTTCGCCGGGCGGCCGACGGCGATCGGCCCGCCGTGGCGAGCGCCGAGTCGAGCAATCGCCGCAGGTTTCCACGACAACAGGGCGATCGTCTGCAGCAGGTCGAGGTCGAGTTCGCCGAGGGCGAGCGACAGCGCCGTCTCCAACCCGAGCATCCCCGGAGGTGCCTGGTCGAGTGGCTGCTCCTTCGATTCCTGCGGATGCGGCGCATGGTCAGTGGCAATCGCATCGATCGTCCCGTCACGGAGGCCGACTTTGATCGCCTCGATATCGGCCATCGTCCGCAGCGGCGGGTTGACCTTGAAGACCGAATCGAAGCTGCGCAACGTCTCGTCCGTCAACGTGAAATGGTGCGGCGTCGCTTCGGCCGTGACCGTCAACCCTTCGGCCTTGGCAGCGCGGACGAGCTCGACCGACCGAGACGTCGACAGGTGCAGCAGATGGATGCCGGCGCCCGTCAATCTGGCGAGTTCGATGTCACGGAAGACCATCAGCTCCTCGGCAATACTCGGCCAACCCGGCAGTCCGAGATGGCTGCAGCACGAGCCCTCGTTCATCACTGCACCGTCGGTCAACCGGCTGACCTCACAGTGCTGAGCGAGGGTGATGCCGAGGCCGAGCGAGTACTCCATCGCCCGCCTCATCAACAACGGATCCTGTACACCGTTGCCGTCGTCGGTGAACAGCGTGACGCCGGCTGAAGCCAGTTCGGCGAAGGGTGCCAACTGCTTGCCGGCACGCTCGATCGTGATCGCTCCGGCCGGCATCACTTCGACGAGGCCGGCGCGCTCGCCCAGTGATCTGACGAGGTTGACGACGGCGATCGAGTCCTGCGTCGGCTCGGTGTTCGGCATCGCCACGACGGCGGTGTACCCGCCGAGGGCAGCGGCACGACTTCCGGTCTCGACCGTCTCCGCTTCTTCGCGGCCAGGCTCTCGAAGGTGCGTATGGAGGTCGACGAAACCTGGCGAGACGATGCATCCGATCGCATCGAGCATTCGGTCGCCGCTGAGATTGGTGCCGACCTCGGCGATGACACCATTGTCGATCACGACATCGACAACCCGCTCACCGTCACGGTCGATGACCCTGCCACCCTTGATCACCAGTGTCATGCGAGCGAATCTCCTTGACCGAGCAGTTGGAACAGCACGGCCATACGGACGGCGACACCGTTGGCCACCTGCTGGATGATGACGTTGCCAGGCAATTCCGACGGATCGACGGCGATCTCGACGCCGCGGTTCATCGGGCCGGGATGCATCACGAGAGTGCTGTCGCCGAGACGGCGGGCCCGGTCCGCAGTGAGCCCGAAGCGGTCGGTGTATTCCCGCAGGCTCGGGATCAACGCCTCACTCATCCGTTCACGCTGCATCCGCAGCAGGTACAACACGTCGACTTTGCCGACGAGCGAATCGAGATCCTGAGATGTCTCGACCGGCCAGCCGGCGATCGAAGGCGGCAGCAGCGTCGGCGGGGCGACGAGCGTGACGTGAGCTCCAAGCGCCGCAAACGCCTGCACGTCGCTCCGGGCGACACGTGAATGCTTGATGTCGCCGACGATGGCGATACGCAATCCTTCGAAGCCTCCCTTGCGGCCGAGCGCCTGGCGGATCGTGTAGCAGTCGAGCAGTGCCTGCGTCGGGTGCTGATGCCAGCCGTCACCTGCGTTGATCACCGATGCGTCGGTCCAGTTGCTGATCTGCCACGGGACGCCGGACGACTTGTGCCGGATGACGAAAGCATCGACGCCCATTGCCTGCACCGTCTCGATCGTGTCACGCAGGCTCTCGCCCTTGTTCACACTGGAGGTGCCGACAGAGAACGTCATCACGTCGGCCGACAACCGTTTGGCGGCCGTCTCGAAGCTCAGACGGGTACGCGTCGAGTCCTCGAAGAAGATGTTGACGACGTTCTTACCGCGCAGTGCGGGGACCTTGGGGATCGGGCGGGCATTGATCTCGACCATGTGATCGGTCAGTTCCAGCAGGCTGAGGATGCCCGCGGCGTCGAGTTCCTCGATCGAGCGCAGATGCTTCACGAGTGATCCCCGATGACGACACCTTCAGGACTGACTCGAACGTCTTCGTCGCGCCGTGTCGGAAGGTTCTTGCCGACGTAGTCCGGGCGGATCGGCAGTTCACGATGGCCCCGGTCGACGATCACGGCGAGTTGCACCGAACGGGGGCGGCCGTAGTCGTTGAGCGCTTCGAGTGCCGCCCTGACCGTCCTACCGGTGAACAGCACATCGTCGACCAGCACGACGGTTGCACCGTCGAGGTGCGCCGGAATGTCGCTGACCGAACCGGGAACAACCGGCCGCAGGCCGAAATCGTCACGGTGGAAGCTCGCGTCGAGCGAACCGACAGGGACGTTCGCCAACGGTTCGATGGTCGCGATCGCTTCGCCGAGCCGGTTGGCGATCCATGTGCCACCGCGTTGCAGACCGACGATCACCACACCGTCGAGGCCACGATTGTGTTCGATGATCTCATGGGCGATACGGGTGATCGCCCGGCGGATGTCATCCGCTGACAACACGGTGCTGCGGACATGAAAAACGCCCCCGTCCGGGGGCGCGCTAGCTGCGTTTGTCTGGGACACGGTCCATGGCTCCTCCGTTCGGGTCTCACAGGACCCGTTTGACGAATGCGCCCGAGGTTAGCGGCTGTAGCCGGAGAATCGAGTGACCTGCGGACAAAAACGTTTCAGCCCGGGTCGGCGTGAGCGCTCGGTATCGCTGCGGACTCTGCGGAGTACTCCTGCGCACTGTGTGCCGGGGTTGCATCGGTTGGCGTGATGACCGGCGGGCGGACGATCCTGCTGATCGTCGTCAACATGCCGTTGACGAATCGCCCGGAATCGTCGGTCGAGAACCGCTTGGCGAGCCGGACGGCTTCGTCGATCACGACCGCCTTGGGGACTTCCGGGCGGCTGATCAGTTCGAAGATGGCGATTCGCAGGACCGTTTTGTCGATCTCCGGCATCCGTCCGAGTGTCCACCCGCGCGCGTTGGCGGCGATCAATTCGTCGATGCGCTCACGATGGTCGTGCACGCCGCCCACGAGCATGCGGGTCAGGTCATCTGGCTCGACGACCTGGGCGGCGAGGACGTCGTGACCGCTGAGGTCCTTCGTTTCCGCCTCGTACAACAGCGTGAGCGAACGTTCGCGGGAATCGGAACGACGGTCGGTTTCCGAGGCGTTACGGCGCCTTCCTGCCACGAGTTGTCTGCCTCAGACGCGAGTGATGTAGTCGCCGCTGCGGGTGTCGACCTTGATCTTGTCGCCGATGTTGATGAACAACGGAACCTGCAGCACGAGCCCGGTCTCCAGCGTCGCCGGCTTGCGGGCACCGGAGACGCGGTCACCCTGGATGCCCGGTTCCGTCTCGGCGACGGTCAATTCCACGGACGCCGGGATCTCGACGGAGACGATCGTGTCGTTGTGGAAGGCGATGATCGCCGTCATGTTCTCGGTCAGGTAGTTGGCGGCATCACCGAGCGAGGACGGTGCCACAGTGACCTGGTCATAGGTTCCGGTATCCATGAAGATGTAGTCGTCGCCGTCGCGGTACAGGAACTGCATGTCGTTCTTGTCGAGGATCGCCTGCTCGACGCGGATCCCGGCGTTGAACGTCCGGTCGATCACCGCACCGTTGCGCAGGTTGCGGATCTTCGTACGAACGAAGGCACCCCCCTTGCCCGGCTTGACGTGTTGAAATTCAACGACGGTGAACAGACCGTTGTCCAGCTCGAGGGTGATTCCGTTCTTCAGATCATTCGTGGTGATCGCAGGCATGCCAAATCCTTGGGAGTGTGGGTCAGTGGCCGGCATCCATCAGCGGTGACGACCACTGTGTCTTCAATGCGGATGCCGCCAACCCCCTCACGATAGGCCCCTGGCTCGACGGTCACCACGTCCCCGAGGCGAATGTCGTCGGCCGATGACGGCGTTGCCCAGGGCGTTTCATGGATCACCAGGCCCACGCCGTGGCCGGTGCCGTGCGTGTAGAACGCTCCGAACCCGGCGTCGACGAGGTGGTCGCGACAGACATTGTCGAGTTCGATACCGGCAATCCCGGCACGAACCGCAGCCACGCCGGCAGCCTGTGCTGCGAAGACGGCGCCGTAGGCCTCGGTGAGCCACGGGTCGACATCGCCGATCAGCAACGTCCTCGTCATGTCGCTGTGGTAGCCGTCGAGCGTCGCCCCGAAGTCGAGTACCAGCGAATCCCCTTCGACGATACGGCGATCGTCTGGATGGTGGTGGGCGAGAGCCGCATTCGGACCCGAGGCGACGATCGTCCCGAAACTCGGGCACTCTGCTCCGAGATCCTCCATCCGCCGATCGAGCGCCAACTGGAAGGCCCGCTCGGTCGGTTCGTCGTCGAGCAGATCGAAGACATCGGTGAGTGCCTGCGAAGCAATCGCCCCTGCGGCCTCGATGCGGTCGACCTCGCCGTCGTCCTTGGTGCGGCGTAGACCCTCGATGAGCTGCTCTGTCTGCACGAACTGGTGATGGAAGACACTGGCAAACCGCTTGTGTTCGGCGATCGAGACGTGGGCGGCCTCGATCCCTATCCGAGCGGAGGCAGGCGCAGCGGATTGCAGATGTGCCTGCAACTCCGTCTGCGTCAGGCCGACGCGGATATCGGCAGCGACTCCGGCCGCCGCGAGCTGTTGATGCGCCTGCTCGCCGTAGCGACCATCGACGACGAGGGTCAGCGAGTCGTCGGTGATCATCACCCTGCCGGCCGAACCGGTGAAACCCGTCAGGTACCGCACGTTCGTGAGATTGGTGACCAAGAGGCCGTCGAGTCCGTCGGCCATCAGCACCGCACGGAGCCGATCCGCTCGGCCGGCGACGTCGAGCGGAACGAGGTGTGAGTGGTCGGCCGGTCCGCTCACGGCGACACCTCGTTCAGCTCGAGACGGCGGGCGACGGCGATCACGGCCAATTCGTAGCCGTCCATGCCGAGGCCGACGATCGTCCCGGTCGCCACCGGGGAGACGACACTCGTATGCCGCCACGGTTCCCGAGCATTCGGATTGGAGATGTGGACCTCGATGATCGGCCCCGCGAATGCCGCCAGGGCGTCGTGGATACCCCATGCATAGTGCGTGAACGCGCCCGGATTGATGACGATCGCTGCGGCGGTCGACCTGGCCCGGTGGATCGCGTCGATGAGATCGCCCTCGTGATTGCTCTGCAACGCGTCGACGTCTACCCCGAACCGAGCGGCGACCTGCCTGGCCGTCGCAATGTAGTCGTCGAGCGTTGCCGTGCCGTAGATATGCGGCTCACGGTGGCCGAGCAGGTTGAGATTCGGTCCATGCAACAACATGATCAGCGGTGCACTCACGCTCGAACCATAGCGCTGCTGTCCCCCGGTGAACCTGAGTCCCAGCGCAGCGTTCGCCTGCTCGCCGACGTTCTCTGCCACGGCTGACGGACGAGGTCGACGTGGTTGCCGATCCGCGCCGGAGAGCGCCCTGCTGACCCGCCGCGGCCCATCTCGACCATCGTTGATTTTCCTCAGGCCAGATTCGGTTGCAGCATCGTTCCGACACTCGCTCGTTGGCGGCCGGCTTGGCATTCGCGAGACCGTCGCTCTCTCCCCGATTCCGCGACGCGAGGTCGCAGCGCTCGTTGGAGTACCGGCTAACGGGAGGCGTCACGCGTGGAGGATCTGTCTTTGCTCCAGGTGTCTATTAGGTCCAATACCCTTAAGTTAGTGGTGGTGGGAGGATTGTTGCTTCGGGGGCGTGTAGCGGGTTTGGCCAGTGTTTGTGGCGGGTTCGTTTGACTTGCCAGTTCGACATCTTGCGTTTGATGACTCTCGGGTTTGCTCGGAGTCGTCGGGCTGGGTTGAGTCGTTCGACGAGTTCACGCATGACGTGGAGCAGTAGGCCGGTGGGACGA
>JANXUF010000120.1 GCA_025356335.1 Actinomycetes bacterium
TGATCTGCAGCCGTCGCACCGCCCGTTCGAGGAAATCCGCCCTCGTCTGACGTCGCTCGACCAATCGGACCGAGAGCTCAGCACGGGCAGCAGCGATCACCAGGCCAGGAAGTCCGCCACCGCTGCCGAGATCGGTGACCAATTGTGCGCCGACGGGAATCGCCTGCACGAAGTGGTCAGCATGCGACAGCGCAGGTTCCAGATCGCCTGGGCCGAAAAAACCAAGACGCTGCGCAAGGCGCAGCGTCTCTCGTACTACTTCAGTTGTCGCCATCTACTCAGTCAACGGACGGAACGATGACCACACGCCGATTCGGCTCTTCGCCATCTGACCGACTACTGACGCCTGTGAGCGCTCCCACAGCATCGTGCACCACTTTGCGATCAGCTGACGGCATTGCCTCGAGTGAACGCGCTGTGCCGGTTGCCCTCACTTCATCGACGACTTTCTCGGTGAAACGAGTCAGTGCCTCGCGTCGTTTAGCCCGATATCCGGCGATGTCGACACGTAGGTGAGTCGAGTGGTCGCCGAGCCGACGCTGGCTGGCGACGCGGGTGACATCCTGAATGGCCAGCAACGTCGCGCCGCGGGGGCCGACGAGGATGCCGAGATCCTGACCATCGACGGTGATCTCGAGATCATCTCCGTCCTGATGCAAGGAACTGGTGCCGGCAAGACCGAATGCAGTGACGAGCCCATCGAGGAACGTCACGGCCTGCTCTCCGACAGCCTTTGGATCGACGGGATCGCTGACGGGCCGTGGTTCACGCTGCTCACGCGGTTCGCGCTGCTCACGTGGCGAGGACGATCGCGAAGGCGAGGTCGAACGCCTCGGGGGAGTTGTCGATTCGTGAGTGGGGCGGGCGGTCGATTCCGTGGGTTCTGCGCTCACCGTTGCCGGGTCCGCCTTCTTGCGATCGCGCCGTTCGTTCTTGGCGCGAGGCGCGGTCGGCCGTACCCGGGCACGGACCCGTGCCTCGCCGCGAACGCGGCCGAAGAGCCCAGCGCGTGGCTCGTCGAGTACCTCGAATTCCGCATCGTCCTCAGCGACGCCAAGCTGATCGAGTGCCGCTTCTTTTGCTTCGGCGACTGAACGCCCGGTTGTCTGAACCCACTCCATATTGGGGAACCTTTCGATTGAGATGATGGTGCTACTTGTTGATCTGGTTATTTCTTGTTCGGTTTCGGGTGCCGCGAACCAGCGGCGGGACGGTTCGTCGACGGCTTTCCAGGAGCACTCGGCCGGCCCGGTTGTTGACGGTGATTCGTCGGCCCCGACTGCTTGATCCCCGTCTGCTTGACGCCGGGTTGCTTGGCACCGGGTTGCTTGGTACCAGGGTTGGCGCGCGACGTCGGACCACGCCGCTCCGTCGACTTTGCGGGAGTCGTGCCCGTTGACGGCTTCTTGGCCTTGTCGGCCTTGTCGGCCTGCGCCAGCTCACGGGCGTGAGCGCCGGCCGCTGCTGCCTGCTTTCCGAGCGAATCGTCACCCTTGTAGAAGCGCTTGGTGATGTAGCCCTGCTGTGCGATTCGCAAGATCGTCTGACTGATGTAGTAGATGACGAGTGCTGTCGGCAGGAACAGTTGGAAGACAGCGAAGAACACCGGCAGGTACTGCATCAGTTTCTGCTGTTGGGCCGACATCGTCGGGTTGATCTGCCGGCTGGCGATCTGTCGCTGCTGCCACCAGTACAAGAATCCGAGGAAGATGATCAGCAGCGCGTAGACCAGCCCTTTGGCGAAGTCGACCCTCATCACCGCTGCGGGTGACTGCGACAGGTCGAGGCCGAACGACAGCATTTTCGCTGGACCTGCCTGAACACCGTTGACCTTGCCGCTCGCAGCCAATGCCTTGTAGATCTCCGAGTTGGCGGCGACATATTTCGGGACGAAGCCTCCGCCGCCGACGCGGTTGGCGAGGCCGCGGATGACACGGAACATCAGCAGGAAAACCGGCATCTGGGCCAACAACGGAAGGCAACTGGCCAATGGGTTGACCTTGTGCTCTTGATAGAGCTTCATCATCTCTTCGTTGAGTTTCTGGCGATCACCGCGATGCAGTGTCTGCAGCTTTTTCATTTCTGGTTGCAGGCGCTGCATCTCGAGCATGCCTTTGGTGCTCTTCAGCGTCAGAGGTGTCAACAGCACGATGACGACAACGCCGACGAGCGCCAACGACAGCCCATAGCTGTTCGTCAGCGCATAAAAACCGGCAATGAGCTTGGCGGCGAGTTTGGCGGCGGGGTCATACCAAGATGCAAGCATCGTGTCTCATTTCAGGACGGGAGCGACTGGCTCCGGAACAGGGTCATAGCCAGAAGGGCCGAACGGACGGCAACGGGCAAGGCGGCGCAGCGTGAGCCACGAGCCTCGAACCGATCCATGCGTCTCAAATGCCTCCACTGCATAGCTCGAACAACTCGGATAGAACCGGCACGGCGACGGTCGACCTTCGCGCGCATGCTGATACACATAAATCAGGCGAACACACGCGCGCTGAAACATCAGGACAGTCGTTCGAGACGGGAAAAAATCGTGGACATCATCACTGCCAGTTCCTTGAAACTCCGCTGACCAGCACCCGGTCTGGCACCGACCAGGTAGACACCTGGTCGAGGGTGGACTTCAGTGCTCAACAGAGCACGAAGCCGTCGCCGTAACCGGTTGCGAACAACGGCGTTGCCAACCGTTCGCCCGATGGCGAAGGCAAGTCGCGCTGAGTCCTCGCCGGTACCGACGACGGCGACCACCCACAGCTCGCCGACACTTACCCGCTTCCCATGGGTGCGCAGTAACTGAAAGCTCTTCTGGTCGCGGATCGATTCGATACTTAGGCCGACAGTTTGGCCCGACCACGGGCGCGGCGGGACTTGATGATCGCCTGGCCTGCGCGCGTGCTCATCCGGTGACGGAAGCCATGCTTCATTTTCCTGCTGCGGTTGTTCGGCTGAAAAGTCCGCTTCACCCATTCCTCCTCACGCCGCTCCCATTGGAGTCAGCGTCATCGTCGACAAAATTGCGCGACGATACACAAAGTCGCGCAACGCGAGGATCACCCTACGCCCCGGCTCCGCAAGCGGCAACCGGGTGGTCATAGTTGGCTCGGCACCAACCAACCGGGCTCATCCGTCGAGGATCGCCCGCACTGCAAGCCGGTGACCGGGAGAGCACCCCTGAAGGACGATGGTATGGTGCACAACCCAGGTCAAACCGGCTTCGTTGTCCACAGCTGTGGAACATGTTGTGGACGGAGCCCGGTCGGCAACAACGGAGGTGCTGGTGAGCGACCACGAACAGGTGTGGACAGCAACCGCCCAACTCCTTCGCGCCCAGGTTTCCGAGGCTGTCTGGTTGTCGACATTTCAGGATGCTGCCGCATTGCCGGGGGTCGGCTCCCCGTTCGTCCTGACGGTCTCGAGTTCTCACGTCCGCGACAAAATTCTCACGCGCTACCTCCCGCTGGTGCGTGACGCACTCGAAGAAATCGGCTCGGCGGACCTCGAACTGATCGTCGAAGTCACGCCCCACGGTGGAGAGTACGACGACACGCCTGAGCAGCCTGGCTCCCGCCAAGAACCGCCGCAAGAACGCGTCGGACCAGGTCAGCGGCAAGAGAGTGCAACCGCGTCATATAACGAACTGAATCCGCGCTACACATTCGAGACCTTCGTCAAGGGCGCATCGAATCAGTTCGCCCTTGCCGCAGCGTTGCGCGTCGCTGAAACGCCGGCCAGATCGTACAACCCGCTGTTCATCTACGGATCTGCCGGTCTCGGCAAGACTCATCTGCTCCATGCCATCAGCCACTACGTCAACCAGAACTACGCGCACTATCACGTCAGGTATGTCTCGACCGAGACGTTCCTGAACGAATTCGTCGACGCCATCCGCACGAACACCACCACTAACTTCAAGCGTCGATATCGCGAGATCGACGTGCTGTTGATCGATGATATTCAGTTCATGGAGGGTAAGGAGGGACTCCAGGAGGAGTTTTTCCACACCTTCAACGTGCTCCACGGCGCCAACAAGCAGATCATCATTTCCTCCGATCGCATGCCGGACAACATCCCGACGCTCGAAGACCGGCTACGCGGTCGCTTCAAATGGGGACTGATCACCGACATCCAGCCACCGGACCTGGAGACACGCCTGGCGATCCTTCGTAACAAGTCAGAGCGTGATCAGGTCCACATCTCGCCGGAGGTGTTGGAGTTCATCGCCACGAATATCACCAACAACATCCGCGAGCTCGAAGGTGCGCTGATTCGTGTCGGCGCCTACGCCACCCTCAACCGGGTGCCGATCTCGGTCAACCTGGCCCAGCAGTTGCTCGCCGATCTGCTGTCGCACTCCCAGCCAAAGGTGCGCTCCGGGCCGGAGTTGCTCGCCGAACTCAGCGACTACCTCGGGCACCCGGTCGACGCCCTCAAAGGCAAGAGCCGCCAACGCCCCCTCGTG
>JANXUF010000132.1 GCA_025356335.1 Actinomycetes bacterium
GCCGGTCCCCGGTCCGCCCGAGAACAGTGCGACGATGCCGCGCCCCGTCGAAGCCGAGAACCCCCAGTCGTCGTAGACCTCGTCGGCATGTCGGTATCGCAGTACGATCCGCTTGAGTTGATCGAGGCGATCGGCGCTCAACACGATGTCGTTCCAGCCGCGACGGGGACGAATCCGCTTGGCGAGATTGACAAGCGGCCCGGCGAGCAGCCTACGAACCGCTGCATCGAGATCGTCTCCACGCGCTGGGAACACGCGGCCGACGACCTCCAACTGTTGCGCCGTGAGTCGATGCGCACGTGGTGCGTCGCCGAGCACGGCAGTCCATTCGTCGTCGGTCGGACGCTCGTTGCCACCGTCGAACTCGACCCAACGCCGCTGCGGCATCGACTCGACCGCCAGTTCGTCACGGATGGTGAGCGCCCACGGGAGGTGGGTGGCCCTCTCGATCCATCGCCGCCCGATTTCAGGCAGATCGGCGTCGAGTTCGACGATGATGCCGGCACCGGTCAGCGTGGCCTCGCGGACCAGGGCCGCCCATCCCCGGGTGTCGTCCGGGAGCGGCGATACGAGGAACTCGGATCCGGCGGCTCGACGAGCCGCCACCTGACGGCGCCGGACGCGATCCGGCCCGGATACCACGACGAAGGCGTCACCACTCGGCTCTGTCGAGGTGATCGTTCGCGCGCCGAGCGGCAGGTCGGGATCCGGGGCGAGGTTTCCGGCGAACGACCAGACGACGCTGGGGAGCAGCACGATCTTGCCGGTCGCCCACGGACCGTCGTGGATGATGTCGATGAAACCGGCGCGCTGCAGACCGGAGCCGTGCCCGGCTGCCTGCGCGCATCGTTCGACACCGAGCATCTTCGCCGCTGTCCCGAGCATCAGGTGCTCGATCCGCGTACTGCCCTGCAACGCCGCCAGCGCCGCTGCCAGCGAGGTGTCGAGTTCACAGGCGAGCAGCACGGCGAGTAGTTCCACTTCTGCGACGTCGAGGTTGGCGTTGAGCACCAACGACGAGAACGCCTGGTGATCGCCGAGCGCGGCAATCATCGCTGCCCTCGCCTCGTCGACCTGCACCTGGGCGGCGGCGTGGCCGGCCGCATGTTCGGGCCGTAACGCTTCGAGGAGCGCAGCGGCGAAGTTGACGAACGGGACGGTGCCCTGCGCTGGTTCAGTCCGCGCAGCGTCGCCCACGGTGCAGACTATAGAGACTCCGTCGCCAGGTATCGACGCCGGGATGACGGCGGCTGCGTCAGCCGGCCATCACCGGCGAGCCGTGGTGGTGGACGAGCTTCCATTCACCGTCGGTGAGCACGAACATGTTCGTCGCCGCGACAGTGTTCGCTTCTGCACCTTGTACGAGGTTCTCGTCGAGCGTCACCCAGTCGACGCCACCTGCTCCTGCAACGACGTCATTGGTGACGATGAACTGGTTGCGGCCGCTTCCGGAGAAGATCCGCCGCCACGACTCTTCGATGCGCTGCCAACCGCGGAGGATCGGCCAGCCGGGATGGATGCACACCGCCCGCTCGCTGTGCTCCCACAGCGCGCCCATCGCCGCCAGGTCGCGCGTCTCGTGGGCGTCGTAGAACGCCATATTGGCTGCGAGCACGTCGTTGTACATCGCCGCGAATCTACCGAGAGCAGATCGGGCAACGGGCGTCATCACCTGCTGCACCGGCGCGACGTTTCAGCTGTCGGGCCGGTCACCGCGCGGAAAGCGGTGACAGAGGTGGCAGGCTGAAGCTCGTGTCGAGCAGCAGCACCGGAACCCCGACCGAGGCGGTGCGATTCGGCACGACATCCGGCAGATGGGTACTGATCGGCATGGTCCTCGGATCTGGGATGGTCTCCCTCGACGCCACCGTCGTCAACGTCGCGCTGCCGCGGCTCGGCGCGAGCCTACACACCGATTTCGCCGGCCTGCAGTGGGTGGTGAACGGATACACATTGACACTGGCGTCGTTGATCCTGATCGGCGGCTCGCTCGGGGATCGACTCGGGAGACGCAGGGTTTTCATCGCCGGCGTGATCTGGTTCGCCGTCGCCTCGCTGCTGTGCGGTCTGGCCCCGAACGTGCCGATGCTCGTCGCTGCCCGGATGTTGCAGGGCATCGGCGGAGCGCTGTTGACACCCGGAAGCCTGGCGATCCTGCAATCGTCGTTCCATCCGGACGACCGGGCGCGAGCGATCGGCGCGTGGTCCGGGCTCGGAGGAGTCACCACCGCCGTCGGACCCTTCCTCGGAGGCTGGCTCGTCGACGCGGCTTCGTGGCGGTGGATCTTCCTGCTCAACCTGCCGCTCGCCGCGCTCGTCATCTGGGTCGCAGTGAACCACGTTCCCGAATCCCGCGCCGCTCGCTCCGACGGTGGAATCGACGTTCCGGGGGCGTCGCTCGGTGCGCTCGGTCTGGCGGGACTGACATGGGGGCTGATCGAGCGGTCATGGCCGATCGCCACCGTCGGTGCCGTCGGGCTACTTGCATTCCTCGTCGCCGAATCCCGACGCCGGCACCCGATGTTGCCGCTGTCGATCTTCCGCTCCAGACAGTTCAGTGCCGCCAATCTCGTGACCTTCTTCGTCTACGCAGGGCTCGGTGCCGTGCTCTTCATGATCGGGCTGACGTTGCAGGAAGCACTGCACTATTCGCCGATCGAGGCGGGTGCGTCACTGTTCCCGCTGACCCTCATCATGCTGACGTTCTCCGCCAAGGCCGGAGTGCTCGCACAGAAGATCGGGCCGCGGGTGCCGATGACGATCGGCCCGCTGGCGGTGGCTGGCGGCCTCCTGCTGATGACCCGCATCGAGCCTGGCCGCAGCTACGCAGCCGGCGTGTTGCCCGGTGTGCTGCTGTTCTCGTGTGGCATCGCACTGACGGTCGCGCCGCTGACTGCGACTGTCCTTGCGGCTGCAAGCGACGAGCACTCCGGCGTCGCCTCGGGAGTCAACAATGCCGTTGCACGGGTCGGAGGACTGCTCGCCGTCGCCGCTGTGCCGATCGTCGCCGGGTTCCACCCGGGGGAATCGGTGACGCCGGCTCTGCTCGTCTCCGGCTTCCACACGACACTCGTCGCCGCAGCATGCCTCGTTGCGCTCGGCGCGCTGATCGCCTTCACGGGTGT
>JANXUF010000055.1 GCA_025356335.1 Actinomycetes bacterium
GCATGGCCGGGCTCGTGGATCGTCATCGTTCGGGTCGACCCCGAACATTTCCCCCCTCTGGTGAGTGTCGAGATCAAAGAGTTGGCGTGCGAACTCCCGGCGACGACGGGGGTGCCATTATCGCGTTGGAGTTGCGCCGAGTTGGCCCGTGAACTCGAGCAACGCCGGGTGGTGGAGGTGATCTCGGCGTCGACGGTGTGGCGGGTGTTGCATGCTGACGCTATCCGCCCGTGGTTGCACCGCTCATGGATCGCGCCGCGGGATCCGAACTTCGCGGTGAAAGCAGCAGTGGCGTTGGATCTGTATGCCGGGGTGTTCGACGGCGTGAAGCTCGGTGTCGATGAGTTCGTGATCTGCGCTGATGAAAAGACGAGTAGCCAGGCGCGTTGTCGTTGTCATCCGACACTGCCACCGGGTCGTGCACGGTTGATGCGTGTCGAACATGAATACGACCGTGGCGGCGCCCTCACCCTCGCCTATCTCGCCGCGTATGACGTGCACCGGGCCACAGCAATGGGGCGTTGCGAGCCGACAACGGGGATCGTCCCGTTCGGTCGCCTCGTGGAACAGGTGATGACTTCAGAGCCGTACGCCTCAGCGAAACGGGTGTTCTGGATCGTCGACAACGGTTCCAGCCACCGCGGGAAACGCTCCGTGACCCGTTTGCAGGAACGGTGGCCGACACTTCGACTGATTCATCTTCCTGTCCACGCGTCGTGGCTGGATCAATGCGAAATCTATTTCTCGATCGTGCAACGCAAAGTCGTCACCCCTAACGACTTCGGTGATCTCGACGAGATCCGTGATCGCCTCGCTGCGTTCGAGACCGTTACAACGCCGTCGCTGAACCGTTCGACTGGAAATTCGGTCGCAGCGATCTCGACAAACTGCTCGCCCGCATCGAGGCCCACACCAACACGGCGGCGTAGCCCGAACCTGCGAACACGGCGTGCTTAACATCGGGTGATGCCGATCCCCGAGACCACCCGTCACGGCCTCGCCCGCCGCCTCGAACAACACCGCCGCCAACACTGGCCCCTCATCGAAGTCGTGCTGCGTTACCGGACACCGTTCGCGTACATCGATGGTGTCGACGCCGACGGTGACCCGCTGCCGCTGTGCAGACTCCGATACCAAGGCTCCCCGAACGAATGGGGCTTTGCGATCTACCTCGCCAGCCGCGACGGCTACGAAGACTCGATCCTGCCCACCGGCAGTTTCACCGGCACCCCAGAAGATGCGCTTGACTGCGCCTGCGGGCTCTATCTCAACTATTGACCGATACACGCAGACACTTCAGAAACGGACCACTAAGCGGAGCGAGTCAAAGCGACCAGAGGATTGAGACACTGAAATTGGGTCGTTTACCACCCAGCCCCTCGGACATCAAGCACGAATACGGTGCTGGGTTGCAAGGCGATATCAAAAAATCACACCGCAGATTTCAACGGCCGGCTCGACCTCGAAACCGCTCCGCCACTCGTCCTCTCCCCACTTCAGGCAGCCCGCCTGCTCGGCATCGGTCGCACGACGATCTACCAACTCGTGAAGTCCGGCGAGCTCACCTCGATTCACGTCGGATGCAGCGTCCGATTCTCGATGTATGAAGTTGAGACCTACATGCAGTCGCTCATCAAAGCGGGGTGGTCGCTCCACCGATCGGTGATGAAGGCACTACCGGTTCCTTATCACTCGATGAGCCGCCGACTACCGCTCGTCGGCGGGGTCGGCTCGGCGGACGAAATCGGCCATGCCTGGGACCAGTAGGCGATGAGGCTGTAGTCAGGGGATAGACAATGCCCTTGCCGATCAGGTTCGCTCGAGCCGGCCCGACAGCGTTGGAGTTGCGCTTGTCGTGACGCGCATCAGTCGATGCCCGCGTAGCGGCCGGCAGTTGTGGCTCGCGGGTTCGAAGATCTGCCAGACTCACGGCTGAGCGACTCGGCTCTGAGAGATGGGGGCTTTGATGGCCACGAACAAAGAAATCGTCGACGGCGTCTACGCCAGTTTTGCGATGGGCGACGTACCGTCTGTCCTCGGTGCGATGGCTGAGAACATCACATGGGCAGAGGCCGACGGATTCCCGCTTGCGGGCACGTACGTAGGTCCTCAAGCAGTCTTGGAAGGTGTATTCATGCGTCTTGGTGAGATCGGCGACGAGTTCGCGGCCGTGCCGGAACAGCTCGTCGCCGAGGGTGACACCGTTGTTGCTCTGGGCAACTACAGCTGGAAGCACAAGAACTCCGGAGCACCCGCCACGGTGAAGATGGTCCATGTCTGGACAGTGGCTGATGGAAAGCTCGCAACGTTCCAGCAGCACGTCGACACGGTCAGGGTGCGCGAACTCAGCTGACGTACACCGACGACTCGCCGTCGTTCCAATCGAGGCGGTAAGCAACCCGCCCAGAATGGCTGTGAGACGGGGTTGATACGCGCGTGTCGACAAGACAGGTACGTGCGGTCACACAACACGCTCCGGTCGACGCACAGAATGCGCGCCAACAACTTCAGAACGCGCGCAGAGCCGGCGGTCGGGCTGTTTACTCCAGAGCCGCTGACGCGCCGTTCGGTTCGCCTTGTCACGCGGGTGACCGACGCGAATATGCGCTGCGAGTTCTGCGTCCTGCCGCTCGGACAGAATCGTCACGGTCACATTCCGTGATCTTGGACGAAAACGTGTCTCAGCGGCGAATGTCGTGCATCCCGCGAGTGAAGACGATCTGGCTGTCCGGGGCGATCTTGAGGATCACTCGTTCGGAGTAAATCAACTCCTCGAGGTCGTCAGCGTCCAGGTACTTCTGGGCAAGCGCGTCGACGTTTGCCCGCGCCTCGAGGCCGGTGACGATCTGAACGACGCGACCTCGAACTTCAGCGAAGAAGTACAGTTTTTTCTTGTCCCAGATAGTGATGGTGACCTGCGGATCGGCTTGGACGTTCTTGAACTTGCGCAGCTCGACCTCGGTGCTGACGATGTGCTCGGCATCGCAGTCGACCCACACCACGTGTGCCTGGATGTGGCCGCTCGGCAGAAGCGTCGAGATCGTTGCGAAGTTCTTTCCCTTCCACGAGCGCCTTCACCTCATCCTTGATCATCCGGCCAGCGTACGGGACGTGCCGCCGCACGATCGACAACATCGCAGCAGCGACCACTTGGACGGCGCGAAAGGGGTCACCGACCCAGTGGGTAACGGTGAACGCGGATGCGCTTCGTTCTGTATCCGTTGATGGAGCGCCACTTCGCGCCGTTCCGCGCCGCACGTTCTGTATCTCTGGACGCACTCGATGCACCACGGCGAGCGTAGGCGGCCCTACCAACGCGATTGTTCGGTGCGCAGTCGTTGTTGGTGGGTGCGGCGGCAACGGTCGTACACACGATGGGTCGTCAGAGCTGAGGCGAGTCGATCGGAGGTACCGCGTTGGCGAGCCACTACCGACGATCCGCGTATGTAATCGTCGCGGCGATCCAGACAGATCACGCTCGGCCGCCGCATGCCCAGCAAGCCAGCCGTGAACAGATCGGCTCCGATGAGTTGTTCCACCTGCTGCTGAGGTTCGCTCGGCTCGTGTGCGAAGCAGCGTCGACCCGGGATTGGAGTCGCAGTCCGCTGAAGGAGCGAGATCTCGCGTTTCATCGGCTTCTCAGAGCGGTCCTGTCGCTGATGGCGGCGGCGGGCAATCCATGGTGGGCAGCCTTTCGGTGCTTACGACGTTGTCCGCTGATGTACGGGTCGTCGACGCAGCGTTGCGGACTCGATGGGTGGCGTGTTGTATTCCTGATCCATCCGGCCGACACCGGTGCCGGGCGGCATGATTGCGTCGATCCGGTCCAGGAGTTCGTCCGTGAGCTCGACGTCGGCCGCCGCGAGCAGGTCATCCAGCTGGCCCATCGTGCGCGGTCCAATGAGCGCTGCGGTGACGCCTGGGTGGGCGGTGACGAAGGCGAGCGCCATGTGAGTGAGAGACATCCCAGCGTGTTCGGCCAGAGGGATGAACTTTTCGACGGCGTCGATGCGGCGTTCGTCGCGCAGGGCTGCAAAGCGTTGGGTGCGGCGCAGGTCCGTCTCCTGTCCGCGTCGAACACGGCCCGTAAGCATGCCGCTGGCGAGTGGACTCCAGATCACCGTGCCCATGCCGTAGCGTTGGGCGACCGGCAGCACTTCCCGTTCGATCGATCGATCGAGGAGCGAGTAGTGCGGCTGCTCGACGCGGAAGCGCTCGAGCCCGCGTCGTTCTGCGACCCATTGCGCCTCGACCATCTCGGATGCCGGCATGTCTGACGATCCGATGGCGCGCACTTTGCCGCTGCGTACCAGATCGGTGAGCGCCGACAGGGTCTCCTCGATGTCGGTCTGCGGGTCGGGGCGATGCATCTGGTATAGATCGAGGTAATCGGTCTGCAGCCGCCGCAGCGAATTCTCGACCGCGGTGATGATCCAGCGACGTGAACCGCCTCGATGATTCACATCGTCACCGATCGGGCGCGCGAACTTCGAGGCAAGCACGACGGCGTCACGCCGCCCCTTCAATGCATTGCCGAGCATCTCTTCCGAGTCGCCGTAGGCGTCGGCCGTGTCGATCAAGTTGATGCCGGCGTCAAGGGCGCGTGCCACCATCCGATTCACGTCGTCCTGATCGCCGTTGCCGAGCGAGCTGAACATCATCGCCCCGAGCGCGAAATGTGACACGTGGATACCGGTGCGGCCGAGTGGGCGGTAGTGCATGCGTTTCCTCCGAAGAACTGGTCTAAAAGGACCGGTATGCTGCTCACAGTAAGCGGAACAGTCTTCCGCAACTATACGGAACGCTGTTCCGATTTCAACCGGAGGTTGTGGATGAGTGCGCAGGACACGCCCGTCACCAGTCCTCGACGCCAGCGAGCGGACGCCCGGCGCAACACGGAATCGGTGCTCGAGGCCGCCAAGCTGGCGTTCGCCGAGTCAGGCGTCGATGCGTCTATGCGCGACATCGCTGCGCGAGCGGGCGTTGGCGTGGGCACGATCTACCGCAGCTATCCCCAGCGTTCCGACCTGATCATCGCCGTATTTCGTCGGGAGCTCGACGCAACAGCCGCGGAGGCCGATCGCCTGCGATCCGAGTACCCGCCAGCAGAGGCGCTCCGGTTGTGGGCGCAGAGTCTTGCTCAATTCGTGGCGACCAAGCGCGGCTTCTCAAGCGCGCTGCATTCCGGCGACCCGGCTTACCAGCCACTGGCAGGCCAGTTCCTCGGCGTGCTCGCTCTCAAGGTTCAAGACATCCTGGACGCAGGCGCTGCCGACGGAACCATTCGGAGCGACATCCGAGCCGAGGACCTCATCCACGCGCTCAGTCGTCTCGCCGACACCCACCCTGCAGACCCGGACGACCGCGCCATGCGGATGACCGGCGTTCTGTTGGACGGTCTCATCTCACCGACGTCCAGGTAGACACCGGTGGCGCCGCCGGTTTCACCGCGACTGGATGCCCGCTGAATCCGTTGCCTGGCCCCAGGCGTCCAAGGCCGGCACAGAAGCGAACCCTCTTCGTTCGATGACACTGCGCGACAATCAATAGCAGTAACTCGGATCGGATCCCGATGAGGCGGGCGCGGATGCGCTTCGTTCGGGGCGAGTCTGCGATGGTGGCTGCCGCATCGTTCTGCGCCGCGGGTTATGCGCAGTATCGGCCCCGAGGTTCGCCTTCCGGAGCGACGCTCAGCGTCGAATGTCGTGCATCCCGCTCGCGAACACGATCTGGCTGTCCGGCGCGATCTTGAGGATCGCTCGTTCGGAGTGGATCAGCTCGTCCGGGTAGTCAGCATCGAGGTACTTCCGGGCGAGCGAATCGATGTGAACGCGTGCGTCTGAGCCGGTGACCGTCTCGACCACCCGACCACGCAGCTCTGCGAACACATAGGGATTCTTCTTGTCCCAGACGGTCACCTTCGCTCGTGGCTCGGCCTGGACGTTCTTGAACTTGCGCAGCTCGACCTCGGTGTTGATGAGGATGTGCTCGTCGTCGCAGTCGACCCACACGACATGGGTCTGGATCTGGCCGCTCGGTAAGAGAGTCGAGATCGTCGCAAAGTTCTTGCCCTGGACCAGTGCTTTGACGTCATCCCGAATCACAGGAGCACGTTGAACGACGTGGGGCCTCCCACGATCGAGTGAGTCGTCCGGCCCACACGCAGCGGCAACCCTGCTGGCTCCGAGGCGCCGATATGTGCGGCATCGTTGGTGGCTGTCGATCGTCCTTATGCGAGTCGATGTGCTGTGCTGTTCTGGAGTGGATTTCAGGGGAGGGCGATGATTTCGACGAGGTCGTCGATTGCGCCGAAGTCGTCGGGGTTCCGGGTGTAGAGCGGCAGGTTCGCTGCGCAGGCGGTGGCCGCGATGAGCAGATCGACTGCTCGCGCGCCGCGGGCCTTGCGTCCGCGAGCGACGACCGCTGAGTAGATCCGACCGTACGCGCGCGCCGCGTCGATGTCGAACGGCAAAGGATCGAACACGGCTTCAGCGCGCTGCAGGCGGTCCTGACGTCGCCCGCGTTCGTCAGGGTCGGTTGCGGCGTGGGGGCCGGCGGCCAATTCGGCCATCGTGATCGCGCTGATCGCGACAACAACCGGAAGTTGCGACGGCGACAGCGTCTCCATGTCGATGACGACGGAGGTGTCGAGCAGTCCGCGGGCTCTGCGTTGGTCAGGCACGCGGGTTCGGGTCCTGGTCGGCGACCGCGTCGAGATCCGCGCGGAACCGGTCGGCGTCGATGTGAGGCGCGTTGCGGAACATTTCCAACGCAGCATCTGCGCTCACGAAACGGTTGCGGCGCAAAGGTGCGAGCTCGCCCACCGGCACCCCGTTGCGCGTCACGGTGAAGCTCTCACCCTGATCTAGCAGGCGCATGATCTCGCCGCTGTCATTTCTCAGCTCGCGTTGAGTGATCGTTTTGCTCATCACCCCACCGTAGCACGTCGTGCTACAGAAGGTATAGCAACAGCTCACTCAACGCCAGCAGCGATCCAGATGCGCCGTGCTGAGCGCATCGTGATTGCGTCGCATGGGTAGATCTGCTCGAGCGTCCTGCGTCGCGACTGCTCTCGACGCAGGGTCCTTGCGACGGTTGCTCAGACGAGCGCTGTAAGAGCCGGGGCGAGTTGCTCGGGGGTGTCGACCGTGTTCGGGTACAAGCAGCTCGACTCTGGTCACTCCAACCGACGCAACGCCAGCGATCGCGTCGACGATCTGATCCACCGAACCGGTGATCGCCACACCAAACCCGATCGACTCGGCCACCTTCGCATCACCAGGCTCGACAATGACTCCAACCGACCGGCCGATCGAACCCGGATCGCGACCGATGTCCTCACACATCCGGTCGAGCTGCGCAGTCATTGGCGCGAACGTCTCCGGCAAACTGCTCGTCGTCGCGAATGCACTCCACGTGTCCGCATGCCGCGCAGCGAGGCCCATCGTTCGCGGCGCGTGCCCAACATCAAGGGGATCCGACCGGGTCGAGGACCGCGCGGCAACACCGCGGCACCCGGCACGTGATGGAACTCACCAGTGAACGACACCGAATCTCCGCGCAGCAGCGGCACGATGATTTCCAACGCCTCCGAGTAGCGCGACACCGTCCGGTCCGTCGGATACCCGAACTCCCGAGCCCCACCACCTGCGTGACCCGCGCCAAGCCCGAGCACGAACCGCCCGCCAGAGATCTCATCGAGCGTCTCAGCAGCCGACGATCATGCCCGGGTTGTGATGCAACGCCGACAACACCCACGTACCAACACGAGTCGTGGAGGTACACGCCGCCACCGCACCCGTCATCGACAGACACTCCCACCACCCGCGCGGACCTGACCAGTTCGGATTGCGCCACACGATCTCGTCCGCCGTCCACACGGTGTCGACCCGAACTGCTCTGCACGCTCTGCCATCGAAATGATCTGAAGCCACGTCGGCTTCACCCTATCAACCAGCCCCTCGACCATCGGAAGCACCAGGCCGAAAGCCACACCAACACCCATCACCGAATCCCCCCGGCGCCCGACAATCGTACCCACGCCCGACCCACCAGCCCCGATGCGCCGTTCGGCGCTAATTCCCGTCGTCTTCGGCTGCGTCGTTCTGATCGCTGTTATGCGCTGTCGGTGTCGATTCCGGGATGTCGTCTGTCGGCCGGCGCCGCAGTCTCGGGACTCGTAGTCTGCGGAGATGAATGGCAATGAGACGCACGGGCTCGGCTATCAGAGTGTCGACGAAGATCCGAACGTGTCAGTGCTCCTCGCCACGATGAGCACCACGGCGGACCTCGACGCGATCCGCCGGCTGCGTCATTGGGAACGCAGTCAGCGCACGCACTGCACGGTGCCGTGTCCGGTTTACTGTCGGCGATGCTTGCGCGTTGGGCGAGTCTGATGATTCGTTCGATGTCGTGCGCTCCGAGCGCACCCTGCAGTGGCTCAACGATCCTGCTGCTGCCGTTGCCGAAATGTCTCGAGTGGTTCGACCGCAAGGTCGTATCTCGGTCATCGACACCGACTGGTCAACCTTTTCGATCGACGTCGGCGACGACGTCCTCGCCGCACGGGTTCGAAACGCCATGCGCGACGAGAGAGGCCGATCGTCCAACATCGGACGGCGACTCCACGATCTCGTCCGCGACGTCGGCTTCGAACCAATCGCGGGCACCCAGGCCACGCAAACCTGGTCGTCTTGGAACCCCAACGACTCACCGGCACCCGATGGATGCTTCTCCCTGCGAAGCCTCGCCGAAGATCTCGTTGCTAGGGATCAACTCGCGGCTGAGGACTGCGACCGATTCGTCACGACAACCCACGAGGCTGCCTTGCGGGGGCAGTTCTCGATGACTCTCACGATGTACGCCGTCGTCGCTACCGTCAAGCCACCACACGAAACCTGAGACATTTCCAGCGCAGGCCAGCGAGTCGACGGCGGCCGCCCACCACGGATCGGGTGCACCCCGATGCGCCGATATGGGCGGATCAAGTGCGTCTTCGCCGTCGATGATCTGTGCATGCGTTCTGAGCTTCGTGTGCCGGCGAACGCGGCGCCATGTCGACTACTGCGGGGTGAACGTGATCTTTGTTGACTGGGCAGCGCAGGCGTCAACGGACAAGGCGGATGTTGGATCGACGACGAATTGGTTGACGAGATCGTGGTAGCACTTCGGGGCCCAGTAGCTGAGGTAGTCCGGGAGAGTCGGAAACGTGATCACGGTGGTGTTCGGCCGGGATTTTTGGATGCCGTTGGCCCAGGCAGCTACGGGATTCGGGGTGAGCGCTCCGACTGCGACGAACGTTGGTGTCTTGCCCTGCGTTGGGGTGATGAACTCCGAACTGCTGCGGGGGACGTCCCAGATCGCACAGCGCTTCGCAAACGTTTCGTCGTACGCTGCGGCGAACATTGGCAGGCTTGCGGCGTCGGCTGCCGCTGATCCTGGGATCGTGGGAATCACTGCGCACTGGTAGCTCAGGTAGGCGGCGCTCCCGATCGTCGCTTGGTTGAGCTCGTACTGCGCTGCACCGGCGGCGACCTGATCGATGGTGGCCGGAGCGTTGGAGACCACGTAGGCGGGAATGAGCCCGTAGATGGGTGGCGCGTGGAACGCGAACGACAACGACTCTATTGCTCGATCACTGTCGAGGAGAACATCGACCGGGACCGCAGCTTCGACCGGAAAGAGCCGACCGACACTGGGAAACGCCTGTGTCTTGACTCGAACCGGGTGTGCGTTGAACTGGGCGAAACGCCGAGCGATTTCAGCACCGAGGTTCGGGTGGGCGGAAGCGCATGTCGGATCGCCTTTGCAGAGGTCCACGAACTCGGCGACCACCGCAGCGAGATCGCGTGCCGGACTCGAGTTGTAACTGGTTCCGGGATCGACCGGGTTGTCGAGGTAGATCCCGCTGAACGATCCTGGGTAGCGATCGGCGGCCACGAAGACTGCGGGAGCGTCCGTCGCGTACGAGCTCAACACCACGGACCGAAGCCCGGCCGCACTCATGTAGTCGGCGATGTCACCGACTTCTCCTTCGAGGTTGTAGGCGGACAAGTCGACCCCGGCAGCAACGAGCTGGTCGTGGCACCTCTGCAGCGCATCGAGTTGGCGGGATTCGCTGCTCGGGTCGTTGGAGGGCAGCGCGAGGGCTGCGACCTGCAAGGCATCGACCTCGGGGCATGTGAGCGGTGGATCGGTCAAGGTGAAGCCGCGCGATGGGATCAGCACGACGTTGGCCACCTGCCGGACGGTGTCGTCAAACGTGTTGTATGGGCCGAGTTCGATGACTGTGGGTGCGGTCGCGGGATCGGCGGTTGATGGCACCATGTAGACCGTGAGGGTGATCGTTCGTGCGTCGGGTTTGCGGCGGTTCTCGGGAACGGTCAACGACCAGCAGGTCACGAACGAAGAGCCTGCGGCCACCGGATCGTTCGTACACGAGTGCTGAGAAAGCTTCGGTGTGTAGCCCACCGGATCGGGGATGGTCGCCAGTCCGGGGGCGCGTGTCGTCGTGGGTCCCGACGGACTGGACGTTGGCACAACGGGACCCGTCGAAACTGGCGTCGTGGCGATCGCCCCAGACGTTGGCACAACGGGACCCGTCGAAACTGGCGTCATGGCGATCACCCCAGATGTCACGGCAGCGGCGAACGACACCGACGGCGGCGACGAATTTGAAGGCGACGAGTCCGTCGAACGGCCGGAACCACTGTCGTTGACACTCACGGCGACGGCGACCACGGTGGCGATGCCCAGCGTGAGCACTGCGAGGCCGGCGGTAAGTAGCCGGCGATTGCCGTGTCGCTGCCGATGAGAAAGCTGCGAGACAACGACAGTTGCCCTCTCGAACCCGTCGACGGCCCATGCCTCGACCGGCTCGGTGATGCCCTTCAACGTCTTTGGTCCGAGTGACACGAACCGATGGCCGCCACGACTGCCCGCCAAGCTGCGCACGACTCCATTTGCCACCGTCTGCCCAGGGGAAGCTGTCGAAGCCAGGCGGGACGCTTCGATGACCGGTATGCCGAACCAGTCGCCGTCCTCCTCGGCCACCTCCCCGACGCTGATGCCGATCCGGAGCTGCACCGGATCCTCACGATCAAGGTCCTCCATCGACACGTGGAGATCCTGGGCGCACCGCAACGCGTTGACGGTGCTGCGACGAAACACCACGAGCAGCCCGTCACCGAGGTTCTTGACCTCCTCGCCGTCGGACTTCACAACAGCGGCGCGCATTGCCGCAAAGAACCGAGCCCGAAAATCGTCAGCGGCATCCTCGCCGAGGCGTTCGTGGCGAGCAGTCGAGTCGACGAGATCGCACACCAGGATCGTCACCGTGCTCGTCGAAACCATTTCTGGGACATTAGCGAAGGTAGCGAGACCGCTGACGAGATCTCGCTCGCCATGATGCAGCGAGGGCGATCACGTCGTCCCGGCTCGTCAAGCGGTCCTCGTCCTCGCTCCACTGGTTCGCCGATGCTGAGATCGAGTACGGGATCCTCGATCGGTGCGCGGATGTTCAACGGCGCAGGCTCGAGTGGAGCCTCGATGGCGACCTCGTCACGGACAACAAGATCCTCCTCGCTGGCGATGCACGACCCGACAACGTCGCCGAAGCAATCCGCCGGGTTCAGCTCTTGGGTTGGTGGGCAGGCCCAGTTGGCCATCAGCGGGCAGATTCGCCTGTCCGCCGACCAGGCCATCACTCCACGCCGGGCGCTACCCGAGTGGCCACCGCCGAGAGACACGGGTAGTAATCCGTGACGTCCCTCGTTCACGTTGGTCCGTATGAACGACGCTGACCCTTCACAGAGCCAACGGCCCGATATCCACGTCGGCCTCGAGAACGCTCGACCGCTCCTCCTCTCCGCACTCGAGTCGATCAACCATTGCGCGCTCCTGGGCGTCGATGTCGACCAACATTCCAACCTCCACGCCAACTTTACCCCGAGGCCGTCACCGCTGCCCGTCTGCGACAGAAAGGGCACTCGCGAGGTTGGTGAGTTGGACGCACAACGATTCGCGTGCCCGTGTACGACTGATCGATCGCAGCCCACAATGCGTTATGAACCGGCACGTAACAGCAGGCGGCGGTACTGCTCGATCGTTCCCGGCAGAATCCGCAGATGCACCACAGTGCCACCTGTTTTGTCGATCAGGTCCACGACCTCGCAGACCACAGGAGTCAACGGCGAGCCAGCGATCACAATCTCACCCGGAACGATCAGCGACGGATCAGCAGCTTCGTCGAGGAACGTCCACACGAACCCGGTCTCATCCTCACCGTTGAGATCCGCTGGAATATCGACCCGAGTCATGGTCTCTCCTTCCACAGTGTCAGGGTACCGACGGCGGTCAGCACGCGAAAACAGCAACGAACTCATGACGCCGTTGTCCGGGTTCACTCGCTGATCGACAGGCGTTCTATTCGCTGACTATGGACGGCGTAGATGAAAGGCCCAGGGTCGGCGCACGCCGTCGCGATTGCCTCGAGGTTGTCGAGGATGCGCCTTGCCATCTCGTCGGCTGACAACGATTGGCTTGTCAGGCAGAAGCACCGAACGGAGTGGCGAAGGACGGCCTGGCGCTCGGCGACGTTGTATCGAATTCGGGTGTCCTTCATCAGCACGGTCCACCCTGCTGTTCCCGCAAGTTCGAGCCATACCTCGTCGGCGACCCTTTCGTCGGCCGGCATGCCGTATTGCTCGGAGAGCGTGATGAGCCGGAGACCTGCGGCACGCAGCAGCTGTGGAACTTTGATTCGGCCGAGGCTCCGATCGAGGAAGAGGTCAGGCAGCGCGTCGGGATGCGACACGGAGCACGTCCTCCAGCTGGTCGATCGGCACCCCGAACTCCTCAGCTAGCTCGTCGAGCGGTTCTCCCGCCCAGAAGCGCTCGAGTACGTCGTCGATGCGCACCCCGCCGCGTTCGAAGATCGGAGCGCCGAAGGCGCGCGTCGGGTCAGCGACGACCTCGGCGCGTTCATATGCGGGCACTCTGATCAGAGCCGCGTAACCGTCGTCGGCGTATTCGATCCTGCGCAGGTACGACTGGATCACCTCGACAAACACGAGCTGATTGTTGCGGACCACGACGAGGTTGCGCACGAGTCGGGCCTCCTCGGTTCCCACATGGCTCTCGCCGTAGTCGGATAGCAACTCCGCGCCATCGGTGTAGAGCTTCCTCGATGCAAGCGCGTGGGCCACGCCGATGTCGGACTCCAGCTGTCGGAGCGCCGGACGAATTCGCTGTATCGGCACGCGATTCCTGCGAAAGGCAGCGAGGACCATCGCTTCCGCCAGCCCGACGAACGGAATCGTCGGCTGACGAGCCCCCTGCGCAGCAACGTAGGTGATGATCGAATGTCCGGTGACAGCTGGACGGTCAGCGAACTTGCGCACGTAGCCCTGCGTCCATGACGCGAAGGTCGAGGTCGGGACCCCAACGATTCGGGCTGCGTCGGCGACCGTGTAGAGAGGCACGGTGAAGCGCATGGGATCAGTAGACGTCACGGCACTCCTCCTTCGAGCTCAACGCTTGCATCATTCAACCACGCTGGCGTGACACAGCCCGAGCACTTTCTGGCTCTTCTGATCCTGGTGTGGGTTCACGCGGCGAGCTGGTCGGGCGTGTGTTCGTGTGGGAGGGTGAGGTTGATGGGTCCGCAGGAGAGCATGACGAGGGCGAGGGCGGCGTCTGCTGAGTGGAAGCCGTAGGCGCGGCGGATGATGAGGCGGACTTTGTTGTTGAGGCCTTCGACGCGTCCGTTGCTGATGCCTTGCTCGATGGCGTTGATGATGATCCCGCGCCGATCGCGCATCGTTCGTGCCGCCTTCTTGAACGCCTCGATACGCGATTTCAGAGCGCGGGTGATCCACCGGTCCAACAGGCTGACCGCCTCGGCGGGATCGAGGCCGGTGGTGAAGACCGCCCGGAATTGCTCTTTCATCTCGTACGCCCGCCAGATGATCGTTCGTCGCCGGCGGATCGTGGCGAGTTTCTCCGCTTGAGCCGGGGTGAGGTCCTCGGGGTTCTTCAACAGGCACCATCGTGATCCTTTGAACGCTTT
>JANXUF010000063.1 GCA_025356335.1 Actinomycetes bacterium
CCCGTCCATGCGGCGTTCTCGTCGATGTCGGTCAGCGTCGTCTTCGTGCCGAGGTTCTTTTCGAGGATGATCTTGGCGACGTTGGCGTCGACAGCCGAGCCCGTCCACGGGTTGACGGCGAGCGTGATCGCCGCATTGGAACCGGCTGCGAAGGTGACGACCGGACCGCCTGGGGCCGCTGCTGCGGTGCCCGCCGGAGCCGTCGTGCCGGCAGCGGCCGACGTTGCCGTCGATGCCGCGGCGGTTGTCGCTGATGCGCTTCCGCCAGTGGCGGCGGCCGATGTGACGGTCTTGCTGCTTCCGCAGGCGGCGGCGACGCCGGCCAGCGCGACGAGGGCGACGACTGCCCGCTTTCGACTACTCATCATGGACCTCATGAAACGTTGCTCCCCGTATCTCCGGAATACCGGATCGATGTGTGTCTGCGTGCTGATGGGTGTTGCTGGGTGATGCTCACTGTTGTTCACGTGCCGGCCGGCTGCCCCACGCCTGGGTGATGCGATCGAGGACAACAGCCAGCAGCACGATACTCAATCCACCGGCAACCCCTTGCCCGACCTGTTTCTTCGTCAGGCCGTATACCGCTTCGAGGCCCAGGCCGCCGGCACCGACGAGTGCGGCAATGATGACCGTTGCCAGCACCATCAGGATGACCTGGTTGATCCCGAGCATGATCGAGCGGAAGGCCAACGGAAGTTGCACTTTGAACAGTTCCTGCCTGGGTGTCGCCCCGAACGACGTCGCAGCCTCGCGCGGGGCGATCGGGACCTCACGCAAACCGTGGCTCGTGAGCCGTATGCCCGGCGGAATGGCGTAGATCACCGAGGCGATGACGCCGCCGACCTGACCGGGGTTGACGAGGAACAGCACGGGGATCAGATAGACGAACTGCGGCATGACCTGGGCGGTGTCGAGGATCGGCCGCATGATCCGTTCGACTCGCGGCGATCGACCGCACCAGATCCCGATCGGGATGGCCAGCGCCACGCTGATGATCACGGCGATCAACACCTGGGTCATCGTGATCATCGCCAGGTCCCAGTCACGAAGTGCTCCGAGCCCGAGCATGCAGATCACGCACAACACTGCGAGGCGCGTGCCGCCGCTCGCCCAGCCGATCGCCCCGAAGGTGGCGACGATGCTCCACCACGGCAGCCACGTCAGGAAGGTCTCGACCGGCCGCAGGATGTCGCGGACGAGGAAGTCGCTCGCGCTCTCGGTTCCGCCGACCAGCGGGACGCCATGACGTACGTGATCGGTGACCCAGCGGGAACCCTTCGTCACCGACTCCTGGATGTCGACGGTCCACGACTTCGGGAACGAATGCACACCGGCGCCCTTGCAGACGACAGCGACGATCACCACGGCGGCGACACCGATGGCGAAGACTTCACGGGGATGGGCCAGCGACCACTTCGTGGCGGCATTCGGATTGCGCGAGGTGGTCCGCTCACCGGTGCTCGCTCTGTCCAGGGTGATGGCGGCCAGCACGATTGCCAGTCCAGCGCTGAAGGCCAGACCGACGTTGTTCTTCTGCAGCGCCTGTAGCACCTGGTTGCCGACGTCGCCGGTACCCACCAGCGAGGCGATGACGACGATGCCGAAGGCCATCATGATCACCTGGTTGAGGCCGAGCAGGATCGTCCGCCTGGCGAACGGCAACTGCACCTTCGACAGCAACTGACCCCGGGTCGACCCGAACGACAACCCGACCTCCGTCGACACGACGGGCACACTGCGCAGGCCGAGGCTCGTCAGTCGAACCGCAGGTGGCACCGCATAGATGACGGTGGCGACGACGGCCGCGGAATTGCCGATCCCGAAGGCGACGACGAGGGGCAGGAGGTAGACGTACGTCGGCAGTACCTGGGCGGTGTCGAGGATCGGACGAAGAATCTGTTGAGCTCGATCGGACCGACCTGTCCAGATACCGAGGGGGATGCCGATCAGCATCGCCAGAACGACACCGACGATCATCAGCGAGATCGTGATCAGGGTCAGGTCCCACCAGCCGAGAATGCCGATGCCGACCAACGCCGGTACGGATACGGCGACTGCTTTGACGCCGCCTGTACGCCACGAGATGCAGGCGGTGAGCACGAGCACACCTGGCCAGCGCAGGATCGTGAAGAACGAGACGAGATCGTCGACGCGGTAGCCGATGAAGTTGCCCACGGGCGTGAGGAAGTCCGTGAAGATCGGTGCCGAGGTGTTGTGGATCTGCACCCAACTCCACACGTGATCGATCCACGGTCTGACATGTGCATCGAGCCATGTCGGCACGTTCGAGCCGGTGGCGATGCCGACGACGACGAGTGCCAGGATCATCGTTCCTGGTACAACGAAGCGGCGCGCCTCGATCTTCCGTGTGCCCTCGACCACCGGGGGGTGCTCGGCCGACACGACCGACGGTGTTTGCAGCGTGGTGGTCGTCGTTGTGGTCGTCGTGGTCGCCATGTCGTCAGCCCGCTGCCGGATCGTTGCAGTTGGTCGGCGTCGGATTCATGAGCGCGGCGCTCATTTCTCGCCGGCGATGACGGCGAGGACGTGGGAGCGGTCGACGAGTCCGACGGATCTGCCGCCCGTGTCGACCACGTTGACCGGAAGGTCGCTGCGCGCCATCGCTCCGACGATGTCCTTGATCTTCGTGCCGCTGGCGACGGTCGAGCAGTAGGCGATCTCGTGGCCGGGCGGATCGATCATCACGTGGTCGACCGGGACGACGTGCGAACGCGGCACGTCGCGGACGAAGTTGGCGACGTACTCGTCGGCCGGAGCGGTCACGACCTCCTCGGGTGTGCCGACCTGCACGAATTCGCCGTCGCGCATGATGGCGATGCGGTCGCCGAGGCGCAGCGCTTCTGACAGGTCGTGGGTGATGAACACCATCGTCTTGTTGACGTCACGTCGCAGCCGGATGACTTCGTCCTGCATGTCGCGCCTGATCAACGGGTCGAGTGCCGAGAACGGTTCGTCGAACAGCAGGATCTCCGGGTCCGTCGCCAGCGCCCTGGCCAGCCCGACCCGCTGTTGCTGGCCACCGCTCAGTTGATGCGGCTTGTACATACCCATGCCGCCGAGGCCGACGAGTTCGAGTGTCGCTGCTGCCTTGTCTCGACGTTGGGCTCTGTCGTTGCCACGGACTTCGAGGCCGAAGGCGACATTGTCGATCAGCGTGCGATGGGGGAGCAGACCGAAATGCTGGAACACCATCGATACCCGGTTGCGGCGAACGTCGAGGAGGTGCTGTTTGTCGGCGGCGGTGACGTCGGTTCCGCCGATCAGGACCGTTCCGGATGTCGGCTCGATCAGCCTCGTGAGGCAACGAACGAGCGTCGACTTGCCGCTACCCGACAGACCCATGACGATGAACACTTCACCGGGAGCGACATCGAAGCTGATGTCGCGCATCGCGACAACGTTCCCGAATCGGCGTTCGAGTTCCTTTCGCGGCAGGTTCGCCTCCGGCGAATCGACGATCCGCTCAGGCTTGGGGCCGTAGACCTTCCACAACGAACGAACCGAGATGGCATGCGCAGCAGTGTCCGAATCGTTTCCCACCGACGGATCATAGAGCAGCGGCAGATCAGGGTCGGGAGGGTGACCGCCGGACTACTGTCGCTGCCGATGACGGAGCAACCGAGTGACACCCCTGGCCTGCCGACACGGGCGCGAATCGTCATCATCGGCGGCGGCATCCTCGGATGCAGTATCGCCTATCACCTGACGAAGATGGGCGAGCGCGACGTCGTCCTCATCGAACAACACAGGCTCACCGATGGTGCCACCTGGCATGCCGCCGGCCTCGTCGGGCAGCTGCGGTCGTCGCGTAACACGACTCGAATGCTGGAACAGTCGGTCGAGATGTACCGCCGTTTGGAAGCGGAAACCGGCCAGGCCGTCGACTGGCACCAGGTCGGCAGTCTGCGCCTCGCGTGTTCGCCTGAGCGGGTGATGGAACTGAAGCGACTGGCGACGATGGCCAAGAGCTTCGGGTTGCCGATGGACGTCATCTCGGCGAACCGGGCGCAGGAACTCTTCCCGCTGATGTCGACGCAGGACGTGCTCGCAGCGGCGTTCCTGCCGACGGACGGATACATCGATCCGGCGAGCGTCACACAGGCGATCGCCAGGGGGGCGCGATCGCGCAGCGCGTTGATCGTCGAGGACACCAGGGTCGTTTCGATCACGGTCGAGGGCCGTCGAGCGACGCATGTCAAGACGTTCCACGCCGAACGGGGCGAGGAGGTCGTCGAGTGCGAGATGCTCGTCAATGCAGCTGGCATGTGGGGCCTGGAGATCGGCCGCCTGGTCGGTGCACGCGTTCCGGCATTCGCCGTCGAGCACCAGTACATGATCACCGGTCCGATCGAGTCTGTGCCACAGGCCGAGCTGCGCGAGATGCCGACGATGCGCGACCCCGATCATCTCGTGTACTACAAACCCGATGGACCCGGCCTGCTCGTCGGCGGGTACGAGCCGAACACGCTGGCGTTCGGTGAATCCGGCATCCCCGTGCCGTTCCGGCATCAGTTGCTCGACCCGAACTTCGACCGTTTCGAGCAGCTCGCCGCGCTCGCGTCGAAGCGGACACCGGTGATCGACAGCGCTGGGTTCCGCACGTTGGTCAACGGTCCGATCCCGTATTCTGCGGACGCCGATTTCGTCATGGGGCGTGCACCGGAACTCGACAACTTCTACGTGGCGACCGGTTTCCTGTATGGCATTGCCGCCGGCGGGGGCGCAGGGAAGATGATGGCCGAATGGATGCTCGAAGGGCGGCCGTCGCTCGACCTCTGGCCGCTCGACGTACGCCGCTTCGCCTTCCACCACACGACGAAGCACTTCATGTACCCGCGTGCCGTCGAGCTGTACGCCCATCACTACAAGCTGTCGGCACCTGGCAGCGAGCACATGACTGCCCGCGGTATTCGACGCAGCCCGCTCTCTTCGATATTGGCCGAGCGCGGCGCGGTGTTCGGCTCACGCGGGGGTTGGGAGCGCCCGAACTGGTTCGCTCCTGCCGGCGTCGAGGCGATCGACGAACCGTCGTTCAGCGAGCCGAACTGGTTCGAGCATGTCGGCGCAGCGCACCGGGCCGTCCGTGGCGGTGTCGGATTGATCGACCAGAGTTCGTTTGCCAAATTCGAGATCACAGGACCTGGCGCGCTCGCTGCCGTGCAATGGTTGTCGGTGGCGGATATGGACCGCTCGATCGGCACGGTCACCTATACGCAGCTGTGCAACGAACTGGGCGGTATCGAGTGCGATCTGACGATGGTCCGCACGGCGCCGGACTCGTGGTACGTCGTCACCGGTGCTTCCTTCGGTGCCCACGACATGGGGTGGATCCGGTCGAACTCGCCGGCCGACGGATCGGTCGTCGTCCGCGACCTGACATCGGCGAGAGCGGTGATCAACGTCTGCGGTCCGCTTGCTCGCGAGGTGCTGCAATCCGTGTGCGAGGACGATGTCTCGAACGCATCGTTCCGCTACGGCCGCGCCCGCGAGATCACCATCGGTTCTGCGCCGGTGGTGGCGATGCGCATCGGCTATGTCGGAGAACTCGGCTGGGAGCTGCACATTCCGACGGAGTACACCGCTCACGTCTATGAGCTGCTGCGGGCCGCCGGCGAACCGTTCGGCATCGTCGATGTCGGCTATCGGACGATCGACACGATGCGAATGGAGAAGGGCTACGTCTACTGGTCGACGGATATCACGCCGGATACGACACCGTGGGAGGCCGGGTTGGGGTGGCGCGTCGACCTCGACAAGGGCGACTTCTGCGGACGCGACGCCTTGGTTTCGCAGCAGGGTGCCGGGGTCACACGTCGGCTCTGTACGTTCACGCTCGAACTTCCGCCAGGGCAGCGGGCGTTCCCGGTCGGCGGCGAAGCGATCATCGCCGACGGCGCCGTTGTGGGCTTCACGACCAGCGCCAACTTCGGCCACACGGTCGCCAAACCGATCGCCTACGGATATCTGCCGATCGAGCTGGTGTCACGTGAGGACTTCATCGTCGAGGTCTATGGCGAAACGATCCCGGCGATCCGCCACGACGGGCCGCTGTACGACCCGACAGGCGCCCGCCTCCGCGGCTAGCGCTTCGACCCCCAATCGAGTATTTCGTGACACAACTCGCCATACGAGTATTTCGCTCGCGACAGGGGGCGGGTTCCTACTCGATGCGGGGAACTACTCTGCGGGGGTGCCTGACGCATCGCTCGAACTGTCTGGGTACCTGTTGCGGATCCCGTTGTTCGAGGGTGTGACGGACATGCAGGTCAGCCGCCTCGCCGGGCTGACGAACGTCAACCATCTCGTCGAGGTACCCGGCGGCCAGTACGTCGTCAGGGTGCCCGGCGCCGGGACCTCGGAATACATCGACCGGCGCTCCGAGGAGGTCGCCGCGCTCGCCGCAGCGGCAGCAGGGGTCAACGCCGACGTGCTGTTCTTCGACCCGAGCGACGGTCTGATGGTCACCCGCTACATCGCCGACGCCGTGACGATGAACCCGGAACGCTTCACCGATCTTGCGGCGGTGGCGAGAGCAGGCCGGGCTCTGCGGACGCTGCACACGGCGACTGCACCGTTCGCCACGGACTTCCTACTGCTGCGGATGATCGACGACTACAAACGCCTGCTGCGGTCGAAGGACGCCGTACTACCCGATGGCTACGAAACGCTGCAGGCGCAAGCCGATGCAACGACGACGGTCCTCCGCAACCACGCCAGGCCACTCGTGCCGTCGCACTGCGATCCGCTGTGCGAGAACTTCCTCGACACCGGCGAGCGGATGTTCGTCATCGACTACGAGTACGCCGGCAACAACGACCCGATGTGGGACCTCGGCGATCTCTCCGTCGAAGGTCAGTTCGGTCCGGCTCAGGACGCTGCGCTCCTCGAGGCCTACTTCCTCGGTCCTCCTCCTGCAAACGAGGTCGCCAGAATGGTCGCTTTCAAGGCGATGTGCGATCTGCTGTGGACGTTGTGGGGTGTCATCCAACACATCAACGGCAACACGGCCGAGGACTTCTGGGCCTACGCCGTCGGGCGTTTCGAGCGCTGCCGGGCGCTGATGTCGAGGCCCGACTACGCCGCTCACCTGGCGGCGATCAGCGCAGGAACGTAAGCCCGGGCCCGACCTGTGTGCAGTGTTCCGGCGCCCCGTCCTCATTTGAACACTCTGCGTCGTCTCCTCGGGTCGCGGGTCGAAGGCGTCGAGGACCTCGCCCGGTCGACACAGGCATGCAAGCCGAGACGGTCCAGTAGTGTCCCTGACCTTGCAATCGCTTTCTGAATCAACTGAGACATGATGAGCAACGACACCTACGACTACGTCATCGTCGGCGGTGGATCTGCCGGCAGTGCGCTCGCCAATCGGCTGAGTGCCGATCCTGCCAACAAGGTTCTCGTGCTCGAAGCCGGACGGCCGGACTACCGATGGGATGTTTTCATCCACATGCCGGCGGCGCTGATGTTCCCGTCCGGCAACCGTTTCTACGACTGGAAGTACGAGTCGGAGCCGGAGCCGTTCATGAGCGGTCGCCGGGTGCCGCATACGCGTGGCAAGGTGCTCGGGGGGTCGTCGTCGATCAACGGGATGATCTTCCAGCGCGGCAACCCGCTCGACTACGAACGATGGGCAGCCGACCCCGGCATGGGGTCGTGGGACTATGCCAGTTGCCTGCCGTACTTCAAGAAGATGGAGGACTGCCTCGCAGGCGGCGACGAATGGCGCGGCGACGACGGACCGTTGCTGCTGGAGCGCGGCCCGGCCACCAACCCGCTGTTCGGCGCCTTTTTCGAGGCGGTCCAACAGGCCGGCCACCCGTTGACGAAGGATGTCAACGGCTATCAGCAGGAGGGCTTCGCCCGTTTCGACCGCAACCTCTTTCGTGGTCGCCGCATCAGCGCATCCGTCGCCTACCTGCACCCGGTGATGAACCGACCGAATCTGAAGGTCGTCACGCGGGCGCTCGTCGGCAAGATCAACTTCGACGGCAAGCGGGCGACGTCCGTCGACTACCGGGACTGGCGTGGAGCGCAGCACACGGCGAATGCAGGCGAGGTCGTGCTCTGCGGCGGCGCCTTCAACACGCCGCAACTGCTGCAGATCTCCGGTGTCGGCGACAGCGATCATCTGAAATCGGTCGGAGCGTCGGTCGTGCATCACCTCCCGGGTGTCGGCGAGAACATGCAGGATCACCTCGAGGTCTACGTGCAGCACGCCAGCACGAAACCGGTCTCGCTGAACCCGCTGCTGAAATGGCGCAACCGTCCGTGGGTCGGTCTGCAATGGCTGTTCCGCAAGGGCCCCGGCACGTCGAACCAATTCGAGGCGGGCGGCTTCGCGCGCAGCAACGCCGACGTCGCCTACCCCAATCTGATGTTCCACTTCCTGCCGATCGCCGTGCGCTACGACGGCTCGGCACCTGCGGGCGGTCACGGCTATCAGGTCCACATCGGCCCGATGTATTCAGACGCCCGTGGTTCGGTGAAGATCACCTCCACCGATCCGAAGGTCAAGCCGGCACTGCGGTTCAACTACCTCTCGACGGACCAGGACCGGCGCGAATGGGTCGAGGCGATCCACATCGCCCGCGAAATCCTGCGCCAGCCCGGGTTCGACGAATTCAATGGCGGAGAGATCTCTCCGGGGCCGACGGTGGAAACGGACGAACAGATCCTCGACTGGGTGGCAAAGGATGCCGAGACGGCCTTGCATCCGTCGTGTACCTGCGCCATGGGGACCGGAGAGATGTCGGTCGTCGATCCCCTGACGATGCAGGTCCACGGTCTGGAGAACGTCCGCGTCTGCGACGCCTCGGTCATGCCGTACGTGACCAACGGCAACATCTACGCCCCGGTGATGATGATGGCCGAGAAGGCTGCGGATCTGATCCTCGGCAACACCCCGCTCCCGCCGCAGCACAGCGTCTTCTACCGCAAAGGCATGACCGACTGATCGTCGGCCGGCCCCGCCGACTGGATCCCGGCGAGGTCGACGGAGACTCAGTGGTCGTTCGCGGAATTACATGCGTGTACTCTGACTGGTGCGGATTGGGGCAGGTAGCTGGGTGGCCGTGTCGCATCGTTGGAGGTGCGATGTCGAGGCGCAGCCCGTTCATTTCTCGTGTTGAGTGCGCTGGATCGTTCCGTGTTGGAGTCGACCGTCGGGCGACGGTTCTCGCCATCGGCGACGCGAAACACACGGCCAAGCGGCGGGCGCGTCCGGATCTCGATCGCCTCGACCGCGCTCGTGCGTTGGTACAGGCACTAGTTCCGAGCGGTTCGACACGTCGGCGGTCAAGCTGCTGCTGTTCTCGCTCAACGGATTGGAAGCCGATCTGCTGCGCGCCGCGGCACAGCGGGATGACGTCGAACTGGTCGACCTCGATCGGCTCTATTCGGGCAGCTGAAGTCGGCTCGAACCGATCGGCTGCGGGTCACCGCGCCGCTGAGATTCAGGTCGACGAAACCGGCTGCCCGTGTAGTGCTGCGCGCAGCCCTGCGGCCGCCTTGTCGCCGATCCGTTTGAACGCTGCCGCCAGCGCGAAGTCGGCGAAACGGAAGATGCCGTGGAGCGTCAGGTCTGCCTGATAGGTGACGACGCTGCCGCCGGAGTCGGCAGCCGCCTGGATGGTGATGTGGTCGATGGCCGTCATCATCTTCGTGTCAGCTCTGGCGCTGAACGAGTGAGGAGCATCGAACTCGATCGTCTTGTATCGCATCGTGATGTTGCGACCCGGTCCTTTGACGAGCAGATCGAACACCGAGCCGGGACCGGCACCATTGCCTTCGACCTGCTCGACGTGCAACGTGCCAGGATCCCACTCGGCAAAATTGCGCAGATCCGACATGTAGGCGAACGCCTTGTCGGGTTCCAGCGGGGTACGGACGGTGGTGGTGTAGCGAGCCATGGCATTCCTTCGACCGAGACGAATGAAAAGCGACGCACCATCGGCGACGCGCCGCCTCCATGTCTATCCACTCCGAGCGAGTCTCCAACAGGGAAGCAGTGGATCGACCGGCGGTGATCCGAGCGGTTGGCCTGTGGCCGGGCCGGCTCGGTAGCGTCACGACGGTGAAGTTCTCCCTATGGACATCGAACAGCCGCCCATGGTCGGAAATCCTCGACCTCGCAACCTATGCCGACGCCAACGGCTGGCACAGCTTGTGGTTTGCAGACCATTTCATGTCGCAGACGCCGGACAACACGCCTGGCAGCGACCCAGCGCTCGAGTGTTGGACCGTGCTCGCGGCGCTCGCTGTCGCAGTGCAGCGCCTGCGGTTGACGTCGATGGTCTCTCCGGTGACGATCCATCATCCCGTCGTCCTCGCCAAGCGGGTTGCAACGGTCGACCAGATCAGCGACGGTCGAGCAGTGCTCGGTCTCGGGGCCGGCTGGCAGGTCAACGAGCACGCCGGCTACGGGTTCGGGCTACCGGAACCGAAGGAACGCGTCAACCACTTCATCGAGGCGATCCAGGTCATACGCCAACTCCTCGACGCCGAACGGGCAAACTTCAGCGGACCGAACTACACGCTCACCGACGCACCGTTCGAGCCGAAGTCCGTCCAGTCGCCGCTGCCGATCCTCGTCGGCACGAGCGGCGCCCGCATGTTGAAAGCGACGGCGATGTGGGCGAACGAGTGGAACACGTGGGGCGATCCGGCGGCCGTGCGTTCGGTGACGGAGAAGTTCTCTGCGGCGTGTGAGAGCGTCGACCGAGATCCAGCAACGATCCGTCGGTCGGCGCAGGCGATGGTGTTCTTCGCCAACGACGACGCAGGTCGCCAGAAGATGCTCAGCCGAGCGCCGCAAGGCCGGTCGATCGTCGGCAACGGTGCGCAGATCGCCGAGGTGATCGCCGAGTACGCCGCCGACGGCGTTGACGAGTTCGCCTTGACCGAGTTCACCCTCGGTGCGTCGCCAGAGCAGCGCCGCGAATCGGTCGAGCGGTTCCACGAAGAAGTCGCCAGCCAGTTCGCCTGACCCCGAAATCCAAACCTGACCCGAATCCAGACCGAGCCGACATCCGAACTGAGTCCGAATGTGCACCGCCGGCGGTGCACATCGGGACTCAGTTTGTCGGGGTGGGGATTGGCGGGACGAGTGGACCGGGAATAGACGGCTATCTGGGAAAAGTGCTAATGTTCCACCATGCGGTACCGTTCCGCATCGTGACCCAACACGGGGGTCGAGGCGAGCTGCCTGACCAACGTGCAGCAGCCCAATCCGGGGAGACCGCATGAGCGACGACGACTACGACGAGATTGACCTGGCGAGCCTCTCCGACGACGAGCTCACCAAGCAGATGCACGACGATCTCTACGACGGATTGGCCGAGGAGATCATCGAGGGAACGACGATTCTCCTCGATCGTGGCTGGGGTCCCGAGAAGGTGCTCGCCGAGGCGCTCGTCGAAGGCATGCGCATCGTCGGGATCGACTTCCGTGACGGCATTCTCTTCGTTCCCGAAGTGCTGCTGTCGGCGAACGCCATGAAGGGCGGCATGGCCATCCTTCGGCCGCTGCTCGCCGAGACCGGTGCTGAGCCGATCGGCAAGGTCGTCATCGGGACGGTAAAAGGCGACATCCACGACATCGGCAAGAACCTCGTGGCGATGATGCTCGAGGGCGCTGGATTCGAGGTGTTCGACATCGGCATCAACTCCGACGTCGACAAGTATCTGGCGGCGCTCGAAGAGCACCAGCCGGACATCCTCGGGCTGTCGGCGCTGTTGACGACGACGATGCCGTACATGAAGGTCGTCATCGACACGCTCGCCGCGAAGGGGTTGCGCGAGAAGTACATCGTGCTCGTCGGCGGGGCGCCGCTCAACGAGGAGTTCAGCGCAGCAATCGGTGCCGACGCATACTGCCGTGACGCAGCGGTTGCCGCAGAGATGGCCAAGTCGATGATTCTCGCCCGCCGAAACCTGCGCCGCGCCGAGCCGCCAGGACCGTCCGTCGCATCATGATCGGCGGCACCGAGTGGCCGGTGAGCGCGACGTGACCAAGCCGTTGGTGCTCGCCTGTGGCGCGCTCGTCGCCGAGTTGCGCGCCGTGTTGACCCAACACGGACTTGCAGACGCGGTCGAGGTCCGCTACCTCCCCGCCAACCTGCACAACCGACCGGAGCAGATCGTGCCGGTCCTCGAGGTCGAGTTGGCCGCAGCCGGGCGTGATGCAGCCGACGGGTCCGACGCCGACGAGCACGCCGATCATGCACCGGCGGGCGACGATCGCACGGTGCTCATCGGCTATGCCGACTGCGGTACGGGCGGCATGCTCGACCGTTGGCTGTCGAAGCTGCAGCTGACGATGCCGAACGTCGTCCGCCTACCGGGTGCGCACTGCTACGAGTTCTTCTCCGGGGCGGAATTGTTCGCTGCGATGCACGACGAAGCGCCAGGCACCTTCTACCTGACCGATTTTCTCGCCAGGCACTTCGACGCGCTCGTCTGGAAGGGCCTCGGCCTCGATCGTCATCCACAACTGCGTGACGCCTATTTCGCCAACTACACCCGCGTGATGCTGATCTCACAGTCGACCGACCAGGCGGTGATCGAAGCGGGCCGCAGCGCTGCTGCACATCTCGGGCTGGCGTTCGAGCACCGACACGTCGGCCGCGACGGACTCGGCGATGCCGTCAACGTGACGCTCACCCGAAAGGTCGCATGACGATGCCCCGCGGCAGCAACAATCCCGAGATCGTGACGATCTACTGGCGCGACATACCGGCGCAGGTCAATGCGCAGCGCGGCCGCGAACGCCAGCAGATCGTGCTGCCGGAGAAATTCGAGCGGGCGATCGACCGTGCCAAACGCAAAGCGAAGATCGTCACCGCCCACGAGGACGTCGCCCAGTGGCGCCGGGTCAGCCGTCCGTGCGGCGAGGATCTCGCTGCAGAAGCCGCTTCGGCTGCCGCAGCGTTGATTGCCGACTATTCCTCTGAGCGACTCGGCAAGTTGGGCTACGCCGGCGGGTTCGCCGATGCTGGCGGCGGAGGTGTCGAAAGCGACGACATCGAGCGGGTCTCGAGCTCCTTCTCCTCCACCGACCCCGCGATTTCGGGGGACGCCATCGCTGCGAACACCAACGCTACGAACGCCACCGCCGCAAAGACCACCGCCGCAAAGACCACCGCCGCAAAGACCACCGCCGCAAAGACCACCGCCGCGAAGACCACCGCCGAAAATGCAGAGGATCAGCCGTCATGACCAACACCGTCATCAGTTCTGCGAGTCGCGAGGTCGTCATCGGTTTCGACCGTCCGTTCGTGATGATCGGTGAACGCATCAACCCGACAGGGCGCAAGCTCCTCGCAGAGGAGATGAAGGCCGGCGACTTCAGTCGTGTCGAGGCTGACGCCATCGCCCAGGTCGCAGGTGGCGCCCACATGCTGGACGTCAATGCCGGCATCCCGCTCGCCGACGAGCCAGCACTACTCGCCAGGGCGATCCAACTCGTGCAGGCGATCACCGACGTCCCGCTGTCGATCGATTCTTCGATCATCGCCGCCCTCGAAGCCGGCCTCGCCGTCTACCAGGGCAAGCCGCTCGTCAACTCCGTCACCGGCGAGGACGAGGTCCTCGAACGGGTGCTCCCGCTCGTCGCCAAGTACGGCGCGGCGGTCGTCGCCATATCGAACGACGAGACCGGCATCAGCATGGATCCGGACGTTCGCTATGCCGTCGCCAAGAAGATCGTCGAGCGCGCCGCCGACCATGGGATCCCGTACTCCGACATCGTCGTCGACCCGCTCGTGATGCCGATCGGCGCGCTCGGCCAGGCGGGCCAGCAGGCGTTCAAGCTCATCCGGCGGCTCCGAGACGAACTCAAGGTCAATACCACATGCGGGGCCGGCAACGTCAGCTTCGGGCTCCCCAACCGTCAGGTGATCACCGGGACGTTTCTGGCGATGGCGATCGGCGCCGGCATGACCTCGGCGATCACCAATCCGCTGCATGCGGAGATCAAGAGCGCAGTCATGGCCGCCGATGTGCTGTCCGGCAACGACGGCGACTGCGCAGCCTGGATCAAGGCCAACCGCGACCCGAACGCCGGTGGCGCCGACCGTGAAGCGCGTGACGCCCGCCGCCGTCGCCGTCCAGCCGGCCAATAGCGGAAACCGCACCTCACCATGACGTCGCACCACGTTGTCTTCACCCCGTCCGGCCATGCCGGCGTGGTCGACGATGGCACGTCGGTGCTCGACGCGGCCCGGCAGTTGGGTGTCGATCTCGATTCCGTCTGCGGCGGCCGCGGCATCTGCGGCCACTGCCAGGTGACACCGTCGATCGGTTCGTTCGCCAAGTGGGCGATCACCGCCGAAGCCGGCGCGCTCGGACCGCTCGCCGAGTTCGAGCTCGACTACCACGCCAACCGTGCGTTGGAACCCGGTAACCGCCTGGGTTGCGCGGCGAAGGTCTGCGGTGACGCCGTCGTCGACGTTCCGGCGGCCAGCCAGGTCCACCGCCAAGTCGTGCGCAAGGCGTTGAACGTGTCGGCGCTGGTGGTCGATCCGTCGTTCAGTCTCTACTACATCGAGGTCCCCAAAGCGGTGCTCGGTGAGGCGGTCAGCGCTGCCGGTCTCGTCGCCGATGCCGTCGCTGAACAGCACGGCAGAGGTCGGCCGCGCATCGACCATCTCGTCCTCGCCAGGTTGCAACCGGCGCTGGACAACGAGGACGGCGCTGCCACGGTTGCGGTCCAACATGGCGACCACGGTGACGTCGTCACGGCGATCTGGCCCGGCTATGTCGATGCTGCATACGGTGTTGCCGTCGATGTCGGCTCGACGACGATCGCCGGTCACCTGTGCAATCTGTTCACCGGAGAAGCGTTGGCCAGCGCCGGCAGGATGAATCCGCAGATCCGCTTCGGCGAGGACCTGATGAGTCGCGTGTCGTACGTGATGATGAACCCCGGCGGAGAGAAGCGGCTCACCGCTGCGGTCCGCACGGCACTCGACGAACTCGTCGGCGAACTCGTCGAAGCAGCGGGCGTCACGCGTGAGCGGGTGCTCGAGATCGTCATCGTCGGCAACCCGATCATGCATCACCTGGTGCTGGGAATCGACCCCACCCCGCTCGGTGCTGCGCCGTTCGTCCTGGCGACCGACGAGTCCGTGTCCGGCCCGGCTAAGGACCTCGACCTCGAGCTGGTGAACGCCAAGTTCTACGTCGGGCCGTGTATCGCCGGTCACGTCGGTGCCGATACGGCCGCTGTGATGTTGGCGGAGGGTCCGCACCGCGGGGCCGACTGGCAACTCGTCGTCGACGTCGGCACGAATGCCGAGATCGTCCTCGGTAACCGCAAGCGACAGTTCGCTGCTTCCAGCCCCACAGGTCCGGCATTCGAGGGAGCGCAGATCAGCTGTGGTCAGCGGGCGACGGCCGGTGCGATCGAGAAGGTGCGTATCGACCCGTCGACGCTCGAGGCACGGCTGAAGGTCATCGGTTCTGACGTCTGGAGCGACGAGCCCGGTTTCGCCGGATCGATCGAATCGACGGGCGTGACCGGTATCTGTGGCTCGGGCATCATCGACGTCATCGGCGAGATGTACCTCGCTGGGGTGATGGACCAGGACGGCGTCATCAAGGGTGACAACGCCGCACTGTCGCCGCGCGTTGTCGCCGACGGGCGCACGTTCTCGTACGTGATGTACGACTCCGCCGCAGGCGGGGCCGGCCGCCCGCTGATGGTCACGCAGAACGACGTTCGCGCGATCCAGTTGGCGAAAGCCGCTCTGCGTGCCGGCATCGATCTACTCGTCGAACATGCCGGCAATCCGCCGCTCGGCGACATCCGCCTCGCCGGGGCATTCGGCGCGCACATCGACCCGCTGCATGCCATGCTGCTCGGACTCGTTCCCGACTGCGAACTCGCCGGTGTCCGTTCGGTCGGCAACGCCGCTGGCGCCGGAGCGGTGATGGCACTGCTGTCACGCTCCTCACGCACGGAGATGGAGACAGCTGTTCGCCGGGTCGAGAAGATCGAGACGGCGACCGAGCCGCGGTTCCAGGAGTTGTTCGTCAACGCCATGGCGATGCCGCATGCGACGGTCCCGACACCGCATCTCGCCGAACTCGTCACGCTGCCGGCCCGAACGCCGAACGCCGGAGGCCGCCAGGGTGGACGCCGCCGAAAGGGTGGCAACGCGAATGAACCGTCCGGTTCACCGGTGAGCAACATTGACGACGAAATGATCGAGGGGGCTTCTGTATGACTGAGCACACGCACGGACGACGGGGCGGGGGCCGCGCCAACCGGCAGACCCTGAGGGCCCAGGCGGTCGTTCAGAAGGACGCCTTCATGGTCCGCAAGATCAAGCCGTACGAGCTCGTCTCCGAAGAAGGCCTGTCGATCATCGAGCGCAACGCCGAGACGATTCTCGAACAGGTCGGAATCGAGATCCGCGACTATCCGGAGGCAGTCAAGCGGTTCGCCGCAGCGGGAGCCGACGTGACCGGCAACCGCGTCAGGTTTCCACGAGGCCTCGCCAAGCGGCTCGTCTCGACAGCTCCGCCGATCTATACGCAGCACGCTCGCAACCCGGTCCACAACGTGCAGATCGGCGGCGACGCCACCGTCTTTGCGCCGAACTACGGATCGCCGTTCGCCTTCGACCTCGACAACGGCCGCCGCTACGCGACGCTGCACGATTTTCAGAACTTCGTCAAGCTCGCCTACATGTCGCCGAACCTGCACTACTCGGGCGGCACGGTCTGCGAACCGGTCGACGTACCGGTCAGTAAGCGACACCTCGACATGGTGTACAGCCATATCAAGTACAGCGACAAGGGGTACATGGGATCGGTCACCGCCGGAAGCCGGGCTCAGGATTCCGTCGATCTGTCACGCATCGCTTTCGGCGGCGATCTGCAGGACCGCACGGTCATGACGAGCCTGATCAACGCCTCCTCTCCGTTGATCTGGGACGCATCGATGCTTGCCGCGGCGGAGATCTATGCCGAGAACAACCAGGCGACGATCATCACGCCGTTCATCCTCGCCGGCGCGATGGCGCCCGTCACCGCCGCTGGGGTCTGCGCCCAGACGCTCGCCGAATCGTTGGCCGGTATGGCTTTCACGCAGTTGGTGCGCCCGGGCTCACCGGTGATCTTCGGTTCGTTCGCATCGTCGATCTCGATGCAGACCGGCGCTCCGACGTTCGGTACCCCTGAGCCGGCACTGGTGCTCTACACCCTGGCTGCGCTGGCTCGCCGTCTCCAGGTCCCGTTCCGCTCCGGTGGCTCGTTGACGGCCTCGAAACTGCCCGACGCGCAGGCAGCGTACGAGAGCGCAGCGACGCTGCTGCCGACCGTCAATGCCGGCGTCAACTTCGTGCTGCACGCCGCCGGCTGGCTCGAAGGCGGCCTCTCGATCGGCTACGAGAAGTTCATCCTCGACGACGACCAGCTCGGGATGATGATGACCTTCGCCGAGGGTCTCGACCTGACCGACAACGGCCAAGCGGTCGACGCCATCGTCGAGCACGAGCCCGGCATGCATTTTCTCGGCACAGCGCACACACTCGCCAACTTCGAGACAGCGTTCTACCGCTCGACGACCGCCGACAACTCGAGCTTCGAGCAGTGGACGGAGGACGGTGGCCTCGATGCAGCCCAGCGGGCAAACAAGATATGGAAGAAGCGTTTGAACGACTACGAGGCGCCGCCGCTCGACGAAGCGATCGACGCCGAGTTGCTCGACTTCATCGCCGCCCGCAAGGCGATCCTGCCGGACGAGTTCGCCTGATGGCGCTGCGGTTGTTCCGCCGACCGGTCCTCGACGGCGATGGGGCCACGCACGCTGCAGCGGTTTCCCACCGCGCGAGCAGCGAGTTGCTCGCAGCCCGCCATCATCTGTTGCTTGCTCCGCGCTGGGAACTCGTGCCGATCAAGAGCATCGACCAGGCGATCGCCGAACTCCCGGCTGGTGCGCCGATCTCGGTCACGTGTTCGCCGGTCAAGGGAATCGAGCACACGCTCGACCTTGCCTCCCGCCTGCTCGCAGAGGGTCATGACGCCGTGCCGCACTTTGCCGCCAGGATGGTGGAAGGTCCTGAACAGGCCAGACGGCTCGCAGCGTGGTGCCGCGATCACTCGATCCACGAGGTTTTCGTCATCGCCGGCGACGCTCCAGAACCGCACGGCGTGTACAGCGAGGCCGTGCCGTTCATCCGCGACTTTCTCGACGCCGACCCTGGTATCGGCATCGTCGGTGTCCCGGGGTATCCGGACGGCCACGCCTCGATCGAGACGCCGCTGCTGCGGAACGCGTTGATCGAGAAGCAGCGGTTGATCGCCGACGCCGGCCTCGTGGGTGCCATCAGCACGCAGATGTGTTTCGATTCGACGCTGATCCTCTCGTGGGTGCAGTCGATCCGCGACGACGGCATCACCCTGCCCGTCCGCCTCGGCATCCCGGGCGCCGTCGAGCGGACGAAGCTCGTCTCGATGGGGACGCGCCTCGGAATCGGTGCATCGCTGCGGTATCTGCGCAAGAACGCTGCCGTGATCAGCAAGCTCGTCGGGCCCGGCGGATATGACCCGCTCGAACTGCTCGACGAGATCGCCCCGTCCGCCGAAGTCCTCGGCATCTCCGGCCTGCACGTGTTCACGTTCAACGCCATCGAAGCGACCATCGACTGGTGGCACAGAGCCAGCATCGACTCCGCCCCGATGCCGCCGCCGGACCTGCTGCCCCACTGACGTCGGTGACACGGGACGAGTGTTGGCGACGGCGCACGCTGCGCGAGGCTGGACTGATGGTCGAGCTGGAGGTTGGACGTTGCCGAATCTGAAGGGACGGATCGCGCTGGTGACCGGCGCGAGCAGGGGAATCGGAGCGGCGACGGCGCGCGCCCTCGACGCCGCCGGTGCCGAGGTCATCCTTGTCGGGCGGCATATCGAGACACTCGTCGAGGTCGGGTCGACGCTGATCCACCCGTCGCAGACCGTCGTCGCCGATCTCGCAGAGCCCGACTCAGCCGAGCAGATCGTCGAGGCCTGCGGGCACGTCGACATCCTCGTCAACAACGCCGCAGTGGCGGCCCGGATGGCGACGACGAGTGTGACCGGCGAGGTGATCGACCGCCTCCTCGACGTCAACGTGCGCAACCTGCTGTTGCTGATCAAGGGTCTCGTGCCGTCGATGATCGCTGCCGGCGGCGGCAGCATCATCAACGTCTCCTCGGTGTCCGGCATCGTCGGCACGCCGAACCGCGCCGCCTACGCCGCATCCAAAGGAGCGGTCGACGCCATGACCAGATCGCTGGCGATGGAGTTCGGATCCAAGGGAATCCGTGTCAACTCGGTCGCTCCCGGCGTGATCGACACCGAGCTGTGGGCCAAGAACAAGGCAATCGGCGGCGTCGAGCAGCAGATCAACACGCTGATACCGCTCGGCCGCTGGGGCTCGCCGGCGGAGGTCGCCGACGTCATCGTCTTCCTCGCCGGCGACGCCGCACGCTACGTCACCGCCCAGACCATCCACGTCGACGGTGGCATGGGCAACACGATGGATCTCTACGGTGGCGCCGTCTGACACCCCCGGCAGATCGGACAGCCGAGTGCAGTGACACCCGTAGGCGTCGCTGCGACACTCGGGTGCCGCGGCGACATCCGAGTCGCCGTGTCGCCGGGCTACGGGCGGAGGGCTTCCCACTGCGGATCGAAGCAAACGAGACCATGCTCGCGGGCGAGGCCTGCGGCGTAGCTCGACACTTCAGATGACCGCTTGTTGCGAATGCCGAAATAGATCAACGGCCCGGTGGCTTCGTCGATCAATGGCATATCGGACCACGGGCAGTCGCGGTCGTCGGTCTCCGGCCAGCGTTGCAGTAGCGCCTCGACATAGTTGCGGATCGCCGGTGACGGCAGCGGCGGTTCGTCGGCGTCGTGATACAGCTGCATCATCTCGTCGTAGTCGGCGGAGCCTTCTTCGTCGAATTGCGCCCGAGCGCCTTCCCACACTGCCAAGTCGTAGCTCATCGCAGCACCATAGCCAGCGCCGGCCCGACGTCACTGAACGGCCGGATCAACTCTGCCACACCGGTTTGGCAGACTGGATTCCATGAGTCGCAGAAGCCAGGAACGCAGAGCCGAGCAGAAGCGTCGTGCCGAAGCTGCCCGGCTCCGTCAGCAGCACCGCGGTGCACCTGGTGCCAGTGCCCCTGACAATCGGTCGAACGGTGGTTCGAACCGCCCCGCCAACGGTGGCTCCAACGGTCGTCCGATCAGTGGGTCGAAGTATGAGCCGGGACCTGGCAACGGTGACAACCGCCGAGATCACGACCGCTCCAGCCCGTCTGAAGCTGCTCTCGAACGAATGGTCATGCAGGCGGCGGCCACGGCGATCGCGGCTGGGCTCGACTCTGTTGCGTTCACATTGTTGCTGAAGCCACTGGTCGACCTCGAGATCGACAGTCATACGCAACACAAACCGTCGCAACTCGTGTCACGCCAACTCGTGCGATATGTCGGCGTGTTGTACGAGAACGGCTGGCAGCCGGCAGATCTGGTGCACTCGGTTCGGCGTCGGTGGACCGTGAGGGCGGCGAAGCTGATGACGTCGCTCGTCGCCGTCGAAGCCGCTGCAAGTCGGGCGGCCGAACGTGCCCCGCAGGCATGGCTCGAACAGTTGAGCGCGCTCGGTGTGTTGGATTCCGGGCGGAAAACGATCAAAGACGACGTACCAGGCGACCGGCCCGTCGATGGGCCCGTCGACCAGCGAATCGACCAGCCAGCCAACCTCTTCGGCGATCCACAGGTCGGCAGGCGTGTAACAACCGGCGCGGACGGGGGTGTCGAGAACGATGTCCGCCGTCCCGAAGCTGTCGTCACGACATGGGCTCGGCAGGAGACGCTGTACGCCGATGAGCTGCTGACGATCTCGCTCGGTGTACTCGGCCAGCTCATGCGTTCCCCGAAGCTCTCACTCCTGCTGGTAGCGCCGTCGAAGTGGGGAGATTCGAACAAGGGTGTTCGACCGCCGGCGGCGATGAAGTCAGCGGCAGTCGACCCGAAGACGCTGACATTGATCAGGGCATTGCTCGCCAAGGCGGAGGGCACGAACTTCGAGGCGGAAGCGGAGGCGTTCACCGCCAAGGCACAGGACATGATGACGCGGTACTCGATCGATGCGGCATTCGTCGCTGCGAGCACCGATCGCCAGGGGCTCGCAGCCGGCATCGAGTCACGGCGCATCCATATCGACAGCCCGTACGCCGACGAGAAAGCCACCTTCCTCGCCGTCGTCGCCGACGTCAACACCGTACGGGCGATCTGGAATCCCGACATCGGGTTCAGCACGCTGATGGGATTTCCGGTCGATCTCGATCTCACAGAATTGCTGTTCACGTCGCTGCTCGTCCAGGCGACCAGGGCGTCCGCCGAAGCGACCAGCGTCGACCGCCGATTCAGAACGGCATCGTTCCGTCGAGCATTCCTCGTCGCCTTCGCCGGCCGCATCGGTGAGCGACTTCGTGACGCCGGTCAGCACGCTTCAGCCGAGGCCCAGCAACAGTACGGCGGAGCGCTGGTGCCGGTACTCGCAGCGAAGGCTGATGCCGTCGACGGAGCGTACGAGCAGGCATTTCCGGATGCCCAACCGATGAAACGCCGCAACGTCGACGCACGCGGCTGGCATGCCGGGCGGGCGGCCGCCGACCGGGCGCAGATCAAGACGGGTGAGGCGATCGGCAGGCCGAACTGAGTCCCCCGAAGGGCTCGCTGCGAGCGACCTGCGCGGTAGCGTAAGCAGTTCGTCGTTCGTCGTTCGTCGAGGGGATTTGAGGATGGATTACAGCGAGGCCATTGCCGCGGTCACGGCACCTGGAGCTCCGTTCGAGATGGAGCGTATTTCGGTCGGCGGCGCGCAGGTCAACGCCTTCAAGAATGCGCCGCGATCACTGCGTGAAATGCTCGGTGCGCAGCAGGGCGATGGCGTGTTCATGGTCTACCAGCACGAACACTGGACCTTTGCGGAGACGCAGCGATCGGTTGCTGCGCTCGGTTACGTCCTCGTCGACACCTACGGCATCGTCAAGGGCGACCGGGTGGCGATCGGCATGCGCAACTATCCGGAGTGGGTGATCTCCTACACGGCAATCGTCTCGATCGGCGCCGTCGCCGTGTCACTCAACGCGTGGTGGACGGCGGACGAACTCGACTATGCGCTCGAGGACTCCGGTGCCTCCGTGCTCATCGCCGACCGCGAGCGAGTCGAACGCAGTCGCGACGCCTGTCAGCGCCTCGGTGTCCGCACCATCGGTGTTCGTGGCGCGACCGGTGTCGCCGTCGACGCGTGGGACCTGCCGCTCGGAGCGACGCTCCCCGATGCCGTGATCACGCCGGACGACGATGCAACGATCCTCTACACCAGCGGGACGACAGGCCGACCGAAGGGCGCCGTCAGCACTCACCGCGCCGTCGTCCAATCGCTGATGGCCTTCGCCTGCCGAGCCGCCGTCGACGGGTTGCGGAATCCGCCGAAGGGGCCGCCGAAGAACCCCACCAGCTACATCCTCATCGTTCCCCTCTTCCATGTGACCGGCGCGCTGGTGATGCTGAGCACGCTGGCGGGCGGGCTGAAAATGGTGGTGATGTACAAGTGGGACCCCCTCGAGGCCTTGAAGCTGATCCAGAGCGAACGGATCACCCATTTCGTCGGCGTGCCGACCCAGAGCTGGGACCTGCTCGAGTGCCCACAGTTCGCGGACTACGACACATCGAGCCTCGTCAGCATCGGCGGAGGCGGCGCCCCGTCGCCGCCGGAGCTCGTCAAGCGTGTCGAGAACAACTTCGTCGGCCGCCCGAACATCGGCTACGGCATGACCGAGACCAACGCCTACGGGCCAGGCAACAATGGCGACGACTACGTCTCGCATCCGACGAGCACCGGCCGATTCGTCCCGGTCCTCGAGCTGGAGACGCGGGACCCCGACGGCAACGTGTTGCCGGCCGGCGAGATGGGTGAGATCTGGTTCAAGGGTCCGCACCTGATCCGCGGCTATTGGAACAAGCCGGAGGAGACGGCAGAGACGATCGTCGACGGGTGGCTGCGCAGCGGCGATCTCGGCCGGGTCGACGCCGACGGCTTCGTCTATGTGATGGACCGCGCCAAGGATCTGGTTTTGCGGGCAGGGGAGAACGTCTATTCCGCAGAGGTCGAAGCGGCGATCTACGAGCACCCTTCCGTCTACGAAGTCGCTGTCTTCGGTGTTCCCCACGAACGTCTCGGCGAGGAAGTTGCCGCAGTCGTCATGGCTCGCCCCGGCATGACGTTGACGCAGCAGGACATTGCCGCCCACCTCACCGGCAGACTGGCGAACTTCAAGATTCCCAGCCGGATGCACTTCGTCCAGCAACAACTGCCTCGTAACGCCAGCGGTAAAATCCTCAAACGTCAACTGCGCGACGAGTTCGAGGACGTCACCGTCTGACACGTCGGGCAACGTTTCGATGGCATCACCGGGGTTCTTCCGGCGACGGAGTCAGCTCCAATCCTCTTCGAGGAATCGTTGACGCTCGTGCTGGGCACGGATCTGGTTGTCGATCTTGGCGATCCTGGTCCGCGCCGGCGGATGTGACGTCAACAGACGCTGCCACCAACTGCCGGTGCGTTCGGCAAGGCCGCTCGACACGAATCGTTGTAGCGCCGCCCGCAACTCTCGCCCGAAGCCGATCGTGACGACGCGATGGTCTGCCTGGAACTCCGCATTGCGGCCCACGGCGTTGGCGATGGCGTTCGTTGCCAGGATGCCGAGGAGGAACAACCAGGCCACGGCGTTGATCAGCCCGCCGATGATGTTGCCGACGATCGTCAACCCGGAGGACCGTCTGGCGAACGTGTCGGTGGCAGCCTGGGCGACGGAGCGGAAGAAGAAACCGATCCTGGCGAGCAGCACGATCGGCAGCGACAGCCACTGGGCGACGGTCAGGGCGATCGTGTGCAGGCCGAGGTGATGGCTCAGCTCGTGCGCCAGGACACCCGCGAGTTCAGCCGGTGGCAGCACTTCCAACGCGTACGTCGTGACGACGACGAGGTGGCCACCTGACGCGAAGGCATTGACTTCGTCGGCCGGCAGCACCGACAACACGTACCGGTTCGGTTGAGTGCGTGCCGCCTGAGTGACGACGCGCCATGCCGGATCGATGATCGAGGACTCTTCCGATGTTGGTCTTCGGGCACCGAGGAGCCGAGCGAGAAGCACCCGTTGGACCGGGCGGAAGAACAGCAGCACGCCGGCGGCGAGATACAGAACGGCGAACAGCCAGAACGAGACCCTGAGCAGCAAGTGCAGCGGGAACCAGAAAACGAACAGGGCGACGAGCCACACCGGCACGACTGCGACCGCAGGGATGATCGCCGCGACTGCGCTCGATTCCACGTGGCGTGAACGTTGTGTACGACTCACGGCCTCCGCATTCCTCTGATTCGCTCGTCTGATTGGTTCGTTAGCCGCCGAGCGTAATCCGATCGTCGGCACCGACCGCCCTGACGGTCCAACCTGCAACGAAGTTGGCAAGTTCGTCGACTGACATCGTCGTGCGACCGTTGCGATGGAACTGGCAGAAATGCGACACTGCGCCGATGACCCCGAGCGTCAGCATCTGGGCATCGGCGTAGTCCGGGATCAACCCGGCCCGCTGCGCTTCGACGATCACCCGTTGCGTGTCGGCGGCATAGATCTCGCCACCCTCCGACAGCACAGGCCGAAGCGATTCGTCCGTGCGCTCCGACTCGATCAGCGAGAAATACGCGGCGTGATCGGCCATGAACCTCACGCTTGCCTCGACGCCGGCGCGTAGACGGGTCACGGGATCGGTGGACGGGTCCATCGCCGCGCCCTGTGTGCGCCGCAGTTGCAGGCGCATCGAGCGAATGAGATCGGCGAACAGGCTTTCCTTGGAATCGAAATACCAGTAGAACAGGCCCTTGGCGACGCCGGCTTCTGCGCAGATATCGGCGACGCGCGTCGCCTGATACCCGCGGCTGGCGAAGAGCACTGTGGCGGCGTCGAGGATCTGCTGCTTACGCTCGCGCCCCTGATCGGTGAGGCGACGCTCCGGCGAGGATTCCACGGCGACAGCCTATTGACCCGCTGGTCAAGTTTGGAATCGCCCTCGTCCACGGAACGACGCCCCGTCTACGCTCTGGCGATGGCGGCCTCCCGCGAGCAGCGCATCGAGACCCGGACACGAAACCCGAAATGGCAGAACGTGCCACTTCGTATCGAGATGGCGGAATGCATCAACTGTGATGCATGCCTGCGCCACTGTCCACCGCAATTCGGGGCGATCTTCAACCACAGCGCTGACGTCGTGATCATTCCCGAATTGTGCTCTGGCTGCGACAAGTGTCTGCCGGCGTGTCCTGTCAACTGCATCTATCCGTTTCCGGCGTGGGAGCAGTTGGGATCGCCGGAGCAATGGTGGGATGAGCCGTTGGCGGAAAGCGGCGGCGGATACCGATCCTGAACGTCAGGACGGCGGGGATCGAACAGCGCTATTTGAGCAGGCCGGCAATGACGTTGATCAACATGGCGACGATGAACGTTCCGAACAGGAACGACAGCAGCGCGTGCTTCAATGCGGTGCGGCGGATCGATCGGTCGGTGATATCGGTATCCGACACCTGGTAGGTCATGCCGACGGTGAAGGCGAGATAGGCGAAGTCGACGTAGTCGGGCAGTTCGCTCGCTTCGCCGTTCGGCGTGTCGGTGTTGAAGTCGACCCCGCCGGTCGGTGCCGTGTAGTACAAACCGGCGTAACGCAACGTGAAAACCGTATGCACGACGGTCCACGAGACAATCACGCTGAGGACGGCAATTGCGACCAGTCCCGCTTTGCCGTTGCCGCTCGCATCGGCTGCCTTGATGAGCGTGAAGGCGACCCCGACCAGGCAGGAGAGGCTGGCGACGATGAGCATCACGTCGCTCAGCGCCCTGCTCGGGTCCTCGCGCATCGCGAACTCCCTCGTTCGATGACCGCTCATCGGATGGATCGTGGACCACATCCAGACCAGGAAGACCGCAGCCGCCGTGTCCCATCCGGCCAGTACGGCGAACTGCCACGGGGCGACGAAGCTGCCGCCGACACCGACAGCGATGCCGGCAACTGCCCCGACGACGACGCGTGTGCGGGCGACGACGGGTTCGTTGTCGAAGCCATCAGGTGGGCGGTCACTGCTCATCTGCGCCGACGTTACGTCACCCTGTGGGTCGGCGTACAGTCCACGCAGGCACCGTTTGTTGCAGTATCTGCAACAAGCCGTGCCTGCGTCGGGCGATTGTGGTCGCGAGATCGGGGAAGCTCGGCTCGAGGCGATCCCCTTCGCGACGCGTTGCATCGCCTGCGCAGCTCAGTAGCGCGGGATCGGCGGCGCGTCGTAGATGACGTACTCGCCCTCGTCAGCGAAACGTTGGACGCATCGTTGCAACGCGACGTCGTCGATCTCGACCCCGAGACCTGGACCGTCCGGTACCTGCACGAGGCCGGCGTGCGGACGTGCGGGACCACCGGCGATGACGTCGTCACCATGCCAGCGGAGCAACGACTGGCTCCGTCCGACATGTTCGACCGCTGCCGCGACCTGGAGACATGCGGCGGTGGCGATGCCCATCTCGCCGGAGTAGAACCAGAAGCCGATACCCGCCTGCCTGCAGCGCTCGATCGTCGCCAACGTCTTGGCGAATCCACCGCAGGAGAGCACTGACAGCACGAACGTGTCCGGCACGCCGAGGCGGGCCTGTGCCTCGAAGTCCGGCTCGTGTGCCGAAAACGGCATCGTCGTCTGTCTGCGCAGTTCAGCCATCTCCTCCCAAGTCCCAACGGGCTCCTCGATGCCGGTGATGCCGAGGTCGTGGAGTGCGGGCAGCAGTTCGATCGCCGTCGACAGTTTCCACCCGAGGTTGCCGTCGAGGCGGATTTCGCGCGCTGGTCCGACGGCGTCGCGGACGAGACGGAGCATTTGCAGTTCGTCTGCAGGGGGCATCGTGGCGACTTTGCCCTCGAACGCCGGGGAGTCGTACTCGGAGACCATCCGGCTGCAGGACTCGGCGATCTGGCGCGGGTTCTCGTCGGCGCCGAGCCGGAATCCGAAGTATTCCGTGACCGGCATCGCCGTACGTACCGCGCCGCCGAACAGTTCGTAGAGCGGCTTGTCGGCCGCTTTACCGGCGATGTCCCATAGCGCGATTTCCACGGCTGCCCACGCCCGCTCCGTCGTGACACCCTCGAACTGTGCGTAGGCATTGCGCGGCGCAGTGATCGTGGTGGCGAGGTCATGTCTGAGTTCGTCGCAATTCCGGCCGATGACCTGGTCGGCGATCGTCTGCACAATCGCCGCGTCGCGCCACGAGAACGCCTCGCCGAGGCCGACGAGACCGTCATCGGTGGTCAGCCGGACGATCGTATGGCTGAGGCCGCGGTATGTGCCGATGGCGAAGAGATACGGATAGTCGAGTGGCACGTTGACGGGCCACGACTCGACCGTGGCGATGCGCGATGCCCCTGTCGTCGGGGTTCCGGGCGTCGGGCCACCGGTCAGCATCACAACCGCCGATCATAGAGCCGACGATCCGCCAGTCCCGAAGCGACTATCTGCCGGCGCCCGCGAGCTCCATGGTCCAATAGACCACGCCGTTGCTGCCGATCAATGAGGCGAGGCCGATGCTCGTGAATGCCGGCGACAGGATGTTGGCACGATGCGGAGGGCTGTTCATCCATGCGGTCATGACGGCATTGACGTTCGGTTGTCCGGCGGCGACATTCTCGCCCCACGTCGACCATGAGTAGCCGGCGTTGGTGATTCGTTGGCCGGCGTTCGATCCGTCAGGCCCCGTGTGGGACATCAGTTGCGCGGTCGCCTGGTTGTAGGACTGCGTGAGCGCAGCAGAGTCCAGCGCGCTGGACTCGGTGACGGCCCCGACTCCGGCTGCGGCTCGTTGCTGGTTCACCAACTGCACGATCGTCGAGGTCGTCGGAACCACCGAACTGCGGGCTCGCGGTGGTCGCGGCACACAACTCGGGAGCAGTCCGCCGAGGCCGAGTACCGCCACCATGGAGAAGGCACCGAATCGGTTGCGTGATGTCTGCTTCATTGGCCGCTCCGTTTCTGGTCAGTAGTGTTTCAATCCGTTACCGAACCGTAACATCATCGGGGGGAGTTGTCGGCAATCAGGACAAGAGTGCGAGCTTCACACCGCTGTTCGTGGCCGATGCAGATGAAGTCGAGCAGTCAACGAATGTGGCAGAGTTATTCCCGGGTTGATCGATCCAAGAATTGCTGGCTGGTTGTGAAGAGTCGCCATGAATGAGCAGATGCCGGAACCGATCGTGGTCGCCGGGACGAACGTCACGCGTGGCGACGTCGTTGCCGTTGCGCGCCGTCACCGGGTTGCTGCCCTCGGCGTGCAGGCACGGGCGGAGATGGAGCGCAGTGCTTCGCTGATCGACGGGTTCGTTGCCAGCGAGACACCTGTCTACGGCATCACCACGGGTTTCGGCTCACTCGCCAACACCGTGATCCCGCCGGAGCGCACGGGCGAGTTGCAAGTTGCGCTTGTTCGCTCCCACGCTGCCGGCATGGGAGCCCCGGTCGAAGCCGAAGTCGCCAGAGCAACGATGTTCCTGCGCGCCCGGAGCCTGTCGATGGCCCGATCAGGCGTACGGCCGCAGATCGTCGATGCGATGTTGGCGATCCTCAATGCCGGCATCACGCCGCTCGTGCGGGAGTTCGGATCACTCGGCGCCAGCGGAGATCTCGCACCGCTTGCCCATTGCGCCATGGCGCTGATCGGCGAGGGGGACGTCTTCGATAGCGACGGGAACATCGTCTCCTCCGCCGTGGCCTTGAGCGCCGCCGGGCTGTCGCCGATGACGTTGCGCGCCAAGGAGGGCCTTGCACTGATCAACGGGACCGACGGCATCCTCGGCATGCTGATCATGGCGCTCGACGATCTCACCGAACTGTCCAAGGTCGCCGACATCACTGCGGCAATGACCGTCGAGGGGTTGCTCGGGACCGATCGCCCATTCGCCGCTGATCTGCAGGCCTTGCGCCCGCAGATCGGCCAGGCGGTGAGCGCCTCGAACATCCGCAGAATATTGGCCAATTCGCCGATCGTCGGCAGCCACCGCCACGGCGACGGACGTGTGCAGGACGCCTACTCGCTTCGCTGCACCCCGCAGGTGCACGGGGCTGCACGCGACACGATCGATCACGCCGTGCTCGTTGCCGAACGGGAACTGCTCTCGGCGATCGACAACCCGATGGTGCTCCCTGACGGACGTGTCGAATCGTGCGGCAACTTCCATGGCGCGCCGCTCGGGTTCGTCTGTGATTTCCTGGCGATCGCCTCGTCCGAACTGTGCGCGATTGCCGAGCGCCGCACCGACCGCATGCTCGACGTCACCCGATCCCATGGCCTGCCGCCGTTCCTCAGTCCCGACGCCGGGGTCAACTCCGGCATGATGATCGCCCACTACACGCAGGCGGCGATGGCAACCGAGAACAAGCGGCTGGCCGTCCCGGCGAGCGTCGACTCGCTGCCGACCAGTGCGATGCAGGAGGATCACGTCTCGATGGCCTGGAGTGCTGCCCGGAAACTGCGACTCAGCGTCGCCAACCTCCGCCGCGTACTCGCCGTCGAACTCGTCTGCGCGAGCCACGCGATCGACCTGCGCGGTCCATTGCTACCCAGTCCGGCGACGGGCGCAGCGCTCGGCGTCGTCCGCACGGCGGTCGCCGGGCCCGGCCCCGATCGCTGGCTGTCGCCAGACCTCCTTGCCGCTGAGGCACTGATCGCCTCCGGAGCCGTCGTCGCCGCCGTCAACGAGGCGATCGGCCCCCTCGACTAGCCAGGCGCTCATTCGCATCCGCCCGATCCACCCTCCACAAACGCTCTCGTTGCTCTCCAGCAGTCAGGAAGATCCCATGTCTGGTCCCCGACCCGTCCACGCACCCACCGGCACCACGCTGACATGCCGCGGATGGGGCCAGGAGGCCGCCTTTCGGATGCTGCAGAACAACCTCGACCCGGCAGTCGCTGAACGGCCGGACGACCTCGTCGTCTACGGCGGCACCGGCAGGGCGGCGCGGTCGTGGGACGCCTACGACGCCATGCTGCGCACGCTGACGACACTCGCCGACGACGAGACGATGCTCGTGCAGTCCGGCAAACCGGTCGGCGTCTTCCGCACCCACGAGTGGGCACCGAGGGTGCTGATCGCCAACTCCAACCTCGTTCCGGAATGGGCTACCTGGGACGAGTTCCGCCGCCTCGAGGACCTCGGCCTGACGATGTACGGCCAGATGACAGCCGGTTCGTGGATCTACATCGGCACGCAGGGAATTCTCCAGGGCACCTACGAGTGCTTCGCAGCGATCGCCAGACGGCGGTTCGGAGGGACACTTGCCGGCACGATCACCGTCACCGCAGGCCTTGGCGGCATGGGCGGGGCGCAGCCGTTGGCGGTCACGATGAACGACGGCGTCGCGCTGTGCATCGACATCGACCCGACCCGCGTCCAGCGTCGCATCGAGACCCGCTACCTCGACGAGGTCGCCGATTCGTACGAGGACGCGCTGCGGCGCTGCCGCGCTGCGAAGGCCGATCGCACTGGCCTGTCCGTCGGCCTTGTCGGCAACGCCGCCGAGATCCTGCCGAAGCTGTTGGCCGACGGGTTCGAGGCGGACATCGTCACGGATCAGACGAGCGCCCACGATCCACTGAGCTACATTCCGGCCGACATGTCGATGGATGCCGCAGCCCAATTACGCCGCCAGGCCCCAGAGGTCTTCATCCGCAGAGCACGACTGGCGATGGCCCAGCACGTCGAGGCGATGGTCGGGTTCATGGACGGTGGCGCCGAGGTCTTCGACTACGGCAACAGCCTGCGGGCAGAGGCCAAACTCGGCGGGTACGAGCGGGCGTTCGATTACCCCGGCTTCCTTCCGGCCTATATCCGGCCGCTGTTCTGCGAGGGCCTCGGACCGTTCCGCTGGGTCGCGTTGTCGGGCGATCCCGCCGACATCGCTGCGACCGACAAGGCGGTGTTGGAGGAGTTCCCGGAGAACGAAGGACTCGCCAGATGGATCCACCTCGCCCAGGAGCGCGTCGCCTTCCAAGGTCTGCCGGCGCGCATCTGCTGGCTCGGTTACGGCGAACGCCATCGCCTCGGCCTGCGCTTCAACGAGATGGTCAGGTCCGGCGAGCTGAAGGCGCCGATCGTCATCGGCCGAGATCACCTCGACTCCGGTTCTGTCGCCTCGCCGTACCGAGAGACAGAGGCGATGCTCGACGGTTCTGACGCGATTGCCGACTGGCCGCTGCTCAATGCACTGGTCAATACGGCCTCCGGTGCATCCTGGGTGTCGATCCACCACGGTGGGGGCGTCGGCATCGGACGCTCGATCCACGCCGGCCAGGTCTCCGTCGCCGACGGCACCGACCTGGCGGCGCAGAAACTCGAACGCGTGTTGACCGCAGACCCCGGCATGGGTGTGATCCGCCACGTCGACGCCGGCTACGACCGTGCTGTCGACGTGGCCGCCGAGCGCAACGTCCGTATCCCGATGACCGAAGGCTGATCCCTCGATGAACGTCGCCCAGCACCCTCGCCCGAGCGTTTGTATAGCTGAGCCACGTGACGTGCGTGTCGTGCACGAACGTCGCCTGGTTGTGGCATGCGGCGGATGTGTGGCATGCGGTGGATGTGTGGCATGACGATTCGCAAGATCGCCACGGTCGGACATCCGGTGTTGCGGGCACCGACGGAGGTATTGACGCCAGAGCGGCTTGCTTCGCCGGGCATCCAGACGTTGATCGACGACATGATCGAAACGATGCGCGACGCCAACGGTGCCGGGATCGCCGCCAATCAGGTCTACGAATCAGTTCGGATCGCCGTGATCGAGGTCAACGACAACCCTCGTTATCCGTACAAACCGAAGATCCCGTTGACGGTGATCGTCAACCCGGTCATCGAACCGCTCGACGATGAAACGGTCGAGATCAACGAGGGCTGCCTTTCGGTGCCGAACATGCGTGGCAACGTCTTTCGGAATGTCAACGTCCGGGTGCGCTATCTCGACCGCCATGGCAATGAACACGACGAGGTCAGGCGCGGCCTGACAGCAGGAACATTCCAGCACGAATGCGACCACCTCGACGGAACACTGTTCCTCGACAGGGTCGTCGACTCGACCACGTTGACGACATGGGAGCAGTTCGAACGGTTCCACCGCGCCGCCTTCATCGATCGGATCGCGGCCTTCGTCGAGCGCGTCGGTTCGTGACAGCCGAGTGTGGTTCGTGAGAGTCTCTGACCGTGCCTGACACGAGCGTCTACTTCGCCGAACTCGCATGGCTCAACGCAGCCTCGAGTAATTCGGAGAGCGGTTCAGCAGGGATCCATCGAGGCGCCGTGATCGAGGTCGCCGGCGACAGGATCACCGGTGTGCGGACCGGTGTGGCCGAGGTGCCCGGCGGAGCGACGGTGTTACGAGGGCTGACGATGCCGGGCCTGGCCAACGCCCACAGCCATGCGTTCCATCGAGCGCTGCGTGGCCGGACGCACAGCGGCAGCGGATCGTTCTGGACATGGCGCCAGCAGATGTACTCGGTGGTCGAGCGACTCGACCCTGACACGTACTACGCGCTCGCACGGGCGACGTACGGTGAGATGGTGCTTGCCGGCATGACGAGCGTCGGTGAGTTCCACTACCTGCATCACGGTCCTGATGGCGTGCCGTACAGCGACTCGAATGCAATGGGGCTGGCACTCATCGCCGCGGCGAAGGACGTCGGTATCCGCCTCACGCTGCTGGACACGATCTACCTGCGTGGCGGGCTCGCCGACGATGGGGCCGAAGTTGCGCTCAACGAGACGCAGCAGCGATTCAGCGATGGCGGTCGCAAGCACTGGGTCGAGAGGGTTTCGGGCCTCGACGACTCGGTGTCGGTGAGGATCGGCGCGGCGATCCACTCCGTGCGCAGCGTCTATCCGGCAGCGATGGAGGATGTCTGCGAATGGGCGGCGGCACGCCATGCGGTGGTGCATGCGCATGTCTCCGAGCAGTTGGCGGAGAACGCCCAATGCCTCGCCCGCTACGGCGTCACCCCGACGCGCCTGCTTGCGGAGCACGACGTGCTCGACGAGCGCTTCACCGCCGTTCACGCGACGCATCTGACGTCAGCGGATGTCGCCGCCTACGGCGCAGCGCGGTGTACGTGCTGCTTCTGCCCGACCACCGAACGCGACCTCGCAGACGGCATCGGCCCGTCCGTCACCCTGCGCGCCGGCGGTGCTGTCCTCTCGCTGGGATCCGACAGCCACGCAGCCATCGACCATTTCGAAGAGGCCCGCGCCGTCGAACTGAACGAACGGCTCGTCTCCAATCGCCGCGGCAATCACGACGTCGGGTCGCTGGCGATGATGGCGACGGTCAACGGCCACGCCTGTCTCGGATGGCACGACGCCGGGCGCATCGAGGTCGGCGCGCTCGCCGATTTCATCACCGTCGGCCTCGACAGCGTGCGGCTCAGCGGCACGAACGACGATGATGCCCTCGCCGCCGTGGTCTTTGCGGCGACCGCCACCGATGTCCGCCATGTCGTCGTTGGCGGAACGGTCGTCGTCGACAACGGCAGGCATCGGTCGATCGACGTCGCCAGCGAGTTGTCCACCGCCATCCGCGACGTGACGTCATGACGTGATGACGTCATGACATCGATGGTGCTCGACAACATCGGCCTGCTGGTGACCAACGATCCGATGCTCGACCGTGGCCTGCTCGGCGTCATCCGCGACGCCAGCGTGGTCTTCGACGGCGAGACCGTCGTCAGCGTCGGTGCCGCCGGGCAGACGGCTGACGAGCGCGTCGATGCTGCGGGCCGGTGTGTCATCCCGGGTTTCGTCGACAGCCATACGCACCTCGTCTTTGCAGGCGATCGCGCCGACGAGTTCGCCGCGCGCATGGCTGGCGCGTCCTACACCGCCGGCGGGATCGGTGTGACGACCGCAGCGACACGGGATTCGAGTGACAACGAACTTCGGGCGCTTGCGCTGGCCCGCCTCAGCGAGGCGCGACGAGCCGGGATCACGACGATCGAGATCAAGTCGGGCTACGGATTGACGGTCGAGGACGAGGCGCGCATCGTGCGCCTCGCCGGCGAACTCACTCCGGAGACGACATTCCTCGGCGCCCACCTCGTGCCCGCGGAATTCGCCGGCCGGGCGGACGACTACGTCGATCTCGTCTGCGGCCCGATGCTTGCGGCATGTGCGCCGCACTCGAGATGGATCGACGCCTTCTGCGAGATCGGTGCCTTCGACGTCGATCAATGCCGGGCGGTGCTTCGGGCCGGTCGGGCCGCAGGCCTCGTCGGCCGCCTCCACGCCAACCAGCTCGGGTTCGGGCCCGGGGTGCAACTGGCGGTCGAGGAGGATTGCGCGTCTGCGGACCACTGCACCTACCTCAGTGACGACGACATCGGCGCGCTCGTGAGTGGCAACACGATCGCCACCTTCCTGCCGGCCGCCGATTTCTCGACGCGTCAGCCATATGCGGATGGACGCAGGGCTGTCGGAGCCGGGGTGGAGATTGCGCTGGCGACGAACTGCAATCCCGGTTCGAGCTATACGACCTCGATGTCGTTCTGCATCGCCCTCGCCGTCAGAGACATGCATTTGACGATCGAGGAGGCCGTATATGCGGCCACCGCCGGGGGAGCGCGAGCGCTTCGGCGCGACGACATCGGCCGTATCGCTCCCGGCCGACGCGCCGATCTCGTGGTCCTCGACGCGCCGTCGTATAGCCACCTCGTGTATCGACCGGGTGTCCCGCTCATCAAGACGACGTTCGTCGGCGGCGCTGTCGCCTGCTGACAGCACCGCCCATCGGCCACGAGAGGGCGTTGCGGTCACCTGCATTCCGTGGTGGCGGAATCGCGGTGACCGACCCGGTGTCAGCGCTGCATCGCCCGGTGTCAGCGACGCATCCGCCTGGCGGTCGTGCGCAGTTCCTTGAGGAACGATGGTATGTCGTTCGGCTGCACCACTGCGGCGCGTATCAGGTCGTCGAAGTGCGCCGTCAGCGCGTTGATGTGATCGTTCGCCGTCAACACGAGGTACATCTGTCCGATGTACAGGGCGACGCGTAACGGACCGAAGATCGTCGTCGGCGCGGCATAGCGCTGCAACCCGTCGAACAGGAACCAGCGCAACGTCGGATAGAGCTCGTCCGTCAATTGGATCATGTTGTCGAGTTGCGCCACTCTGACGTCGTTGTCCAACGTGCGCCAGATGCCTTCGCCGCGGGCGAACCCTTCGACGGCCTGGATCGAGTTACACACTTCGAGGTCGGTTCCGGGACCCCGGGTCCACGCCAGCCGGGCTGCAGAGGTGGCGATGTTCTCCTGCGCGCTCGTGGCGACGGTCTGGCCGAGCTCGTACTGGATGACTTCGGTCGTCTTCAACAGATCGGGCAGTGTCGCCGGCACGTATCGGATCTTGTAGCCGGTTGCCTCCTTCAGCCAACCGATCAGCCGTTCGTCGTCAGGACCCAGGACCTCGCGCTCGAGGAACGTCCGTTCCTGGATGAGCTCCGCCTTCATCGGCCCTGCGCTGCTCAGCCCGACGAGCCAGTCGAGAGATACCTGTTGTGAGGCGGCGATCGACGCCAGCGTCTCGAGACGCGGCAACCGTCGGTTCGCAGTCGAGAGCAGCTGCGACAGAGTCGAGCGATCCATTTCGTTCTGTTCAGCGAACTGGCTGCGGTTGAGACCGGAGAGGGTGATGACCTCGAGCAGGCGCGTCCTGAAATCGGTCAGCAGGATGCGGCGGTTCGGCACGTCTGCAGCCTAAACAAAACAGATGGGGTGTATACGCAACAAAATGGTGCTTTCCTCTGCATATATGCAGCGGTATGTGCGCAATCACCCACGTGTACGAAATGACAACGAAACACATCGCGACGAAGATGCAGGGTGCAGGGTGCGATCGAGGGAGTGTGAGTGAACAACCGAGCTGGCAGGCGGGCGATCGAATGGCCGACGCTGCTCGTCGGTCTGCTCTGTATCGCCGGGTGGGTGGCGATCGTGCTCTTCCACCGAGACCTGCCGGTCGCGTTGACGCTCGCTCTGCTGGCGATCGATGGCGCATGGTTCATGTCCTTCCAACATGAGTTGACCCACGGCCACCCGACGAGCCGCCAGTGGCTGAACACTGCGCTCGGTTGGGCACCGTTCGCTCTGTGGCTGCCGTACACGCAGTATCGGGTGACCCACACCGAGCACCACCGCAGCGACCTCACGGTGCCAGGCGTCGATCCGGAGAGCTTCTATGTGACCCGGGATCAATGGGATCACGCCGGTCCGGTGATGCGACAGTTCCTCGTCGGCATGCGCTACCTGCCGATCCGCCTGCTCCTCGGTCCTGCGTGGTCGATGGTGCAGTCGATCGCCGACGACGTGCGTCGCATCGGTCGTGGCGACAGGTGGCTCGCGAACGTGTGGGCGTGGCAACTCGCCGGTGCCGGCGGGGTCGTGTGGTTCGTCGTCGGTGTCGCCGACATGCCGCTGTGGCAGTACGCCCTCGGATACGCATATTTCGGGATGGCACTCTCGATGGTGCGGTCCTTTGCAGAGCACCGCGCCGTCGACGGAGAGACCCGATCGGCAACAGTGCTCACCGGCCGGTTCTTCGGCCTGTTGTTCCTCAACAACAACCTGCACCACGCGCACCACGCTCACCCTGGCGTGCCGTGGTACGCGTTGCCGACGTTGGCGAGGTCGATGGGCGCAGCCGACATCTCTGCACGCGGCGCTGGGCTGTACAGCGGTTACCGGGAAATCTTCCGTCGCTACAGTGTCGAACCGTTCTGTCAGGAGATCCATCCATTGACCGAACGCCTCCATGCCGGTGCCCCGATCGCCGCGACGGAGCTGTAACCGCTCGTTCATCCCCAGTTCTTTGGAGCGGCTTCAATCCCGGTTCGAATGTGCTAAGAATGCTCATTGACCGGAGCGAGTTCGGCCAACGCGGTGATCGCGGCACGTTCGTGCCTGCACCGCACACTTCACGGGGAGAGCTGTTCATGGATTTCAATGTTTTTGACAAGGCCCGCCGATCGTCGAGTAATCACGAACTGGACTTGATGGAGGCGTTCGCCCAGGGTCGCATCTCGCGGCGGGGCTTCATGCGTCGCGGTGCTGTCATCGGCATGTCCGTCCCATTGATGAGCGCGGTCATCGCCGCATGTGGCTCCTCGGTCTCGACGACGAAGGCGACGACACCCGGTTCGGTCGCATCGACGACCGGTTCGTCAGCCGGCTCGGCCGGAACCACTGGTTCGGCCGCCGGTTCCGTGGCCGGCACGAGCGCTGGAACCGTCGCTTCGGGTCCTGTCCCCCAGGGCGGCACGATCCGCGTCGCCAGTCAGACACCGTCGAAGACGCTCGACCCGATCACGATGATCGACCTCGGCGCCTATGGAATCGTCGCCCAGAGCTTCGAGTTCCTCTGCGCCCTCGGCAAAGATGGCGACATCGGACCAGGTCTCGCCACCGACTGGAAACCGAACGCAGACGGCACCGAATGGACCTTCAATTTGCGTAAGGGTGTCAAGTGGCAGAACGGCGGCGACTTCACCGCCGCTGACGTCGCCGCCACGGTCGACCGCCTCGTCGAAGCGAAGAACGCCGGTATCAACGGCGTCCTCGAAAAGGGTGCCGTCACCGTCAAGGACCCGAACACCGCCGTGTTCAAGTTGAAGTCGGCGAACGGCCTGTTCCCGTACCTCATGTCGGTCTACAACGCCCAGACCGTGATCACGCCCGTCAGCTATGTCACCGGTACCGAGATGGACAAGAAGCCGGACGGCACCGGGCCATGGAAGCTCACCAAGTACGACAAGTCGACCGGCGCGACATTCGTTCGCAACGATGCGTGGTGGGGTGGCAAGACGCCGCTCGACTCCGTCGAATGGATCTTCTCCGACGATGTCGGTACGCAGGTTTCCGGCATCCAGGGCGGTGCAGCAGACGCCATCGTGCAGTTCTCCGTCACCGGTGGCGATGCGCTGCTCAGCGACCCGAACTTCAACGTCATCGCCGTACAGGCGGCCAACCACCGTCAGATCTGGATGCGTAACGACACCGCCCTGTTCAAGAACAAAGCGATCCGCCAGGCGTTCGCGTTGTCCCTCGACCGAGAGCTGATGGTGTCGCAGTTGTTCAAGGGCAAAGCGGACGTTGCCAATGATCACCCGATCGCCCCGTTCCTCGCCTATTTCGACAGCTCGGTCCCACAGCGCAAGCGTGATGTCGAGGCCGCCAAGAAGTTGCTCGCCACCGCCGGCGCGACCGGGTTCAAGGCGACCTTGAACGCTCCGAAACTGCAGGAGATCCCGCAGCTCGCAGCGCTGGTCCAGACCAACGCCAAGGACGCCGGGATGGACATCACCCTCAACGTCGAGAGCACGGACACGTTCTACGACGAGTGGTGCAAGACCTACACCCCGATCTGCGACGGCGGGCAGGACTTCGGCATCGTCGACTACGGCCACCGTGCAACGCCTGACGTCTTCCTCAGCGCCGCCTACGCAACCGGCACGTGGAACTCGGCGCACTTCTCCAATACGGAGTTCAACACGGCGTTCGCCAAGTACCAGTCGGCGCTGACAGTCGATGATCACAAGGCGGCATGCAAGACGATGGAGACCATCGCCAACGACGAGGTGCCGTACGTAATCCCGTACTTCTACTACAACATCTCGGGACACACGAAGAAGTTCAAGGGCGTCGAAGTGAGCGCCCTCGGTCAGATGTTCTTCGGCAAGGCCTCCAAGGCCTCTTGACCATGCAGTGGGTGGACGGCACTGCGCAGTCCACCCGCTCGAGGTGACCCATGGTTCGCTACCTGATCAAACGCCTACTGCTGGCGGTCCTCACACTGTGGATCCTGGCGACGATCGTCTTCGTGATGGTCAACCTGCTGCCCGGCAATGTCGGGAGGCAGATCCTCGGGCCGTTCGCACCGCCGAGCGAGGTCACCAAGTTCAACCATGCAATCGGAACGGACCGGCCGCTCATCAGCCAGTACGGTCACGCTCTCAAGAACCTGGCGACGCTCGACTTCGGTACCTCGTACCAGTTCAACAAGCCGGTCAACGATCTCGTCCGTCCGGCGATGTTCCGGTCTGGCAAGTTGGCGGTACTGGCGCTGTTGATCACGGTGCCGCTCGGCATCGTCGCCGGCACGATCGCCGCCAGGCGCCGTGACAAGTTCGCCGACCGCTTCATCGTCACGACGGGCCTTGCAGCGTCGTCGACTCCGGAGTTCGTCACCGCAGCGATCATCTCGTGGCTGTTCACCATCGAACTTCGGTGGGGCCACGTCTTCGCCGATCCACCGGCCGGCACGTCGGTCATCGGCCAGGTCCGCTACCTCATCTTCCCGGCGTTCGCGCTGGTGATCGTCTATTTCGGATATATCGCCAGAATGACACGGGCCGGGGTCATCGCGGCAATGGAGTCCGACTACACGCGCACTGCGGTGATGAAGGGCCTCAGCGCCCGCAAGGTGATGATGAAACACGTGATGCGCAACGCCCTCGGGCCGACGATCTCGGTCGTCGGCGTGCAGGTCGGTTACCTGTTCGGCGGGATCCTCGGCGTCGAACTGATCTTCAACTATCACGGTCTCGGATCGGTCCTGCAGGCGGCGATCGGCAAACACGATCTTCCCGTCCTACAGGGGGCAGTGCTGTCCATCGGAGTGATCTACATGCTCGCCACGCTCGCCGCAGACCTGTTGATTGCCTGGCTGAACCCTCGGGTACTCGCCCAGGTGAAGCGATGAACGAACCGACCATCGTGCCGACACCCGTACCGCTCACCCCCGCTGCCTCGACCCCGCCGGCGTCGATCACCGTCAGCGAACGCAAGCAGGCCCGTCGCGAGAACTGGAAGCTGATCGCTCGTCGCCCTGGTTTCGTGATCGGCAGCGTCATCCTCTTCGTGTGGATCGTCTGCGCGATCGGTGGCGACCGCATCACCCCGAACGACCCGTTACACGCCGGACTGGTGGCGAACAACCTCAAGCCGGGCACGACCTACAACGGTGTCAAGCTGTGGCTCGGAAGCGACACCAGCGGCCGCGACATCCTCTCGCGAATCATGGCCGGTGCCAGGGACGTGCTCAGCGTCGCGCCGCCGGCGGCGGTCCTCGGCGTACTCGGCGGGACCGTCTTCGGTCTGCTGATGGGCTACTACCGCGGCATTCTCGACCAGATCCTCAGCCGCATCATCGAGGCCCTGCTGTCGCTGCCGACGTTGCTGATCGGCCTGCTCGCCGTCACCGTGTTCGGGAAGAGCAACACCGTCGTCATCATCGTCGTCGCAGTGTTGTTCACGCCGATCGTCGCCAGAACCGTGCGCGCCGCAGTGCTCGCCGAGAGCGACCTCGACTACGTCACGTCGGCGCGACTGCGTGGCGAGTCGTCGGGGTTCATCATGTTCCGGGAGATCCTCCCGAACGTCAGCGGCCCGATCATCGTCGAACTGACCGTTCGTATCGGCTACGCCGTCTTCACGGTGGCGACCCTGTCGTTCCTCGGTGCCGGTCCGCCACCGCCATCTCCCGACTGGGGTGCGCAGGTGAGTGAGAGTTATCACATCATGTCCGCCGGCATCTGGTGGCCGACGATCTTCCCGGCCATCGCCATCGCCAGTCTGGTCATTGCCGTGAACCTCATCGCCGATGCCGTCCAATCCGTCTTCGAGGCCTGAACGCATGACCATGACGCCCACCGCTCCCGTCAAGACAGCGGCGCTGTCGATCGAGGACCTCGAAGTCGCCTACACCGTGCGCGGGATCCCCAGGGCGGTGCTCCGCGGTGTGTCGTTCAGTGTCGCCCCCGGGGAGGCCTACGGACTCGTCGGCGAATCGGGCTGTGGCAAGTCGACCACCGCTTACGCAGCGTTGCGCTACCTCCCTCGCAACGGCACGATCACTGCCGGCAGGGTGCTCGTCGCCGGTGAGGACGTCACCAACATGACGACGACCGAACTGCAGCACTTCCGGGCGACGGAGGCCTCGATGGTCTACCAGGATCCGCAGTCGGCGATGAACCCGTCGGTGCGCATCGGTCGTCAGGTCGTCGAGGCCTTTACGTTGCTCGGCCAGCCGAAGAAGCAGGCGGAGGAATCAGCGCTGCAGGCACTCCGCAAGGTGCGCATCGCCTCGCCGGAAAGCGTCATGGAGCGGTATCCGTTCCAGTTGTCCGGCGGCATGCAGCAACGCGTCGTGATCGCCATGGCGCTCGCCTGCAACCCGAAGCTGCTCGTGCTCGACGAGCCGACGACCGGCCTCGATGCGACCGTCGAAGCGGAAGTCCTCGATCTCGTCCGGACACTGCGTACCGAATCAGACGCGGCAATTCTGATGATCGCCCACAACCTCGGCATCATCCGCGGCATGTGCGATCGCGTCGGGGTCATGTACGCCGGCAAGGTCGTCGAGGAAGGACCGTGCGAGCAGGTCTTCGACAGCCCGCAGCACCCCTACACCGTGGGCCTGTTGAAGTCGTTGCCGCGTCACGGAATCCGCAAGAGCCAGGGTGCGCTGGCGACGATTCCCGGCATCTTGCCGTTGATCGGCACGGATCTACCGACCTGCGTCTACGTCGATCGCTGCCCGCTCGCCGACGAGCTCTGTCACACCGTCATACCGCCCGTCGTGGCGGTCGGGGACGACGGCCTGCGGTTCACCCGCTGCCATCATCCTGATCGCATCCCGGAGATCATCGACGATGCACCATATGTCGACATCGAGATGCTCGCCCCGCTCGAAGGCCGCGAGGGCGTGCTCGAATTGTCGCATGTCTCCAAGACGTTCAGGCAGAAGGGCAGCGGTATCCCGGCGCTCGTCGACGTCGAACTGAGCCTCGGCGAAGGCGAGACACTCGGCATCGTCGGCGAATCGGGTTCCGGCAAATCGACACTCGCCAAGACGATGCTCGGTATCGAATCGGCTGACGACGGCGGCGACCTCTCGCTTCATGGCCACCCGTTGCCGCCGGCGACGTCCAAGCGCTCGTCCGAGGACAAGCGCTCGATGCAGATGATCTTCCAGAACCCCGACTCTGCCCTCAACCGCAGTTGGTCGGTTCGGCGGATCCTGCTGCGCTCCGTTCGCAAGCTGACCGGCATCACCGGAGACGCGGCGAACGATCGAGTCGAGAAGCTCGCCGCCCATTTGCGCCTGACCCCACGTCACCTCGACCTCAAACCACGTCAGCTGTCCGGCGGCCTGAAACAACGTGTCGCCATCGCCCGTGCCTTCGCCGGGGATCCGCGCATCGTCGTCTGCGACGAGCCGACCAGTGCGTTGGATGTCTCGGTGCAGGCGGCAATCCTCAACCTGCTCGCCGACCTGCAGGCGGAGAACAAGACGAGTTACGTTTTCATCACCCACGACATGGGTGTCGTGCGCTACCTCGCCGACCGTATCGCCGTGCTCTATCTCGGTCGTATCCAGGAGATCGGCCTGACGGATGACGTCTTCATCGGGCCGCACCATCCCTACACCGAAGCGCTGCTGTCGGCCGTGCCCAGCGTCGACGGTGAGACCAAGGTGCGCATCCGCCTCGACGGTGAGATCCCCAGCCCGGCGAATCCTCCGTCAGGCTGCGTCTTTCATCCACGCTGCCCACGGGTGATCCCCGGCGTCTGCGAGGTCACAGAACCGGCTCTGGTCGAGGTCTCGCCGAATCATTCGATGCGCTGCCACATCCCGATCGAAGAGCTGCGGCGGCTGCAGTCGAGCGGTATCTCCCCGCACGCCGAGGCAGCCCCGCTGGAACCAGAACCGCTGCAGGAATAGTCGCCGACCCGATGTTGGTCGAAGCAGTACCTCAGGCGGTGTCGCCGACGTTCGCGACGAGGTCGGAGCGGGTCGCAGCTGCGCTTGCTGATCGACCGGCAGGGCATTCGTTGCCGCGCCCGTTCTATACCGACCAAGAGTTCTACGAGGTCGATATCGAACAGATCTGGTCGAAAGAGTGGGTCTTCGCCGGCCACAGTTGCGAAATTCCGGCGCCGGGCGACTATTTCACGATGCAGGTCGGTCCATTCGGCCTCATCGTCGTGCGTGGCACCGACGGAGTCGTTCGAGCGCTGCACAACGTCTGCCGCCACCGTGGATTCCAGGTGTGCTCTGAACCGTCTGGTTCAAAGCGCAGGCGATTCGTCTGTCCGTACCACCAGTGGTCGTACGATCTGGACGGCACGCTTGCCGTCGCCCGCTCGATGGAACCGGACTTCGAGCGATCCGGATATGGCCTCGCCAGCGCATGGTGCGAAGACATCGGCGGGATGATCTTCGTCTGCGTCGCCGACACCGCACCAGACGTTGCTCCGATGCGGGCGATGATCGAGCCGTACCTCGCGCCGTTCGACCTGCGCTCGGCGAAGGTCGCCTTCGAAAGCACGGTTGTCGAAGCCGGGAACTGGAAGTTGGTGATGGAGAACAACCGCGAGTGCTTCCATTGCCGCACCGCACACCCCGAGTTGTGCGCCAGCTTCCCCGAGTCGCCGCTGCATTCAGGCGGAGGTTCGGACGCCGAACTCGCCGAACAACAGGCCCTGGTCGAGCGATGCGAGGCGCTCGGGTTGCCGAGCCGCTACCGCAGCGCTGTCGATTTCCAGTACCGGGTGATGCGCACGTCGTTGCTCGCGCCGGCCGTGTCGATGACACCGGACGGCAAACGCGCCGTCTCCCACAACCTCGGGGCACTCCCGGACGGGAACCTCGGCGACGTGCTCTGCTATCACTATCCCTCGCTCTGGAGCCACTTCACAGCGGACCATGCAATCACCTTCCGGATGACCCCGATCAGCGTGACGGAGACGGAGCTGCGCACCTGTTGGCTCGTGCCGGGCGACGCCGTCGAGGGCATCGACTACGACCTCGCCAACCTGACGAGCGTGTGGCTGGCGACGAACGACCAGGACCGCCGCCTCGTCGAGCAGACCCAACGTGGCGTCAACTCTCCGGCTTTCCGGCCAGGTCCCTATTCGGCAACCGAGGAGGAGGGCGTCATCCAATTCATCGATTGGTACACGAAGACGATCGGCGAGCGACTGGCGGCTGCCGATCGACTGGCGAGCGATACCGATGGCTGAGCAGACGAGTGACTCGACGGACCCGCTGCTGCAACCGTTCGTACTGAAGCACCTGACGTTGCGCAACCGCGTGTTCTCCGCGGCCCACGAACCGGCGTACTCGCAGGACGGCATGCCGAAGGAGCGCTACCGGCTGTACCACGTCGAAAAGGCCAAGGGCGGCGTCGGGATGACGATGACCGCCGGCTCCGCTGTCGTCAGTCGTGACAGTCCGCCGGCGTTCGGAAACCTGCACGCCTATGACGACGACATCGTCCCGTGGATCCGCCGCCTCACCGACGAGGTGCACGAGCACGGCGCTGCAGTGATGATCCAACTCACCCACCTCGGGCGGCGTACGGGCTGGGGACAGGACGACTGGCTGCCGGTCCTCGCACCGTCGGCGATACGCGAACCGGCGCATCGAACGATCCCCAAAGCAGCAGAGGAGTGGGACCTCGAACGCATCATCGATCAGTACGCCGATGCCGCAGAACGCATGCAGTGCGGCGGAATGGACGGTATCGAACTCGAGGCCTACGGACATCTCATCGACCAGTTCTGGTCACCGCTGACGAACCACCGCAACGACGAATACGGCGGCTCGCTCGACAACCGACTGCGATTCGTCATGCAGGTGCTCACGGCGATTCGCCGGCGCGTCGGAACTGAATTCATCGTCGGCATGCGTATGGCCATCGATGAGACGCTCGACGGCGGGATCGACGCGCCCACCGGTCTCGACATCCTCGCCAGGCTGGAGAGCGAAGGGCTGATCGACTTCGTCAACGTCATCCGCGGGCACATCGCCAAGGAGCCGGACCTGTCGAACGTCATCCCGATTCACGGCATGGCGTCGGCGCCACATCTCGACTTCGCCGGCCGTGTCCGCCAGTCGACGAACCTCGCCGTCCTCCATGCCGCGAAGATCGACGATGTCGCCACTGCGCGTCATGCAATTGCCGAGGGCAAACTCGATCTCGTCGGGATGACACGTGCCCAACTCGCAGACCCGCATCTCGTCCGCAAGATCATCGAAGGCCGCGAACGTGAGATCCGTCCGTGCGTCGGGGCGACGTACTGCCTCGACCGGATCTACGAGTCGGGGGAGGCATTGTGCATCCACAATGCAGCCACCAGCCGCGAGGCGACGATGCCGCACGTCATCGAACGCGCCACAGCAACCCGGCGCGTCGTCGTCGTCGGTGCCGGACCGGCGGGCCTCGAAGCGGCGCGTGTCGCCGGCGAACGCGGCCACGACGTCATGCTGTTCGAGGCGATGCCGTTCGCCGGTGGACAGATTCGACTCGCCGCCCGAAATCCGCGTCGACGTGATCTGCTGGGGATCGTCGAATGGCGTCTCAGCGAACTGGACAGGCTCGGCGTCGATGTCCGCTACGACACCGTCGCCGACGCTGACGTGATCGCCGAGTTGTATCCCGACGTTGTTGTCGTGGCGACAGGCGGTCTGCCGCAACTGCCTGACATCGAAGACGCCGCCGAGCGGGTCGTGACGAGTTGGGATGTCATCGGTGGCGATGTCAGGCCGGCAGGCGACGTGTTGTTCTACGACGACAACGGCACGCACTCTGCGATGTCTGCAGCCGAACTGATCGCCCGTTCCGGAGCACGGTTGGAGATCATCACTCCAGAGCGGATGCTCGGCATCGACGTCGGTGGCATGAACCACGTCCCCTACGCCAAGGCGTTCAACGAGACCGACACGCGGATCACACTCAACCAGCGGGTGTTCACCGTACGGCCGGAGGCCGGCAGGTTGTGCGTCGAGATCGGCAGCGATCATTCGAGTCATCGCACGGTCCGCCACGTCGACTGGGTGGTCGTCGATCACGGCACAGCGGTCAATGCCGACCTCTACTTCGCGCTGAAGCCGTCTTCGAGCAACCTCGGCGCGGTCGACTACGGCGCGCTGATCGACGGTCGTTCTCAGCAACTCGTCCGCAATCCTTCTGGCGCGTTCCAACTGTTCCGTATCGGCGATGCCGTGTCCAGCCGCAATATCCATGCAGCGACCTACGACGCGCTGCGACTGCTCAAAGACGTCTGAAGTCCTCCCGCACCCGGATGGCGAGCGAGCAAGCGGCTGATCGGGCTGCTAAACACTCTGCATGACAATCGATGTGCTCGAGGGTGCAGAACCCTGGTCGTTCGAAGGCGGCAGGGCAGGCGCTCTGTGTATCCACGGTTTCACCGGCAATCCCGGCTCGATGCGCCCGGTCGCAGAGGCCTTCGCCAACGCCGGCCTCTCGGTCGAATTGCCACGGTTGCCGGGGCACGGCACGACTGTCGACGACATGATGACGACCGACTGGGCCGATTGGTCCGGCGAGGTCGAAGCTGCATACCAACGACTCGCGGCGCGGACCGATGCGATCGTCGTTGCCGGCCTGTCGATGGGCGGGACACTCACGCTGTGGGCGGCGGCGCAGCATCCCGACATCGCCGGCATCGTCTGCATCAATCCGCTCAGCCAGCCGCAGCCAGCCGAAGTCATCGAGATGGTCAAGGGGATGATCGCCGACGGCACGACGATGATGCCGGGGATCGGATCCGACATCGCCGAGCCGGGTGTCGTCGAGTCTGCGTACGAAGGCACGCCGCTGCCGCCGCTGGTGTCACTGATCGAGGATGGAGCAACCCCGCTCAGTACGCACTACGGATCGATCACCGTGCCGATGCTGTTGATGAGTTCCCCGAACGACCACGTCGTCGACCCCGCCAGCGTCGACATCCTCGCTGCTGACTACGGAGGTCCGATCGAGCGGGTCATCCTCGAACGCAGTTTCCACGTTGCCACGTTGGACTACGACCGCGAACTGATCCAGCAGAAGGCTGTCGAATTCGCCAAACGTGTGACTGCTGGATGATCGCCCATATGCCGGCGGTGTGGGCGAACGTCGTCGTCGGTTCGATTCCCAGCCCCTCCTCCAATGCCCTGAAAATCGGACCGCTCCGGCTCAATGCCTATGGCCTGATGATCGCCCTCGGGGTCATTGCCGGCGTCTGGCTGCTCGGGCGCCGGATGGAGAAACTTGGCATCGGGACCCGCGACGACGCCTCGGCGATGAGCATCTGGGCGGTCGCCGCCGGCGTCGTCGGCTCACGGCTCTACCACGTCGTCACCAGTTGGCAGGACGGCGGGTTCCCCGGTCATCCGTGGAAGATCTTCGCCATCTGGCAGGGCGGGCTTGGCATCCCCGGCGGTCTGCTGTTCGGCATCGGAACGGCGATCTGGTGGATGCGCAAACACCATCTCCCGGTGGGCTTGACGTTGACGGCCGCAGCTCCGGCGCTGCCGCTGGCGCAGGCGATCGGGCGTTGGGGAAACTGGTGGAACCAGGAGTTGTTCGGCAAGCCGTCGACGTTGCCGTGGGCACTGCGCATCGATGTCGCCCACCGGCCGCTGAACTACGAGAACGTCCCGACGTTCACGCCGACCTTTCTGTACGAATCGCTCGGCAACCTCGGCGTCTGCGGCCTGCTCTTGCTGATCGAGCGTCGGTTCAAACTTCGCCCCGGCCGACTGCTCGCCTGCTATCTGGCGCTGTATGCCGCGTTGCGGTTCTGGGTCGAAGGACTCCGCATCGACGATGCCCACAAGGGCCTCGGTCTCCGCCTCAACCAATGGGTCGCGCTGATCGTCTTTTTCCTCGCCGTCGGCTTCCTGATCGTCGACCACTACCGCAAACACCCCGATCGGGTCGCGGAGACCGCGGAGGCGGCGGAGACCGCGGAAGTCGAACCGGTCGAGGAGACGGCGGAAGTCGATCCGGTCGAACCGGTCGAGGAAGTCGAACCGGTCGAGGAGGAACAACCACAGCTGGAACCACCGCCAGACGGCACCGTGGGGGATGCAGCTCGCTCCGAAGCGCCCGTCACCGACCTGTCGAACGAGTAGGAACACGCCCCACGGTGCGAGCGAAATACTCCGTTGAACTGCGCGCTCGTCGAAGCGGACGGTGGTCCGAGCGGCCGGCGGGTGTGGGCGACCGATAGCGTCGGCCGACGTGATCGTGCATCTTCATGGAATGAGCGCAGACGCGCTGATCGACGTTTCTTCCGGGGTTCCCTTCATCGCTCATTTCGGACAGCCCGTCCCATCATCCATGCTGCCGACGTCGGTGACGGGTGAGCGCCTCGCCGACCCGTCGGGGGCTGACACGATCGAACGCCGACCGGCGACGCACGGGGCGTTGGATGGCGAACCGCCGATCACTGTCGTTCCGCTCCACGGAGACGGATTCTTCGGCCGGCCCGGACTCGAAGGCCATCGTCGAGGAGGTCGGGTGTGGGCACCAAGGTTCAGCTATGACTCGCACGAATCCACCGCCTCGTCGCTGACGACCGTTGCCGTGGACGCAATCGCCCAACTGCGATTGACGACGACGATCAGTATCGACCACGTAATGCATGTGTCGGCGACGGTGACGAACATCGGGAGCACGCGTTATCTGCTCGACCGGCTCGACCTGACCGTTCCGCTGCCGGCAACCGCTGACGAACTGCTGACCTTCTCCGGTCGATGGAGCCGGGAATTCCAGCAGGCGCGGATGCCATGGATCGTCGGCGCGTGGAGCGCCGAGAACCGTCGGGGAAAGACCTCGCATGACCAGCCGTCGCTGCTGTTCGCCGGCCGCAGCGGTTTCGGCGAATGGACCGGGGAGGTTCGAGGTTTTCACCTGGCGTGGAGCGGTAACCATCGCCTGTGGGCTGAACATCTTGCAGACGGCCGACGCTTCGTGCAATTGGGGGAGTTGCTGCATCCTGGCGAGGTGTGCCTGGAGGCGGGGGAGTCGTACAGTACGCCGGAACTCGTCGCCACCTTCTCGCCCGCCGGCCTGACGGAAGCATCCTGGGGATTCCACCGCTCGCTGCGCGCCAGATCGACCTCGCCGGTCGGGCCGCGCAAGGTGCTGATCAACACCTGGGAAGCCGTCTACTTCGACCACGACCTCGATCGTCTGCAGGCTTTGGCCGATGTTGCCGCAGCGACCGGCGTCGAGCGATTCGTGCTCGACGACGGCTGGTTCGGTTCCCGCCGTGACGACACGAAGGGCCTCGGTGACTGGTGGGTGTCATCGGAGGCACATCCGCTCGGACTCGAGCCGTTGATCTCCCACGTCCGCGGTCTCGGGATGGACTTCGGCATCTGGGTCGAGCCGGAGATGGTCAACCCGGACAGCGATCTGTATCGGGCACATCCCGACTGGATGCTGGCGACGCCCGGCTACGAACACGTCATCGGCCGCCACCAGGTCGTGTTGAACCTGGCAGTTCCCGAGGCCTTCGAGTACATCCTCGGCCGACTGGATGCGCTGCTCACCGATCACGAGATCGCCTTCGTCAAGTGGGACCAGAACCGCGACCAGGCACAGGCATCCGGTGCGGACGGGGCGGCCGGCGCGCACGCCCAGGCACTCGCCGTCTACCGCCTGTTCGACGCGGTGCGGGCGCGGCATCCTGGCGTCGAGATCGAGAGTTGTGCGAGCGGTGGCGGACGTATCGATCACGAGATCCTCCGTCGAACCGAACGGGTCTGGACGAGCGACTGCAACGACCCGCTCGAACGTCAGTCGATCCAGCGCGGAGCGTCGATGCTGATCCCGCCGGAAGTCATGGGTGCACATATCGGACCGCCACAGGCGCACACGACGGGCCGCACCAACAGCCTCGATCTCCGAGCGCTGACGGCACTGCCGGGCCATCTCGGAATCGAGTGGAACGTGCTCGAAACAAGCGAACAGGAACGCCTTCAACTCGCCAGATACATCGAGATCTACAAGCAGTTCCGGACGCTGCTGCATTCCGGTGACACGGTTCGATTCGACCCGATCGGCCACGGTCACGCGTACGGCGTCTATGCAGCCGATCGGCGCGAGGCGTTGATCTGGTGGGTGCAGTTGGCGACGGATGATTCACTGTTGCCGCCGCCGATCGTGCTGCCGGGCCTCGATGCCGGATCGAACTATCGGATCACGCGGCTTGCACCGTTCGGGGACAATCCCCGAACGGGGGGCAAGAGCGTTCCGACGTGGTGGCGCGACGGCTCGACGATGCTCGGCGGGCACCTGGCGACGATCGGTCTCCAGCCCCCGGTCACCAGCCCCGAGTCGGCTGTGCTCGTTCATCTGCGAACGGTCTAGGGCTGCGGCTGCTCACGGTCCCGTGTCACCGAATGTCGCGGATGTCGTGCACATTCGGTGACACGGGACCAGTCGCCGGATGGTCAGGTCTACTTGACGAGCGATCCACCGTCGATCGGCAGTGACACGCCGGTGATGTAACGGGCTTCGTCCGACGCCAGGAAGAGGATCGCGTTGCTGACGTCGATCGCCTCGACGTAGGGGATCGGCAGCGCGTTCTGGCCGAGCATCGCCTCGCGGATGTCATCCTCCGACGGATCGACGAGGTCTGGTCGGAATGCGCGGAACGTCACATCGTTGATCACCATCGGCGTCGAGACACTCGTCGGGTGGATCGTGTTGACGCGGATGTTGTACTCGGCGAGTTCGTTGCACAGGCCCTGCATCATGCCGACGAGACCGTGCTTGGCAGACGAATAGTGGATCAGGTTGCGGATCCCCTTGATCCCGGCGACCGAACTGATCAGGAAGATCGAGCCGCCACGGCCCGCCTCGATCATCGAAGGAATCGCCGATTTCACCGTATGGAAGACACCGGTGAGGTTGATGTCGATCATGTCCTGCCACATCTGCTCCGACATCTGCCACGACGGGCAGAACGAAGCGATGCCGGCGTTGGCGATGACGATGTCCACCCGACCGAAGGCGGCGAGGCCGGCGGCCAGCGCCGCATCGACATCACCAGGCTTGCGGACGTCGCCGGTGGTCACGACGATACGGCCTCCGGCCTCCTCGACGAGCCGAACGGTCTCGTCGAGATCCGCCGGTGTTGCCATCGGATAGGTCACCGATGCAACTTGCTCGACGAGGTCGAGGCCGATGATGTCGGCACCCTCTCCGGCGAGGCGAACGGCATGTGAACGTCCCATTCCTCGTGCTACACCGGTGATGAACGCGACTTTGCCAGCGAGCTTGCCGTCGACGGTTCCCATGTGACCAGACCCCCATGATCTCTATATGTCATGAGGATTGTAGGCACGACGTCCGCCGGGGAGTCAAGGCAGCATGCAACCAGTCGATCGTGGCGATCAGGCGACACCGATCAGCGCGTCCTCCGATGGGGAGGCACCGATGGGCATCGTCGTTACGACGTTCGAACTTCCGTCGTTGCGGACGACGCTCAGCGTCTCGGTCCCCGTCCCCGTCCCGGTCCCCGTTTCGTGGAGTACGACCACGACGGAACTGTCCGGCGTCCACACCGCTGCCGCTGTCGAATTCATGGGTGTGGTGTATCGCACCGTTGTCGCCGTTTCGCTGCCGGTTCGAAGGTCGAGCATGTGGCAGAAGGCCGGATCTTCAGCCGAGCCCCACACGAGCGCGTGGGTCCCGTCCGGTGAGATCGACACCCGGGTCGAACGGGAATAGGGGATGGTGCGCTCGAAGGCTCCAGCGCGCAGGACGATCGAACAGTCCGCTGTCGCGTCGCACGTCACGGCGGCGATATTGCCGTGGTCGAAGTACATCCCTCCGGAACCCGACAAACGCGTGGAGGTGCCATCGATCGGATGAAAGGCGAAGTAGGTCCCGTCCTGCGCTGCGTAGATCGGATCCCCATCAACGGTCGACCCGACGAGGTAGACGATGCCGAGCGAGGAGATGTCGTAGCTCGTCAGCGCGGTAGCCGCCGCTCCCGGATGAGGGCGGAGTAGCCGCATCACTTGCGGTGCACCTCGCGACGACAGATCGTCGTCGACCGTCCAGATCGTTCCGTCCGGTCCCGGTACCGCCTGCGTGGCGCTCTCGAGATCGGAATCCGACAGCACCAGCGCGTGCGTGCCGGTGCCGAAGAGCAGGTTCGTACGGGTGTTGAACGACCCCTCTGTCTCGGTGAGATCGCCGGTCGCCATGTCGATGCGGGCGATCGTCGAGGGTCCGACGGAGTGTTGACGGAGGACGAAGAGGCCCCAGTCGTTGCGGTTCTCCAGCAGTGTTCCGACCGTCTTCGGTGCAGGTGGAACGGAGGCATCGGTCGTCCCGGTCGCGGCGACATTCGTGGTCAGGGGTGTTGGGATATTCGTGGTCTGCGGTGCCTGTGACGTCGTCGAGTCGTCACTGTTGACGATCACGATGGCGGCGACGGCGAGCACTGCGAGAACCGTGCCGAGGACTCCGGCGTAGACCATGCGCCTCGGCGACGGCCACCTGCCGCCGGTAGATCGGCGACCGCGCCGTCGCCCCGTCCGTCCGAATTCGAGATCGGTGCCGGGATCATCCAGACGATCCGGTCGATCCGAGTCAGCCTCCCAACTCATGCGATGCCGACGAGGTTGAGTCCGCTACTGGCGACGTCGCGCGGCAACGGGAGGATCGAAGCGGTCGCTGTTGCGGCGTCGATGCGCACGAGTTCCTGGCCGTCGGTGTAGATCGCCGTCGAACTGTCGGGCGTCCATCCAGCCCAACTGGCGTTGATGACTCCGCGGAATCCCGTCGTCGCTGCCGATGTGGGAACCCCCTGGAGGCTGATGATCGAGCCGTCGCGAAGATCGACGAGCCGGACATCCACGAGCGTCGGCGGCGTTCCGCCGACGGTGACGATCGTTCCGCCGCCGTTGTCGTCCGTGCGCATGACCAGCGCTCGACGCCCGTCCGGGCTGAACGACACGGAGGTCGACGGCGTCGATGGCAGTGCCACGACCGGCTGACCTGTCCCATGCAACAGCAGCGAGCAGACAGCCGCGTCGGTGCAGACGACCTCGCTGAAACCGCCGGGTTCGACGTTGGTGACGCGGCCACCGCTGAGCTTGTGGACCGCGCCGGTCGCCGGATCGAGACGGTACGTCTGTTGGTCGGGGCCCTGCAGAATCGGCAGATCGTCGATCGTCGCCATGAACGGCAGCAGGATCATCGACTGCAACTGCCGGTCGACGACGACCGCCTGCAGCGTTGTCGGCGTGTTGCCGCCACGTGGCCGAACTCGTTGCAGGGAGTCGAGCTGCCCCTCGGTCCCATAACGCGCAACCCACCAGCTGCCGTCAGGGCACGGCGAAGCCTGGTCTCCCCCGAGGTCTGCCCGCGTCACCATGTGGGCGCCCGCACCAGCCCCGGATATTCCGACGAAGTTGTACCGATCGGCGTCAGCCGGGAGCGCCTCGATATCGCCGGTCGCGAGGTCGACACGCACATTGGCCGTGGCGACCCCGGAGACGTTGTAGAGGAACAGCCCGAGGCCGGCGTCGTTGGCGAAGATCGGACCGACCGAGAGCGCTGAAGTCGAGGAACCGTTGAGCGTGGCGACCGGGACCGGCGTGAGGACGGGGAACACGGAGGGCGGCGTTTGCGGGAACAGCGTGGGAGCTGGCGACGACGGATCGATCTGCGGCCGGCCGATGGGCGGGATGTTCGACAGCGTCCCGGTCGCGTTGCCCGGGGTGGTGATCGGAGCGAACGTTGCCCGGGTCACGACCGGCGGCTTGTTGCGGTCGTTTCCGCCGAAGACGAAGGCGACGACGACCAGCAGCCCCACTGCGGCGACCGACCACCACGTGCTTGGCAATGACCGCCATCTTCGGCGAACGGGGCCGCCGCCCTCATCGTTGCCTCGGGTCGGATCGAACCGTCGAGCATCGGCTTCGGAGCGAGCACTCCGACGGGAGGCGTCTCCAGGGCCGGCCGCGTCATCCCAGCCGCCGGTCTCGCCCGGTCTGCTCGCCGGCATCAACAGTTCGAGCGGATCGGCATCATCCGCGTCTGTCCGTCCCCTGAACACCGCGCCACGCTACGTCACATGCCGTTGCAGCGGCGCCCGGTCTGGTCCCCGACGGTGTCTCCTCCGAGGTCGAGGCGGTGAATGTCGCAAGCGCTGCGATATTCACCACCTCGAGTGTCGATAGGCCTCAGGCGATGCCGAGCAGCGAGTCGTAGTCGAGGAAGTCGTCCGGCAGCGTGATCGGGCTGCCCAACTGCCTCGCCAACACAGGGACGACGAGCAGAGAGCGATTGCCGAGGAAGACGACGGTGGAACTGTCTGGCGTCCACGCCGCGCTGAACGAATGGGTGACGTCGATTCCGCTGAGGGTGATGTCGCTGCGCGATGCGCCGGTGTGCAGATCGACGACGTTCAGCTGGTTCGGATTGCCGCCGATGTCGCCGACGAGGGCGTGCGTGCCGTCCGGGGCGATCGACACCCGCATTCCCTGGAAATAGTCGAGCGTCAACGTGTCGGTCGGGCCGTGGATCGACACCGTGCAGTGTCCGATCTCGTCGCAGTCGATCGTCGAATAGTTGCCACGTTGGTACGACATCACGGACCCACTGGCGACGCGCTCGGAGGTGTTGGTTGTGGCATCGAATGCGAACAACGTGCCGTCCGGACCAGAGTAGACGGGGGCACCTTCGGCGGTCGAACCAGCGAGGTAGCCGATGCCGGAGGCCGACATGTCGACGGTCGCCAGCACCTCCGGGGCCACGCTGGTATGGGGCCGCAACAAGCGCATTGTCGGTGGACTCGAGGCGCCGGGGGTCGAGTCGTCGATCACCCACACTGCACCATCCGGCCCGGGCGCCGCCTGCGTCGCTCCGCCGAGGTCGGCTGATGACAGTGCGGTGGCAACGTCGCCGCTGCCGATCAGCACAGAGACGCCGTTGGTGAACGTTCGACCGACGGGGGTCACCGCACCGGTGGCGAGGTCGATGCGTCCAACGGTCGCCGTTCGACCGTCCGTGTCATATTGGGATATGAACAGTCCCCACCCACTGGTGTTTGCCAACAGCGGCGTCTGCCGTGGACCGGAGGACACCGGAGCAGTTGATTCGTCGAGTCCCGGGTTGGCAATCGCCACAGTGGACCGTGTCGCCGATGTCGCCGGTCCATCAAACGCCACTGTCGCCGGCACCGAGGTCGGCGGGGAGGCGTCGTTGCCGGCCCGCCGTTCGACGACGACCGCAATAGCGATGACGAGCAGGGCAACCGCACCGATCGTCAGACGTCGGCGCGCCAGCGGCCATCGCGGTGCCGTCGTTCTCCTGGAACGCGGCCTTCGACCTCCAAAGGCGATGTCGGTCCCGGCATCGTCGAGTCCGCGTGACGCGTCTGGCCGTTGAGATCCGTCTGGCCGTCGGTACGCGTCGAATCCCTCGAAGTGCTGCGGTTCGTCGTTCATGCGATGCCGACAATCAACAGGCCGGAACCGGCACCGATACCGGGGACGTCCAACGTCGAGACGGCTACCGCTCCGATTTCGACACGGACGAGCCGATGGCCGTCCGAATACACGGCGACGGCACCGTCCGGCGTCCACCGTGCCCAGCCGCCTGCGTAGCCGTAGAGCGAGTCCGCGCTCGCCGCGACGGTCGTGTCCAGCGCCACTGCGTTGCCGGTCTGCATATCGACGAGTTGCAGGCCGAGCAGTGTTGGCACGATCATTCCGCTGTCGAACGATGTGGGACCGGTTCCGGCGGTGCGCATCACCAGCGCGTGGAGACCGTCGGGGCTGAAGGAGACGAAGGGCGACGGCACTCCCGGCAGCGTCACGGTGGTGTTCTGCGCGCCGTGGAGCACGAGGTTGCAACGCGCCTCGTCGTCGCACACGGCTTGGGCGAATGAACCGTGGTCGATGCTGTGGACCTGACCCTTCGCAATTCGTCGCAGAGTGCCAGGGACATCGAAGGCGTAGAGTCCGCCGTCCGGCGCGGCGAAGATCGGTCGATCATCTACCGACGTCGACGGCTGCCAGTACAGACCCCGCAGGCCGGAAACGTCGAGCGACTCGACGACGTCCAGGTTGGTGCCCGAACGCGGCCGAACCCGATGCAACGACGTGATGTCCCCTTTGCTGTCCGATTTCCCAACCCACCACGTCCCGTCTGAGCACGGCGTCGCCTGGTCTCCTCCGAGGTCTGATGCGTCGACGATCCGAGCATCCTTGCCCGAGCCGGCGATACCGACGGGCTGTCCGTAGTTCGGACCGGTCGAGAGTTGCTCGATGGCGCCGGTCGCGAGGTCGATCCGGATGCTCCCGTCCTGCTGGCCGAACCCCTCGAAGAGGAACAGCCCGAGGCCTGCGCCGTTCGCATAGATCGGGCCGACCGACAGCGTCGAGTTCGTCGAGGCAGAGGTCGTCGATGTTGCGCTCGTCGGAACCACCGGCTCGTCCGCAGTCGAGTCAGGGAGTGTCGAGAACGGGAGCTCGGATACCGCTGGCTGGGCGGTGGACGACAGGATCCACGGTGCAACCGAGGTGGGCGCCGGGAGGGGAATCAGAGTGTTCACCGGCACTGCAACCGGTGCCTTGCGGCGATGCCGCTCGCCTCCGAAGACGAAAGCGGCGGCGACGACGGCCGCCACCGCAGTGGCGATCCACCATCGGCCCGGCACCAGCCGTCGTCGGCGTGGAGGGATATCCGGCGTCGTCAGCGGCTGGTTTCGGTGCCGATCGTGGCCGTCGAAACGGTCCCAGTGTTCATCTGGTGCGAGGATTTCGAGTGCGTCCGAATCGTTCGGATCGGAGCCTCCCTTGAACACCGGACCACGCTACGCCACCGGCAACCTCGCTGCTCGTGCGGCAGAAGGGTTGGCATCGTCAGCCACTTCCAATGGTTCGGGCGCGATGGCTCAGACTTCGTCCCGTCCGCTGGTGGTTGATGCCGACCGGTCAGGCTGGTGTGGGGCGCAGACACTGCCGCATCGTCACATCCGGATCGGTGATCCAGGTTCCAGCCTTCGTAGAAATCGGGATCAGCTCGACCTTCGCCGGTCCGCAAACGAGCCGGTTCGTCTTCTCGGTCGCCTTCAACCCGGGGAAGGATCGGTGCAACCGGACGAAGTTGGTCGTTGCGGCCCGGAGCCGAGCGCCGGTTCCGCTGCTCAGCCGCTGAGGAAACTCCACGCTGGCCGAGCCGCACGCCTCGGTAGGCTCGATTCGTGTCAGAACCCGGTACCGCCAGACTTGCCGAGAGCGACGTCGTGCACGTCGCCAAGCTTGCCCGCCTCGCTATCACGGCCGACGAAGTCGAGCGCTACACCACCCAATTGGGTGGCATGCTCGAGCACTTCGCCGACATCGATTCGCTCGACCTCAGTTCGGTCGAGCCGATGACCCACCCGCTTCCGCTGAGCAACGTGATGCGTGAGGATGTCGTCAAACCGTGCCTCGACAGGGGAGAGGTCCTCGCCGCATCGCCGGCATCCGAAGACGGTCGTTTCCGCGTCCCGCCGATGGCAGGAGAAGCATGATGAGCATCCCCACCACGCGATCGACCAGCGACTTCGCCGGCGTCATCGCCCTCGCCGAGCAAATCCGCAACGGTGATCGCACCGCGGTCGACGTCGTCGAGGAACACCTCGCCAGAATCGACGCCGGCAATCCCGAGCTGCATGCCTTCAACCTCGTCATGGCCGACAGCGCGATGGCTGCGGCAGCGACCATCGATGGGCAGATTGCTGCCGGCAACCCGGTCGGTGTGCTCGCCGGCGTGCCCGTCGCCCTCAAGGACAACCTGTGCACCCACGGCGTCGAGACGACGTGTTCTTCGAAGATCCTCCAGGGTTGGAAGCCGCCGTACAACGCCACCGTCGTCGACCGTCTCGCCGCCGCCGGTGCGATCGGCATCGGTAAGACGAACCTCGACGAATTCGCCATGGGATCGTCCACCGAGAACTCCGCATTCGGACCGACGCGCAACCCTCATGACCCTTCGCGTGTCCCGGGTGGATCGAGCGGAGGCAGCGCGGCGGCGGTAGCTGCCGGATTTGCACCGTTCGCCCTCGGCTCCGATACCGGCGGATCGATTCGTCAACCGGCTGCGTTGTGCGGCGTGGTCGGGGTCAAGCCGACGTACGGGACAGTGTCACGGTATGGGTTGATCGCCTTTGCGTCGAGCCTCGACCAGATCGGTCCGTTCACCCATTCCGTTGCCGATGCTGCTGTCGTGCTCGAAGCGATCGGCGGCCACGACCCGATGGACTCGACGTCGCTACCCCGACCGTTTCCGTCGGTGTCCGGCGTGCTCGATCGCGGGGTCGAAGGACTCCGCGTCGGTCGCATCACCGATCTGCCGACGGGGGCGGACGACGATGTCAACGGTCGCCTCGACGCAGCGTTCGCGGCGCTGGAAGCAGCGGGAGCGACGATCGTCGATGTGCAGGTTCCGGCGTTCACTTTCGGCCTCACGGCGTACTACATCGTCGCCCCGGCTGAGGCCAGCAGCAATCTCTCACGCTTCGATGGCGTCCGCTACGGGTTGCGTGTCGATGCCCCTTCGACCGGCGAGATGATGGCGGCGTCGCGCGCTGCGGGTTTCGGTGACGAGGTCAAACGGCGCATCATGCTCGGCACGTATGCGTTGTCGGCCGGCTACTACGACGCGTACTACGGCAAGGCGCAGCGCATCCGCACGCTGATCGCCCAGGACTTCGCCAAGGCATACGCGCAGGTCGACGTGCTGATGACACCGACGGCACCGACGGAGGCATTCCACTTCGGCGACAAGGGCGACAACCCGTTGTCGATGTACCTCTGCGACCTCTACACGATCGCCTCGAACCTTGCGGGCCACCCCGGCATCAGCGTGCCATACGGGGTCGGCGACGAGGGCCTGCCGATCGGCGTGCAGGTACTGGCACCGGCGCTCGGCGAGCCGGTCATGTTCCAAGTCGCAGCTGAACTCGAAAGGTTGGCATCGAAATGACGATGACGGCAGAACCCCCGGAAGCGGCCGCCCACGATGTCGATGACGACGTCGACATCGTCAACGGCTACGAGCTCGTCGTCGGGCTCGAAGTCCATGTCGAACTGGCGACGAATACGAAGATGTTCTCGTCGTCGCCGAACCACTTCGGTGACGAGCCGAACACGAACATCGACCCGGTGACGCTGGGACTGCCAGGCGCGCTGCCGGTGCTCAACAAGGCAGCCGTCGAGCACGCCATCCGCATCGGGCTGGCGCTCAACTGCAAAGTGCAGCCGAGCATCTTCCACCGCAAGAACTACTTCTACCCGGACCTGCCGAAGGCGTACCAGATCAGCCAGTACGACATTCCGATGAACATCGACGGCTTCCTGATGCTGCCGGACGGCAAGCGCATCGGCATCGAGCGCGCCCACATGGAGGAGGACACCGGAAAGTCGACCCACGTCGGTGGCACCGGCGGGCGTATCCACGGTTCCGAGCATTCGCTGCTCGACTTCAACCGTTGCGGCGTTCCGCTCGTCGAGATCGTCAGCAGGCCGGACATCCGTACGAGTGAGCAGGCGCGTATGTACGTCAGCGAACTGCACGACATCCTCGTCGCCATCGGCGCGTCCGACGCCAAGATGGAAGAGGGTTCGATGCGCGTCGACGCCAACGTCAGCGTACGCAAGCCCGGTGAACCGTTTGGTACACGCTGTGAGATCAAGAACGTCAACTCGATTCGATCCGTCGGCCGGGCGATCGACTACGAGATGCGCCGCCAGATCGACCTCATCGAAGGCGGCGACACGGTCATCCAACAGACCCGCCACTGGAACGAGACCGACGGTCGGACACATACCTTGAGGACCAAGGAGGACGCCGACGATTACCGCTACTTCCCCGAGCCCGATCTCGTCCCGATCGTGCCGAGTGCGGATTGGATCGAGGAGATCCGCGAATCGATCCCTGTACTCCCCGCGGCTCGTCGCGCCCACCTGTCCACGGTCACCGGTCAGCCGGCGTCCGGCGAGGCGATCAGCGTCGTGACCGCCCGCGGCCAGGACGAATACGTCCTCGCCGTCGCCCACCTCGGTGGCGATGCCGGCCGAGCTTTGATCTACGTCAAGGAAGCGTTCGCTGACGGCCCCGACGTCCCGGCAGCCGACCTCGCAGTGCTCACCCGTCTCGAAGTCGATGGCCGGCTCAGCGCAACCCAAGCCAAAACCGTGCTCGCCGAACTCGTTGCCAACAACGGCGGAGATGCGGAAGCGATCGCCGCAGCAAAAGGGTTCGAGGCGATGGATTCCAGCGCACTCGAATCGGTCGTCGACGAGGCCATCTCCGCCGATCCGGCTGCGTGGGAAAAATATTGCAACGGCGATCAGAAGGCTGTCGGCGCGCTCGTCGGCAGGGTGATGAAGGCAACCAAGGGTCAAGCAGATGGCAAAGCCGTCACAGCGATCCTGCAGTCACGCCGCGACGCCTGATCATGAGGGGTCGATGCGATTCGGGTCAGCGCGCTGGCGCCAGCCCGCGCACAACGAGGTCGATTCGTGTCAGCAGGATCGGCTCGAACGGTCCGGGTTCGGCGGTCCTCAGCCATCGACTCAGGGCGTCGAAGTAGACGGCGGTCAGCACTTCGCCGGCGATGTCCGCCGAAACCAAGCGGTCGAATTCACCCTTCGCTCGACCTCGTTCGACGGCGTTGATGATGGCAGCGGGCACATGGCGCTCGCAGGCAATCGTCTCGTAGTACGGGTGCAGTGCCTGAGCGACGGCCCGTTCCTGGTCGTTGACGTGGGCGAGGGTGGCATAGAGCTGCCGGATCGTCGTCCATGCCGTTTCATCGTCGGGCACCACAGGCGTGAGGGCATCGAGCGCTTCCCGACGCCGCGTTCCCCATGCCAGTACGAAGTCGTCCTTGCGTGGAAAATGGTTGAGAACGGTCTGGCGCACCACTCCAGCCCCTGCGGCGATGTCAGCCATCGTCGTCGTCTCGTAGCCATGCTCCGCAAACAGGCTCAACGCCGTTTCGAGAATCGCCGACCTCGTGCGTTCGCGCTTGCGTGGGCCGACCATCATCGCCACGACGGAACCGTGACGTTGACAAAAATGGTCATGAGACTAATATTGTGCACATGACAAATATACAAGCCCCGAATGGCGACGAGCGTGCTCCAGAGCGTCAAGTATTGGCGGACCGTCAACTGGCGGAGTTCATCGCCTCGATGTCCGCAGGTCCGCCGATGAGCGCGTCCGGCGATGTGGTGGAGCTGCGCCGAGCCACGGCGGAACGGGTACGCCTCCGGCCGGCGGGACCGGAGATGGCGACCTTCGACGTATCACTGGCAAACGGTCGCTGCAGCGCCAGGCTCTACCGCCCTGACGGGCAGAGCGGCGCTGTCATCGTCTATCTCCATGGCGGGGGATGGACGATCGGCGGCGTCGATACGCACGATCGCGCCTGCCGCCGGCTGGCTGATCGCAGCCGACTTTGCGTTCTCTCCGTGGACTACCGCCTGTCGCCGGAACATCCTTTTCCGGCGGCGATCGATGACGCCGTAGCTGCACTCGAATGGGTGTCGTCATGCCCGGGCGAGCTCGGTGGAAGTCCCGGTTTCGTCGCCGTCGTCGGCGACAGTGCTGGTGGCACCGTTGCAGCCCTCGCGGCGATTCGGCTCCGCGATACGGAACTGGCTCCCGATCTGCTGATGCTGTTGTACGCGAATACCGATCTCGCAGCGAGCGGTGGATCGATGGACAAGTATGCGCACGGCTTCGGGCTCGACGCTGGCGACGTCGAGTGGTTCAATACGCACTGGGTTGCGGACCGCTCGCGCTGGACCGACCCCGTCATCAGCCCGCTGCGGGCAGCGGATCTCGATGGGCTGTGCCCGACACGTCGTCACGTGCGAGTTCGATCCGCTGCGCGATCAGGCAGAGGCCTTCGGGCAGCGCCTGATCACCGCCGGGGTCACGGTGACCGTACGACGCGAAGTCGGGATGGTGCACAATTTCCTGCTCTGGGACCTGCTGTCGCCGGCATGCGCCGCAGCCGGTAACCGCGTCGCCGACGACCTTGCCGGAGCGATCCATCGATTGCAGGCAGCGGCAAAATCATGAGGTGCGCAGTCGGGAGCGGGTGCCAGACTCTCGGTCATGGCTGAGCTGACGATTCGAGCACCGCGAGACGACGAGGCGGAAGCGGTCTTCGCGGCCGACGCCCGTGGGTTCGGGTTCCACGTCGAACCCGACGACATGCGCAGACGGTTGTCGTTGATGGAGTGGGAGCGATTCCGCATCGCCCTCGACGGCGAGGAAATCGTCGGCGTCGCCGGCGCCTATTCGCTGCAGATGACGGTGCCAGGGGGAGCGGTACTTCCGACCGGCGGGGTGACCTGGATCGCAGTCGCACCGACGCACCGCCGGCGGGGCATTCTCACCGAACTGCTCGAACTCGTCCACGTCGACATCGCAGAGCGCGGAGAGCCACTTGCGGCGTTGAGTTCGAGCGAGGGTGGTATCTACGAGCGGTTCGGCTACGGCATCGCCAGTCGCGTCCGGTCGGCACGACTCGATCACAGCCGCGCTGCGTTCCGCAGGGATGTCGATGTCGGGGCGGGTTCGGTGCGTTTCGTCGACGATGCCAACGCTCAACCGTTGATCGCCGACATCTACGAGCGCTACCGCACGACGCGTCCAGGCGAGGTCACCCGCAGCGCCGACTGGTGGCGGGCACTCGAGGGAGGCCGGCGCGGACCCGCTGGTGGATTCTCGCCTGTGTGGTACCTCCTTCACGCCGACGGCTACGCCGTCTATCGGATCGAGTCTCGATGGGACAACGGGCACAAGAAGCGTGCGTTGGACGTCGTCGAGCTCGTCGCCGTGACTGCCGCAGCGCACGCCGCGTTGTGGCACACGCTCGTCAACGTCGACCTCGTCGGACAGATCACTTCGGAGATGATTCCTCTGGACGACCCGCTGCCGATGGTGCTCGCCGATCCGCGGGCGCTGCGCACCGACGAGATCACGGACGGGACATGGCTCCGGCCCGCAGACATCGCCGCCTGTCTCCGAGCGCGCACGTACGGCACCGATGACGGGTTCGTGATCGAGGTCGAGGGCTCTCGGTATCGCCTCGAAGGCTCGCCGGCCGGAGCGATGTGTTCGAAGGTGCGTTCAAGAGCGGACATCGTCGCCGATCGCGCAGCGGTCGGTGCGCTGCTGCTCGGCGGAATCCGAGCGTCGCACCTCGCTGCCGGAAAGCGCCTCGAGTTCCGCACCCCAGCGATTGCCGGTCGCGTCGACCGCTTTTTCCTCGGTGACGTCGAACCCCACTCCCAGACCCATTTCTAGTTTTGGATCGACGGTTAGGCTGACGGGCGTCGCCAGACGTTCAGCGGGGGAGAAGCCACGTGACCAAGATTCGGTATTCGGGGAATGATTCCCACATCACCGACAACAGCGGTGGGGGCGGTGGGGGTGGCGGCCTCGGCGGGCTCGGTTCGATCCTCAGCGGTGGCGGCGGTGGCGGCGGGTTGGGAATCCCGATCAAAGCAGGCGGAGGACTCCTCGGCATCCTGGTGCTGGTGGCGTCGATCATCCTGCCGAAACTGCTCGGCGGGACGACATCCACGGCGTCGAGTGGGAACAACGGCGGCGGCGCCACGACACAGATCGAGTCGCCTGGTCTCAATCCCACATCATCGGACAGCGGCGAGGGTTCTGCCAACCCGGCGACTCAGAGCTCAGCCGGAGGCACGACCTCGTCCAGTACATGCGGGAGTAGCGACCTGCGCCAGATCATCTGCGGCGCCTACGAGGATACGACGACCTATTGGCAGGGCGCCTTCCAGGCGGCCGGAAAGAAGTTCGTCCAGCCCGACATGGTGTTCTTCACCAGCGACACGAACACCGGTTGTGGTGCCGCCCAGTCCTCCGCCGGACCGTTCTATTGCCCCGCCGATCAGACGATCTACCTCGATCTCGATTTCCTCAAAACGCTCGAAACCAAACTCAACTTTCATGGCGACCTCGCCGAGCAGTACGTGATCGCCCACGAATACGGCCATCACATCCAGAAATTGTTGGGCACGAGCGACGCCGTCGAGCAGGCAGACCGGCAGCATCCCGATCAGGCCAACGCCATTTCTGTCAAGCTCGAATTGCAGGCCGACTGTTTCGCCGGAATGTGGGCGAAGAGCGCCAACGACCGCAATCTGCTCGAGAATGGCGACCTCGCCGAGGCGCTCGGTGCGGCGTCTGCGGTCGGCGACGACACGATCCAGAAGGAGATGACGGGCCACGTCGATCCTGACACCTTCACCCACGGCTCCTCGGCACAGCGACAGACCTGGTTCAACCGCGGCTACAAGTCCGGCGACACGAACCAGTGCAACACCTTCGCCGAGTAGACCGGCGACCGACCGACGTGCTCGGCGCACGACGTCACATCATCCGCCGAAGTTCCTGTAGAGGCGTTCGGCCGGGCCGAGGCCGAACCGTCGATGCCACAGCCATCCGATGATGACGGCTGCCAGCCAGACGCACACGGCAAAGACCAGCGCCGTGTCGAGGCCGGTGTCGCCGACCCAATGCCGTTGGTGGACGACCTCGTTGAAGACGACGATGTGCACGACGTAGATACTGAGTGTCATTCGGCCGGCACCAGCGAGGATGCGGATCGGAGCGCTCGTCGGGAACCGCTCGGCAAGCGATGAGATCAGCGTGACGGCGAGGATCGAGCTTCCGAGGGCAGTCACGACGTACAGCAATTGACGGTTGAAGGGGTCGGTCCTGACGAGCAGGTGCCAGCGGCGAGCAGGCGTCGACACGCCGGCGCCGACCGTCCGATCGACGATCGCGTTGACGGCGTACCCGGCGGCGACGAGGGCGACACCGATGAGGACGATGCGCACCCTGAGCGTCTGCATACGTGGCAGCAGACGTCCGATGACGAGGCCGGCACAGAGAAAGGCGAGCCATGGGAACAGCGGATGCGTACCGTTGACGAAGGTGTTGAAGACGAGGTTCCGAGGGCTGCGAGTCGACGCCGGGGAGAACAACCAGGCCGTGGAATGTCCATCCTCTGTCCGTTCGAAACCCCACCACGCGATGCCCGCGCCGAGTAATGCGCTGACCGTCCCGACGACGACCAGCCAGCGGGTTCTCAGCGTGAACAGAAAGGACCCGACGATGAAATAGGCTCCGTAGAAGTAGAGGATCGTGCCCGGCCATATCCAGTCGAGGACATAGCCGCAGGCGAACAACAGGAACCCGCGTCGGCGCAATCGCCAACGGTCGGCGTCGACGGACGTGGCGTCACCGGACGTTGCGCCGCGGCGTGTCATCAGTGTGATACCGATGCCGGCGACGGTCACGAAGGTGGCGGCGAAACGGGTCGACAGCACGCCGATCCATGGGTTGAAGAGTCGGTTGGAGAACGTGTCGTTGCGGATGTCACTGCCATTGAGATAGCCGTGGTAATTCATCACGATGACACCGAAGAGGGCGATCGCCCTCGTCACGTCCGGGCCGATCAGGCGCGTCGAGTGTGCGACGCTCGTTCCCGGGGGAGTGACGATTGTGTCGGCGGCTGATTCGATCAGTCGAGCCATTCGATCCGGTCCACTTCGGTCATCGTCAGCGGTCGCTGCACATCGACCCACTCGCCGGGCTGCGGCACCGGCTGGCCGGCCGGCACGAACGCCATCGACGTGTGCATGTGCGGCGACTCGATCAGCGCCAGGCGGGTCCGAGCGAAGTGGAATGGACCTGCTCCTCCCTCGAGGCGGGCGATGCCGTGAGCAGAGCCGCCGCCGATCAGAACCACGGTCCCATCGGCCCCCACGGTCGTTGCCCGGTACCCGAGCTGTTCGCCCGCTCGCACCGGATGTGTATCGAGCACGTCTGCGCGCAGGTGCATGGTCGACTTGTCACCGAGCCAGAGTGCCGTGCCGAGGCGGATCGTGAACGAGTGGCGGGGATGACGATTACTGAGCGCAGCGAACGTCGCAGCGTCGAGATGACTGACGGATATCTCGATTGCCGGGTCGAGATGATCCAACCACGATTCGATCTCTGCGAGGTGCTCGGCCATCGTTCCCGACAGCGGCAGGTGGATCATGTAACAATGCAGTTCGCTGCCGCCGAGCATCGACGCCGCCGGAAGCCGGTCCGGTGCGAACCCGTAGCGCTGCATCGAGGAGCGCAGCTTCACTGCGACCATCGGGTGCGTGCCCTGGCGACGTAGATGGTCCAGATGTGAGTCGCTGGCGACGGTCAGTACGACGTTTGCGGCGAGCCCGGAAACGTCGGAGAAGGTCGGGGTCAGGCAGAGGATGTCACCGCTGTGGGCAGCCGTGCCGGCGAGTTCGTGGACCGTTCCGACGGCGCACGCGCTGACGCCGTGCTGCTCGGCAACCCCGATCAGTACCTGTCGACCGAACCCGTAGCCATTGCCCTTCACCACGGCGGTGACCTGCGAGCCGAAGTCGGAGATCAGCCCGGCGATGTGCTGGTGCCACCGGAGGCGATCAACGGTCAACACCACAGCCATCGGGGCACGATAGTGGTGCCAACGGCGTCAGCACGTTCGACGCAACCGGAACGATCGACGAGCGGACGTGGGTTGGCCGGGGTTGGCCGGGGTTGGCCGGGGTTGGACGGGGTTGGCCGGCTCGAGTGAATCCCGAGTTGTTCGGTCGGATTTGTCGCCATACGATCAGTGGCATGCGTCGTCTGTTCAGTTTCCCGAACCCGGTCAACGACACGTCGGCCCGGCTCGTCGCCGCCGGCGTCATGCTGCAGGCCGTCGTGCTCCTGATCCTCCGATCCGGATGGCTGCTGATTCCGTTGACCTACGGATTCGCTGCGCGAGTGCTGACGGGACCGACGCTCAGCCCGCTCGGGCAGCTGTCGACCAGAGTGCTGACACCGCTCATCCGTACAGAACATCGGTTCCTCCCGGGGCCACCGAAGCGTTTCGCCCAAGCCGTCGGGCTCGTCTTCGCCGGCGGTGCCTCGGCTGCGTGGCTGGGCGGCATCCCGGTACTGGCCGCCGTGCTGATCGCCATGCTGACGATCGCTGCATCGTTGGAGGCCGGTCGCGGCATCTGCCTCGGCTGCAAGGCGTTCGCCGTGCTGATGCGTCGGGGGATCATTCCCGAGAGCGTCTGTGAGCAGTGCAGCAACGTCACGAGCCGGCTGATCGCCGCCTCGGCCGAAAAGAGCGGATCATCGATGTCCACCGATCTGATGTCACCGATCTGAGGCTCAGCGAGCAGACTCGTATTCATGAAGATCGGCGTACAGCTACCGGAAGTCGAACGGGTCGTCAGGTGGCCGGAGATCCGCAGGATGGCGATGCTCGCCGAGGACGTCGGTCTCGACTCATTGTGGGTCGGTGATCACCATCTCTATCGGATCGGTGGCATACCGTGCGGCCCGTGGGAGGCATGGACGCAACTGGCGGCGATTGCCGCCGTCACCTCGCGCATCACCATCGCCCCGTTCGTCGCCTCGCTCGGGTTCCATCGACCAACCGTGTTGGCGAAGATGGCGGCGACCGTCGACGAGATCTCCGACGGCCGGCTGGTGTTCGGCGTCGGCGCCGGTTGGAACGACATCGAGTACCGTGCGATGGGCATTCCTTTCGGTCGACGTGTCGCCCGGTTCGCCGAGGCCTTCGAGATCATCCGCAGGCTGCTCGACGGTGAGACGGTGTCGTTCTCCGGCGAGTTCTACGAATGTGCCGACTTCGCGATTCATCCGGTGTCTGCACGTGGGCGCCGGATGCCGTTACTGCTCGGTTCCACTGGTCACAGGATGATGGAGATCGCCCTGCCCCACGTCGATGCCTGGAACGTCTGGTTCACGCAGTTCGAGAATCTTCCGGAGAAGATTCCACCGTTGCTCGATCAGTTCGGCGCAGCATGTGCTCGGGTAGGGCGCGACCCGTCGACGATCGAGACGTCGGTCGCCGTGCTGTTGGATTTCGGCTCCGTCACACCTCGGCAGGGGAGCATCAATCCGATCGGCGGCAGCGTACGGGCGATGGCCGACGCGCTGTACCGAATCGCCGAGACCGGTATCGATCACCTACAGCTCGTTCTCGATCCGATCGACGAACGGACGATCGAACTCGCCGGAGAGATCGCTGCGACGCTGCGCTGACCGATCAGACATCGACGCCGCTGTGCGTGTCACGTCGCTGCTGAACCGTTCGTCCGCCTGCCAAGTGCTCGCAGGCTGAGCGTTCGCAGGCTGAGCGTTCGCAGTCTGAGCGTTCGCAGGCGATGCGGCCATGTCGCTGTCAGTTCGGGAAACGACGGCACGATCGGACCGAGGCGTCGCTCGCGGAACATCCCGAGCCAGACGCCGGTGCCATAGCTGATGTCGTCCGCCAGCCGAAGCGTCAAGGCCGTCAGCGGATCGAGCGCTGGTCGTTGCGTCATCCAGTCGTACAGCGCCGGGGCGATCGCCGCTGCCGACAACACCCTGCGGGCCCTTGCCGAGAACACAGCGGCGGATGCGGCGATCGGCCACCACGCCCTCGTGATGCCGGCCGCATAGAGACGGCCGCTGAACAGGTTGCCGCGCCCAGCGAGGCGCAGCGCCTCGACGAACGGTGCGGGGACACCGGAGAGTTTGCGGGCGAGGGCCCCGACTGTTGCGAGCCCGACCCCTGCGCCGGCAAGCGGCCGCCCGGTGGCCACCAGCACCCAGACGAGCGCGCTCCATCGGCTCGTACTCGTCGGCGCCACGGAACCGGGATGGCGGCGATCGAGCGCTGCGGCGGCCGAGCCGTAGCTGACCCTCTGTCGCAACCATGCTGCCAAGTTCGGGCGGACGTCGTGCACGACCCCGGCATCCGGCGCATAGCGGCATGCGAACCCGGCGGCGTCGAGGCGCCAGACGAGGTCGACATCTTCCCCGTATCGAAGGGCCTCGTCGAAGCCGCCGACCGTCCGGATCGCCGACGTCCTGACGACGAGTGCCGCAGCCGGGACGTAGCTCACCCTCGAACCGGCCCGGATTCGCGCCGGCTGCTGTCCGAGATCCAGCGGCGAGCGCCAGTGCTCGTATCGTCCGAGGCGTGACGCCGTCGGCCGGCTGCGCACCCGCGGCGCAGCAAGCGCAAGGCGGTCGTCTTCGAACATCCACAGCAATCGCCACAACCAATCGGGGTCCGGCTCGGCGTCGGCATCGACGAAGGCAACGAACGGTGTCGTCACCATCGCCATCCCGGTGTTGCGTGCGGCGCCCGGACCACGGTTGATGGCGTGGCGCACGAGACCGACGGTCGCTGAACCGGAGATCTTCTTCGACAGCGCGACCGCCACGCCCGACGCGTCGTCGACGACGATGATGCTGTGGACGCCGCAGGCGAGGCATGCGGCAATAGTCGTCGACGGATCAGTGCCGTAGACCGGGATGATGACCGTGACATCCAACGCCGTGGGCGAAGTCGTGGTCTTCGCAGGATCGAGTAACGGATCGAGGAGCGGGTCGAGGAGCGGGTCGAGTAACGGATCGAGGAGCGGGTCGAGGAGCGGGTCGAGTAGCGGGTCGAGTAGCGGGTGGATCGCGCCGGCATCGAGCAACCGGTCCGTCACCTGGCGATGATTCGCCGGCATCCGTCGGCGGTCTTCGATGGCGTCGACGATGTCGGCGCCTGCGGACGAGAGCCTGAAGATCCGCAGCGGCGAACCCCCGATCAGCACGGTTCGACCGGCGCGCCGGCAACTGCTGTCGAGGGAGAAGGCGGTCACGGCGCGACTGTAGGGGTCGCGGCAGGTGGAGCGGTGACGGTCGGTCCGGCCCGCTCCCGAGCAGTTTCCATGGTCCCGGTACTCCTCCATGGAAGAAAGGGGTTACAGTTTCCATTGTCGCTCCTGGCGGCGATGGACTTCCGATGAAAGAGGGGATTGGTTGGCCACCATCGAAGATGTCGCAGCACGCGCCGGTGTCGGCATCGGCACCGTCTCGCGCGTCCTCAACGACAGCCCGCAGGTACGCCCCGCGACCCGAGCTCGCGTGCTGGAAGCCATCCAGGAACTCGACTATTCTTCCTCGCGAGCAGCGAAATCTTCTGGAAGGCGTTCGAGCCAGTCGATCGCTGTGCTCGTACCGTTTTTCGATCAGCCCGCCGCCTATCAACGACTCCGTGGCATCGTCGGGCAATTGCAGCCGCACGGTTTCGAAATCGTGCTGATGAACGTCGAATCGACGGCGCAGGCTCGCAGTAGATTGATGGAACTTCCACGCCGAGGCGACATCGATGGACTGCTCGTCATCTCGCTTCCGCTCAGTGACGAAGAAGGCGACCGACTCGCGGCTTCACCGTTCCGGACGGTGCTCGTCGACACTCGGCACGCAGCGTTGCCGAGCATCGTCATCGACGATCGTCTTGGTGGGCAACTGGCGACCAACCACCTGATCGACCTCCGTCACGAACGTATTGCGTTCATCGGCGAACCTCGTCAGAATCCGTTTGGTTTCAACTCGAGCGGACACCGCGAAGACGGCTACCTGCATGCGATGTCGACGGCCGGTCTCGAGGTGCTGCCCGGCTACGTCAAGTACGGGCCGCATCTCCGTTCCGCTGCCAGAGCGATGGCGATCGAACTGTTGTCGCTCCCGGTGCCCCCAACGGCGATCGTCGCCGCCAGCGATGTGCAGGCGCTCGGCGTCCTCGAAGCGGCGGCTTCGACGGGTCATTCGGTGCCTGAGCACTTTTCGCTGATCGGGTACGACGACATCGAGTTCTCCTCCTACGTCGGTTTGACGACCATTCGCCAGCCGCTGTTCCTGTCAGGTGTTCGAGGTGCCGAGGTACTGCTGGGCCTCTTGGCTTCTGAGGGCTCGCGGCCGTTCACCGAACAGTTGGGACTCGAGCTCATCGCCCGGACCACGACCGCACCGATGACCTCGGCGAGCGACGTGCCGCGGCTACATCAGCGCCGTGTAGGACGCAGCGCATGAACGACTGAACGATCACTGCTAGACGCTGCGAGACGAACTCGATACGAGTCAGTCCCGGATCGCCTGGGTGCTTTCGAGGTCGAAGAAATGCAGGTGCTCTGTCGACACGCCGAGGAGCGCCTCGTCGCCGATCTGCAGTTTCGAACGTGGATCGAGGCGGCCGACGAACAGCGTGCCGTCGGCTTCTGACAGCGTATCGACGTCGCTTGGTGTGACCGATCGAGCATCGACACGGACGTGGACGACGATCTCCGACCCGAGACCCTCGCGGACCTCTACCGTGCCGCTGATCGTGCTGACGTCGCTGCCACCCATCGCTGCGTCGTGCACGTCCTCCGGGCGG
>JANXUF010000076.1 GCA_025356335.1 Actinomycetes bacterium
TTAGAGGCCGCGCGGATAGGCAATAGGTGTGTTGACCTGGTTGTTTGCGTGTTGATGTGACCATCCACCGGCTGTTCGGTTGTCTCGGCTGTGATGTCGAGTGCACTCAAACGGACAACCAGTGGAGGTCTGTACCTATCATGCGCGCGCTCGACCCGGAAGTCGCGGATTCTGTGTGGACAGCGATCGAGGGATTGATCCCGGTCGTTGTCGACACCCACCCATTGAGATGTCACCGGCCACGGTCGCCGGACCGGGATTGCTTCCAAGTGATCTTGGTGCGACTGGCGACGGGCTGCTCCTGGGAAGACGCCGAACGGTTGTGCGGGAGCAAAGTGTCCGACACCACCGCCCGTTCGCGACGCAACGAGTGGATCGCCGCGGGTGTCTTCGAGGCTGTTGCGGCTGAGGCGATCAGCGCGTTCGATCGGATCATCGGGCTCGACCTTGGTGATGTCGCGGTCGACGGGTCATTGCACAAAAGTCCTTGTGGCGGGCACGGAACCGGCAAGAACCCGACCGACCGGGCCAAGCTCGGATGGAAATGGTCGATCATCACCGACCGCAACGGGATCCTGATCGGCTGGACTGTCGATGGCGCCAACCGCAACGACTCGATTCTGCTCGCGCCGACACTCGACGACGCTGCAGCACGCTGGCTGCTCGCCGATGTCGAGACGATCTGGCTTGATCGTGGCTACGACTCCAACGCCACCCGCGAGCGTCTCAACGAACGCGGTATCCACGACGCGGTCATCGCCAAGAAACGCAGACGCGGGGCCGGCGAGGCGAAGAAGAACCAGCCGATGGGACTGCGTTGGCCCGTCGAACGGACGAACTCGTGGCTTTCGAACTTCGGACAGCTCAGACGAAACACCGATCGCAAAACCGTCCACCGCCTCGCCCAGTTCGCGCTCGCCGTGACTTTTCTGCTCGCCGCCAAGCTCATCGACTGGCGAAACCGCTGGTCACCGACCCCTCTACCTATCCGCTGAGCCTCTAAAGCGCATCGCACCTCGACATCGAGACTGGGCGCAAGATCCGCACCTCGTCGTCACGCGCACTTCGAAGCAATGGCAGCCGGTCCCGAAATCGCCGCTCGTCAGACGTCCCCGCAGTGAGTGGCCCTCGCTCACGATTCACAAGTGGACCGTGACGCACAAGGCCCCGGCATCGGGTGACCCGAACGACTATGACGGGCTGGAGCTATCAAGGAGCACGATCGCACAATGGAGAATGATCCTGCCAATGCTCGGAATTGCGGTGCCCTGACCCTCGGCATCGTCGACGGCGCCTGCGGCACCGAACAGGGGTACGGCCGCCTTCGTCGATGGCAAGTGTGACGCGTCCAGGTCGCCTCTTCGATGATCACATCGGCGACATTCGCCAGGTAGGTCGGGATGCGTCGGCGTCATCTGCTTTCTGCAAGCAATCATCGAAATTCGCTGTGGCGATGGGCGTTCCTTCCGAGTTTCGCCGTGGTTCCTCACACTACTCGAGCGCGTGCACAGGCATAAGCCCAGCTCACGTCGTGGGTGACAGTCACCGGTAGAGGACGAATCGTCAGACACTTTCACCCACAATGATCGTGGTGACGGATCGTGTTGCGCTCGCAGCCTGATTCGATGCAGTGTCGTCCTCCGGGCGGATCTGTGTTGTCGCATATCAGCCGGAGGGCGGTTCGAGGCCGGTCTCGAAGCGCACATAGGGATATGTCAAGTGTTCGTTGCCTTTGTACCCGTAGGGATCGTGTCCGCTGACCATCACGATGTCGCGCACGTCGTTCTTCAGTGTCAAGCGACCGTCCCAGTCCCAGGGCAGCAGCGACTGAGCCGACATGTAGTGGTTGACGATCGCCCGCCGGAAACCGCTGTTACGGCGATTCGGCAACGAGCGGTGCAGCAGGTAGCCGTGGAAGATCAGCGCATCTCCTGGCCGCAACTCGACCGGAACCGCCGAAGCGGCGTCGTCCGGAAACCCGTATGCCTCCTCGCCGCCGTCGAAATCGGTGGTGCGATGCGGCCTTGTCGGCCAGATGACACCTGCGCGGTGCGAGCCCGGCAACACCCACAGGCAGCCGTTCTCGATTGTTGCCTCGTCGAGGGCGACCCAAGCACCCCACAGCGATCGATCCCGCGTTGGGATGAAGTGCTCGTCCTGATGCCACGCCTGTCCCGGCTTCCCGGCGGACTTGACGAAAAGCATCGACTGCATGCACTTGACGTCTGGGCCGATGACTCGGTTCAGCGCCTCGATGATCGGCCGGTTGAACAACAGCTGATGGTAGAAGGCCGAGATCTTGTGCGGGAAGTGAATCGCCAGGCAGCGGCCGAGGAGTTCGTCGTCGTCTAGTTCGTCACGGTCGTCAGGCAATCCTTTGACCTGTCCGCGAGTGCCCCTGCAGATGTCCACCGACTCCTGCAGCGCCTCGTCGAGTTCCAGGTCCGACAAGGCTTCGCGCACGATGGCGAAGCCGTCGGCAGCTGCATCCGTATCCGAATCAGCGCTCAAACCCATGTTCAATCCTGTCTCACATATCCGATGAGCGTACCGACGTTCTCTGCCGCCTCGATGGCTGCGACCGCATCGTCGATCGAGGCGCCAGGCCACGATGCGCCTTCGGTGACGAACGCAACGAAGGCGGCCGCCTGCCGGGCAACGGCATCGACAAAGGCCGCGTCGCCGTCGGCTGGTGCGAGAAATTCCTCGAGCTGCGCACTGTCGGGACCGACGACTTCAAGCCGGCACATGTCCCCGACTGGATAGGCGCGGCCGAGCGTGATCAGCGCAGTCGTCCCCTGCGACATGCTCGACACGATGACCCCACTCTCGGGATCGCCGTCGATCGCCGGGTCAACGTTGATGCCGGACGGTGTCCACGACATCGGGCCGAACTCCTGGCCCGTCATCCAGCGGACCTGGTCGAATTCGTGGACGCCCATGTCGACTGCAATCCCGCCGCTGGTGGTGCGGAACGATCCGGATGGCGGGCGATGATCCCATTGCGAACTGACGATCATCGTCACCTGACCGAATGCGCCGGACGCGATCGAGGACTGCAGTGTAACGAGCGATGGCACGAACCTGCGCCAGTAGCCGACCTGCAATGGCGTCCCCGTGCTGTGCGACAGCGCAGCGAGATAGCGGGTCGTGCCAGGCGTCAGCCCTGCTGGTTTCTCGCACAGCGTCGGCATACCGGCAGACAACAACTGTTCGCAAACGGCCCCATGGAACGGCGTCGGGGCGGCGACGATGACCGCATCGGCGCAACGCGCTTCGAGCAGCTGCTCGACCGAGGCAAAAGTCGCGAGACCTGCGTGTTCGGAAGCTGCCCGTGCGGCGGGTACGGGATCGACGATCGCAGCGATCGGCGTTCCGAGCTCGATCAGCGCCCGCAGGTGCACCGCTCCCATCCGTCCGCTGCCCACGATCGCCACGCGGGCCGGGTCGGTTGATGGCGATCCGTCTGCGGTAGCGCCGGTCCGGCGCATCATGGTCATGCAATGTCCTCCGGGTGATGGCAGGCGACGAGCCTGCCAGGTGACAGTTCGGTGAGTAGCGGCACGACGCTCGCGCAGGTGTCGTCTGCCTTCCAGCAGCGGGTACGGAAGCGGCAGCCAGACGGTGGGTCGATTGGACTCGGCACGTCGCCCTGCAGCAGGATGCGGTGTCGCTGGCGCTCGATGGTCGGATCCGGGATCGGCACCGCTGACAGCAGCGCCTTGGTGTAGGGGTGGCCAGGCCGTAGATAGATCTCGTCCGCAGGCCCGGTCTCGACGATGACACCGAGATACATCACCGCCAGACGGTCCGCGATGTGGCGAACGACGGACAAGTCGTGGGCGATGAACAGGTAGGCGACTCCGAGCTCGTCGCGCAGGTCGCTGAGCAGGTTGAGGATCGACGCCTGGATGCTGACGTCGAGCGCCGAGACCGGCTCGTCGAGGACCAATATCTCGGGATCGAGGGCCAACGCTCTGGCGATACCGATGCGTTGGCGTTGACCGCCGGAGAATTCGTGCGGGTACCTACGGGCGTATGCCGGTTCGAGCCCGATGAGTTCCATCAACGAGGCGACCCGGTTATGGCGGTCGCCGATCCCGTGCACCAGGAGCGGTTCGGCGATGATGTCCTCGACCGACATGCGCGGGTTGAGCGACGCATACGGGTCCTGGAACACCATCTGTATGCGGCGGCGTGCCGGTTGCATCTGCAGCTCGTCGAGTGTCGTCAGTTCTGTGTCGCCGAGCACGACCGAACCACTGGTCGGTTCCTGCAGTCGCAGGAGCAGCCTGGCGGTCGTGCTCTTGCCGCAGCCCGATTCGCCGACGAGCCCGAGCGTCTCACCGGTTCGCAGTTCGAGGTCGATCCCTGCCACCGCCTGGACCTGCTGGCGACGCCCCCAACGGCCGGGGCGCACCGTGAAGTTCTTCGTCAATCCGCTGACCTTCAACAAGGCGGGTGCATGTGCGTCGACGGCATGCCTACCGTGCGAACTGCCGTGATCGAAGGCGGACCCGTTGACGTGAGCGTGGTGAGCAGAGTGTGCCGGCAGTGCCGCTTCAGCGTTCTCCGCCTCTGCCGCGTTGTCCGCCTCTGCTGTGACATCGTCGGGATCGATGTGGTGACAGGCGACGACATGCCCGGTACCGATTGTCTGTAAGCGAGGTTGCGCAGTGCAGGCATCATCAGCGCGCCGGCAGCGCGGCGCAAAGGCGCACCCGGCACCGATCTGGATCATCGAAGGCGGCGTGCCCGGAATCGGCGTGAGCCGCCCACCGACGTCGTCGAGACGCGGAATCGACGCCAGCAGGCCCCGCGTGTAGGGCATCGTCGGATTGGCGAAGACATCGGTGCACGAGCCGCGCTCGGCGACCAGACCGGCATACATCACCAGCACTTCGTCGGCGACGCCGGCGACGACACCGAGATCGTGGGTGATCAACAGCAGTGCTGCACCGGTCTCGGATCGGATTGTCGCCAGCAGATCGAGCAGCTGTGCCTGCACGGTGACATCGAGCGCCGTCGTCGGTTCGTCGGCGACGATCAGGTCCGGTTCGTTGGCGACGGCCATGGCGACCATCACCCGCTGGCGCATGCCGCCCGAGAGTTCATGGGGGTACTGACGGGCGATCGCCTCCGGACGCGGCAGACCGACCATGCCGAGCAATTCCCGAGCCCGGACCTTCGCCGCAGAACGGCTGACCTTCTGATGCAGCGACACGGATTCCGCGACCTGCCAGCCGATTGAGTACATCGGGTTCAGCGCCGTCATTGGGTCCTGGAAGACCATTGCCATGTTGCTGCCGCGTAGGTGACGCAGGCTGCTCCGGGACCTGCCGATGATCTCCTGGCCGGAGAACTCGATCGATCCGCGGACGATCGCATGCCGTGGCTGCAGGCCCATGATCGACAATGCGGTGATGCTCTTACCAGAACCCGACTCTCCGACGACACCGAGCACCTGTCCAGGTTTGATCGAGAATGACACGCCGCGTACCGCTGCGACGACGCCGTCCTCCGTCGGGATGTGGACGGAGAGGTCCGTCACCGAGAGCACAGCTCCCGATGACGGACCTGCCGAAGTCGAACCGACCGACAAACGTCCGGGTTGTCCCCGACCGTTGGCAACCGAATCGGTCACGACCGAACGCCGATCCACGTGACGATTCAGCTCGACGCGCCGACGGTGTTGTAATTGACAGCGTCCATCGCCTGGCTGTACGTGTAGCCGGTGACATGTGCCGACACGAAGTCGAAACGGCTCGGCGTGAGCAGCGGCGCCCACGGCGCAGCGTCGGTCATGATCTTCTGATCGAGGGCGAGATAGGCCTTGGCCCGCTCGTCGCCGGTCAGCTTGGAAACGGCTTCGTACTGCGGGATAAACGAGGCGTCGTTGAACCGGGCGTAGCTGCCACCGAAGTCGGGCTTGGCCGGATCGAGCAGCAGGTTGATGAACGCCTGGCCGTCAGGGAAGTCCATCGAAAAGGTGACGAGCCCCATCGGTGCCTTGTTCTTGGCGTCCGAATCGAAGGCACCGTCGACGCTGCCGGTCGCACCTTGGATGTTGACGGTGATACCGATCTCCTTGAGGTTGGACTGCACGACTTGAGCGACCTCGTTGAACCCGGCGACATCGTTGCGGGTCCGCAGGTCGACGGTGATCGGCCCGGTGACACCGGAGTCCTGCATCAACTGCTTGGCCTTCACGAGGTCCGGCTGATTCGGGTAAACGGAATACGGGGCGTAGTCCGGCACCGATGGCGGCAGGATCTGATCGGTGGGGGTGCCGACCGATGGGCCGCCCCACACACGCTGGATCTGTGTGCGGTTGACGGCGTAGTTGACGGCCTGGCGAACCTTGGCGTTGTCGAACGGCGCAACGGTGTTGTTGAGGAACAGCGTCAGGATCGCCGGGCGATCAGCGTTGTACACCTGCTTCTTCAACGTCGCGTCTGTCGCCAGCTGCGAGATGTCGGCGGTCGGAAAGTTCCCGGTGTACAGGTCGATGTCACCCGCCTTGATCTTCAGCGCAGCCTGGGCGGGATCGACACCGATGGTGAAGCTGATCGTTGCAGCCTTACCGCGGTCGCCGAGCGCCGTGTTGTAGTTCGGGTTGCGCACCCACTCCATCGACTGCTCCGGCGTGTACGACTTGACGACATACGGGCCGCTCGCGTACTTCTCCAGCAGGTCGGCGCCCGTGTCCGGCGTGAGCGGCGCACCGGTACCGACCGGGCACGTTGTCGGCAACGCCACCTTGTACGGGAACGAGCCGTCGGCTGCCGTCAGCTTGAAGAATACCGAATCGGCGGTCGTCCTGATGCCGGTTACGTGCGGCGCCTTACCGGCGATGAAATCGTCCTCGCCGACGAGCCCGAAATAGCCGCTCGTCCCGGTGTCGATCGCCGGGGTCATCAACCGTTCGAACGTGTACTGGATGTCGGCGGGTGTGATCGGGTCGCCGTTGGCGAACTTGGCAGCGCGGAGTTTGAACGTGTACTCCGTGCCGTCCGTCGACACCGTCGGCATGTCGGACAGGCCGGCGGTCAGCTTGACGCCGTCCTGGCCGGCCTTGTCGTCGTAACGCAGCAAGGTGGTGCACAGGCCGTTCGCCAGTCCCCACGTCGCCGCGAAGTACCAGCGGTTCGGGTCGAGGCTGTCGATGTCACCCTTGGCCATACCGACTTTGACGTCTCCGCTGACACTGGCGGGAGGCGACGTTCCGGCCGGGGTCGCCGCAGCAGCCGTTCCGGCAGCCGACGTTCCAGCTGCAGCCGTCGTGGCTCCGGCGGCAGTTGCACCTGCAGCCGTGGTTGCGGCCGCCGTCGAAACCGTCGTCGCAGTGGTCGATCCGGTCGTCGCGGTCGTCGTGGTCTTGGCCGACGAGCTGCATGCGGCAACGACCATCGCTCCGACGAGGGCAGCGGCGATCGTCTTCTGCTTGGTGTGGTTGTGGTGTCGAATCACTCCTTTCGGAGTGATGGCTGAACGGTTCACTGGATACCTCCATGGGTGACGGCAATGCCTGGTGTTGTAGGTGTGACTGGGAACTGATATGGGACTGTGGTTGTTGGTGAGTGGGACATCAGTGCAGACCGATGCGCATGCGCGGGTCGAGGAAGCCGTGGATCAGATCCACGAAGGTGTTGGCGGCGACGGCGACGATCGCTGCGAAGGTGATCACACCGGTGACGAGTGGATAGTCGAGCGTCTGGATGGCGTTGATCCCCGTGTAGCCGAGGCCTGGAATGTTGAAGACGGTTTCGACGAAGAGTGTCCCGCCGAGGGCGATGCCGATGTCGATACCGAGCAGCACGGTGATCACCGGGGCGACGTTGCGGCCGACGTGCATGACGAGCATGCGGCTCGTGCGCATCCCCTTGGCCTCGGCAGTCCGGACGTAGTCGTCCGACAACTGCTCGATTGTCAGCGTGCGGACGTAGCGGGCGTAGATCGCCGCGAACGTCGTCGAGAACGCCAGCCACGGCAGGATCAGATGGTGCGCCCAGTCGACAGGGCTGCGGGTGATCGGCACGTAGCCGTCGATCGGGAACCAGCGGGTGCCGACGGGCAGGATGTGCATGCCGACCAGCACGCCCTGCGTCGGCAGGTAGGCCAGCAGATACGAAAGCATCGGGGCGACCCAGAAAATCGGAATCGACATGCCGAGAATAGCGAAGACACGTCCACCGACGTCACCGATCGAGCGCGGATGCATCGCCCCATACGCGCCGATCGGGATGGCGATCAACAGCCACACCACCGCCGCTCCGATCACGAGCGAGGCCGTCGCCTGCGCCGCCGGGAAGATGATCTCCGAGACCGGTCGGCGCTGATTGAACGAGAATCCGAAGTCGCCACGGACGAGACCCCAGAGGAAATGAAAGTACTGCTGCCAATAGGGTTTGTCGGTGCCCAGTGTGTGAGCGACTTGGGCGAGACGCTCCGGCGACGGGTTGCGCCCGGCGACGCGCAACGCCGGCGATGCGCCGGTGAGACTGGCGATCACGTAGAACAGCAGCCACGTCAGGAAGGTGACGGCGATCAGCTGGACGACGCCGCCGCCGAGGCGCTTGAGGACAAAACGGATCATCGGCTCGTCACCGCCGTTGCTTCGGGTCGAGTGCGTCCCGCAGCCCGTCGCCGAGCAGGTTGAAGGCGAGCATCGTCAGCACCAGCGCAAGTCCAGGGACGAGGGCGAGCGCTGGCACGACGCGGTACAGGCCAGAACTGACACCGTCTGACAGCATCTGACCCCAGCTCGCCGCCGGTGGCGGGACACCGACGCCGAGGTACGAGAGGCCGGATTCGAAGAGGATGTTGTTGGCGACGATTGATGTACCGAAGACGAGCAACGGCCCCCAGACCTGCGGGAGTACGTGGACCGCCAGGATGCGGCGCTTGCCTGCACCGACCGATCGCGCCGCTTCGACATAGAGCAACTGCTTGCCGGCGATCGTCGCGTTGCGGACGATACGCGCCGGGTAAAACCACGTGAACAGGGCGATGACGACGAGCACGTTGAGCAGCCCTGCCCCGACGACGACTGCCAACCCGACGGCCAGCAGCAATGACGGGAAGGCCATCGACGTCTCGACGGCACGACTGACCGCAGCGTCGACCCACCCGCCCTTCGAGCCGGCGACCAGGCCGAGTGAGATCCCGATGATCATCGCGAGCCCCGTCGCTCCGAAAGCCACGAGCAGCGAGATGCGAGCGCCATAGAACAGCCGCACGAGCTGATCGCGGCCGAGTCGATCGGCGCCGAGCACGAACCGGCTGGCGTGCGGATCGTGGACGACGCCATCGGCGAGGAACGGGCGCTGCATGATCCCGATCGGCAGCCCGTTGAGCGAGATCGCGTCAGGGAACTGCTGCGTCGGCGAATGCCCCGTGAGGCCGGAGGCGATCGGCGCACCGATCGTGGCGACGAGGATCAGCAGCCCGAGAATTCCAGCGGCGATCATCGTCGGGATGTCGTGGAGCAGTCTGCGCACCGCCCGACGTCGGCTGCTCACGGTGACTACGACCTGGGCGGCGGCGGTCACAGGATTGACGACGCTCATCGGACCCTCGTCCTGGCGCCGGTCGTCGACCTGGCGCCGGCTTTCGTGCTCGCGCCGGTCTTCGTCCCTGCGCTCTTCGTGCTCGTGCTCTTCGTGCTCGTCGCTGTCGAAGTCGCCTCTGCCGTGCTTTCGCGCTTGATCAACGTTCCTTCCAGCAGTTGCCCGGCGCGGCGACGGGCACCGAGCACCGCCTCGACGGCGAGCGCTCCGATTTCTGCCTTCGGCTGAGCGACCGTCGTCAGCGACGGCCATGTGTATTGCGCCAGTTCGATGTCGTCGATCCCGACGACCGAGACGTCCGAAGGCACAGACCAGCCAGCCTCGTGTGCTGCGCGGATCGCGGCGATCGCCGTCAGGTCGTCGTAGGCGACGACGGCCAAGGGCGGTCGCGCCGTTCGCAGGAAGTCGGCCACCGCTTGCTGACGAGCGGCGAGTGTCGCCTCCGCTGGTTGAATCACCGGCTGCGGCCAGAGTCCTGCGGCGCTCAGCGTCTGGCGGAATCCGAGCAGTCGCAGCACACTGGAGCGCGTTACCGCACCGCAGACGAAGACGAACTGTCGGTGTCCGGACTGGACGAGATGACGCGTCGCAGTCGCTGCGCCGGCGGTGTCGTCGAAGCGCACGTGATTCGGGCCGACAGGAGCGAGTTGGGCGACGCTCGTGGCAAGGCCGCGATCGGCACCGGAGGCGACGCGGTCGACCAGCCGTTGTCTGACGGCGACGTCCCAGTTGATGATGACCGATGTCAGCATCGCCGCCGACGAGATACCCATTGCGTCTTCCGGACCGATCGGCGACACCGAGATGACGGCGTCGACGCGCTGCGACAGGAAGGTCTCCAAGGCCTCGTGCTCCCGCTCCGTTTCGAAGTGCGACATTGCCAGCAGTACCTGATAACCGAGTTGGCGCGAGCGATGCTCGATGGCGGCGACGACCTCGCCGTAGTACCCGTCGCCGGAGGTCGGGACGAGGACACCGATCAACATGCTCGACCGGGTACGCAGCGACCGTGCACCGGCGTTCGGCCGATAGCTCAGATGCTGCGCCGCCTCCGCGACGCGTAGGCGGGTCGGTTCGCTGATCGCCGTGTCACCGGCAAGCGCTCGGCTTGCCGTTGCGATGGATACCCCGGAGCGCGCCGCGACCTCCCGAAGGGTCACGAGTGCGGGGCGGCGCTGCGGTGGCATCAGCCGAGGCCGATTTCTTGCAGGTATACACGTGTCCGTGCGGCGATGTCGAGCGCCACGCCATCGGCCGGCTGATGCATGTCTTGCTCGACGCAGGCCGCGCCAGTGAAGTCGACGTCAGCGATGAGCTTGGCGAGCTTGGCGAAATCGATGCCGCCGTGCGACGGCTCGCAGAAGACCCCGCGCTTGACACCCTCGACAAGCGGTAGGTCCTCGTCGTCGATCTGCGTTCGAATGTCGGGATCGATGCTCTTCAGGTGTAGATAGGCGATTCGCTCGTGATGAGCCTCGAAGAACTCGAGCGCATCACCACCGCGGTAGGCGTGATGTCCGGTATCGAAGACGAGCGATACGACCGCCGGATCGGTGTCGGCGAGCAGACGTTCGATCTGTTCGGTACGTTCGACGTGCGTGTCGACGTGCGGATGGAAGGTCATCATCAACCCGTAGCGGTCGCCGACGAGACGACCGAGTTCGTTGCAGGTCGCGGTCAGCCGTTGCCAGCGTTCGGCGTCGAGCTCAGCTGGCCCGAGGTCGACTCCTGTCGACAGGTCGCGGTATGTCGCATCGATCACGTTGACGAATCTTCCCCCGACCTCAGCGACGAGCGCGGCAACCCGATCGACGTCGACGACGACCGAGTCGTGAGAGTCGGGTGCTGACAGGTCGACCTCGGCGAACGAGGCGAGCGCTCCGAGCCCCACAGCCGCGAGGTCGGCGACGACCTGCTTCGGGTCTGGCGGTGCGTAGCCGTAGGGGCCGATCTCGGTGAAGCGGTAGCCGGCCTTGGCGACCTCGTCGAGGTACGCCTTCCAGCCGATCTGCCCGGGAGCATCGGCGAACCACACCCCCCAGGAGTCCGGTCCTGTGCCTACGTCGATCATCGCTGGAGCCTTTCGAATGGCGTTCGGATATGTGTGAACGGCGGCACCGAGCCGGCTTGCTTTGGTATCGAGTCGTGCACGAGTCTTCGCTCGCCTGCGCAGTCCGTCGTTGGACAGGCTCCCCGGAGCACTCGAAGAACGTGGTGAAAACTGGTCTAACACGCTCACGTTTCCGAGTTGTTAAAACGATTGCATAACTTCGTGACAAACGCAAGTGGCTGTCGTACAATCCGCCTGTGCAAACGGTCATCGAGCTCGCGGCACAGGTGCGGACAGGCAAGGTCAGCGCCCGCGAGGCAGTCGCCGCCTCACTGGCAGCGATCGGTGACCGCAACGGAGCGCTCAACGCATTCATCTTTCTCGACCCGGAAGCCGCGATGGAGATGGCTGACGCAATCGATTGCAAGGTCACCGATGGGATCGATCCCGGCCCGCTCGCCGGTGTGCCGTTCGGCGTCAAGGATCTCGACGATTGCCGCGGGATGCCGACGGGAAAAGGTTCGCTGTGGTTCAGCGGCGGGGGACCTGTCGCCGACGACGCGGCACACGTCGCTCGGCTTCGCGCCGCCGGCGCGATACCGATCGGCAAGACCGCGGTCCCGGAGTTCGGCTTCTGGGCGTACACCAACAATCGCGTCACCGGCGTGACTCGGAACCCGTACAATTTGGCGCGGACACCTGGCGGCTCGAGCGGCGGCTCTGCTGCTTCGGTGTCTGCAGGGCTCGTTCCCTTCGCAACCGCCAGTGACGGCGGTGGTTCGACCAGGACACCGGCAGGATTCTGTGGGCTCGTCGGACACAAGCCGTCGTTCGGGCGAATTCCGGATCTCAACGGCACGCGGTATGCACAGACTGCTGCACTCGGTGCACTCGCGACCACGGTCGCCGATGCAGCCAGACTGCTCGACGTGATGGCGGGCCCCGACCTCCGCGACCGTGTCTCTCTCCCCCCTCCGACGGTGCAGTACGAGCAGGCGATCGAAGAGTTGGATGTCGCCGGTCTGCGGGTGGCGTGGTCGCTCGACCTCGGTTTCGCTGTCGTCGATCCCGAGGTCGCTGCAGCGTGCCTCCATTCTGCCGAGGCGTTGATCGGTGCGGCCGAGCTCCGTCAGGTCACTGCGGACATCAGTTTTCCGGACCTTATCCAGACGTGGGCCATGCTCGAATCTGCCGACCGGTGGATCAACATGCGGCCTGGGCTGTGGCCGGAACGAGGGGACGATCTCGATCCGGGCGTGAGACCGACATTCGAGTTCGCCTCGAATATGTCCGTGCGCGACTACGCGGTCGTCCTCACGCGCCGCCGGGAGATCGAGTTCCAACTCGCCGAACTGTTCAGCAACATTGACGTACTGATCACGCCCATGTCGGCCATTCCGGCATTCGTCGCCGAGGGTCCGATGCCGACGGAACTCGACGGCGTGCCACTCCCTCGAGCGGGCGCCGTGCCGTTCGCCATGCTCGCCAATCTGTACGGCCTCCCTGCGTGCTCGGTACCCGCAGGCATGTCGAGCGACGGCCTGCCGATCGGCATGCAGATCGTCGGCTCACGCCACGCCGACGACGTCGTCCTGCGCCTCGCCAGGATCCTCGAAGAGACCCAACCGTGGCCCCGTCTTGCTCCGCCTCCCTGCGCCGCACCTTGACACTCCCGCCCCAAACTTTGAACTTGGCCGAGTCACCCGGACGGAAATAGCCTGCGACCCCGAATCAATTCAACCGCCTGCGACACGGAGTGAGTACCGCCAAGAGCAGGCCACTGAACAAGGGCGAGACAATTGGGCGGGTATTACGAGGGCCACGTAGACGACCAGATATCCGGCCAGCGATTTTGAAGGACAATTCGCCGTCGCGCCGCACGCGCAAGGGGCGTCACGGCGCATGAGAAGCGCAGCTCGGCTGCGAGACGGGGCTCGTTGCATTCGACCATGTCGCCCGTCACCAAGCCAACATGTGGATCACCAACTGCCGCCCGAAGACCTCGAAGCCAGAAATCGGACATGGGGGCAGTACACAGACCGACCATTCCCTTCCGTATTCTGCCTACTACGAGGCCCTCGTTTACCTCAAAGGCGAAAAAGCGCTGCAACCACCACTTTGAATCCTTCCAGGACTGTCAGACGCTCCCTTGTCAAGAGCGGGTCTGCCCCCAGTTCAGTGACTGGTTGGGTTGTTTGGGTTTGGGCAAAGTGGTCCTTTTCTGAAGTGTCTGCGTGAATCGTGGTCAGTGGTCGAGGTAGAGGCCGCAGGCGCAGTCGAGGGCGTCTTCTGGGGTGCCGGTGAAGCTTGCGGTGGGCAGGATCGAGTCTTCGTATCCGTCTCGGCTGGCGAGGTAGATCGCAAAGCCCCATTCGTTCGGGGAGCCGAGATATCGCAGCCGGCACAACGGCAGCGGGTCGCCGTCGACGTCGACGCCATCGATGTAGGCGAATGATGTCCGGTAGCGCACCTTGAGTTCGGCGAGGTTGGGCCAGTGTTGGCGGCGGTGTTGTTCGAGGCGGCGGGCGAGGCCGTGACGGGTGGTCTCGGGGATCGGCATCACCCGATGCTAAAACACCCGTGTTCGGAGGTTCGGGCTACGCCGCGGTGTTGGTGTGGGCTTGGATGCGGGCCAGCAGTTTGTCGAGATCGCTACGACCGAATTTCCAGTCGAACGGTTCAGCAACCGCGTTGTATCGGGTCTCGAACGCTGCGAGGCGATCACGGATCTCGTCGAGATCGGTGAAATCGTTGGGGGTGACGACTTTGCGTTGCACGATCGAGAAATAGATTTCGCATTGATCCAGCCATGACGCATGGACGGGAAGGTGGATCAGGTGCAGTGTCGGCCATGCCGATTCGAGTCGCCGTATCGAAGCCTGCCCACGGTGGCTCGATCCGTTGTCGACGATCCAGAACACCCGTTTCGCCGACGCGTACGGCTCAGAGGTCATCACTTGTTGGACGAGCCGTCCGAACGGGTCGATCCCGGTTGATGGTTCGCATCGCCCCATTGCTTTGGCGCGATGCACGTCATACGCGGCGAGATAGGCGAGGGCGCCGCCACGGTCGTATTCATGTTCGACACGCATCAACCGTGCGCGACCCGGCGGCAGTGTCGGATGACAACGACAACGCGCCTGGATACTGGTCTTTTCGTCAGCGCAGATCACGAACTCATCGGCACCGAGGCGGACGCCGTCGAACACCCCGGCATACAGATCCAACGCCACCGCTGCTTTCAGGGCGAAGTTCGGGTCCCGCGGGGCGATCCATGAGCGGTGCAACCACGGGCGGATGGCGTCAGCGTGCAACACCCGCCACACCGTCGACGCCGAGATCATCTCGACAACGTGGCGTTGCTCGAGTTCGCGGGCGAGCTCGGCGCAACTCCAACGCGATAATGGCACCCCCGTCGTTGCCGGCAGTTCGCAGGCCAACTCTTTGATCTCGACACTCACCAGAGGGGGAAATGTTCGGGGTCGACCCGAACGATGACGATCCACGAGCCCGGCCATGCCGTGCTCAAAGAACCGTTTACGCCACAAGATCACCGTGTTCACCGCCACATGCAAACACTCAGCGATGCTGCAGTTCTCGACACCATCGGCGGCGGCCAACACGATCCGCGCACGGATCACCATCCGCTGCTCGGCTCGACGCCGACGAACAATCGACTCCAAAACGGAACGATCCTGCGCGCTCAACACGATCACGAACGGGCTACACCTCGACATCGCACCTCCAACCATGCGACACGGCCACCCAGCTACCTACCCCAATCCGCACCAGTCAGATTACACGCACGTAATTCCGCGAACGACCACTAAGTTGTCAGCGTGACGGTGCTTCAAGGGCATAAGCCCAGCTCACGTCGTGGGTGACAGTCAGCGGTAGAGGACGAGTCGTCAGACACTGTCCCCCACAATGACCGTCGCCGGCGCTCTTGTTGCGCGTCACGATGGATTTGTGCTGCCACCGGTGACGACCGCCACCGGCCTGTCGAGGCGGAAGAGGTCGAGCACGTCGCGTCTCTGATCCATCGTCATGTTCGGTGATTTGGGTCGGCACGGATGCGCCAACCAGTATCGCCGAGCGAAGCAGGCCTCACCCGTGTGGGCGCGGGTAATCGGCGCACGCGCTTTAACCCGGGCTAGCGCTGAACTAATCGAGTAGTTACTTCTTTGGGGGGAGGGGAACCAGACCGTGCGCTACACCTATCCCGTCACGCCCGAACAGCTCACGCCTGAATGGCTGACCGCTCGGCTGCGTGCCGCTGGTCTCATCAAAGAGGCAACCGTCACTGATGTCACCACGAGCACGATGGGAGAGGGTGTCGGTCTGGTCGCAATGATCGTCAGGCTGCACCTCTGCTACGACAGGCACGAAAACGAGGCGCCATCGACTGTCGTCGCAAAGTTTCCGTCGGACAATCCGGCGAGCATCGCTCTCGCGTCCCACTTCAAGGTGTACGAACGGGAGACCAAGTTCCTGCGCGACATCGCACCGACGATCGACATGCCGGTTCCCCGGGTCTTCGCCGCAGAAGTCGACGACGAGACCGGGGCGTTCGTCCTCGTGATGGAGGACCTCGATGGCTACGACGTCGGTGACCAGGTCGCCGGATGCACGGCTGATCAGGCGCATGCAATACTCGCCGCCGTCGCTCCACTGCATGCCCGTTTCTGGAATGACACGGATCGGCCCGAATTGGGATTCGTGCCGCACGTCGATGCGGAGCGGCAGTCCACGGGGATCTCCGGAGGTTGCCAAGTCGGCTGGGACCCATGTGTCGCCAGATTCGGGCACGTGATGGACGACGCGATCAAAGCGGCCAAGGACCGCTTCGTAGCGTCCATGCCTGAGCTGCACCGAATCATGGGCGCCGGCGCCCAGACAGCGATCCACGGCGATCTGCGGCTCGACAACATCCTGTTCGGGACGACCCCGCAGCAGCAGCCGATCGTCTTGCTCGATTGGCAGGGTTTCATCATTTCAAGCACGTCTCAGGATCTCGCGTACCTGCTCAGCCAGAACGTGACGATCAAGGAGCGCCGAGCGCACGAGGGCGAACTTCTCGAACGGTTCCACGGCGAACTGGTTCGCCACGGGGTGACCGGCTACTCGCTCGACGATCTGTGGGCCGACTACCAGGTCGGCGTCCTGTACGTCTTCGGATACGCCGTGGTCATTGGCGGTACATTGGACGCCGGCAATGAACGCGGCTTTAAGTTCATCGAGCAGCTCATCCACCGAGCGTCCGAGACCATCATGGATCACGGTCTGTTGGCGCATCTTCCGGTGTGACGCATGGGTTTGCGCCGGTCGGTTATGTCCTCGACGGGCGCGCCCCCACGGGAGCGAGAGAATCCATCGCCGTGCGCCCGACCGTGACGTACGAGATTCCGTATCGCTCGCGTCGTGCCAGCAGTTGGTCGCAGATCGCGTCGATGCTGCCGATCCATGGGTTCGGGTGATCGTTTAATCTGTTAAGGATCCATCTCCATGCGAGTCGCAACAGCGTCGAGGCCGGTGCATCGATCGTTGATCACTGCGACGAAATAGGTGGCTATCGCCAATTCGGGGCCGCCACAGCGGCACCCTCGCCGTCCCTGATCCAGCCGAGCATTTCCGAACTCGCGGTCGCCGTGCTCGACACGACACCTCGGAGCCGAGGCGTCCGGACGACTTGTCGAAGTTGAGGCTGACGATGTCGCCCCGCGGCCAGCCACGGCGAGAGATCCGCGGTGCACTCCCGCCCCATTCTCAGCGGCGGCGAGACTGCAGGAACGGGCCCGACTGGAACCCGACTGCGTGCACGGTGAGTCTGGACGACATCCCGTTGGGCACCCGACCATTTTAGAGGACCGCAGCAGACCGAGCGTCTCGACGAGCCGTCGATCCGCATGCCGGCATGAAGGAGAGCCACCCCGTCGCCCGCATTCACCTCCGAGCCAGCAGGTACTGAGGCCGATATCTTGAGACGTCCACCGCAGAAAAAGTCGGCCCCGTTCGCGTCGTGGGCAACGGCCGCTCGGCATGTGGGGGACCCCCTCGATCAGCTGCTCGCAACTTTGAGTTCGCCTGGAAACCTATCGGAGAGTTAATATTTTAAATACTCATGAGGAATCAGGGGCGGGGGAAGAGGGGGTTGATCATCGATGGGAGTTCTCGACGGCCAAGTGGCCTGCATCACCGGTGGAACTAGGGGAATCGGTCGAGCGATCGCCGAGGCGTTCGTTCGCGAAGGAGCGAACGTCGTTATCAACGGACGGAGCGAGAACAAGGGTCGCCAAGCCGTCGCCGAAATGAACGCGGGCGACGCGGTACATTTCATCGCGGCCGATATCAAGCAGCGGCAGAACTGCGACGACCTCGTCGACGCGACCGTCGCGAAGTACGGCCGTATCGACATTCTCGTCGCCAACGCCGGCGGTGGGTCGGACTACGCCCCGATCGTCGATCTGACGGACGAAGCGATGCAGAACGCGATGGTGTTCAGCTTCTGGCACACGTTCTGGACGATGCGAAAGGCGTTCGGCTACATGATTCCCCAGCGTTCCGGACGGGTGATCGCCATCTCATCCGTCGAGGGCAAGATCGGCAAGCCGACGATCTCGCCGTACGTCGCTTCGAAGCATGCAATCAACGGTCTCGTCAAGTCGGCTTCGAAGGAGGTCGGCACGGTGGGTATCACCGTCAACGCCCTCTGTCCGGGCGCTATCGAGACCGACGAAATGAAGACCGAGGGCCCCGGCGCAGCGGCGGCGATGGGAATCACATACGAGGGTCTCCTCGACATTTTCGCCAACGAATCCGCCATCAAGCGGCTCAACGAGGTCGAGGACGTCGCGAACGTCGCGCTGCTGCTCGCCTCGCCGGCCGGCGCCGGCATCACCGGCTCACTGATATCGATCGACGGCGGCACGTCGCCGTACTGACGGGGGAGACAAATGATGAACAACACCATCGTCCGCAAGCTCGAAGGCAAAGTCGCATGCATCACTGGCGGTACGAGGAGCATCGGCAGGGCGATCGCTGAAGCCTTCCTCGCTGAAGGCGCCTCCGTCGTCGTCAACGGTCGTGACACGGTCAAAGGTGAGGCCAGCCTCTCCGAGATGAACGCTGGGGATCGTGCCGCCTTCTTCGCAGGCGACGCCTCCAGACAGGAGACGTGCGAGGGAATCGTCGACTACGCCATCGAGCGGTTCGGCCATCTCGATATCTGCGTGCTCAATTCAGGCGGTGTGCTGAACACGGCTCCCGTCGCCCAAATGTCGGACGAGGAATGGCGGCTGGAGATCGACTGGAATCTGAACCACGTGTTCTGGGGAATGCGTCGAGCTCTGCAGCACATGATTCCTCGCCAGTCGGGTCGCGTCATCGTCACGTCATCGGTCGAGGGCAAACTCGGTAAGCCCGGCATTCCCGGTTATGTCACCACCAAGCACGCCGTCAACGGACTTGTGAAGTCAGCGGCGCAGGAGGTCGGGACGCTGGGGATCACCGTTAACGCAATTTTGCCGGGAATCATCGAAACCGACATCGTGCGAGCCACTGGTCCGGAATCTGCGGTTGCAATGGGGCTCGCAGGCTACGACGAGATGATCGCCCTGTTTTGCGCCGACTCGGCGATCAAGCGTCCGAACAGAGTCGAGGAAGTTGCGGCCGTCGCCGTGCTGCTGGCGTCGGACGCTGCTCGCAATATGACCGGCTGCCTGTTCCCCGTCGACGGCGGCTCGATGCCCTATTAGATAACGGGCTGGGTTGGCGATGGAGGTGGCACCACCAACCCAGCAGAAGCGCCCGTTCGAGGTGTCAGACCGTCTCGAGACGGGTTGTTCCGGTTGCGACCCGGGGGAGGAGGCTCACGAGGACAATGGCGACGGCGGCAACGACCATCAGCCACGCGTACCCGGATTGCAGCGCGAGTGTCTTGTGGAACGACTGCGCTTGCACGGCCCCGACGATGCCTCCGACCCCGAGGATGAGCCCGAAGAAGATCGCGCCTGACCGCGAGGTTGCTGCGGCACATATCAGTAGGCACAGACCGATGGCGATCTCAATGAATCCGAGGGTTGCGGTGTGGGTGAAGCCGAATACTTTGACTACCGGGGTGCTCATCGGTCCATCGGTACCGGCTCGGGCGACAGCTACGAGACCCGCAATCATCAGAGTTAGGCCGATGATTGCCACGACGATTGAGTCGGGGGCGAACCGCTGGGCGTACGAGGTGGCGACCTGGCGATGCACGGCAGGCTCTTGCAACACGACACGTGGCGCTGGCACCGGGTTGACAACGAGGTGTTGCACGGGCACCGCTGGGCCGCCGTGTTGAACAGCGAGAGGTCTGCCGTACTCGTCGACTGCTGCTTCGACGGGGTAGGCGGGCGTGATGATGAGGGGGTCTGGTTGCACTGACATGTCCGGTTGCTTCAGATCACGTGGCGCCGGCCGGTGGCCGCGCGGTAGACGAGCAGGGCGAGAACGGCACCGATGACCGATCCGAGGATTCCGGACGCCTGGAAAGCCCCGTCCGAGGCGTTGTGGTGTGTGATGACGTATCCAAGGAACCCGCCGATGAACGAGCCGACAATGCCCAGCAGAATCGTTCCGGGCACCGAAAGTGCGTCTTTGCCAGGGACCAAGGCGCGGGCAATGAACCCGGCGATCAAGCCGATGACAATCAGGTACAGAATGAATCCAAGCATGACTTACTCCTTTGTGTAGAGGAGACCGCATGAACCGATCCCCCGTCGGACGAACTTCTGATATCCCGTTACCAAGACCCTTAAACTTTGCTGCGCTAAAATTTGATCGACTCAATCGAAACGGGACCCGGTCGGTGACACCGTCGTTTGGCACGGTCGTTGCGTCACTTCTCATTGTTGATTTCAACGTGTGTGCTGGGTTCGGTGGCGCAGTGATGAGAGGTGGTGAGGCGATGAGCCTGTCGGTCAAGAATCGGAACGTGACAGCGAGTATCGATGGGCGCGTTCGACGGTCCTACGGTTTGGGCGTACCGGCGATTGGGGACAACGGGGGGTGATGAGCTTGCGGCCGTGCACCTCGCCGGTCGGGTCCGTTGTAACGATTTGCGTCGGTCGGACGATCTTTGCGGTATGTCCGTGAAGATCGTACCGATTCCGACGGGCTTGTGGCAGCTGCCCGCTGTGCGCCGCCGTCTGCTGATACCCGCGCGTCCCGTTGGTCGGCGACTGCCGCCATGGTTGTGGCTACTCGCTGCAGGTACCATGCTGATTGTCTCGTGCGGGTCACCTGAGCCGACGAATTCGCTGCCCCCGACACGACACCGCCAGCAAGGACGTCTGGCGCGCCGTCGAGCGTGGCTGCGTTGTCGAATGTCGTCGAACCGACGGCCGCCGCAGCGGCGATTGGATCGACGCAGAAGGCTGCGGGCGCAACGGTGGCGTTGGGCGTGCTGAGCTCGGCGGTCGCTCCGCTCTTTCTGACGAGCGCCGACTTCGCGCCGATTCCCGGAACGACGATCTCCGCCGGTTCTCCCTCGATCGAACGCCCCACCGATCCGCGCGGAGCGTGCGGCGACGAGATCAACGTCGTGAACCTCGATGGTGGAGTAGCGATTGCGACCGACGGAGCGGTGCGAATCGGCGAGGTCATCGTGCTCGCAACCCCGTCGGTGGTCAAAGCGGTCGCCGAGGAACGCGCCGACCAGCGACGTGTCCCCTGCGGGCCGTACGCGACAACCACAGCGAACGGCGACACGGTCATCGTGTCCGCCGTGCGTCCGATTCCTGGCGTCGGCTTCCGAACGAAGGTTGGCTGGACAGCGACGGCGACATATAGCAGCGGGAAGGTGGTGCACGACGGCCGTGTCGTCGTGGCCACGTCGAAACTGGTCGCTGTGATGGCGCTCATCGAAATTCCCCAGGTGTGATCGGCGTATTCCAGCGGTCGTCGCTACACGGCGGTCTGGTTGAGGGTAGCGAATAGTTCGTGCGGCGTCTGCCAGTCGAGGTTTTGCGTGGCCGGTTGTTGAGTTCCGCCGCGACGGAGGCGAACTTGGCGGCGTCGTGAACTCGGAGGTTGGTGTGGCGGGGGTGGTGTTGGTGCGCGTCTGTCCAGGGCTCGTGTATTTCTAGGTTGGGTCGTTGGCTCGGGATGGCGGACTCGGCTCGCTTGAGCGTCAGGTGACGTGGCGGAGTTGGTGGCAGCGATCGAACGCTTCGACGAGTTGGTCGGCCCATGGCCATCGGGTGGCGATACGAAGTCTGGTCTGTCGAGCG
>JANXUF010000099.1 GCA_025356335.1 Actinomycetes bacterium
TCGGATCAGTTGTAGCGTCCCGAAGATCCACGACGGATCCCTCCCAAATTCACCGGCTCGCGTAGTTTACGCGCATCAGCACGGTGTGAGATCACCATATGGAGGTTTTCAAACACGATCAGCGGTATTCGCAGAATCGTCGTCGTCGTCAGGCACACGAGGAGCTGGCGAAGCCCTACCGGTTCCGCCGCGCTTCGGAAGCTGGCGGTGCCGGGACTTCGAACACGTTGAGTGTGAACGACACGAGCGAGTAGGAGCCAACGATCGTGACCAGATCGACGACTCCTTCTTCACCCAATCACGAAACGAGCATGTCGTAACCGGCGCCCGAGCGTCGCCCGTTTCAGGATCTCTCGTGAACGGGACGACCAACGCGTCCTTTGTGTTTGCTGAATGCAGTGCGCCGCCGGTGCCGATGCTTCGATCAAACCCGGCGAAACACCAGCCTCCAGCGCGTACCGCCGATGTCCTCAGAACTCGGAGTCCACCTTCCAGTGGGCACCGACGACGACGACGATGATGATGATGATGATGATGATGATGATGATCAGTTCTACCGTCCTGTGCCCCAACGAGGAACCGAAACGGACGGCCTCACCGAGGCGACCCGCCGGCCCTCCCAGCGCCGGACTGCTGATCCAAGCGTTGAACGGGCCGAGCGGCCCGCCATCGTCGCCGACCAGTCCCCCGGGTCCCGCCATGTGCGTCGGCACGCTGCCCACCGGTGCTCTGCTCCCATACGGCGAGTTGTCCAGCACCGAGGTCGCCATAGCGAACGGCAGACGAACGAGTCATGGTTCTTAGCCTGCTCTTATGTGACTTGGATATCGATGCGGGTGCCGGTCCCGTCTCACCTGTCCGCCCGCAAGTTCGAGAAGGGACCGCATCCGTGACGTTCTCGGCGGTCGACGACACGCATAGACGAATGCTCGATGAATCGCGTCACGATCGTCGACGTATTCCGTCTCCTACATAGCGATGTCGGAACGGCTTCGGCCGTCGGGCACAGGCACCGCACCGGGTACGAGCCGAGGTAGCAGCGTTGCTGCCTGGCCTCGCCGAACATCCGTGGCATGTCGATATCGCCTGAAAACGCAGCCATCCCGAGTGAACTCCACGGGAGGGCTTCCGACGTCGAGTCACACGGGATAGCTGGCGGGCCGCCGCCGATGTTGGAAATGGGAGATAAGGCGCTCCGAATGAAAATCGGAACGATCTCGTCGATCGAATGCGTCAGACACCCTGAAGTGTCACCGGCGTCTACCACACACCATCCAAGGTCTGGAGACAGCACTTCATATTATGCGCCAACAAGCGTGAATGGCAACTCATTCTGCGTTAGACTTTTGGAATCTCGCTCGACGGTGCGACATCATCTGCATCCCGTGCGTTCTCCATCGCTCAGCAGAGATCGATGTGGAATTCTTGCGCCTGCAAGGGAGCAATCAACATGTAAATCGAGCAGGACAACCGAGTGACGGCGAAGGTGCTGCACCGCGACTTCCGGGCAACCCGGGCGACAACGTGCCGTCGCGTACGCCGATCAAACAACTCGTCGAGTCTCGGAGTGGCTGATCGAGTCGATCACCAGACTCGCAGCTCGAGGCTGCGAAGTCTGCATCTCGAGTCAGAATCTGTTGATCGGCGAGCGCGACGAGGAAGTCATCAACGTGGCGCTTCCGTTCGTGGCTGACCACCCCGACCGGGACAGGGTGACGGGCATGGGCACCGTCTACAACGGTGCCCTCGCCACCTTGCTCGTCGCCAGACCCGAGCTGGGGGTCGACATCGTCAGCGTCATCCCGGAAACGCTCTGGCACGAACGGCGCAATTCCGCCGGTCGATATCAATGGGTTCGCGAGGCGGTTCGCATGCTCGACGCCGCCGAGGCATATCCCATCGTCTTCCACGGAATCGGCCCGTCTCTCGGCAGTGCTGATGAAATCGATACTGCTCACGTCGGGCAGTTGGCCTCCGCCATCGAGCGCTACCGACCGCTGTGGTTCAGCGAGCACCTCGCAACCACGCGCGTCGGCTCCGGTGGAACCGCAGCGCATGCCGGGATCGGGCTGCCGGCCGCCTTTGATGAGCCGACGCTCGACATGTTCATCGCCAAGGTGGCCATAACGATGACGACGCTGGACATACCGATACTCGTCGAGAACAGCGCGGTCTATGTCCACATGCCTGGCTGCCGATGGACCGAAGCCGGTGTCATCAACCACCTTCGCAAAGCCATCGGCTTCGGTGTGCTGCTGGATCTACACAACCTTGTCGTCAACAAGATCAACCTCGGATGGGATCTCGATGCATACTTGGATGCAATGGACGTCGCGAACGTCGTCGAAATCCACGTCGCCGGCGGCGAGCAGATGGGTCGCTGGTACGCAGATGCCTGTAGCGGAGCGGGCCCGAAGCAGGTCTGGTCACTGCTGGAACGGTTGTCGAACGCACGGAGAATCTGCAGATGGTCACCTTCGAGCTGCAGGAATCACGCTATTCGGCGCTCGGGAAACAGCGTTCGAACAAGAGCGCACCCGTGTCCGAAGCACTTCTCCGAAGCGTTCCCCGATGTCACTTGAATCGTTCCAACTCGCACTCCTTGTTTCGTCGCCACCCCCAACCCGTCGTCCACGCACGTCAGCACGGGTTGGCATCATGCGAAATCGGGGCACTCGAGCCGTTCGAACAGAAGCGTCTCACAAAGATGATCGACGACCACCGAATGGATGTGTGGTGCTCGCTGTACCGCTCGAACAGGTTGACAGCACTCGTCAGAACCGTTCCGCCACTCGTCGACGCGCTCGCAGACCAACTCGGCACAATCGTCTCGGAATTCTGGCGGACGACGCCGTGCAGCGAGATGCAGTTCCGATGAGAGGGCAGCGACTTCTGTCGTTTCATCGCCGCAACGTCGAACGACGACGACGAACTTCGATCCGTCGCTACCCCGGCGGCACGGGACATGGTCAGCCGATACGACAGTTGGGCGTGACGGACCAGCGGGTTGTAAGGCACCACGAACGTGTACCGAGCTACTCGCTTGTGGCGTCGCCAATTGGCGACGTGACCCGGCTGCTACGTCACGCGATGATCGACATCGTGACCCATCCCACGGGCGGGCAGAACAGCTACTGTGCGCGGATGCATCGTCGACAGTTCCTGGTCGCCTCCGCCGGCGTGGTGGCGACTGCGTTCGTGACGGCCTGCAACAGTTCGGTCTCGACATCAGCCCCGCCGAAGACCCCAGACGAGACGGCGCCAGCGATAGAACCGGCTTCATCGACCACCACCGGGGCCCACGCGCCGGCCACCACTGGTTCGACCGATACTGTTCCGCCGGGACTGTCGAGCACGACGACCTCGACATCGATGTCGAGTGCGACGCCGACCGAGTCGGTGACCATCACGGCTACGAGCCAGTCTGCAACTACGCCACCTTCCGCTGCCACGGCGACGATTCCTGCAGATCTCGACGCACTGGCGAAGACATTGCAGGGCAGGGTGGTGCTGCCTTCGGATGCAACCTACGACGTTGTGCGGCTGCTGCAGTGCAAGGCGTTCGACAGTATTCGACCGGCGGCGATCGTGTCAGTTGCATCGGCGGACGATGTCGCCCGAACGATTGCTTTCGCCAGAGCACACCAACAGACCTTTGCCGTGCGGTCCGGCGGGCACTCTTACGGCGGATGGTCGACCGGCGACGGTCTAGTCATCGACACCAGGGCAATGGCCGCGGTCGGAACCGTGAGCTCGAACGGTGCTGTGACGATTGGTCCAGGCGCTCAACTTATCGACGTCTACACCGGCCTCGCCTCGCAGAACGCAACGATCTCCGCGGGGAGCTGTGCAACTGTCGGGTTCGGCGGTATGGCGCTCGGAGGCGGCCATGGTTTGACAAGTCGTGCGTTCGGCCTGACCATCGACGCGATCCGCTCTGTCGAGATCGTGACAGCGGATGGTGCAGTCCATCACTGCGACGAGGCGACCGACAGCGACCTCTTCTGGGCCTGCCGCGGTGGCGGGGGAAGCTTCGGAGTCGTCACCCAGTTCACGGTCGCGTCGCACCCGGTTCCCCGAGAAGTCACAACATTCTCTATGAGTTACGCATGGCAGAAAGCCGGTGCCGCGTTGACCATATGGATGGATCTTCTCGGTTCACTCCCGACGGCCACCGCGATCATCGCCAGGCTGCAGAGCGGGCCGACGATGGCGCTCGGCGTCGCCGGGTTACATCTCGGTTCGGTCAGCTCGGCGACCTCACTACTCGCCCCGCTCCTCGGGTTGGCCGATGGCCACCGGATCACCGAACGGAGCTTCACCGACGCCCTCTTGCTCGAAGCCGGGTGCCTGCAGGCCAGCGTCGCCGCCTGCCATTCCTCCGCCACCTCTCCTCGCGGAACGCTGGCGCGTCAGCACCCGTTCGCCGCGTCGTCGCACTATGTCAATTCTCCGCTGACCGAAACCGCGATCACCACGGCGATCAATCGCATCCAAGACCACGACGGCTCGCTGCTCGCAACGATCCAGTTCGATCTGGAGGCAGGAGCGATCGCCGACGTCGCAGCAGACGCAACGGCATTCGTCCACCGCGGGGCAACCTGCTCAGCACAGTACGCCGCCTCCTACTCGACAGGAGACGGCACAACGGCGCGATCGTGGATACGCGCAACGCACGAGGCTCTCGCACCATTCAGTAACGGCGAGTCCTATCAAAATTACGCAGATGTCGAACTCGCAGATTGGCCGCAGGCGTACTACGGATCGAACCTCGATCGTCTGAAGCAGATCAAACGCACCTACGACCCGGACAACGTCTTCAGCTTCCCTCAATCGATTCCTCTCAGCTGAATCCCGATCGGACGGCCACGAGGTCCCACAGCCCCGTTCCACATGGTGCCCTTTCGTACAACGTGACCACCCATAGGTGCTGGTAGATCACCTTGAGGGAGGATTCCTCCCGAAATTCGGGCCAACGTCCGACGTTCGACGGGTACATCGTGGTCGCGATCGCCCGACGTGAGAGGCGGGACCGTTGAAACGCAATGCACTCAACGCACGTCAGCTGGTGCCCGTTGCGTCGATGGGTGCTGCGCTGCACGGCGTCACGGTCCTCGGGCCTGACATCGTCAGAGGCGTCGAGGGAAGCCTCCACCGTCGCAACCCACCGGTGGCCTTCGACGCCCCACCTGACATCAACCGCACTGGCGCATCGGCAACGGTGACCTCGCCGGTCCTGCTGATCCCGGCGGCGGCGGCGGCGACGGCCCTGCCGACGTCGCCGGCGACGCCGACCACGACCCGGCCGAGACAGCCTCCGGGTTCGACGACCAACCCGCCGACAACAACCGCACCCGCAGCAGCGTCAGGCCCAGTGGCGACAGCGACGACGACGATCGCCCCGGCCGCAACACCATCGCCCGCGCCGCTCCTCACGCTGCCAACCGTCTGCCTCCCGATGGTCCAAACCTGCACTCCCAGCCACGAACTCTGAGGCTCGGAATCAGCTCGGTTGAGGTTCCGCCCGCAGCCAGACGGATCCGCTCTGTAAGCGGGCGGACCCCGGGCTGAATGAGCACCGGCCGTCACAGACACGGTGTCGAATCGCGATGCACATCTGGTTGGAAGCTCGAGCAGGAGCAACGCCGGGCGAGGTGATGTGGACAGCGGGTCGCGGCTATCGCGCCGTCGGTCAGATGCGCTTGGCGTACTTCGCCAGCGCGTGGCCGTGTTCATCGACGACACCGAGTTGCTCGGCGACGTCTTCGATCCACTGGATCGTCCCCGAGCGTTCCATCAGGTCAGGCGCGGATGCGAGCGCAGCGATCGT
>JANXUF010000106.1 GCA_025356335.1 Actinomycetes bacterium
AGCGAGGATCAACGGACACGGGGTGGCGACGACGAGCACGGCGATGCCTCGGACAGCGTCACCGCTGATGATCCATGCGAGCGCTGCTACCGCGAACGACACGCCGAGGAAGCCGAGCGCGAACCGATCGGCGAGACGCACAAATGGCGAACTCGTCGCCGAAGCCTGTTCGACGAGCCGCACGATGCCGGCATAGGTCGAGTCGGCAGCGCTGGTGGTCGCCACGAGGTCGAATGGGCTACCGGCGTTGACGGCACCACTGCGCACGATGTCTCCGTCGCGCAGTTCGACGGGCAGTGACTCGCCGGTGAGTGCGCTCTCGTCGATCACCGCAGACGCGCCGGTGACCGTGCCGTCGACCGGGAGCACCTCGCCGGGTCGCACGAGGAGTCGATCACCGACCGCAACGGCGTCGAGTGACACGTCGACGAGTCCGGCGACGACGTACCGATGGGCGACATGGGCGCCGTGTTGCAGCAGTGCATGCAACTCGCGTTCCGCTCTGCCCTCCGCCCATGCTTCGAGCGCCCGCCCGCTGACGAGCATCACGGTGATCAGCGCGCCGGCGAGGTACTCACCGATTGCCAGCGTCCCGACGAGCGCTGCAAGGGCAATCAGATCGACGCCCAACCGGCGATGCCACATCGCCGTCAGCACCCACGATGCGGCGAGCACCGTCCCGACGAGGGACAGGGAGATCCAGCAGGCGGACGCCACGTTCTCGGCTCCGGCCAGCCGTGAGATGAAGCCGGCGAGGAGGCCGGCAACGGCCACAGCGACGGCAATGGGTAGCGCGCTCCGCTTCACGTTCTTCGGCAAGTTGTGGCCTGACGACGGACTCCTCATCACACCGACTGTGACACGCTGGACAGTTCGTCATCAGGGCCGAATGTCATGACGGCTCCCGGCACACAGCTCACGGCGATGTCCATCGTGCTCGGCGAGTCATCGTGTGGGGAAATCGTCGTGTCGGGAAATCGTCGTGTGAGGAAATCGTCGTGTGAGGAGTGATCGTGCGGGGCGACTGCGCGGTGTGCTGCTTCGATGAGGTGGTGACCTTGTCCTCTGGCGCTGACGGGGCGAGCCGACGAGGATTGGTGGGATGGGCGTTATCGACACAGACAGGGTCCGATGAACAGCCGCCGAGGAGCGATGCAGCTGGTCGCCGCCGCCACGATCGCCGTGTCCGTCCGCTCCGGACGTCGCGCCCTGCTCGATTGGGGTGCAGATGACGATGAGCGCCGACAGGAGCTGCCGGGTGACGAGGTCATCGGTGACGCCGATCTGGTGTCGACGAGAGCAATCACGATCAACTGCAGGCCCGCCGAGGTGTGGCCGTGGATTGCCCAGCTCGGACAGGGGCGCGGCGGTTTCTACAGCTACGACGCGATCGAAAACGTATTCGGCTGTGAGATGCGCAGCGCTGTCCGCATCCATCCTGAATGGCAGCATCCGCAGGTGGGCGACGACATTCGGCTGCACCCGAACGCTGCGCTTGGCGTCGCCGTGATGCAGCAGGATCGCGCCCTCGTGCTGCACGGCAGCGTTCCGATCGGGCGAACGCCACCGTTCGATTTCAGTTGGGCCTTCGTGCTGAGTGCAGCACCGTCCGGCGCGACTCGCCTCATCGTTCGCGGGCGCTACTGCTACCTCCGGTGGTTCGGCGGGCTCATCGTCGAGCCGACCGAACTGGTCAGCTTTCTGATGAGCCGCAAGATGCTGCACGGCATCCGCCATCGGGCGGAGCATCACGGCGAGCACCATGCACGGCCCTCGACCGTCGGCGGCTAACGGACGATGATGAGGGGAACGGCGATGCGGTCCATCACGCTGTTCACCGTCGAGCCGATGAGACCTGACGTCAGCGCACCATGGCCCCGCGAGCCGAGCACCAGCAGATCGCCGTCACGGACGGCGCCGAGCACGGCGGACGCCGGGCCGTCGTCGACGAGCAGGCCGGTGACATCCACGCCGCAGCGTTCCCGCGCCGCCTCGACCGATTCCTCCAATACGCATGCCGCATCGATCTGGGTGAGATCTCTGGCCTGGGAACCTTCGGTGTCCAGCCCGACATATGGATAGTGCCAGCTGTGCACCACGGTGAGCCCGACCCCGTAGAGATCCGCTTCGTCTGCTGCCCACATCAGCGCCTCGCCGGACGGCACCGAGCCGTCAACACCGACAACGATCCTGTCTGGACGACCCCGGGAGGCTGCACCGCGAACCACCGCGACCGGGCAGGGACTGTGGCGGGCGACCGACCTGGCAGTACTCCCCAACCAGAAACTGGCCGTCCGCTGATGGCCACTGGAACCGACCACCAGCAGGTCGGCGTGTTCGAGCTCGTCGAGCAACGACGACGACGCAGGGCCGGCCGAGACGACGACATCGATCGCCAATCCAGGGTGGCTCGTGGCCAGGGACGCCTTGATTGCCTCGGCCTGCTCATTCGTACAATCCATCATCGTGTCGTAGACGCTGGCGGTGAGCCACGGGCCGGCCATCGCTCCGGCGACCGGGATCTCGTAGCAACTGACGACACGCAGCGTCGATTTCCTCACGGCAGCCTCGTCCGCAGCCCACAGGACGGCTTCGGTTGAGGACGGCGTGGCGTTGTACCCGACAACAATCTGATCGTTCATACAGTCCATCATCTGCGTTTCGACAGCACTCGGCTAGGGCCGTCGGTCACCCAATCCGCTGCCAGGTCGATGATGACATTTGACCCTGGCAGCTGGGAGCACCGCTCGAAGATGATGGGGGAAGCAGTCGTGAAAGGACGCCATGATGAACACCGACCGATACGCATTGTCGACATGGGAGAGTTTCGAATTGCTGCGCTCCGCTTCGATCGGACGACTGTGCGTCATCGAGCAGGCGTATCCGATTGCCGTCCCTGTCAACTTCCGGATCGTCGGATCCGGCCACGACAGCCGCATCGTCGTTCGTACGGCCCCAAACAGCCTCATCGGGCGCTATCAGGGACTCGCCTCGCTCGAGGTCGATGACCTGAAGCTGACCGACGGAACGGCATGGAGTGTGATCGTGCGCGGCACACTATCGAAGGTGCACGAGGGCAACGTGCTCGCCGGCACCGTATTACCCGACCCGAAACCGTTGGTATCAGAAGGTCGCCACCTGTGGGTCACGCTGGAGACCTCCTCGATCAGCGGCCGGCGATTCACTGTGCGTCGCTCTGACGACGGATTCTCGGTCGATTGGCAGTCGGCCGTTCGCTGACTACAAGGTGCTCAGCGCAGCGGCGTGAATGGCTGCCATGCATCCGTCTTCGCCGGACCAGCAACGGAGTCGGCACCCTGACACCGTTCGGCAGTGCAGCCCGCAACAGCGATCGTGACGTCCCTGGATCGTCCGACGGCGATCGCCTCCCGCTCTGATGCGCTGGCGAGCAGACCGGACATGTCGTCGAGTTCCATCGTGAACTCGACGAGCCCACCCTCGTAGTGCGTGGCCCGACCCAGACCAGCTGTGCCGAAGACCAGTCTCATCGGCCCGTTGTCGGGAAGCGTCTGGGCGACCAGACGACGAAGGCCGACGCTTGCGGCGATCACCGCCAGATCCTCGAGCAGCAAGGTGGCGACGCCTTCGGCATGATGGTCATCGCCGACGGCAAAGGCGACCTCGGCCTCCTCCGGATTCGTGCCGACGTGATACTCGCCGATGCCGATGAGTTCATCGCCGATCGAGGCCAACATCGTCACGTGCGACGGTGTCGACACCGAAACGAGTGCCTGCAATTCGCGCTCTGGTATCGATCGTCGGATGCTGAAGAACCGCAACCGGGTCGATATGTCGCAGAGACGTACGTAGAACGCTCGTACCCGCTCCTCGTCTCGCGGCGTGGCCGGCGCGATGTGTACGGGATGACCGGTGGACATCAGCGCACATCGATCGAAGGCGTCGAGCAACATGCCCATCATGATCGGCGTTCCCGACGATTGCCGAGTAGGGCACAAAGTCCTTGCGCATCAGGACTATCGCCCCCTGCGCAGCGAACCGAAACTCTTTACGGTGAATGGTGTTGAACCACCTTCACGAAACGAGCTTCACCATGAGCACAGCAATCATCGATTCACCATCGAGCGGCGCCGAACCAGCATCGGATCCAATCGTCGTTCTGAGGCGCCGGTCGATCGACACGGTGCTGGTCAGCTTCGGGGTGCTGGCGGCACTCGTGTTCGCCGTCGCCGGCGGGCTGCTGGCATGGGGCAACCACTTTTCGAGCGACTACGTCACCAAGGAGTTGTCGTCGCAGCACGTCAGTTTCCCTGCAGCGGCGGGACTCACCGCAGAAGGACGTACCGATCTGCTGGGGCACGCCGGACACGTCGTCAACAACGGTGACGAAGCACAGGCGTACGCCAGCTACATCAATGGCCATCTCGCCAAGATCGGCGCCGGGAAGACATTCGCCGATCTGAAAGCTCCACTGGACGCTGCCAACGCCAGCGTTGCTGCAGCCGTCAAGGCGGGTGCAAGCACCGCTGATGTTGCCGCCCTGCAGACGAAGGCCGACGCCGTCACCAGCACCCGCAACAGCCTCTTCCAGGGTGAGACGCTTCGCGGCCTGCTGCTCTCGGCCTACGCCTGGGGCAAGGTCGGAACCATCGCCGGTATCGCTGCGATCGCCGCATTCGTCGCCGCTGCACTGATGGCCCTGCTCTCGGTCCTCGGCATCGTCCACCACACCCGCATGCCGAAGAGGATCTGATCACATTCTCCACAGTCCCCAACTGTGGGGCGCAGTAACTCCCTGGCAGTAGTCTCCCCCACATGAACGCCACGGTCGAGTCTCAGCGTGTCGAAGATGCCCGGCGTTCGCGCCGGGCATCTTCCGCGTCCGATGTGCTCGCCCACGTCGGACGGGGCACCGACATCATCGTTCCGCTGGCGAACGGCGAGCCGGTCACCGTGCTCGACGCGATCGAGCAGGCAGCCGACACGCTGAGCGGCGTTCGAGTGCATCAGATGCACGTCAGCCACGACCGCCCCTATCTGCATGGTGTCTACGGCGACCGTCTGCGTCACGTTTCGTATTTCCTGTCCGATGTGACCAGGCCATGTTTCCGCAATGGCACGATCGATCTCGTCCCCAACAACTTCAGCGAGATGCGAGCGATCCTCAAGGAACGCACGACCGATCCACTGGTCATCGCCGCCGCCTCGCTGCCGGATCGCCACGGCTACTTCAGTCTCGGTGTCAGCGCTGACTATGTGGCGTCGTTCATCGGCAGGGCGAGGTTCTTCCTGGAGACGAATGCCGCCATGCCCCGTACGTTCGGGCGCAACCAGATCCACATCAGTCAGGTCGTCGGATGGGTCGAGGCCGACTATCCGCTCGTCGAGGTCCGTCCCGCCGATGTCGCAGAGGACGATCGCCGTATTGCTGCGCTGATCGCCGAACGGGTCCAGAGCGGGGCGACGCTGCAGGTCGGTATCGGCTCGATCCCGAACGCAGTGCTGGCTGCCCTCGGCAACCACCAGCGGCTCGGCATCCATACCGAACTGATCTCCGATGGGGTGGTCGACCTCGTCGAAGCCGGCGTCGTCACCGGTGTCGACAAGCAACTGAACCGCACCAAGTGCGTCGGCACGTTCGCGCTCGGCACGAAGCGCTTGTACGACTTCCTCGACCAGAACGCAGCGTTCGAGTTCTGGCCGGTGCGCTACGTCAACGACCCGCGGGTGATCGCCCAGGAGGACCACTTCGTTTCGATCAACGCGACGATCGCCGTCGATCTGATCGGGCAATGTGCCTCCGAGACCGTGGCCGGCCTGTACTACTCGTCGAGTGGCGGCCAGGCGGACTTCGCCAGAGGAGCGATGTACTCCAAGGGCGGCCAGGGTTTCGTGGTGCTGCACTCGACGACGAAACGGGGCACCGTCTCGAAGATCGTCCCGCGGCTGGCAGCCGGCGACGTCGTCACGACCTTGAAGAACACCGTCGACAAGGTGGTCACCGAATGGGGTGTCGCCGAGCTACGCGGCAGGACGATCAGGGAACGGGCGACGTCGTTGATCTCCATCGCCCATCCGGATCATCGCCAGTCGCTGACTGCCGAGGCGAAGGTGCTCGGCTACGTCTGACAACGCCGCCATAGGTCGACCACGTCCCGGGGTCGACAGCGGTCAGCTCGGACTGGCGAACGATCGACCAGTGATGTCGGCGATCTCGATGGCGATCCAATGACCTTTGTCTCCCGAGGCGACGATCGGGATCCGGGTGCGACGCAATTCCTCGTAGCGGGCGCCGAGCGCAGTCGTGACCTCGCGGGCGTGGCCGCGAACGAGGACACTCCAGACATACGAACCCTCGTCTCCGTCGACCTCGAAGGCGACAGGGTGCATCGGAATCTTCGAAAGCTTCGTGCCGGCGCCGGTTCGAAAGGCGACGAGCCCATCGACGTAGGCGTAGTTCACCGGGAGGATCATCGGGAATTCGTCGTCGGCAAAGGCGACGCGGCCGGTGGATTCGCGCGCCAGCAGGCCGTGGCACTCTTCGAGGCTCAAGGTTTCCATCGACGACGTGAAGTCGAATACTTTCATCTGCCCATCATTATCCGGCCGACCGACGTATCGGCTAGGGCCGTGAGTCCCAATGATGCTGCTCGCCATTGTCCGAGGGCGATCTCGTTTCTACGGCGATCTCGTTTCTACGGCGATCTCGTTTCTACGGCGATCTCGTTTCTACGGCGATCTCTTCGAGGCAGTCACCGAGTGCATCGAGTACTGCCGCCAGCTGCTCGTCCGTGTGCACGAGGCTGAGGTTGATCATCCCCCTCGCTGCTGTGTAGACACCGCGTCGGAGCAGCCCGAAGAAGACGAGTTCGAGCAGCGCCGTATCTCCTCGCATCGAGGCGATGACGTCGGTCGGCGGTTCCGCCACGGCATGAAACGACATCATCGATCCGAAACCGGTCACGCTCATCGGAATGCCGCTGCGAGCGAGCACGGTCGCGACGTCAGCGCGGAATTCGTCACCTCGTGACGTATGGGAGACGGCGATCTCCGGCGTGAACACGTCGCCGAGAACGACCGTCCCGGCGGCCATCGAGGCAATGTTGTTGTTGAACGTCCCGGCATGGCTGATGTACGGGCGGGGCCCGCTCGGTGGATTGCTGTCGTACTGATCCATCAGCTCGGCAGTGCCTCCGAAGGCCCCGAAGGAGAAGCCACCCCCGATGTATTTGCCGTACGTCGTCAGGTCCGGTTCGGCGTCGAGCAACGCCGCCATGCCACCAGGGCCATGTCGAGATGTCATCACCTCGTCGCAGATGCACACCGCCCCGGCTGTCCTCGCGGCAGCGAACACACCCGCCAGAAACCCAGGTGCCGACGGCAGGCACCCACCGGAACCCTGCATCGGCTCGACGAGCACAGCCGCCAATTCCCGGCGGTGTTGTTCGATCAGCTCCAACGTGCCGGCGAGGTCGTTGTACGGGGCGACGACGAAGTCGTACGGAGCATTCGTCGTCGGCGACCCGGTCACGAAGTACAGCACTCCGCCGTGATAGCCGCCGTTGAAGACCATGACCCGGCGACGCCCGGTTGCGTGGATCGCCGTCGTGATCGCCATCAGATTGGCCTCCGTCCCGGAGTTCGTGAACCGCACCCGGTCGATCCCGAACCGAGCGCACATCAGACGGGCCAACCGTTCCTCGTACGGATGGATGCCGCCGACACTCGTGTTCTCGACGAGCGCCCGCATCACGAACTCGCGCACGCGCCCATCGCTGTGGCCGAGGAGCCCTGCGGTGTAGTCGCCGAGCGCATCGATGTAGGTGTGCCCGTCGAGATCGGTCAGTGTGGCCTCGGCCCCGCTGGCGAAAGTCAGCGGAAACGGAGCGTGCGTCAACACCGTCCTCGTATGGCCGCCAGGAAGCACCTCCCGCGCACGCGCGTACTGCAGACGGCTCTGCGGATTGCGGTCAGCGAAGTCCCGGCGCGCTGTGTCGGCGAGTTCGGAGAACGGAGTGGACGGCGCAACGGTCATGCCACATGTTGGCAGAGCCGCCGTGGAGGACCGGGCCCGGGTCGACGATCATGGAGGCGATCGAGGTCGACGTAGCGGAGCGCCCGCATGTCGGCGTGCGGCATCTCATTCACGTCGCGCATCGTCATTCAGTACAATAAGCGGTGCGTTGATTCACCAGCCGGTGGGGCGAACGAACGCAGCGGCCGGCCGCTGGAGCCATTGGGTGATGCGCATCACCAGGTCCATATCAGCGAGACGGGCCGTACGGAGATTGGTCAACCTGCTCGGTGTGCAGTCGAGGGTGTGCGCCAGGCGAGCCCAGGTCAGACAGCGTTCTCGGCGCTCGTTGTCGAGCTCGATGTAGAGCTCGTTCAAGTTCCATCGAAGCCGGCTGCCGGGTCCCGCTGCCGGCAGTCGGACATCGCCGACGTCGACGTCCGGACCAGTCAAGAATTCCTCCGGCGCACGACCGAGCCAACGCAACATGAACAGCGCGTACTGGCACGAGATCGTTCCGCGCTTGTGCACCCTGACGACTGCGCCTGGACAGATGGCGTGATCCATCAGCTCCGCGTTCAGCGCGAACGACTGTTCATACAGCTCGACCGCCACCTCGTTCCAGTCGAGCCCGCGCAGGCGACGTTCGTCGTCCAGGGCGGCGAAGAAGCTATCGCAGTCGAACACACGGAGATCGTCGATCTCGGTTCGTGAACTGCTCGTGCTGGTGACCATCTGGTTCCTCCTCGGTAGTCTCGGCTGCGCGGCTCGATGATGAGCACACCGTAGATGCCGTTGAGGACATTTCATGTCCGGAACCCCGACATGTCGTGTCCTGTCCTGCTCGGCTCCGGTCGGGCGTGCTGGCCCAGCGTTGCCGGGATGGCAGACTCTGGTGGTGGCATCGATCGAGCCCCCTCTCGAAATCGGCGCGGAGGCGACCTCGAAGCTCGTCGCTCTCTGCATCGACGCGAACGATCCGCCCGGCCTGGCGCGTTTCTGGGCCGTCGCGCTGGGCTGGGAGATAGACGACGAGACCGACGACGTGATCAGTCTCGTGCCGACGGATGACACGAGATTCCGGATCGACGTCGCGCCGGTGCCGGAACGCAAGGGAGCCGGTCGGAATCGTCTCCATCTCGATCTGACAACGACGTCGCTCGATGACCGGCGGCAATCGGTCGCCTCGTTCGTCGAGCTCGGTGCCCGCCACATCGACATCGGTCAGCGTCCGGACGAGGGACATGTCGTGCTTGGCGATCCCGAAGGGAACGAGTTCTGCATCATCGAGCCTGGCAACAACTTTCTCGCCGGCTGCGGACGTCTCGGATCGATCACGTGCGACGGGACACGGGACGTCGGGTACTTCTGGAGCGAGGTACTGGGGTGGCCGTTGGTCTGGGACCACGACGAGGAAACCGCGATCCGTGCGCCGGATGGCACCGGTCCGCTCATCACTTGGGGTGGCCCGCCGCTTTCTCCGAAGATCGGCAAGAACCGGCTGCACCTCGACATCGCCCCCTCAGCGCACGTCGATCAGCAAGCGGAGGTCGACCGTCTCGTCTCGCTCGGGGCGACCCGCATCGACATCGGCCAGGGCGACGTCGATTGGGTCGTCATGGCCGATCCGGACGGCAACGAGTTTTGCGTCTTGACCCCTCGATAGCCGCTCTGTGGTCCGATCGTGACGAGCCCAGGGCGTGCAGCCGACACGCGACCGGTCGACCGGGTTCGATGCCGGCTGCGTGGCAGCGTCAAACTGCGGTGATGGCAGACGGCCAGCATCGCCTCGATCCTCATGACCGGTTCCCGAAAGGTTTCTTCGACCGCATCGATCCCGGCGACGACGCCACGTTCTATTCCTTCGAACGCTTCGTCACCCATATCGACGACGGAGCCATCGTTGCGGTCGGCGAGCTGTACCGAACACTCGGTCTGCGACGACAGGTACTCGACATCATGTCGTCGTGGATCTCCCACTTCCTCGATCAGCCGGAGGAACTCGTCGTCCTCGGGATGAACGAACGGGAGTTGCGCGCCAACCCGATGGCCACGGCGAGCGTCGTCCACGACCTCAACCTCGATCCGCGCCTGCCGTTCCCCGACGACCGCTTCGACGCCGTCACGTGCTGCGTGTCGATCGACTACCTCACCCGCCCGATCGACGTCCTCGCCGACGCTGCGAGAGTGGTTCGCCCCGGCGGTCTCGTCGTCTGCACCTTCTCCAACCGCTGCTTCCCCACCAAAGCAATCCGGGGATGGCTGTCGCTGACCGAGCCGATGCGGCGCGACCTCGTCGCCACGTACTTCAGCGTCACCGAGGCGTACGAGCCCGCCGAGCAGCGCCGCTGCACGCCGCCAGACTCGCGCCGCGACCCGCTCGACGCAGTGTGGGCGACCGTGCGATAACCGAGCAGGCGCGCTCACTGGATCCAGTTCGAACCGGCGTCAGAATCGGAGCTGCAGATCCCGTCGCCTCGCGGTCACGCCCACACCGCCACCGCGGAATCCTCGTGACCGAGCTTCACCGTCCGCCGCCAGCGGTCACGCACACACCGCCCTCACGGAATCCTCGTGACCACGAGGCGACGAAGGGCCTGCTGTTGACCCGGTTGAGGAGTCGGGCTGTTCGCGGAGACACTCGCCCGTTCCCTGATCTCGTACGGCAGCGAGCGATCACAACGACGCTGCGATCGTTCTGGGGGCCGGTCGGTGATCGACCAGGCGCTCGCGTTCTGCGGCCGACGCAGGCGGAGCGCCCTTGACATTCAACTGTTTGATTGAATAAGATACGTTTATGCCGATCGTCGCTGCACGTCATTTGGACACCGTTTTCAGCGCGCTCGGCGATCCCGTTCGATTGGCCATCGTCGAAAACCTCAGCACGAGCACGAGCGGTCACGCCATGGTCAACGATCTTGCGGCGCTCTTCCCGATCTCGCTGCAGGCGGTGTCCAAGCACATCAAGGTGCTCGAGGCCGCAGGTGTGGTGAGCCAAGGACGCGACGGCCGTCATCGACCGGTCAGCCTCGTTCAGAGCAGCATCTCGACGGCGTCGGACTGGCTCGACGATCGGACTCGCCAATTGGAGGCCCGCTACGCCCGCCTCGATCACGTACTTGCCAACATCCACGAAGGGACCCGATCATGACCACCAGCCACCCCACACTCCACGCTCGCGTCGGCGAGATGTCGCTGTCGTTCTCGCGAGAATTCGACGCTCCCGCTGCGGTCGTGTTCCGCGCCCACACCGAACAGTCGCTGTTCGTGCAATGGATGGGGCCGCACGGCACGACCTGTCAGGTCGATCGCTTCGACGCGGCGACGGGCGGCGCTTTCCGATACACCATCGGCGCAGGAGCGGCGACGTTCACGTTCTTCGGCTCGTACCACGAGGTCGTCGCACCGCACCGCATCGTGCACACCTGGGAGTTCGAGGGCGAACCTGGTCGCCCGACGCTGGAATCGCTCGCATTCACCGACATCACGGACGGTCGCTGTCGACTCGACGGCCTGTCGGTCTACACATCGTTGGAGCAATGCGAGGAAATGCTCGCGCTCGATCAGAGCGGCGAAGGCATGGACGAGAACTTCGGACGCTTGGACCAACTCCTCACCAGCACGTCGTAGACCTGCCGCATCACGACGCTCACTCTCATGCTCATGCGGGCCCGATCGTTCAGGCGCGGGCGGGTGTGGTGATTCGTTCCTCCCTCGGCGTTCGGGGCATGCTAGAGATTCTCACGAGTCCGAGGAACACAATGACGCAGCGCACCGATGTCACGATCACGACCTCCGATGGGACCTGCCCGGCGGTCGTCGTCGCACCTGACGGCGAAGGAGCATGGCCGGCGGTGATCATGTTCATGGATGCCGGCGGCGTCCGTCCGGCGCTGATCCAGATGGCAGAGCATTTGGCAGGGCTGGGTTATGTCACGCTGCTGCCCGAGTTGTACTACCGGCACGGGACGTATGAACCGTTCAACTTCGCAACTGCCTTCGGCGACCCCGACGAACGCAACCGCTTGATGTCGATGGTCGCCAGTGTCACCAAGGAAATGGCAGCGGCCGACGCCGGCGCGTTCCTCGACTTCCTGTCCGGTCATGCGCAGGTTGCCGGCACGAAGGTCGGATCGACCGGCTACTGCATGGGCGGAGGGCTGTCGCTCACCGCCGCTGCGCATCACCCTGACCGCATCGTCGCTGCAGCCTCGTTCCACGGAGGCCGGCTGGCGACCGATTCGCCGGACAGCCCGCATCTCGTCGTCGGCAACATCACCGGCAGGGTCTACGTGGCCGGGGCTCAGAACGACGCCTCGTTCCCTGCCGAACAGGCGGCACACCTGGAGCAGGCGCTGACCGAAGCCGGTGTCGACCACACGATCGAGACCTACCCTGCACTCCACGGATTCGCCGTCCCCGACAATCCGACGTACGACGCCGAGGCTGCGGCACGTCATTGGCTGGCGCTCGACCAGCTCTTCGGAGCGATGCTCTAGCGGAGCCGTAGCAGCGGAACTCGATCCAGCAGTGATGACAGCGCTGAGTCACAGTGCCGTCCGACGACCTTGCCGACGGGTTATCGATGGCCGTGTTCCGATCGACGAGGTCAGGTCAATCGCTTGATCGCATGGATCTCGCCGTCGTCGATCTTGCCTGACGGTTCGTAGCCTCGGGCCCGGTACATGGGTGCAGGGGAACCGGGACCTTCGACCCAGGACACCTCGATGGCTGTCGCCCCGTGGTCACTGCAACAGTGCTCGAACAGGTCGAGGGCGGCCGAGCCGATGCCTCGCCTTTGGTGCATCCGGTCGATCAGCAACCGCCACAGGTACGGGTTCGGATGAGCGTCGGTCTGCTCCGCCGCCATGATGAAGCCGACGACCTCCCCATCGGCCTCGATAGCTCGGAACCAAGGCACGAGTGCAACTCCGTTGCACAACGGAGGCAGCAGAGCGTCCCGGAAGTTGGCGAGCATGCTCGACACGAAGCGTTCTTGGGACTTGTGGGTGGCCAACGCGCCGACCGCCAGCCGGTTGGTTTCGGTGACCGGCACCAGTTCGACGCGGCCGGGTCGGTGCCGGGGGCGGTCGCACCACGCATCCCAGTCGGCGCGTGTCATGCCGTACAGCATGTCGTCCGAACATTCGTCCCCGACCCAGAACGACGTGCGTGTCATTCCTTCGAAGATCAACCCGCACGCCTCCAACACTCTGGCAGACGGCGGATTGTCGGGATGCAGCGATGACTCGATCCGGCGCACGCCGACGTCGGTGAACAGGTAGTGGACGAGGGCTCGGGCGGCCTCGGCGGCGTAGCCGCGGCCCCAGTGGTCGGGATGGAAGGTGTAACCGAAATAGCCGGAGCGGCCGCCCCAGCGGAGCTCGACGATCACGTCGCCGAGGATCCGGCCCGGCGCTGCGGCGTCGACCACCGTGATGGTCCACCCAGCACCCTCGACGGGTCCGTCCATTGCTGCCGCCCCGGCCATCGACCTCTCTGCGCGCTCTCGCGTATACGGCATCTCCCAGTCCTGATAGCGGGCAACCTCGGGGAGGCTGCGACGCTCGTAAGCAGCCTCGGCATCGCTGAGGCGTGGCGGCCGCAGGATCAGCCGCTCCGTGCGGATCGGTTCGAAACTCACGACGTAGACCGTAGTCGGCGAAGCCCGTGACCGAGCGGGAGGTTTCCCGAGCAGCGGCGCGTTCATAGCTCGATCCCGCACCAATTCCTGAGTTTCCTCCCGGGCTCACGGATCCTGCCGGTCACATGGTTCGATCGAACCCGCCCACCGAAATCGATCGTGTTCCCGAGCTCCTCGCTCCGGGCAACTGCACCCGGCGGAAGTGGGGCGAGCCCGTTCTGCTTCCGACGGGGATCGAGGTGCGCTTGACTGCCCCTGGGCATGAGAGCGAACGGTCCTTCGTTCTAATTGGTCCGTTCATCGACCTTGCCGACACTCGACGCCAGCAGTTTCCGTGCCTGGATGCGTTCAGACCGGCGCTGGTTTCGGCGGTGCCGAAATTCGCCGTGCAGATCTTCGCAGCGGTCGTCGCCGCCGGCGGAACTACATTCGAAACATCGAACGGCCCCGCACTGTAGTGGGATCGATACATTTCCGAGGAGGCATTCATGAGCCCTGACGTTGCCCGAGCCCTCGCCATCGACGATGCGTCGACAACGGAGGATCGCACCATCGACATCACCACCATCGGTCGGCGATCGGGCGAGCCCTCCAGGATCGAGATCGTGTTTTACCGATGACACGATGATTTTTATCTGAGCGGCATCCCCGCGCCGACGACGCGCGATTGGCTCGCCAACCTCGCCGCGCACCGGAGGTTCACCTTCCACCTCAAGCACGGTGTCGCCGCAGACCTGCCTGCGACAGCCGTCGTCATCACCGATCCCGCAGAACGCCGACGCGTCCTTGCCGAGCTCGTCGACCAGTTCAACCGCCGGCAGGGCCTCGACAGCCCGTGGCCGAAAGCGGTGCTCGATGAGTGGGTCGAGCGCAGCCCCCTCGCAAAGGTCAACATCCTCACGACCGATTGACGTCGTGGCAATTCTCTCGCCTGGCCACACTCTCCGACAGACTCGAGGGTTGAGATCCATTTCCCGGATCGGCCCCTCGGCCCGCTCGTACTCTGCGCGCCGGTGGCATGGCGGCGGTGCTGTGCCGCGTTCATCATCGGGTACCGCACGCACCAAGTCGCCATTGCCGCAGCGTGACCTGGCGTCAGAGAAGGTGTCGATCGCGGGCGGCTTGCACTGCGCTCTTGCGGTCGCTGACGTCGAGCTTGCGGAAGATCGCATTGGCATGCGTCTTGACCGTGTTCATCGACACGTACAGGGCTGCAGCGATGTCTCGCTGTGACAGCTTCGTCGGCAGGTAGCGCAACACGGCGAGCTCCCGTTCGGTGAGCCGCACCCTATGGGAGCCCGCCGTGTCCGTCGACGGCGATCGCAAATGGTGCCGGGACTCGACACGAGCCAGATGGCGCCCGGCAATCCCTGGGTCGATGCAGCGTTCGATCCTCGCTCGTGCTTCGACGATCAGCGCCGTCCCGGAGTCATCTCCGAGATCGAGCAGCGTGTCGCCGCACGTCATCAGGACGTAAGCGAGACCCAGGTCGGTGGTTGCCCGGCGACCGATCTCCAGCGCTTGGGTCACGTCGGCGCGAGCCTCGTCCGGGTCGGTTTGTGTATGTCCGCGGATCGCAAAGGCCGGGGCGACACCGTGATAGTTCGCCAGACCGAACGATGCGGCGACGGCGACTGCCTCGACCGCCGCTGCGTGGGCGGTGGCGTTGTCGCCGTGCTCGACTTCGTCGATCGCGACGTAGATGAGCGTGAGAACGTGCGCCGTCATCCGCTGCTCGGCTTTGCATCTGCCGAGCGCGACAGTGAGCGCCAGGCGGGCATCAGCGTGCATGCCGGCCCATGTGTAGGCCGCGCCGACGGCGGTAGCCAGCTCTGCCGGCCGCTGCCAAAGGTCGCCGCTCGCGGAGGCGAGTTGTGCGCAGTCGAGCGCCGTGGCGATGTCGCCGCTACCGAGCGCGAGGTTGATTCGCAAAGGTGCAGCGATCAGCGGATCAAACGAGGGTGGGGCCACGTCCATGGCGATCCCGAGCCAATGCTGTGCGGATTCGTACCGGCTCGACAGGTACTCGCACCATCCCCACCCCAACGCGCAGGCGGTATCGGTGGTCGCAGCATCGCGGGCCTGCTCGAGGAACCCGCGCAACGTGCGGATCTGTCCGCGTCCGAGCAGATCCGGGCCGACGGAATACATCAGCTGGATCGCTCCGGGGATGTCGCCGGCGGCAAAGCGGTGAACGACTGCTTGGTGAGAGTCGCCATTGGCTGCGAACCACTCAGCGGCCCGGCAGTGGAGTTCGGGCAGCCGGGTGGGAATGGTTCGGCGTGCTTCGAGCAGAAGAAGGTCACGGAGGAGGTGGTGGTAGCGGAACCACTCACCGGTGCTGTCGAGTCGAACGATGAGCTGGTTCCGGTTGGCGACGTCAGCCAGCCAACCGGTGCCATCAACCGAACCGGTCACAGCATCGATCAGACGACCCGTCAAGTGATCGAGCACGGCCGTTTCGAGAAGGCGCTGGCGGTCACCGGCGCTCATCGCGTCGAGCAACTCATCACTCAGGTAGCCGACGACAAGCTGATCATCACCACGAAAGGCTTCAACGAATTGGTTCGGGTCGGCGGCACGTTCCAGCGAGAGCCCGGCCAGGACGAGCCCTGCAGCCCACCCTTCGGTTCGCGAACAGAGGTCGTCGAGTCGTTGCGCGGACAGCGCTCCCGCCGAGGCCCCGAGCAGTGCCGTGGCCTCGCCGGTGTCGAACCGGAGATCATCGGCGCGGACCTCATCGAGCCGGTTGCGCACACGCATCCGCCCGAGCCGAAATGGCGGATCAACCCGGGTGCAGATGACGACTGTCAGTTGCGGCGGGCACAGGTCGATGAGACGTTCCACGCCGCGGTGCACGCGACCGCTGTCGATCAGGTGGTAATCGTCGATCACGACGATCAAGGGTTCGCTGACATCGATGACGGCGTTGACGATCGCCGACACGACGACCCGCTCGTCACCCTGCGCGCCGATCACCAGCGGCCCGACAGTCGAGCGGACCTCCGGTCGGCATCGTCCGATCGCCGCAACGAGCGACGACCAAAAGCTCACGGGATCAGAATCGCTCGCCTCGATCTGCAGCCAGGCGACGGGCCGGTCCTGCCCGAGCGCCCACGCTGCGACCAAGGTCGACTTCCCAGATCCCGCCGGTGCGCTGACCAGAATAAGAGGAATCGACTTGGCCAGAGCGTTGCTCAGGAGGGATCCCAACCGGGGTCGCTCCACCAGACGAATCGGCGACGCCGGCGGCCGCAGTTTGGTCGCCGCCATCCCCAACTCATGATCGCCGTTCATCAGCGGACCGTTCCCTTCGACTTCAGCCGCGTGAGTGAGATGGGCCTGCGGTCATCCTGTCACGGTTCGGGCGACTCGATGCCGCCTCGAATCGTGGTCGGCTCGCACTCCTGCCGCGGCATTGGCCCATTGCGTCAGCATGTGCACGGAAGGAGTCGGAGAAGTTGCGGCGCCGGAGAGTGCTCGCCGGCGATATCACCCGGGTGAGATGAGCGATCGGGTGAGGCGCTCCGTCGTTCATTCGTCGATGGTGGCTGTATGACGACAACGACCCCCTACGAGATCGTGATCAAGGGGCGAGCCACCGAACGCTTCTTGCGGCCGTTGCTCGACGACTTTTCGCTCGACCACGACATCGAAGGCGGCACGCGTCTGACCGGGCACGTCCGCGATGCCGCACACCTCCACGGCATCGTCGCCCACCTGACGTCCGTCGGCGCCGAGCTCATCTCGATCGGCCCGATCACACCAACTCAGCACGCCGCCATCCAGCCGCCAGACCTCCATCCGACACCCCAAAACGAAACGAGCACCCACTCATGATCACCGTCACATCACTCACCAAGCAGTACGGCCAACGCATCGCCGTCGACGACCTCAGCTTCGACGTCGCCCCCGGCCGAGTCACCGGATTCGTCGGACCCAACGGTGCCGGAAAATCCACCACCATGCGCATGATGGTCGGCCTCACCCGACCCGACCATGGCGACACCACCTACTTCGGTGTCACCTACTCCCACATGCGGCAACCGGCACGAGTCGTCGGCACCGTCTTGGACGCCCGCTCGATGCACCCCGGTCGGACCGCCCGCAATCACCTCGCCGCAGCCGCAGCGCTCGCCTCGATCCCTGCACGCCGCGTCGGCGAAGTGTTGTCCGAGGTCGGACTGGACAGTGCAGCCGACCAGCGCACCGGCGGCTTCTCCCTCGGGATGCGTCAACGGCTCGCCCTCGCCGCAGCCCTACTCGGCGAACCAGAGGTTCTGCTCCTCGACGAACCATCCAACGGCTTGGACCCCGACGGCATCCGCTGGCTTCGCAACTCGCTCAGCACCTTCGCCAACAACGGCGGCACCGTGTTCGTATCGAGCCACCTGATCGCCGAACTCGCCATGTTCGCCGACGACCTCATCGTGGTGGGCGCCGGCCGCCTCCTCGCCGCGGAAGCAGTCGTCACCACGCTCGCCCGCAGCGAGTCCACCATCAGTGTTCGCACCGCCCAGGTCGCCGAACTCGGACAGCTCCTCGAGCGACACGGCATCGACGCCGAGGCCGACGCCCAGGGCCTTGCAGCGCACGGCACGACGACGGCGGCGGTGTCGCAGATCGCGTTCGACAACCGCATCCAGATCACCGAGATCACCGAAACCCGACGCTCGCTCGAAGAGATCCTTCTCGACATGACCGGCGCCAGCGCCGAATTCGCCGCCGCCTGAACCAGGCCCAACACCCATAAACCGCCACCGCTACCCGACAAGGACATCGTCATGACCATCACCAACACCACCTTCCAGACCAACACCCACCCGACAGATCCCAGACCCCAACCGAAGACCCGTCAGCGCAGCGACGACATCGCCGCCGTCCCCGCCGCCCTCCGCAGCGAATGGATCAAACTCCGATCCCTCCGGTCGACACCAGGCCTCCTGGGCATCGTCGTCGTCATCGGCGTCCTGCTGTCATGGATCCTCGCCACCATCGTCAAGACCGACCCCAACACCCACCTGCCCTTCACGATCGGCCAAACATTCGTCTTCTCCACATGGCTGACGATGGTCCTGGCGATCGTCATCGGCACACTGTCGTTCACCTCCGAAGTGCAGCACGGCACCCTGGCGACAGCCGTGACCGCGCAGCCAGCCCGATGGGTGATCGTCACCGCCAAAGCCGTCGTCGGTTCCGGCCTCGGGCTCGCCATGGGAATCCTCGGCATGGCCGCAGGGCTCGGCGGCGCTGTCCTCGGCGGCCTCGAAGCCGGTGACACGTCAGGGTCGCTCGCCACCGCAGGATGGGGACTCTTGCTCACCACGCTCGCACCGATGCTCGGCCTCGGGATCGGCATGATCATCCGCCACAGCGCCGGCGCCATCACGACCGTGCTCGTCTGGGCCCTCCTCATCGAGAACCTCACCAAAGGCTTCGCTCCAGCGAACTTCACCCGCTTGCTGCCCTTCAGCGCCGCCGCCGGACTGCTCGGCATCAAAACAGCCGGCGACAGCGCCGAGACCTTGGCCGCCGCCCTCACCAGAGTCCAGGACGCGTTCGTCTTCTCCGGCTACATCGCCTTGGCGATCGCCATCGGCACAGCCCTGCTGTACCGCAGAGAAACCAACTGACGCCAATTGACACCACCGGAACCCCCGCAACCACAACCTGCCATCCGCTCGTGAACACCCACAGCGCACACACCAAGGAAACTCCATGATCGACACCACCGTCCCGACAGCCGACATGCACCTCGACTCGCCCTACGAAACGCAGCAGTGGCGACCCCTCGTCAACTGGTTCCTCGCCCTCCCGCACCTCGCCATCGCCAACGCCCTCGGCAACGTCGCCAACCTCTTGTCCATCGTCAGCTGGTTCAGCATCGTGTTCACCGGCCGCTTGCCCGACGGCATCGCCGGCTTCCAATGCATGATCCTGCGCTACGAAGCACGGGCCTACAGCTACGTCGCCTTCTTGCGCCAGCCATACCCGCAGTTCGAGTTCGACATGGCCAACGGAGACCCGGGCTGCGATCCGCTTCGAGTCGACTTCGCGCCACAACTGGCCGACCGCAACCGCCTCACCGCAGCGTTCCGGCTCATCCTGATCGTCCCCGCCGCAATCTATACGGTGCTCGTGGTGGCCGCTGCGATCTTCGCCGTGATCGTTGCGGGCTTCGCGGTGCTCTTCACGGGCCGTTGGCCGCAAGGCTTACGCTCGTTCGTCCTCGACGCCGGCCGGCTCACGCTGCGGGTCAGCGCGTACGGGCGCCTACTGACCGACACCTATCCGACCCTCGCCCTCTCTGCGAACAGACAGCCGTGACGACACGATCGTCCCACTGAACGTTCATCACCGATCCACAAGCGCTTGTGGATCGGTGTGTTGACTCGATTCGTCAACGACACGTATCGATCTCGGCCGCCGAGTCACATCCGAGGGTTCTCCGCTGACGAAGCGCCGTCGCTGAAGCTCGCCCCACGATTGATCGGATGATCGCTGGGTAGGTTGAGCGGATGAAGGTGCGCTTCGCCGTTTCTCCGGGGATCGAGATGTCGGACCAGGCCGTGCTGCCTGAATTCGTCGATGCCTTGGAGCAGCTCGGCTTCGACACGATCTGGCTGTCCGATATCCCGATGGGATCGCAGGTCGACCCGCTCGTCGGTCTCGCCTTCGCCGCCGGTCGGACGCACCGGCTGAAGCTCGGTGCCAACCTCGTACCGCTCGGCCGCAACCCGATGCTCCTCGCCAAGGGGCTCGCCCAACTGGACCAGCTCAGCAACGGCCGCCTGTTGCTCAGTCTCGTCCCCGGCCTCGATCAGCCTGGTGAGCGTGCGGCATTGGGGATCGGGGCAGCGAACCGTGGCCGCTATCTCGACGAGGTGATCCCGCTCCTGCGCCAGTGGTGGAATGGAGAAGCGGTCGACTATCGCAGCGTGCGCTTTCACTTTCCGGGCATCGCCGTGCGCCCGCTGCCAGCGCAGTCGCCGTTGGAGGTCTGGCTCGGCGGCGTCGGTCCGGTGGCGCTCAAGCGCGCCGGCGCGTTGTCGGATGGTTGGCTGGGCGCAGCGCTGACCCCGCCGGAGGCCGGTGAGGCGGTCCAGCAGATCAACGCATCAGCCGCACAGGCCGGCAGGAAGATCGACGAGGAGCATTTCGGGCTGAGCATCCCCTACGCCAGAACGACTCCGGACGACCACGCACTGGCAGCGCTACGAGCCCGCCGGCCCGATGCCGATCTCGAACAGATCCTTCCTGTCGGCGCGCAGCAGCTGCGCGAACTCATCGGCCAGCTCGTCGACGAGGGGCTGTCGAAATTCGTCGTCCGCCCGATCGCGAGTGCCGGCGACAGCGACGAGACTCAGCTGTCGGGGCCGGCGTGGCGTCACGAGTTGGAATGGCTCGCCGAGACGGTGATCGATCTCCAAACCTGATTTCCTGCGTTGACGTCAGGCGGAAACCGGGTCGCCTGCGACACGCCGCCGATGATGTCCAGGCAGCGGGCAACCGAGCAGTTCATCTCCGCAAGACTCGTGCAGTGCATTCCGTCCGCTCTCGCCGGGTTGTCCGAGCCGACGTGCAACCATCCCACCCACACCGAAGCTCTTGGCATACTCGACGGCATGATCGATCCCGTCATCAAACGCAGTCTCGGCCAGATGATCAAAGGAGTCGAGGTCGTCGGTGCACATCATAACGGGATCACGAGGGCGTACTGCAGCCACTGGGTCACGCAGATCAGTTTCGAGGAGCCGATCGTGATGGCAAGCGTTTCCCCGAAGCACGACACCCACCCGTTGATGGCGGCGAGTGGTGAGTTCTCCGTGTCGATCCTCGCCGGAGATCAGGTCGACGTCGGCCAGTACTTCAGCTACCCCGGTCGCAGATTCCGCTATCTCGCCGACGAGTATCTCGGCACGATTCCCGGCAGCGAGCTGCCGTACGTGCGCAACTCGATTGCCTGGCTGCGTTGCGAGATCTTCGAATCGAAGATGATGATCGACCACGAACTGTTCTTCGCCAGGGTCGTCGAGGTCGGCGCTGGTCGGCTGAAGGATCCGCCGCTGCTGTATTCGAGCCGGCTCGGCTGGCGCATCACCGGCGAGCGGGCGCGAGAGCCGGGGAGGAGCGTCCGCGACAGACTGCTCGAACGACTCGCAGCCCTCGGTTTCGACGACGTGGCGGACGACGACGCAGACGACTGATCGTTCACTCGGGCAGCGAATCAGGACTGCCACGGGATGTACATTCGCCAGCGGGTACCGGTAGTGGCACTCGACGAAAGGGGCAGACGATGGATCCGCGGAGGCGAGTGGCGCTGGTGGCCGGTGCCGACTTCTACGTCGGGCCAGACCTCGCCAGGGTGCTGGCAGCGCGGGGACACGACCTGGTGCTCGGAGATCCGGACCCGGAACTGGTCGAAGAACTGATTGCGACCGGAACCGAGATCGAGGTCGTCACCGGCACGCGTCAGCTCGCTGATCCTGCGGCGTCCCGGAAGCTCGTCGACGCAGCACTGGCACGGTTCGGCAGGATCGATTCGGCAACGGCGTTCACCGGTGTGATCGTGACAGGACGCTTCATGAACGCCAAGGTCGAGGACTTCGATGCCGTCCTTCGGGGATGCATGATTGCGCCGTTCCACTTCATGCAGGCGGTCATCAAGCCGATGATCGAACGCGGAGACGGCCAGGTGCTCGTGATCACCAGCGCCAGCGCCGCACGAGCCACCCCGGGCGCGCCGCTCTACTCCGCTGCCCGTGCCGGAGCGACGCATCTCGTCCGCAACGTCGCTGGTGAGGTCGCCCGCAGCGGAGTCCAGGTGAATGCCGTCGGCACGAACTTCATGGACTTCCCGGAGTTCCGCCGCTCGAGCGGTGCAGACGATCCAGACGTTCGGGCCAGGCTCGAAGCGATGGTCCCGCTACGCCGGCTCGGCACGATGCAGGAATTCGCCTACTTCTGTGCACCGTTCGTCGACGGGACCAGCCGATTCACGACAGGCCAGTTCGTGTCATACGCCGGCGGCTGGGCGTGATCCACGCGAACCTCATGTCGAGGCCGCCGGACCCCGGACCTCGCTCGATCACTGCATGCGATCGCCGAGCGGGAGCACTCGTGCCGACGGATGGCCGTTAGCCTGCGCCGATGAGTTCGTCGTGGCGCCATCCGGGAAGGACCGGCGCCATCGTGTATGCGGTCGCCGCAACCATCATCGGGACGCTCACGGCCGGGCTCAGCCGCCTGCAGGTCGAGCGCCAACGCGGCAGACGCGCAGCAGCCCAACGGTTGCCACCGGGAGCGATCATCGTCATCTCCAACCACACGAGCTATGCAGACGGCGTCCTGCTGGCGCTCGCCTGCCGCCGGCTCGGCCGATCGCTCCGGTTGCTCGCAACCGCCGGCCTGTTCCGTATGCCGTTGCTCGGCCGGATCGTCCGCAAACTCGGTTTCATCGCCGTCAGGCGCGATACCGCCGAGGCCTCGCAGTCACTGGAACCGGCCGCCGAAGCGCTGCGCGCCGGCGAAGCCGTCGGCCTCTATCCGGAGGGACGGCTGACCCGTGATCCGGCGATGTGGCCGGAGCGAGCCAAGACCGGGGCGGTGAGATTGGCGTTGATGACGAATGCTCCGATCGTTCCCGTCGCCATGGTCGGCGCGCACCGTGTCGTCAGCCGGTCTCGCGTGCTGTTGAGCGTCGTCACGAGCCTGGTCCGACGCCCGCGCGTCGGTGTGCTCGTCGGCGATCCGATCGACGTTCGCCGCCTGATGGGTCTCGACCAATTCACGGAGCCGACGCAGGCCGACGTCCGTCGAGCGGCAGATGCGGTCATGGCGACGCTCGTCGCGCTCGTCGGCGAACTGCGCGGCGAGGAGGCCCCGGACCCGCTGGGGGTGCCACGCATCGAGGCGTGACGCCGTCTCGGGAGGCAATCGTGGTCGTCTCGGCGATCCATCGCACGTATCGGCGAAGTAGCTTCGATTCATGCTTGTCATCGGTGGCACCTTCGAAATCGACCCGGCCCGACGCGAGGCGTTCACCGCCGCAGCCATCGATGTCATGGCTGCAACGCGCGCCGAGGACGGGTGCGAGACCTATGTCATGAGTGCCGACCTGGAGGACCCCAGCCGCATCCACCTGTTCGAGCGGTGGACTTCGCAGGAAGCGCTGTCGGAACACCTGCAGAGTGCGCATATCGCCAACTTCCGCGCCGCTGCCGCCGGAATCTTCGTCAGTAGTTCCGTGCTCAAGTACGTCATTGCATCCGAGGGTCCGATCTGACACCGACCGCCGCTCGGCTCCTGCTTCTCGCTCCACCCGGTGCCGGCAAGGGCACGCAGGGGAGGCGTCTGGCCGCACACTTCTGCGCTCCGCATATCGCCACCGGCGATCTGCTCCGGGAACAAGTAGCGGCCGGCACGCCGCTCGGTATCGAAGCCAGGCGTTACATGGATGCGGGCGAACTCGTACCGGACGTCCTCGTTGTCAGCCTCGTCGGAGCACGAATCGGCACTGATCCCCCACTGACCAGCTTCGTGCTCGACGGCTACCCACGGTCCGAGGCGCAGGCAGAAGCAGCGCTGGAATGGGGTGTCGATCACCATCGCACGTTGCATGCCGTCATCAATTTGCACGTCGCCGCCGACGAGCTGGTCGAGCGCTTGCTCGCCCGTGGCCGGGAGACCGGCAGAGCCGACGACGATGCGGCAACGATCGGCGAACGTCTCCGGGTGTACGAATCGACGACTGCTCCACTCCTCGATTTCTACCGGCGTCGCAATATCCTCGTCGAAGTCGACGGCAATGGCGAACCCGACCTCGTCTTCGACCGGATCCTCGAAGCGCTCGGCGAACTGGGCCTACGTTCATAGAAACCGTTTCGCCCAGCAGCGGATCGGGCAATGGCGGCACGAATGAGGGAACGATGAGCGCAATCAGTACACGGGTGTATCGCAAGGGTGTCTTGGAACTCGAAGATTTTCCGCTCGAGGACGTCTCGGAGCACCTCGAAGACGACGACGTCATCGTCTGGGTCGATTTCTGCGATCCCTCCAAGGAGGTCCTGCATCAACTCGCCGGTGAACTCGGGCTGCACGAACTCGCCGTCGAGGACGCGCTGAGCGAGCATCAGCGGCCGAAGTTGGACATCTACAAGAGCCACTCGTTCCTGTCGTGTCACGGTGTCACCGTCGATACGACGGATGGCGAACTCGTCGAGACCGAGATCGACTCGTTCATCAACGCCCGCTGGTTGATCACCGTCCGCAAGGACGAGGGATTCTCGATGAAACCGGTACTTGCCAGGTGGGACCGTTCCCCGGACCTGACGGCGCAGGGTGTCAGCTTCCTGCTCTACGGCCTGCTCGATGTCGTCATCGACGGCTACTTCGACGCCGTGCAGGGATTCGACGACTACTACGACATCGTCAGCGAAGGGCTGTTCGCCGACCAGCCGCTGTCACCGGACCAGCAGCGCAACTGGTTCCAGATGCGCAGAGCGTTGGTGCGTTTCCATCGCCTTGTCGTCCCGCTTCGCGAAGCCATCACCAGTCTGATGCGCAAGGATCATGCTGCCCTCCCGGCCGATGTCTACCCGTACTACCAGGACGTCTACGACCACGTCCTGAGAGTCAGCGAATCGACGGACAACCTCCGCGACCTCGTCTCGACGATCGTCGAGACGAACATCAGCCTGCGCGACTACCGACAGAACCAGGTGATGAAGAAGGTGACGAGTTGGGCGGCGATCGTCGCCGTCCCGACGCTGATCACCGGGTGGTACGGGATGAACGTGCCATACCCCGGCTACGGCAAGACGTCCGGCGTCTACATCTCAGCCGGACTCGTCGTGCTGATGTCGCTCGGCCTCTACGGCCTGTTCCGCCGCAAAGGTTGGATCTGAGGTCCCGCTACTTCTTGGTGGCGACGAGGATCGGGATGATCCGGTCCGTCTTCGCCTGATACTCGAGGTACGGCGGGAAGACGGCTGCACCGCGATCCCACCATGTCGCGTATTCCTCGCCGGCGACCTCACGGACGGACACGTCGAACGGCTCTGGCCCGTCCTGGATCGTCACTTCTTCAGGCGAGGCGATGAGGTTGTTGTACCAAGCGGGATTCTTCGGGGCGCCACCCATCGAAGCGAACAGCGCGTATTCGCCGTCGTGCTCGACGCGCATCAGGGCGATCTTGCGGACGTCGCCGCTCTTGGCGCCGCGCATCGTCACGATGATCACCGGGATCCCGCTGTCGCGCAGTGTGTTGGCCTTCGTGCCGCCTGACGATTCGTATTCGGCGACCTGCTCGCGAACCCATTGTGCTGCGCTTGGAACGTAGGTGCCTTCGAGAGTCATGGAGAAAACTCTAGCTCCGATCCTTTCGACCACGATGCTAGCATGCTAGCATACTATCCAATGGGGGACGAGGACGTCAAGCAGTTCAACGTGTACCTGCCGATCGGCCTCATCAAGCAGGTGAAGCACCACTCGATCGAGACGGGCCTGTCGCTCTCCGCACTGGTGGCCGAAGCGTTGCACGAGTACCTCGTGGCCTCCTCCATCGACACCGCACCTGCAACGCCCGATAGACCGACGAAAGGACACCCGACATGAAGACCGAAGGCATCGAGGCCGTTTTCCTCACGACGCACAACTGGGGTAAGGCGGCGAAGTTCTTCCAAGCGCTCGGCTTCACCCTCGAGTTCGAGACCGATCACTCGTCCGGGCAGTTCCGTGCCGGCGACGGCCCCTACATGTTCATCGCCGAGATCCCCGAGACCGAAGCGACCGGGATCCAGCTCGTGCTCAAAGCTTCGAGCGACGACGCATCCGGCCTCGACCCGATTGTCGAAGTCGTCACCCCATTCGAACCAACCCACTGGGGCACACAGGAGATGACGGTCCGCGATCCCGACGGACGCGTGTGGAGCCTGCAGGCGCCGGAGATCCCGTCGTCCGGGCCGAGCGCACCATGACCGATGCTCGCTCCGAGGAGCCGGACAACACCGCTGTTCGCGTCGCCCTCTGGCGGGCAATGCATGTGCAGGTCGACGACGAGCCAAACGTCCTGGACGACATCGTCGGACTCCAACTGGCCGCGCCGGACGAGCACTGGCGCGATCGCCCGGACATGCATCCGCAGGGAACCAGCGGGTTCCGCCCGTCGATCGTCGGCCGTGCCCGCTTCATCGAGGATCTCGTCGAGGAACGGGCTGACGAAGGCGTCACCCAGTACGTCATCCTCGGCGCGGGACTCGACACGCTCGCCCAGCGCCGGCCGGCACTCGGCGCCCGCCTGCAGATCTTCGAGGTCGACCAGCCTGGCACGCAGGCGTGGAAACGCCGTCGTCTCGCCGAGGAGGGCTACGGCATCCCCGAGTGGCTGCACTTCGCGCCGATCGACTTCGAGACCGGCGAGAATTGGTGGGACGGGCTCACCACGGCCGGCTTCGATCCCGCGCGACCGGCAGTCGTGGTGTCCACCGGCGTCAGTATGTACCTCAACAAACAGACGACCGCAGCGACCCTCCGCCAGCTTTCGGCACTCGCTCCCGGCTCGACCTATGCGATGACGTTCATGCTGCCGATCGAGCTCGTCGACGAAGCCGACCGACCCGGTCTGCAGATGAGCGCCGAGGGGGCACGCCGATCGGGCACGCCGTTCGTCAGCTTCTTCACGCCGGAGGAGATCGTGGCGATAGCCCACGACGCCGGGTTCGGCGACGCCACGCACCTCTCCTCATCGACACTCGCTGACCGCTACTTCACCGGTCGCACCGACGAACTCCGACCGTCCACCGGCGAGGACTGGCTCATCGCCCGTACGTAGTGCTCCGCAACTGCCCGAGCGGCCGCACTCAGTCGTACGACGTGTTGAGATCGAAGTCGAGGCGGTAGCGATCGGAACTCATCACTCCGGCGCTCTTGGCGCCGTCGATCGCCATGGCGATCCCGTTGATCGCCGGACTCTCGTCGGAGGCCAGGAACACGACGGCAGCTGCGACTTCTGACGCCTGCGCGACGCGAGCCGCCGGCGTGCTCGCCACGAGCGCGGGAATCCGCTGCTCGTACTCGGCGGGGTCGCTGATCGTGCCGCGGAGCATCGCCGTGTCGACGGCGCCCGGACACACGGCGTTGATCCGCAATCCCTGATCGGCATAGGCCACCGCCATCGATTTGGTCAGACCGATCACGGCATGTTTGGAGGCGTTGTACAGCGGATCGGACGGACGGCCGATGAGACCGCCGTTCGACGAAAGGTTGATGATGCTGCCCCGCCGACGCTCCAGCATGTGCGGCACGACGGCGCGACATGCGAGGTATGCGGTCTTGACGTTGACGGTGAAGATCCGATCGAAGTCCTCCGGCTCGGCATCGATCACCGATTTCGGGAGGTGGATGCCGACGTTGTTGACGAGGATGTCGATCGTCCCGGCAACAGCGAGCACTCCGGTGACGTAGCCGGCGACCTGCGCCGGATCCGTCGCATCGACCAGCGCCTCGACGAGTTGTTCAGCGGTCTCCTGTCCTCGCTCGATCGGCTTGACATCGGATGCGTACACGGTCGCTCCCTCAGCGACGAACGCCGCCACGATCGCCCTGCCGATGCCCTGTGCACCTCCGAAGACGATGGCGTTCTTGCCCTGCAGACGATGCATTGAGGTCCTTCGATCGATCAGACGATGTTGCGTTCGTTCCCCAGTCTGGCGGTATCGAAGCGCCTCACGTCGAATCCGCTGATGTCATACGCAGGCTCACGGCCGAGGTACAGGTCACGGATGATCTCCCCCGTCGCCGGGCCCATCAGGAAGCCGTGACCGGAATAGCCCGTCGCGTAGAGGAACCCTTCGACGACGTCGGATCGGCCGATGATCTGATTGTGGTCCGGCGTGTCCTCGTAGAGGCCGGCCCAACCGCTGACGATCCCGAAGTCGAGGATCTTCGGCGCCCGTCTGAGCACGACATCGGCGAATCCGCCGAGCCATTCGTCACGCTCGAACTGCAGATTGAATCCTGGAGGTTCCGCCGGGTTCGACCATCCGAAAAGCAGGCCGTTGCCCTCGGGATGGAAGTAGAAGTTGGCAGGAAAGTCGATGGTCAGCGGCGTCTGCAATGGAACGTCGGCGCTCGGCTCGGTGAAGGCGATCTGCCGGCGCAGCGGCGTCACCGGCAGATCCATCCCGGCCATCGCCCCGACCTGCGAAGACCAGGCACCGGCGGCGCAGATGATCGTGTCGGTGGCGATTCTGCCGTGACCGGTGACCACAGCACGCACCGCACCACCGCTGCTCTCGATGCCGGTGACCTGACACTTGGTGACGAGCCGCGCGCCGAGCCGGCGGGCCGCAGATGCGTAGCCGCTGACCACTGCCTCCGGGGTTGCCCGTGCATCCTCCGGAGACCACGACGCAGCGAGCAGACCATCGGTACTGATCAGCGGCGAGATCCGCTGGGCCTCTCCGGGGTCGATCATCCTGCTCGGCACGCCGTAGGCGTTCTGCAGCGCCACACTCTCGGTGAAGACGTCGACGTTCTCCTGATCCGACAACAGGTAGAGGTAGCCGTTGCGTTGGAATTCGATCTCCTGGCCGTACCGCTCCGGGAACTGCGAATAGATCTCCAGACCCCGCAACCCGATGGCGATGTTCGCCGCAGTACTGAACGATGCGCGGACGCCTCCCGCCGCCTTGCACGTCGATCCGGCACCGAGTTGATCGCGTTCGAGCAGCACGACATCGGAGATCCCGGCCTCGGCGAGGTGGGCGGCGATACTCGTGCCGATCACACCTCCGCCGATGATGACAACCCTGGCGCGATCCGGCAGTTCCACGGATCCAGCGTATGCGAGCCCGGCGACGAGCGAGCCCGTCAACGTTGCGCTGCCCGACCTACCCGGATGCTCTGTCTGGCGGACCCGCTCACTCGCTCCGTGTACGGCCAGCGTTCAGTTGCTGCAGATGCGTTTCGGACGAAACGGTTCGATCGAGTAGCACGGCGCCCCCTGGTGCGATCGAAATACTCGATCGGCTACTGCGGTGACGGAAATACTCGATCAGCCCCAACGCTTCACGCGGACAAGAGGACGGTCGATCGTCGTCGTTTCCGCGACCGCCTCTCAGCTGCGGACGAGGCGGGCGACGGCAGCCGTTGCCTCGTCGATCTTCGCCTGGGCGTCAGGCCCGCCCGCTTGTACGGCATGCGAGACGCAGTGGCCGAGATGATCGTGGAACAGGCCGACGGCCACGTTCTGCAAGGCTCTCGTGACTGCCGACACCTGATCGAGGACGTCGATGCAGTAGCGGTCCTCGTCGACCATCTTGGCGATGCCGCGGACCTGGCCCTCGATGCGCGCCAATCGCTTGGCGATGTCGGCTTTCTGCATTTCGTATCCGGCCATGATCAGGCTCCCCCTCGTTCGGTGATCGGCGTTTCGTTCATTGCCGTTTCGTTGATTGCCGTTTCGGTGATCGGTGTTTCGTTCGTTGCCGTTTCGGTGATTGGCGTTTCGGTGACAGATGGGGCGGCGCTTGAGCTTGGCGACGGACGGAATCGACGCAGGCGAAGACTATTCGAGACGACGAAGACGCTGGAGGTAGCCATCGCTGCACCGGCGAGCATCGGATTGAGCAGACCGGCGGCGGCAAGCGGCAGCGCCGCAACGTTGTAGGCGAAGGCCCAGAAGAGGTTGCCCTTGATCACCGCCAACGTGCGACGCGACAGTCGGACAGCGTCGACCCCTGCGAGGAGATCACCCCGAACGAGCGTGATGTCACTGGCGGCGATCGCCACATCGGTGCCCGTCCCCATCGCCAGCCCGAGGTCAGCCTTGGCGAGCGCAGCGGCGTCGTTCACGCCATCACCGATCATCGCCACGACCCGACCTTGGGCCTGCAGACGTCGGATGACATCGACTTTGTCCGCCGGCAAGACGTCGGCGAACACCTCGTCGATGCCGACGATTGCTGCGACCGATTCGGCTGCTCTGCGGTTGTCGCCGCTCAGCAGTACCGGGCGGAGGCCGAGTTGACGAAAGCCGGTGATGGCGGCGGCGGACGACGGCTTGACGGTATCGGCGACGACGATGACGGCCTTCGCCGATCCGCTCCAGCCGACGAAGATCGGTGTCCGACCGAGTAGTTCGGCATCGTCGCGTGCCGTGCGTAACGCGTCGTCGAGCGCCAGACCGTGATCGTCGAGGAAGCGCTCACGCCCGGCGACAATGTGCACGCCATCGACGAGGCCTTCGACGCCGAGACCACCGCTGCTGACGAACGACTGCACCGGCGCAAGCTCGAGACCACGTTGCCGGGCACCGTCGACGATCGCTGCGGCGATGGGATGCTCGGAAGCGTTTTCCAACGATGCCGCGAAGCGCAGCGCTTCATCGGCGTCGACCGCGGCGGCCGGAGCGACATCGAGCAGTGTCATTCTGCCGGTCGTCACGGTGCCGGTCTTGTCGAGGACGACCGTGTCGATCGCCCGCGTCGATTCGAGGATTTCGGGACCCTTGATGAGTATTCCGAGCTGCGCACCGCGACCGGTGCCGACGAGCAGCGCTGTCGGTGTCGCCAATCCGAGCGCACACGGACAAGCGATGATCAAAACGGCGACCGCCGCCGTGAACGCAGTCGTTGCGCTGTTCGACGAAGCAGCAGTCAGCCAGAAGCCGAGGGTGGCGGCGGACAGTGCGATCACGATCGGCACGAAGATCGCCGAGATGCGGTCCGCCAAGCGCTGGACTTCGGCTTTGCCGGTCTGCGCCTGCTCGACAAGACGGCCGATCTGTGCGAGCGCCGTGTCGGCGCCGACCCGGGTCGCCCGAACGACGAGGCGTCCTCCCGCGTTCACGGTTGCTCCGGTCACGGTGTCGCCGGGCCCGACTTCGACGGGAACGGGTTCACCGGTCAGCAACGACGTGTCGATCGCCGAACTGCCGTCCTCGACGACACCGTCCGTGGCGATTTTTTCGCCGGGGCGGACGACGAACCGATCGCCGACGACGAGTTGAGCGATCGGAATGCGCACTTCCGTAGCGGAACGCAGGACGCCGACATCCTTCGCGCCGAGCTCCAACAGCGCGTGCAGCGCCGCCCCGGATCGGCTCTTCGCCCGCGCCTCGAAATAGCGTCCTGCAAGGATGAAGACGACGACGCCGGCGACGACTTCGAGATAGATCTGACCGGAACCGTGACCTCGTTCCGGCCGCAACGAGAAACCGTGGCGATAGTTCAACTGACCGGCCGTGCCGAGGAACAGGGCATACAACGACCATCCGAAGGCGGCGATCGTGCCGACAGAGATCAGCGTGTCCATCGTCGCCGCACCGTGTCGCAGGTTGAGCCACGTCGCCCGATGGAACGGCAGGGCGCTCCACACCGCGATCGGGGCCGCCAACGTCAACGACAGCCACTGCCAACCATCGAACTGCAGCGCAGGCACCATCGCCATCGCAACGACCGGGATGGCGAGCGCGGTCGAGATGAGCAGCCGGAGACGCAGGGCGTCCGCCGGATCCCGCCGTTCGCGGTCATCGATCGTGTCTGTCACCTCCGAGTCAGCAGCAGGTCGGGGAAGATGAGCGGTGTAACCGGTCGCCTCGATCGTGGCGAGCAGGTCTGCCGTCGTGACCGACCCGGCGAAGCGCACCTGGGCCTTCTCGGTCGCATAGTTGACGGTCGCCGAAACACCGTCCATGCGGTTGAGCTTCTTCTCGATTCGCATCGCACACGACGCGCAGGTCATACCACCGATGTCGAGTTGCACCTCGGCACTGTTCGTCGGTTGCAGGTCGATGGACACGGCTCAGTGCCCCCCGTGCTGATCTGCCGATGGCGTCCACCCGGAGACGTCGGGCAACGTCGCCGTCCTCGGGACGTCGAAGACGAAGGCCGCCGTATGGACACCACCTCCGGCGGAGAAGTCGAAGTACAGCCGGTAGGTGCCGCTCGACGGGAGATGGGCGTCGAAGGAGACGGTGTTGTCGCCTCGCGGTGCCGGATGGGCGTGCAGATAGGCGAAGTCGGCCTCCCGGATCATCACCAGCTGCCCGGCCTCCCCGAGGTATGGATCGGTCGTGACCATTGCCCCGTCGCGTGTCACCATGAACTCGATCGACCAGGTTCCGTCCGATGCCGCTGCTGCCGTGCGCGTCACCGTGTAGCCGTCCACGTGATCTTCTGCGGTCGAAGCAGCGACCGCGGCGGCAGGCTGCATCGCAGGCGACGCCGTCGCTGTCGAATGCCCGGCACCGGCATGCGTCGCACTGCCGACGTCGATCGGCCCGAGTGCTGCGCCGGCCGCTGCTGACGCGCCGAAGATTGCAGCCAGGCCCAGGCTGTAGACGGCGAGCTTCGCAGCGACGTTCATGGGACGAGTTCGTATCCGGCTTCGTCGACGGCGACGGCGACGGCCTGTGCACTGATCGGCGCAACGGATTCGATCGTCACGGCGCCGGTCGGCAGGTCGATGTCGACGGCAACAACGCCGTCGATCTTCGAGACTTCGGCGGTCACCGCAGCGACACAGTGTCCACATGTCATCCCGGAAACGGTGTAGGTCGTGCTGCTCGTGGCCATGACGGAATCCTCCTGCTGACTCCCCTGGAGTATCCATAGGGGGTAGGGGTATCATACGTACCCTTGGGGGGTATCCCAACGCGCGGTGTCCGACCACCAAGCAGTATCATCCGGTGATCTCGAGTTCTCCCGCTGACCGACGCTCACCGAACAACAACCGCCTTTCGGTTTCTGTCTGCAGAGGCTGCTGTTGCGGACGACTGAGCAAACATTCAGACGTCGACCACGAAGCGCAGCTCACTCGTCTGCGTGAGGCGACCTCGTCGATCGTCGATGCGCGGTTCTGGGAAGTGGACTGCCTGGGACCGTGCGACCGGTCCAACGTCGTCGTCGTACGATCCCAAGGACAGCGGACCTGGCTCGGAGGGATGCTCGAAACGTCGACGACCGAGGCCTTGGCCACCTGGATCAGCGGTGGCGCCGGACACCCGCTCCCGGAGGCGCTCCGGGCACATGAGTTCCCACCGGAAACCTGACCGGCCACATCCTGCGCCAATCGAGATGGTAGGCACCGAACATCGCACGTACTGCGATCTGGCGTGGCGACTACGGCGCACCAAGGCTGGTGAGGCGGCTTTCGAGGAAGCGGCAGTCGGTGTCGTTGCACGGGCAGGCGAGCGCTCGACGGTACGCGTCGATTGCATCGGCGGTCGAACCGAGTCGACGAAGGAAGTCGGCTCGTGTGGCCCAGTACAGGTGCCAGCGCTCGATCGGCGACCCGGACAACTCGTCGAGCAACACGAGCCCGGCTGCCGGACCGTCCACCTCGGCAACGGCGATCGCCCGGTTGACTCGCACGATCGGTGTCCGCCAGCGAGCTTCGAGCAGCGCATAGAGCAAGACGATCTGCGGCCAGTCGGTCTCTGCGAACGACGGAGCGAGCGAGTGCAGGCAGGCGATCGCCGCCTGAATCTGGTAGATCCCAGGACGGCGTCGGCGCAGGATCGACTCGACCATCTGCGCAGCCTCGGCGATCGCCGTGTGGTCCCAGAGGCTGCGATCCTGATCGGAGAGCAGCACGAGGTCGCCGTCTCCGTCGAGTCGGGCGCCGGTGCGGGCGTGCGTCGCCAGCATCAGTGCCGTCAATCCGGTGCATTCCGGTTCGTCCGGCATCAACGAGATCATCAGCCGACCGAGTCGTATCCCCTCACATGCGAGATCGACACGCGACGCCAACTCCCCGGCCGGTGCGTGGTGTCCAGCCGTGAACAGCAGATAGATCACGCGGAGGACCCCGTCGAGGCGATCCGGCAGCTCGTGCGCCGGCGGGACCCGGTACGGGATACGGGCGTTGGCGATCTTGGCCTTCGCCCTGCTGATGCGCTGACCGATCGTCGCATCCGGAACGACGAAGACACGAGCGATGTCGACGGTGCTCAAACCACAAATGGTGCGCAACGCGAGGGCGATACGCGACTCTTCGGACAGCGCAGGATGGCAGCAGGTGAACAGCAATCGCAGGATGTCGTCGCCGACGTCATCGGTGGAGTCATCTGCCTCCCGACCGACGAACGTCGAGGCCGGCGCATCGGTGAGCATGCGGAAAGCGGCTTCCTCCTTCGGCGCCCTGCGACTTTCGCGCCGGATCATGTCCAGCGCCCGATTGCGGGCGACAGTGGTGAGCCACGCCCCCGGGCTGTTCGGCAAGCCGTCACGCTTCCACACCTCGGCAGCCGTGAGCGCTGCATCCTGGAGCGCGTCCTCGGCGCGATCGATATCGCCGGTCAGGCGGATGAGGGTGGCCAGCACCTGGCCACCCTCGATCCGGATGATCTCGTCGAGCGGGTCCGTCGCGCCGGGACCGCTCGTGTCGAACCGCGGTCCCGTCACGTCGACGTCAGCCGGCGCCGCCGCTGAAGTCGATCACCGGGCGGACCTCGATCTTGCCGTACCACGCGCCTGGGATCTGTGCGGCCCAGTGCAGCGCCTCGTCGAGATCCTTGCAATCGAGCAGGTAGAAGCCGCCGAGGACCTCCTTCGTCTCTGCAAATGGGCCGTCTGTCGTGGTGACGTCGCCACCTTTGCCCCCGGTGACGGCAATGGTCGTCGCCGTCTTGGTGTCCTGCAGAGCTTCGCCGCCTGCCATCACACCGGCTGCACCGGCCTTGTCACCGAACTCGTTGTACTCGGTCATCATCGTGCCCCACTCCTCGGGACTGACATTGCCGTTCTCTGTTCCATAGATGAGGGCTGCATACCTGGGCATTGGCTTCTCCTTGATAGGTCGCCCTTCGGGGCGTTCGAATACCAGTCCGACGATCGCCGATCGACGATTTCGACAACGCTCGACAACTCTCGACAACTTTCTCAGTCGGCGAGTCCAGCGAGGAAGTCGACGATCGCAGCATTGACCGCCTCGGGATGAGTGAGGTTCGCTGCATGGGCGCCCGGCACCTTGACGACCCCTGTCGAGCCGGACAATCCGGCCGAGAGCAGTTCCGCCTTGTCCATCGGAATCGACACGTCCTCCGTCCCATGGACCACGAGCGCCGGGCAGGAGATGTCGCCGAGGCGGGCGGTGATGTCGTCGCGAGCATGCAGGCAGTGCGCAGGTTCCGCCAACGCCTCTTTCGGCACCGCGCGCCATTTGGCAATCCACTTGGCGTTCTCGACCGGTTCGGCGATGATCAGGTCGGCGACCGGGTTGGCGAGGTCGTCGACCGGTCCGACGGCGAGCCAGTAGTCGACCATTCCCTGTTCGCGCGCCGCCGTCTCCTCGGACGGAACGCCCGCTTCGGTGTCGAGCAGGATCAGCGCACGGACACGCTCTGGCGCCGTCAATGCCGCCCGCAGCGACAGGAAACCGCCCTGGCTCATGCCGGCCAACACCGCCTTGTCGATTCCGAGATGGTCGAGTAGACCGAGGCAGTCCGACGCGGAGTCGTAGTAGCTGAACGGCTTGCCATCGAACTGCGTCCTGCCGAATCCACGCTCGTCCCAGGTGATCACCCGATAGATGTCTTTGAGCGCAGCAACCTGCGGCTCGAACATCTCGTGGTCCATGAGAAATCCGTGCGAGAAGATCACGGGAGGACCGTCTCCACCGTGGTCCTCGAAGAATATCTGCTGGTCGTTCACTGAGGCAAAGGTCACAGCTCGGAACGTAGCAGCGATCCTGCCCGGCCGCGACAGCGGCGGCCCCGTCACCACAGCGGGGCCGCCGCGCGCACGGAGGCAATCAACGGGGGCTCCGCCAGCCCCGGCACTCGAGGGTCGTGCTGCTCTGCAGCACAACACCATCGGCGACAGCGCTCAGGCGACCGGTTCGACCGGACGGCTGGGCAGCGGGCGTGAGCTACTTGCGAAGGGCAGCGATCAGCTGCTTCTTGTTCATTGCGGAGCGGCCATCGAGGTCGAGTTGCTGGGCACGCTCGTACAGTTCCTCGCGGCTCCACTGCTCATACGGCGTGCCGGGCTTCGGCTTGTCGTCGACCGCGTTGATCGCCCGGTCGACGATCTTGTTCGCCTGCGAATCAACAGCGGCAGCGACCTTGGCACCCTGGGCGGTCGCCTGGCCGGTGACTTCGCGTGATCCGGACATGGCGGTCGACCACGTGCGATCGATGACCGATCGTGTCTGACCGACGACGGTCTTGCCGGCCACCTTCGAAGCGTCGGCAACCGCCTTCACACTGTTGCCGACGGTCTTCAGCACCGTCGTGGTGTTGTCGATGGCCGTCTGGGCGATGGCTCTGTTGAGTGCGATGATCTTGCGGGGAAGCGTGTCGGTCGCCATGGGATACTCCTTGATTGACGTACACCGTGTGACTACCCGTGCGACACGAGGTCCAGACCTGATGTGTGCAGCGTCACAGCCGGCTCGTCGACCGATCGTCGAACCCGGGGAATACGTGCGATCGTCGAACCGGGCGGGAGAATTCGATTGCCCCGAAGAGGGCGGACAGGCAGACTCGCCCGATGACTCGCTCGTTCATCTGGCTCGACGTCTTCACGGACCATCCGTACAGCGGCAATCCGCTCGCAGTTTTCCCCGACGCCGCTGGCCTGTCGGACGCGCAGATGGCACAGATCGCCAGGGAGCTCAATCTCTCGGAGACGACGTTCGTCTTTCCGTCGGACGATCCGGCAGCAACGCACCGTGTGCGCATCTTGACGCCAACTCGGGAACTGCCCTTCGCCGGGCACCCGACCGTCGGCACGGCCGTCGCCCTCGCCCTCGCCGCATCGGAACGGTCTGCGCAGGGGGCCGGCGGCATCTCCGACGAGTTCGACTTCGTCTTTGCGTTGCGCGCCGGCCTGACGCCGGTCTCGGTCAGGCGACTGGCCGATGGCTCGATGGAGGCGGCATTGGTTGCCCCGCAGCCGCCGCGGCTGAGCGCCTCGCCGATCGACACCGCAGCGCTCGCAGAAGCGATCGGGTTGACGGCCGGCGACCTCGACGCCTCCGTGCCGGTCCATCTCTCCGATTCAGGCGGCACGGTGTTCTTGATGACGGTCGTCAACTCGATGGATGCGTTGCGCCGATGCCATCTCGAACGACCACTTCCGGACGTCGTCGGCGTGTACATCGCCTGCCGGACCGATGGTGGCTGGCGGTCGCGTATGTTCGCCCCGGAAGCCGGTGTGGTCGAGGACCCGGCAACGGGATCTGCCACCTGTTCGTTTGCCGGCACGCTGCACGGCTTCGTCGACGGTTACGCCACGGATGGCACTCACGAGGTCGTCCTGCGCCAGGGTGTCGAGATGGGTCGACCGAGCGCGCTGTTCCTGTCGTTCGACGTGCTCGAGGGCGCCATCTCCGAGGTGCGCCTGCGCGGAGGTGCTGTCGTCGTCCTGCGCGGAGAACTCGAAGTACCTCCCGGCTGAAGCAGCGATGTCCGGGCGTCGCCGCTGCCGGATACCCTCGGCGCATGACCAGGATATTGATCGCCGTCGACCACTCAGAAGAATCGTCAGCAGCCGCTCATCGGGCTCACGAGTTGTTCGGTGACGATGCGTCCTACCTGGTTGTCAATGTCATGGACCACAATGACGGGCTACCTCAGGCATGGGGACACGTCTACCCGGTGGCGACGCCATTCGGGACCTTCCCGTTGATCACCAGGGGTGCCGTCGCTGCCGTCGATCAACCGTCGACAGAGGAAGAAGCCGAGGAAACGGCAGAGGAATTCGTCGACGACAACGACCTCGGTACTGCCGAGACGATCGGACTCGCCGGCGACCCGGTAACCGCCATCCTGCAGGCTGCGCACGACCACGACGTCGACGTGATCGTCATCGGCTCCCACGAGCGCGGATGGTTCAGCCGCCTGTTCGATCCGTCGGTGACGTCGCAGATCGTCAAACGTGCCGATATCCCCGTGCTCGTGGTCAAGTAGCTCGGCGAAATCAGCGCAGCACTCGTTACCCTCAGCTCGCCTGGCCGGCGGGGCTCAACAACTCGCCGAGGGGATGGGCCGTCGGCGGCGTCCAGCCGGGAGGCCCGAAGACGTGGCGCAGTTTGTGCTTCAGGCCGCGGGCAGCACGCACGTCCCGCCCGATGGCGGCATATTCGTGGTAGGCGATGCGTAGCGGGTTGTAGGTCGAGATGTTCTTCGTCAGGCCATACTTGATGCGCCTGACCTCCGGCTCGAAGGTCCCGAAAAGCTTGTCCCAGATGATCAGGATGCCGCCGTAGTTCTTGTCGAGATACTGCGGATTGGCCCCATGGTGGACGCGGTGGAGCGACGGAGTGTTGAGCACCGCCTCCAATGGCTTCGGCAGCCGGTCGATCGTCTCGGTGTGAATCCAGTACTGGTACAGCAGGTTGAGTTGCCCGGCACGGAACGTCGTCTTCGCCCTGTATCCGAGCAACGGCATCGGCAGGAACACCCAGGCGAGCGACAGGCCGGACCACGGCTGACGCAACGCCGTCGACAGGTTATAGCGCTCGCTGGAATGATGGCTGACATGGTTCGCCCAGAAGAACCGGACCTCGTGCTGGATGCGGTGATCCCAGTAGTAGAGGAAGTCCCAAAGGACCATCGCCCCGACGATCGCCCCTTTGCGCCGGCCGAAGTCGGCGATCCGCCTGGAGAAGATCATCGAATCGAGGCGCTGCAGGAGACCGACAGTTGCCAGCCCGAAGGCAACGTTGCCCACGAGCATCGACAGGCTCGCCGTGGTGTCCTTGCGTTCGTACCCGAGCGGCACCAGCGCATCAGCAGGCAGTTGCGTTCCGGCGAGTGCCTTGGCGTCGGCGAAGTTCATGTCGCCGAGCACCCGCTTGTGCTTCGTCCTGCGCAGCACCGCCGCTTCCGCCAACATCGTGCCGATGAAGAGCGGCACGGAGGCCAGATCGATCGGATCCAACTTGATTGGCGCTCGCTTCACGACCGTTCGACCCCCATCATCAGTGACGTGCTGCGATCCTACGAGGTCGAATCCGCCGCTGGCGGTCGCAGCGAGGCGACCAGTGCGGCCGATGCCTCCTCGAGGTGCTGGCGAAGCAGATCGACCGCCCGCTGCGTCTTCGCCGCCTGGCACAGCTTGAGCAGCTTGCGATGCTGTTTGTCAGAGGCCGACGAGCCGCCGAGTTCCTGCGTATACAGCACCACGTACGGGGCGACGGCCGCATGCAGCCGTCCAACGAGGGTCACGGCCCGATCCCAGTGTGCGCCTGCGTAGAGCGCCCGGTGGAAGTGCCAATTCGCCTCGCCGATCGAACTTCCCGTGCTCGTGAGCGCCAAGCCGGCGGACGCCAGGTCGACGATCGACAAGTTGGCGATCGACCGTTCCAACAGCATCGGCTCGATCGCCAGGCGCAGTGCGTAGATCTCTTCTGCGTCGGCGGCTGTCAACGATCGCACGGCCGAACCGCGATTGGTTTCGAAGGTCACCAGACCCTCGGCGGTCAACCGCTGCAGGGCCTCACGCACCGGCACCTTACTGATACCCAGTTCGGCGGCCAGATCGTCCTGCCTGATCCACTGCCCCGGGCGTAGATCACCGTTCAGCAGGGCTGCAAGAACATGCTGATGTGCCAACTCGACGGCGTTCATCATATAATCGTATCTGATTCTGCTATTTGCCGCATTCCCGCGACGGCGATCATCGAAGGAGCACCAACCGACATGAGCCTCGACGACTTCGATCGATATCCGCTGACGTTCGGTCCGTCACCGATCCATCCGCTGAAACGCCTCAGTGCTCACCTCGGCGGCAAGGTCGAGATCTGGGCGAAGCGCGAGGACTGCAATTCTGGCATCGCCTTCGGCGGCAACAAGACGCGGAAGCTCGAATACCTGATTCCAGAAGCGCTGGCGCAGGGATGTGACACACTCGTGTCGATAGGCGGCGTGCAGTCGAATCACACCCGTCAGGTCACCGGTGTCGCCGCACACCTCGGCCTCAAGGCCGTCACGGTGCAGGAAGCATGGGTCGCGTGGCCGGACGTCGTCTACGATCGGGTCGGGAACATCCAACTGTCGCGGATCATGGGCGGTGACGTTCGCATGGACCCCGCAGGCTTCGACATCGGTATTCGTAACAGCTGGCAGCACGCGCTCGACTCGGTCCTCGCCGCCGGCGGGAAGCCGTACCCGATACCGGCCGGTGCATCCGATCATCCCCTCGGCGGGCTCGGCTTCGCCAACTGGGCCAGGGAGGTTGCCGTGCAGGAAGCCGAGCACGACATCTTCTTCGATCACATCATCGTCTGCACCGTGACGGGATCGACACATGCCGGCATGATCGCCGGATTCGCCATCGAGGATCGGTCTGATCGCCATGTCATCGGGATCGACGCATCGGCGACGATGGACAAGACGATCGCCCAGGTGACTCGTATTGCCGAGAACACCGCCGTCAAGATCGGGCTCGACCGTGCGTTGCGGCCCGATGAGATCACGATCGTCGACGGCTACTCTGCAGGCATCTACGGCATCCCGGACGAACAGACGATCGACGCCATCAAGACATGTGCGAGGCTCGAAGGCATGCTCACCGACCCCGTCTACGAGGGCAAGTCGATGGCCGGAATGATCGGCATGATCCGATCCGGCGAGATCCCAGCGGGATCGAAAGTCCTGTACGCCCACCTTGGCGGCCAACCAGCGATCCCCGCCTACGCGGGTGTGCTCCAATCCTGATCATCGGTTGATCAGGGGTTGATCAGGACGCCGTAGTCGGTGGCTGTCACAGGGTTGCCGGTGGTGGTGCCCCCCGGCAGCGGCACTTCGATCGGTGTGTTCTGCAGTGTGAAGGCGACTTGACCGGTACCTGGCTGCGCCGTCAGTGTGCACACCAGCTCGGCGATGGCGAACAGCTGACTGTCACTGTCGAGTGCGGCGAAGCCAGGTGCCAGATCGACCGTCGCCACGCCTCGGGTGAGCACGCTGTCGAGCACCAGTTTCGGGCCTCCCTCTGTCGCCAACTCGGACCGCAGGCCGGCAGCGATCTCCGCTTCCGTCGGGTCAGCGGCCAGTTGGGCGACGAGCGCCGTTGGTGTCGGATCCTGCACGGCACGGATGACCGGAACCAGAACGTCGTTCTTGACGAGGTAGATCGTCACCGGCCGCCCGGGAACCGTCGTCCCGGTCAGCGTCGTGGCCAGAGGCGCCTGGACCGAATCCGGATCGAGGAGCGCAAATGGCACGGAGCCGTCCGGAACCGTCACCGCCTTACGCTCCGTGGACAGGCTGCAACCAGACAGCAGCACGCCACCGAGCACGATCACGCCGATGAGACGACGCGATCGGTTCATCCCGAGTCTCCGGCAGTCGCGCCGTGTGGGACCTCGAGCGGCAACGTCAGTTCGAACCGCGAACCGCCTGACGGACTGGAGACGACGGCGACCGAACCACCGTGCAGGTGCAGGTGATCGGCGACGAGCGCCAATCCGAGGCCGGTCCCACCGCCGATGTCTCTGGCGGCGGTTCCTCTGGCGAAGCGTTCGAAGATGTACTCCCGCTCGTGCTCTGGAACCCCGGGCCCGTCGTCTTCGACCGCCAACTGCAGCGATCCCTCTGCAGTGCCGGCGACGATCGCCGTCGCACCGCCCCCGTATCGCTCGGCGTTCTGCAACAGATTCATCAGGCACTGACCGATCCGGCGCTTGTCGAGGATCACCGACACCGGCACGTCGCCGGAGATCTGCACCGGGACCGGCGTTGCGAAAGCGACGACGACGGCGTCGAGGAAATCTCTGACGCGCACGGCTTCGAGATTGAGTTCGGCGACGCCCGCCTCCATACGGCTCATCTCCAAGAGGTCGACGACCAGTTCGCTGAAGCGCTCGACGTTCTGATCGAGTACGTCCAAGGAATAGCGGATCTTGTCGGGGTTGTCGGCATGACGCCTGGCGTGTGCTGTCGCCGCCGACATCGCTGCCAGCGGCCCGCGCAACTCGTGCGTGACATCCCCGGCGAAACGGGCGTCTCGGTCGATGCGCTTACGCAATTCGTCGACCATCTCGTTGAACGAGCCGAGGAGCGGGTCGAGATCGGGGTCCCCCGTCGAGTCGACATGCGTCGTTAGATCGCCACCCTGCACCGTTGCCGCCGCATTGGCGACTCGACGCAGCGGACGCAGCACCGTGTGGCTCGCCAGAGCGCCGAGCAGTCCCCCGAGTACGGCTGCAATCGCTGCCCCGAGAGCCAACGAGCGGCGCACCGATCGCAGCGTTTCCTGCACGTCACTGAGCGGTATGAACTCGAAGTACTCGGCATTGATCGCCGGGATCGGGACGCCGACCACATCGAACAGCGATCCCCCGACCGTCGTCCGCTGATGTCCACTCCGTCCGGCGGCCACCACCTGGAGCAGCGAGGATGGGATGTCGCTGCGTCCCGCTCCGACAGAGGCCGCAAACCATTCTCCGCCGAAGCGCAGGATCGGGGTCCCCTGACGGCTTTCGAGGGAGGCGATCACGGCGCCGGCGTCCGGGCTGGCGCCGCGGAGCCTGGCGCGCACGGTGCGTGCATCGGTATAGCTCTGACGCAGCGCGACCGCGTCGCGTTCGTTGACGACATCGGACGAGATCCGCTGGTAGCTGACGATCGCCAAGGCTGCAGTGACTGCCGCCACGATCAGTGCGAACCCGAGCGTGACCCGCACGCGCAGACCGAGCGCCCGCCGTCTGAACGTCACACGATGCTTTTTGGGAGTGGCGGGCGAGGCACCGTGCGGGATACGCAGGACTCGCGGCGAGCCGACGGAGGGGTCCGGCCGACCGGGGGCCGTTGTCTCGGCTGCGGCGTCAGGTTTCGGCAACATCGCCGGCATCGCCGCGTCGCCCGTACCGTCGCAGAGTCACTGCCCGCAAGTCTAGGAGGCAATGCGGCCATCGCAGATCGACTACGATTGGCTGTCGGTGATGGAGTTCGCCTCAACCGCCCTCGGGCTGATGACTCCTACAACGTTGAACCTGCAGATTCCACCACGCGAAGTCTCCGAATTTTCGTGGCGGATTGCGTCTGAGTATGGCTCGACGGCGTAGGTCCGGTCGCCGTCGACACCATCTGCCGGTTCTCTGCAGACCGGCGTGGAGGATCGAATGACGAACGACAGGCAACCGGGCACCACTCGGCGTGCTGCGGCGAGGCGCGAGCTGATCGAGCAATCCGAACTCGCCGTGCACCTGATCCGCTGCATCGTGCTCGGCGCGGCGTCCGGGGTCCTTGCCGGGCTGTCCTCGTGGGCATTCCTGGAGGTACTCGACCGCATCACGAGATTTCGCCTCACCCATGACTGGCTGCTGTGGCTGCTACCGCTTGCCGGGCTGATCATCGGTGCCGCCTACCTGTATCTCGGTGGTCGGGCGTCGCAGGGCAACGCGCTGCTCATCGATCAGATCCATCAGCCGACTGAATGGGTGCCGCGGCGTATGGCACCGCTCGTGCTGGTCGGCACGTGGGCGACACACCTGTTCGGCGGGTCTGCGGGGCGCGAAGGCACGTCACTCCAAATGTCAGGCAGTCTGACGGATGCACTCTCTCGGCTGCTGCGGCTCGAGCAGGAGGACCGCAGGCTGCTCCTCGTCGCCGCCCTCGGAGGCGGCTTCGGAGCGGTGTTCGGGGTGCCGTTGGCCGGTGCGGTCTTCGCCCTCGAGGTGCAGTCCATCGGCAGGCTCCGCTACGACGCGCTCGTCCCCGCGCTGACCGCCTCGATCGTCGGTGATCTCGTCGTCGGCGGGCTGGGGTATCACCATCCGGCACGACTCCCGATCGTCGAGTCCATCGACTCCGTGCTCCTGCTCAAGGTCGCCGCCGCCGGGCTCGCCTTCGGACTTGCCGGCGCAGCATTCGCCGAGCTGACGGATTTCATCAAGCGGTCCATGGCCCGCCATGTCGCCTGGTCGCCGTTGCGAACCGTCATCGGCGGCGTCGCGATCATCGGTCTGGCGGCATTGTTCGGCCACGACTACCTCGGCCTCTCGCTCCCGCTCGTCGACCGAGCGCTCGCCGGCGATCAACTGTCGTTCGCCGTCTTTGCGTTGAAGATCCTGTTCACCGCGGTGACGCTCGGCTGCGGATTCCCCGGCGGCGAGGTCACCCCGCTCTTCGTCATCGGCACGACGCTGGGGGCCGCGCTGGCAGCACCGCTGCACCTGCCCGTCGGCATGCTCGCAGCGGTCGGGTTCGTCGCCGTCTTCGCCGGTGCCGCCAACACCCCGCTCGCATGCACGATCATGGGTGTCGAGCTGTTCGGGTCGGGGGCGATCCTGCCCGTCGCCGTCGGGTGTGTGATCGCCTATGTCTTCTCCGGTCACCGCGGCATCTACTCGACGCAGCGCATCGACTTCGCCAAAGGCCGCACGAGGATCGACGACCAGCCGACCCTCAAGCTATGGGGCGAACGGCACAGGCCGACGGACGGAAGCGACGAGCGCCGTGGCGCTGGATGAATGCTCCCACCCGAGTTTCATTGCAGCACCCGAGTTTCATTGCAGCACCCGAGTTTCATTGCAGCACCCGAGTGTCGTGACACCCGCAGCCGTCGCCGGCGCACTCCAGTTCGGCGGGTCACTCAAGGTGGTCGATGACGGCGGTCGCCGCGTCGATGAGGTTCTGTGCCCTGACGTCGTTTGCCAGGTTGGAGGCCATCCTGTTCATCGCGTAGCCGACGGCCAGTTCACGCTCGGGCTGAGCGAAGGCGACGGAGCCGCCAGCGCCAGGATGGCCGAACGAGCCGGCGCCGGCAAACATGCTGAACGGGCCGCTCGTCATGAATCCCATACCGAACGTGGTTTCCATCATCAGGCAGGCATCCATCTCAGCAGGCGGTGTGACCGTTGCCCTGATCACGTCGACGGTGTCATCGTTCAGCAGTCTGACGCCGTCGATCTCACCGATCGTCGCCGCGTAGATCTTGGCGAGCGATGCAGCGTTCGTGATCGCGTTTGCTGCGGGAATCTCCGCTGCGTGGACCTCACGACGGTTGAACATTCCGTTTCCGGTGAAGGCGCCATTCAGCGACAGTGCACGGCCGGCATTGCTGTCGGGTCCGAGGAACTGTTCGAGCATCGCCTGGATCTTCGGGTCCTCATGCTCGGTCGTCGCCAACCCGCCGATCAACGGCGAGACACGCGGCTCCAACGCCTCCGGCAGGCCGATCCACAGCTCGGCAGCGAGAGGACCGGTGATCTCCTCGGCGACGAACTGGCCGAACCCACGCTGTGCAGGATCGACGCGACGGACGAGTTCGCCGGCGAGCCAGCCGAACGTCAACGCGTGGTAGCCGTGTGTCGTACCGATCGGCCATTCCGGCGCCGTGTCTGCGAGGCGGGCGGTGACCGTCTCCCAGTCGAGCGCCTCGGCAAGTGAGATCTCCCCCTGCACGCTGAACAGCCCGCACTGGTGGCTCAGCAGTTGGGCGACCGTGGCGTTCTGCTTGCCCTTGGCGGCGAACTCCGGCCAGTGGGTGGCGACGGTGTCGGTGTAGTTCAGCAGTCCACGCTGCCGGCAGATGGCGACGGCGATGGCGGTGATGCCCTTGGTCGTCGAGAACACGAGTTGCAGCGTTGCGTCGTCGTACGGGGCGCCTTCACTGTCAGATGTTCCGCCCCACACATCGACAACTTTGACGCCACGATGGTAGACCGCAGCAGAGGCGCCGACTTCCTCGCCGGCAGTGAAGTTGCGCTGGAACGCTGCGTCGACCGTTTCCCAACCTGGTGCGACAAATCCCCCGAATGACGTCATGACCGCACGGTAGTGCCAGGTGGTCTGAGCCAGTGGATCAAGCCGAACGCCAGCAGCGCCGTCGATGTCGCCAGCGTCAGCCCGGAGGCGATCGCCGCCTGCTGTGTGATGCCGTGTGCGAACTGCAGGCGAACGAGGACGACCGCCGCGAGCAACCAGACGGCGACGGCGATGTACGAGGTCACGTCCTCGGCCTGCGTGAACTCCGGGTCATCGCGAACCGTCGATCGATCGGCACCTTCGGCGCGCAGTAGCGACTCCAACCAGCGGACCGGACTGGCGACCACCAGCATGATGATCGGCGACCACATCACCATCGTCGCCGCGATCCAGCGCTGGTCGACGCTGCGCAGCCCGAGTGGGTCGTCGACGGCGGCAGCGGCGATGTAGTTGGCGAGCACCGTGACGACGACGACCAACAGCGCCTTGACATATCGCAGGATCACGACCTGCAGCCGCAGCATGTGCCGTGCCATGCCGTATTCGACCTTGACGACCTCGTCGAGCAGCGTCCGACGACGGGCTGCAGCCAACTCGAGCAGTGCAGCGGCTCGATCGGCGTCGCTCCGGACGGCGGCTGTGGCCGGCGCCAGCGCCGGATAGGCGGCCAGCTGTCGATCGATGCGGTCGCGCGCCTTGGTGTTCGCAGGGACCAGGAGTTCGAGGTTGTGTTGGGCACTGCGAAGTTGCTCGTACTCGATCGTCGATGCCTCGCCGAGTTCGTCGAGGGGGATGCGCAGGCTCGTCAGTGTGAACCGGGGCGTGTAGTTCTCGGTGCCGTCACGCCGGATGTGGCTTGCATGGAAATAGAACCGCGTGAGCTGCAACAGCACCATCCACAGCAAGCCCAGCACGCAGACCACCGTCATCGCCACTGCGGCGGTCAGCAACAGACGATCGAGGGTCAATGCCCCATGCAGTAACGAACGCAACACCGAGATGACCGTGTCACGCTCGACGGCCGGCAGCAGAACGAGGATCCCGGCGCCGGACAGCAACGCCGTGGCGACACGGTGAATCGTCGACAGGCGGACTTCGCAGCGCTGCACAAAGGCACGCATCGCCGCTCGCTCAGCGGCGTCGTCACCATCGTTCACAAGCGTGCGTTCACCGCCAACAACATACTCAACTGCGCCGACCCGTGCGGACCGGCGGTCCCCCACCGAATACCGAGGCGACGAAACGCCCTGTCAGCGCGGCGCATCGTCGTGCTGCGGCGGTTCGGCGTGCGGTCAGTCAGCAGGCCCGGCGATCAGCGTCGTTGTTCCGGTGTGCATCGTGCCGCCGGCGTCCTTCCAGGTGACCTTGGCCTTCTCGCCTGCCTTGTGCATATGGAGGAGCGGCCCGAGTGCCTTCTCATTGGCAACGGCCGTACCGTCGATGGCGGTGATCGTGTCGCCGGCGACGAGACCCAACTTGTCGGCGGGAGAACCGGCAACTACGCCGGTGAGGACGGCGCCGGATCCGTCGGTGCTGTCCTGTGCCCCGATGCCGAGAAAGCTCGGTACTCCGAGGGTGATCGTGGCAGTGTGCTTACCGGCGCGGATGTCGTTGGCGATCGCCAGCGCGGCGTTGATCGGGATCGCATATCCCTCCGCTGCGCTACTGCGGCGGGTTGTGGTCGATCCCGCCGTGTCCATGCCGATGACGTCTCCTGCGGCGTTGTACAGCGGACCACCGGATTCGCCGGGCTGCAGTGCAGCATCGATCTGGATCAGTCCGGTCAACTGCTCGGGCGCACTCCCCGATTCGTCGGTTGCCGTGATCGACTGGCCGAGGTCGGTGACCTTGCCGGGCGCGACCGTGGGTTGGCCGCCCTTGCCGCCTGCATTGCCGACACCGACGACCGCATCGCCGATCTTGACCTTGGACGAGTCACCGATGCGGGCAACGGCGAGGCCACTGGCATTCTTCAACTGGATGACGGCGACGTCGTGTGTCTGGTCGGTCCCGACGACGCTGGCCGTATAGGTCTTGCCGGTGCTGACCACGGTCACGGTGATGCTCGTGGCACCGTCGACGACATGGTTGTTCGTCAGGATCTCACCACTCGACGAGAGCACCATTCCCGTACCTGCCGCCTCCGCAGACTGGTACTTGAGCACCGTCATGATGTCGACGACTCCGACGCCGAGCGACTCGGTCTTGGAGGTCGCCGATCCGCCTATCGTCGTCGACGTGTCGCCGGCAGACGGACTTGCCGGTACCACGGGGATCGTGACCGGCGTGTCGCTCGACGGGCTGGTCGTCGGCTCTCCGGTTGCGGGTGAGGTCCCCGGGGTGTCGGTCGACGGTGCCTGTGTCACCGGCGAGACTGCCGGATCGGTCACCGGCTCGGTGACCGGCTCGGTGACCACGGGGAACGTCGTCGACGTCGCTGCCGACGTCGTCGTGCTGTCCCGATTCGTCACCGCCCAGGCAGCGGAACCGAGCACCAGGGCGACGATGGCGACGAGGCTGGCGACGAGCGGACCACGGCGCTTCCTGCGATGCGGAGCGCCTGGCGGATGCGGCAGCGGCAGCGGCAGATATGCATGCGAGTAGTACGGCGGCCCGACCCGCGTCGAGTGGTGCGGTGGCGGCCAGGCCGACTGATTCGTCCAGGCAGTCGGACGCGGGATGTTTTCGTCCATCAGAGATGCTCCTCACCGAAGTGTGTGATTGCAGTGAACGACACCCATCTGGGCGACGACCGACGCATTGCCGAGAGTTCGCTGTGAATGATGGACGCTCTCAACCGCCGCGAGGCGTTCGGAACGAGGTGTCCGCTACAACCGTGCACCACTCCTCCATGCCCGATCGTTCGGAGCGGGAGACCTCGTCGGATCAATCGTCGGATCACTCTGCGTTGTTCGCTGCCGGCAGGAATCGACGTGGATGGCGACCGTCGACATAGCCGACGAACGGGGGATAGATGTTGTAGCCGAGCAATTCCTGCAGCGTGACGGGCAACGTGGCGACGGTCTCAGGCGAAACGCCGATCACGTGGTTCTCCTGAGGACGCAACCACGCAGCGACGTATTCGAGGATCACCCCGAGCCGCGGTACACCGGTGCGGTTCGCACCGCCACCGTGCCAGATACTGCCCGTATAGAACGCCACACTGCCCGCCGGCATCTCTGCAAGTACGACCGGGTCCGTCTCAGCCGGTCGCCGGCCTGCACTCCACTGATGGCTGCCCGGCAGGAAGCGGGTGGCCCCATTCGCAGCCGTGAAGTCGTCGAACGCCCACATCGTGTTGAGCACGACATCTCCGTGCGGAACCGGGAGCGGGTAGATCGAATCGTCGTGATGAAGCGGCTGCTGCTCTGACCCCGGCCCGATCTGTATCCCCGTCGGGGCGCTGAGCTGGTAGTGCCCGAGGATCGCATCAAGCACGCCGATCAGGACCGGATCGATGGCGAGGTCGTCGAAGGCGCGTGTCTTGGCGAACAGCCGGTAGATGCGTTTCGTGTCGAACCCTTCGAACCCGTTGCGGCCGCTCGGGGTTGCATCGAGCAGCTGCTGCAGCTCGGCTTTCACTCGACGGGCTCTCGCCGGGTCGAGGACGCCTTCGACGACGACCACGCCGTCGGCGCGCAGCGCCTCGACGATCGGCAACACTGCGAACTCGACGGTCGTCAACACCCCTGCATTCTCCACCCATCGAGCGGTCGACGCCGTGTCGGCGGAACCGATTCGGCTTTGTCTGCTCATCTCCCTCTCAGGCGACGCGCCGATGATGCTGGTGTATCGGCGCATGTGCGGGTACGGTTCGCCCGCATGGCCGGTGAAACGCGCATGAGTCAGCCGGCGAAGACCTCGCGCGGCCGCGACCGGCGCAATAGCCTGCTGGATTCAGCGCGTGAGGTGTTCGAGGAGCTGGGGTACTTCGACACCCGCGTCGCCGACATCGTGGCGCATGCCAAGGTCGGCCACGGAACGTTCTATTCGTACTTCGACTCGAAGGACGATGTCCTGCGAGCGTTGATCGACAATCTCGTGGAGGCGACGTACAGTGCCTCGGCGATGCCGATCGATCATTCCGGAGGCCCCCGCGATCATCTGCGGGCGACGATCGTGCAGTTCATGGACGCTTACCGCGAGCGCGCCGGTATGCACCGGATCCTCGTCCAGGCAACGAGTTACAGCGCCGAGTTCCTCAGTCGACGCCTGGAGATCAAGGAGCAGTTCCTCGGCCGGATCGAGCAGTCGATCGTCGCCTGGCAGCAACGGGGTGTGGCACCGCTCGATCTCGATCCGTTCCACGCCGCCACGGCGCTCGGCGGCATGGTCGAGGATGCGGCATTCGCCCAGTACGTCCTGCACCAGCCGATCGACGAGCAGATCATGATCACGACACTGACGACGATCTGGTCGCAGACCGTCGGTCTCCCCGAGTCGCACTCGACTCCCCCCGTCACCATCTGACTCGGGCGCCCGACTCCGCCATGCCATCAGATGTGTTCTACGTCACACTTATATTGACACCGATGTCGGTATCGGGTTAGGGTGATCGACATCAGCCACGAAGGGGACAGGCGATGAGCACGACGACGAATATTGCGGTACGGCCTGCTCCGGCGGCGACCGATCTGCAGGACCTGCGAGTCGACAGCGAACGCCAGGCGCTGCCGAAGAACCGCTACACGTCGCGGGCGATGTGGCAGGCGGAGACAGAGAAACTGTGGGCCAAGGTCTGGCAGTGGGCATGCCTCGTCGATGATCTGCCGGAAGCCGGCTGCTACGCCGAATACCAGATCCTCGACCAGTCCGTACTGATCACCCGCGACGAGGACCTCCAGCTGCATGCCTTCCACAACGTCTGTATGCACCGCGGCAACCGCCTGCGCACCGGGTCTGGCAAGAACGCCGACGTTGCCTGCCGCTATCACAGCTGGACCTGGAACCTCGATGGCAGCCTGAAGAAAATCACCGACGAGGAGGGTTTCCACAACCTCGACACATCCTGCCTCGGTCTGCAGACGGTGTCGATGGACGTGTGGCAGGGTTTCGTCTTCATCAACCTGGACCGTGATGCCGAACCGTTGGCCGACTACCTCGCACCGATGGACGACAAGCTTGGCGCCTACCGGTTCGGCCAGCACGTCCGGACCCGCAGCGCCACCATGCCGGTCGGTGCGAACTGGAAAACGGTCGTCGACGGTTTCGTCGAGGTGTACCACCTGCATGCCATTCACCCGCAGCTGATCCCGTTTCTCGACGACGTCAACACGACGTACGACGTATGGGGTGCACACAGTGCGATGTACCAGCCGATCGGCATCGCCAGTCCCCGGCTTGCGGATACCAGCGATCGCGTGGTGCTGGATTCACTCGCAGAAGGCGGGTCCGGCTACTCCGGAAAGATGTTGCGCAAGTCGCCGTACTTCTCGGAGGTCGACGGGGTGGCGCAGATGCAGGAGGGTGTCACGGTTCGCCAAGCGGTCATCGACGCCGGGCGCATGGACGAGGCGAGTCTCGGCCTCGACTACGGCGAGCTGACCGATGACCAACTCGTCGACGACTACCACTACTTCATCTTCCCGAACATTATCCTCAACGTCTTCTCCGGGCACTTCATCGCCTCTCGGATCCGCCCCGATCCCGTCGATCACGAGTCGTGCTTCTTCGACATGTTCGTCTTCGACATGCTCACCGACGAGCAGAAGGCAGCGAGGCCTCCGAGCAAACACGTGATACTGGAAAAGGGCGTCTCTGTCGGCAGGGTCCCCGACCAGGATTTCACCCAACTGCCGACGGTCCAAAAGGGTTTGCATTCCAACGGCTTTGCCGAAGTGCTGCTCTCCGACCAGGAATGCCGCGTGCTGGCATTCCACCAAGAGGTCGACCGCTACGTCTTCGGAACAGAGCGCTCACCCTGATGCCCGCTCTGGGGGGAGCAACCACACACGACGCGACGGGACGTAGCGCTGTGTTGAATCCGACGTATCGGATGAACGAGCTGATCGCACCAGCGGTCGCCGCACAGCCACAGGCCATTGCGCTGACATCCGCTGGTCTGTCGATCACCTATGACGAGCTCGACCGCCTCGCAGGCCGAGTTGCAGCGGCCGCGCTGCATGCCGGAGTCGGGGCGCAGGATCGCCTCGCCTTCATCGGCAAGAACTCCGTCGAGCAGATCGAAGTCATTCTCGGTTGTGCCCGCCTCGACGCCGTCGTTGTCAGCGTCAACTGGCGACTTCCATCCGCTGACCTCGCCTACATCGTCGACGACATGGAGGCAGAGGTCGTATTCGTCGACGCGTTACTGCTCGATGCCGTCCTGCCCATGCTCCTGACCCTGACCAGGGTGACAACCGTCGTGGCGATCGGTGCCGATGCGCCCATCGGTGGGAGCATCCCGTTCAGCGCATGGATCGCCGGTCATGAACCGATCGGTTCAGTCGAAGTGGCCCCCGGTGACGCTGCCCTGCAGATCTATACCTCCGGGACGACCGGCCGGCCGAAGGGTGTGACGCTCTCACATGCTGCCGTCACCGCCACGATGCCGGCAATGTCTCGGCAGTGGAGAACGGACCACACGTCAGTGATGCTGACGGTGCTGCCGTGGTTCCACATTGCCGGTCTCGGTGCTGTCATCGGCGCGCTCGGCGCCGGAGGCACGGTCGTCATCAGCAACGACACGGACGCAGACCGCCTGTTGGATTCGGTCGAAGCCCACGGCGTCACCAACCTCGTACTTGCCTCGATCATCCTGCAATGGATCGTCAACTCGCCGAAGGCCGCGACCACCGACCTGTCGAGCTTGCGGGTGATCTCGTACGGCGCTTCGCCGATCACCCAGGAGACGCTGCGCGCGGCGATCGCGCTGTTCGGCTGCGATCTCGTACAGATCTACGGACTGACCGAGACGATGGGAACGGTCACCGTTCTCGATGCCGGCGATCACCTCATCGGCGACGGGCCGGACCGCTTGCTGTCGTGCGGCAGGGCGGCGGACGGCGTCGAGGTGCGACTCGTCGATCCGGACGAACTGACCGATGTCGCCACAGGCGAGGTCGGTGAGATCTGGGCACGGTCGCCAAGAAACATGACGGGCTATTGGCACTCGCCGGAGGAGACCGCCGCTGCGCTCACCGAGGATGGCTGGCTGAGAACCGGCGACCTCGCGCGGCTCGACGCCGAAGGTTACGTGTTCCTCTGCGACCGCTTGAAGGACATGATCGTCACCGGAGGCGAGAACGTCTACCCGACGGAGGTCGAGAATGTCCTGCAGTGGCATCCGGCGATCGCCGAAGTGACGGTGATCGGCGTACCGGACGACCGTTGGGGCGAGACGCCAAAAGCGCTCGTCGTGCTCCAGCCCGGTGCGACGCCGACCGCCGGGGAACTCATCGCCTACAGCCGCGAACGGTTGGCCCACTTCAAGTGCCCGACCTCCGTCGAATTCGTCGAGTCGCTGCCGAAGACCCCGTCAGGCAAGGTCTTGAAGCGATCATTGCGCGCCGCCTATTGGGACGGAATGCAACGTCGCAACCCGGCCAGCGGAGCGTAGCCATGACCGTTCTACCTCACCCAGGCATTGCTGCCTGCGCTGCGCAAGTCGGCAACCGCGCAGGACCCGTCGCGGGTGATCAACATCGGTTCCGTCGACGGCATCCATGCGCCCGGCAACCGGGCATGGGAGAACGAGACGTATTCGTATTCGGCGAGCAAGGCGGCGGTTCACCACATGACGAAGGTGCTCGCCAGTCGTCTCGGCCGCGATCACATCACCGTCAATGCGATTGCCCCCGGACCGTTTGCCACGAAGATGATGGAGTACACGCTGTCGGAGCACACCGACGCCATTGCCGCTTCGAGCCCGCTCGGACGCATCGGGACCGACGACGACATGGCAGGCACGGCGATCTATCTCGCCTCCCGGGCCGGCGCCTACGTGACCGGGGTGGTGCTGCCTGTCGACGGCGCATCGTCGCCACGATGTAGCGGACTGCACGACTCACATGCTGAACTGAATCCCCTCCCCCGACCCGCACCGTTACCGTCCCCTTGGGAAAGCGAGTGAAATGACATCGATGACCGATGAAGAACGCGACGCCTTCATGATCGAGCCACGGCTCGGCAACCTCGGCATCGCCCGTCCGGGTCGCGGTCCGCTGCTCGCGCCGATCTGGTACCGCTTCACGCCTGGCGGGACCGTCGACATGTGTATCGGTGCGACGTCGGCGAAGGCCAAGCGGCTGCGCGCTGAGGGGCGGGCGACGTTGTCTGTCGTCGATGCCGGCGAGCGCGGCGTCTACCGGTACGTCGCCGTCGAAGGAGCGGTGACGATGACGCCACTCGGCGACCGTACCGAAGCGGAGATCCTGGCGATGTCGTCCCGCTACCTCGGCCAGAAGGGTGGACGACGGTACACGGACAACTTCATGGCCCGGCTCGTCGAGGACGACCTGCACGACGGCCATGGCGACACCGAAGTGATGGTCCGCATCACGCCAGACCTGTGGAGGACCGAAGTCCTCGGCTGAGCACGGCGTACGTGGCTCGACGGCCAAGGGGACAGCAACCGACCGAATTGCCTCGACCAACGGGTACCGTCGAAAATGATGGCGAATCAACAGTGGCTGGACGAGCGCGAGTCTCGGGCGTGGCGCAACTACATCAACGCCCATGCAAAGTTGCTCGCCAGGGTGAACCGCCAACTGCAGTTGGATTCAAAGCTCTCCGGTGCCGACTACGAGGTCCTCGTCAATCTCTCGGAGGCACCCGATCTGCGTCTGCGTTCGTTCGAGTTGATCACCTCGATGGAATGGGAGAAGAGCCGGCTCTCGCACCATCTCACGCGCATGGAGCAACGTGGACTGATCGAGCGTGTCGACTGCCCCACGGATGCCAGAGGCGCGTTCATCGTCCTGACGGAGCACGGGCAGGCGGCGATCGCTTCCGCCGCTCCGCTGCACGTCGTCGAGGTCAGGCGGTCGTTCATCGATGCGCTCTCAGCAGCACAGCTCGACTCCCTCGGTGACATCAGTGCAGCGCTCCTCGATCACTTCGATCGCCTCGACTGCCGCCGCTGACGGCTTTGGCGACACCTCCGGGGCGCACCGAGGGAGTGCATACCGAAACGTGCGGGAATATGCCAATGGCGGCAAGCGTTCCACTCTATAGTTGATGTATCAACCACCCCGGTTGATGCTCGGACCGAGGAGCACACCATGCCTGCGATCACCGTCGAGAACCCACTCGTTCTTCCCCGCCTCACGGCTCCGACCGCAGCGGCGACGCACCAGCCCGTCAAGCAGGTCGTGTCGTCGCATCACGTCGTCGAAGGTGCCGGCTTCGAAGTCTGGCGCCCGTTCCCCGGCGCTGTCGACAGCCACATCGCCGACCCGTTCTTCCTCCTCGACCAGCTCGGACCCGTGGTCAACGAACCGAACAAGGCCGTCGGCGCACCCTGGCATCCGCACCGCGGATTCGAGACCGTCACCTACCTCCTCGACGGTTCCGTCGAACACCACGACTCCAACGGCGGTGGCGGCATCATCGGCGAAGGCGACACCCAGTGGATGACCGCTGGATCCGGCATCCTCCACGACGAGATCCCACCGGAGGCGTTCAAGCGGTCTGGCGGCCGTACCCATGGCGTGCAGCTGTGGGTCAACCTTCCGGCGGTCTCGAAGTTCGCACCACCCCGCTACCAGTCGATCGTCGCCAAGGATCTGACGCTGCTGTCGAGCCACGACGGCGGTGCACTTGTCCGCCTCATCGCCGGAACCCTCGACGGCCACGCCGGACCAGGGTCCACGTACACGCCGATCACCTATGCACACGCTTCGCTGAGCCCCGATGCACAACTGCAGGTTCCGTGGGATCCGAGTTTCAGCAGTATGGCCTACGTCCTCGGCGGACGCGGTTTCGCCGGCCTCGAACGACGCCCTGTCGAGGCCCATCAACTCGTGCTGTTCGGGCCGGGCGACGTGATGACGGTGACCGCAGCGACGCAGCAGACCGACGAGTTCCCGAACCTCGAAATCCTGTTGCTCGGAGGCCTGCCACTGCGTGAACCGATCGTTCACTACGGCCCGTTCCTGATGAACACCCGCCAGCAGATCCTCGACGCCGTCGACGATTTCAACAGCGGGAGGATGGGCACGATCCCGGCGGTCGAATACAGCAACTGACTCCTCAACCGAGTGTCGACGCGCCTGCAGGCGTCGTCGCGACACTCGGGTGTTGCGACCACACTCGGGTGTTGCGACGACGCTCGGGTCAGTGTTCCTCCACATGATGAGCCGGTGGGCTGGTCGCGTAGCGTGCGTCCATGCCTTTCCAGACCGAGATCACCGTCACCGGCCCGATGCGCTCCCCCCGGCAGATGCTCCATGACCAGGTGACGGACGGACATGCGAGCGTGCACGACGGCGACGCTGCGGCGTCGCTCGGGCTGCAGGGCGCGCCGATCGAGGGGCCGACGCATTTCAGCCAATTCGATCCGCTGGCCTTCACGCTGTGGGGACCTGCATGGTTCGGGAACGGCTGTATCAGCTCCCACTTCCAGACGATGGTCGTCGAGGGCGAACAGGTGCGAGCGACGATGACGACGACCGGTCCGGCGTCGGCGCGGATCGGCGCCGTCAAAGATGACGGCCGTCCGGTGCTGGTCGGGACGGCATCCGTCGGGCCGGAGCATGCGGTGAGCGAACTCGAAGCTCGCCGGGCGGCGATGGGCGATCCCGGCGAGTTGTTCATCGTCGATCGCCTGGAAATCGGCATGACCTCTGACGGCGGCATCGTGTCGATCGATCACGAGACCGGGAACGGGCCGCTGTATCCGTTCTCGCTCGACCAGAAGACGGCGCTGATCACCGAGCCGCACCCGTGGTACACAGCGGAGGGCGGTTCGAGTTCGCCATGGGGACGGGCGATCGTCCCGTTCGAGATGGCGAGCGTGATGTCGAACAAGTCCCCTGGCATCTTCCCGGTTCGGCGTCCGTCACTCGGGCTGTTCCTCGACCTGCAGGTACGCATGCACGGCACGCCGCTGTTCGTCGGCCACGGCTACCACGTGATGCACGAAGTCGTCGGGGTCGGGCAGAGCCGCAAGACCGAGTCGTTCTGGACGAGTTCGACGCTCACGGACATCGACACCGGAGCGCTGACCGCCACCGTCCTCCTCCACCAGGGCGTCTTCAAGGCCTCGTACCCCGGTTACCCGCCCTCGGACTGACCGCCACCCCGTTCACGTTCCAGTGGTGGCCAACACCGGCCGGTTACCAGCGGCCGCAGTCAGCGCGTGTGGCTGTGCGTGTGGCTGTGCGTGTGATCGTCGCCGAGGGTGCCGAAACCGGCTGCTCTGCGGCCGGCGGTGATGGCGATGGCGACCAAGTAGCAGGCCGAGGCGACGGCGACGATGCCGAAGCTCGGAGGGACCTTCGGAGCGGCGTACGACAGCGAGAGGCCGGCCCACATCGAGCCGACAGCGATTCCCGCTGCCAGCCACATCGCCGTGAACGGGCGACTGGTGAGGCGCTGCGCGGCCCCGGCCGGTGCCGCCAGCAGACCGAGGAGCAACAGTGCTCCGACGGCCTGCGTGGCGACCGCCGCGGTGACGCCGACGATGCCGAGAAAGCCGAATCCGAGCAAGCGCACGGGAACGCCGCTCGATCCGGCGACCGCTTCGTCGATGCTGGCGAAGAGCAAGGGTCTGCTGATCGCCAGGATCAGCGTTGCGACTCCGAACGACACGATCACGCTGGCGGTCGTCTGTCCGCGTGAGAGGCCGAAGATCGAACCGAACAGCACCCGCACGCCCGCTGTCCCGTCCGATGCACTCGACGAGCGCGTGTAGATCGTCAGGAACAGCGCCCCGAGGCCGAGTACCCAGGCGAAGACGCTGCCGACGACGGCGTCGTCGGCCCGGCCCCTCGATCCCAGCGCGGCCATCAGCAACCCGAAGACGATGCACGATCCATACAGGCCGACGCGCAGTTCCGCACCGACGGCCAACGCTCCGAGCGCGCCGGTGAAGGCGACATGCGACAGTGCCTCCCCGGTGAAGACCTGGCGGCGGAGGACGACGAAATAGCCGACGAGACCTGATGCCAGCGAGATCGCCGTGCCGGCAAGGAACGCCCGGCGGAGAAACGAATGCCCGAACATGTGGACGATACCGGCAACAGGATTCGCTGTCGAGAACATCGACGAGAACATCGTCAGGGACATCGACGAGAACATCGTCAGGGATGTCGGCACAGAACTCACGCAGCCAACCCCTGGCTCGTGAACCCGCTTCGACCGCGCCGCTGTATCCGTACCTTCGCCGACTGCGCGACCGTCACGACGACGAACACACCCAGACCGATGGTGGTGACGAAGAAGCCGATCGGGTGCACCGAGAAATAGGCGGCGGCAAGTGCAACCCACGTGATCGCCACCGCGAGGACGATGGTCAGCACGAAACTCGACCCCGGGCGCGACGTCAGTCGTTGGGCGCTCGCCGCAGGCAACACCAGCAGGGCGAACACGAGCAACGATCCGGTGATCTGGCTCACTTCCGCCGCCGCGCACCCGAGCAACACGAGAAATACCACCGAGAGCATCCGCACGGGAACACCGCTCGCCTGGGCGACGTCGGCGTCGATCGTCGCGAAGAACAGCGGCCGTCCGATCCCCGCAAGCACCGCCAACACCGCTGCGCCGACGATGATCAGGGTGGTCACCTGATCATCGGTGATGCCGAGGAAGGTACCGAAGAGCAGACCGTTGAGACTGTTGAGAAAGCCGCCGTAGAGACTGACGAACAGCACGCCACTCGCCAATGCCAGCGCCTGCACCGTGCCGATCACCGCAGAATCCTCGCCGTCGCCGCCGCCGCTCGCTGAGCGCGGAACCAGGGCGATGACGAGGGCGGCGGAGACACTGGCGACGAACGTTCCGGCCGTTGCGCTGGCGCCGAGCCACACGGCGCCGGCGGCACCGGGAAAGGAGACGACAGCAAGTGCGTGGCCGGCGAAACTCTGGCGGCGTAACACTGTGAACCAGCCCATCGCCCCGGCGACGACGGCGACGATCGTTCCTGCTCGGAAAGCGTTGACCATGAAATGCAGTTCGAACAACTGGCGCATATCGTCGACCAGGTTCCAGCCCAACCCCTCGCGCACCGTTGCCGCCACGACGGCGATCACGGAAGCGGCCGCCCGGAGTGCCTGTCCGAATGGTGCGACGGCGCTTCCGGGTCGCCGACGACGACGAGACGTCCGTCTGAAGCGCGCAGCACTTCGATCGGCGTGTCGTACAGGCGACTGAGCGTTTCGGAGTTGATCACCTGCTCGACGGTTCCCGACACGGCACCACCCTGGCCGATGTAGATGACCCGGTCGAGGTACGACATGATCGGGTTGACGTCGTGTGCGACCATGGCCACAGCGACGCCCTCGTCGCGCGAGATCCTCGAGATCAGCGCAGCGACCGCAGCCTGGTTCGGGAGATCGAGGCTGTCGAGCGGCTCGTCCAGGAGCAGCAGTTTCGGGCGGCGCACCAACGCCTGGGCGATCAGCAGACGTTGCTGTTCGCCACCCGAGACCTCACCGATCGGACGCTCGGCGTACTGGCCGGCACCGACCATCTCGATGACCTCGTCGATGCGTTCCTGCTGCGCACGGCTCTGTGCCGACCAGCGCCTGGCGAACGGCAACGGTGTGCCCCAGCGGTCACCGTCCGCTCCGAGTCGAACGACGTCGATCCCCCGCACACGCAGCCCCTGGTCGAAACTGCGCCGCTGCGGGAGATAGCCCAGATCGCGGCCTGCCTGCCCTGGCTCGGCCCCGAGCACGGTGGCTGTTCCCGCAGACAGCGGAACGAGGCCGAGGGCCACCTTGATCAACGTCGACTTGCCGACGCCGTTCGGCCCGAGGATGGCGACGAACTCGCCTGGCATGACCGAGACGTTCACATCGGACCAGACCGTGCGGTATCCGAACCGGACGGCGGCCTGGGAGAACTCGAGCATCGGCCGAACATCCGCCGGCGGAGGCGACGGCGGCGACGGCGGCGTTGGGTTCTGACGGCTGACGGTGCTGGGGATGCCCACGACCGACTGCTGCTCGAAGTCGCCGGCGTTCATCGCCAACAGTCTGGCCCTCATTTGCCGGGAACAGCTTGGTCGAGCGCTGCTTCGATCCCCTTCAATTGCGCCGTCTGCCATTGCTGATAGCTCGCCGTTGCCGGTGTCAGCGTTTCAGTGATCGTCGCTACGGGAATCTTCTGCGCGCTGACGGCGTCGAGCTGCGCCTGCACATCAGGCGTGACGTTCTGGCTGTTGTAGACGTAGATCTTGATGGCGTGGGACTTGATCTGCTGATCGATCGTCGCCTTGTCACCGGCTGACACATCGCTGCCCTCGCTGATTGCCTTCAGGAAGCTGCTCGGCGTGATCACGTCGACCCCGATGGCGGGTGCGAGCATCGCAACGATCGACTCGGAGGCACCGACGGGCGTGCCGGAATACTTCGTCTTGATATCGGCAATCGTGGCGTTGTAGTCCTTCAGGGCAACGGTGTTGAAGGCGACCTTCTGGGCCTCGAAGTAGCCGCTGTCCCCCGGGTCGGCCCGTTGCAACTGCTCGACGATCTGGTCGACGACGGTCTGCACGTCGGCCGGGTTGTACCAACGGTGCGGGTTGGTGCCATCAGCGGCGCCGACGAGCTTGCCGACATCGATCACCGCTGCCTTGCTGTTGTCGGCAGCGACGAGCTTTGCGACCCACGGGTCGTAGCCGACGCCGTTGGCAATGACGATGTGAGCCCGAGACATCGTCCTGGCATCGGCGGGCGTCGGCTCGTAGTCGTGTGGATCGGCGTCCGGGCTGGTGATGATGCTGATGACGCGTGCGTGGTTGCCGCCGAGCTGGCTGGCGATGCTTCCCCAGAAGTTCTCGCCGGCAACGATCTGCACAACGGCGCTACTCGTTCCGTTGCCGGACGTCGTGGATGGCGAGGTCGTCGGCGACGTCCCACAGGCCACCAGCACCACACCGGCTGCGAGTACTGCGACCGAACGGCGAGCTGAGCGAATTGGCTTGCCGACGCTGTTGAACATACTCAGGACGATAGTTGGGAATGATTCTCTTTTCAAATCATAATGAGAACTATTCTTGTCCTGGTCCGACGGAATCGGCTGATTCTCAGCTATTCTCAATTGCTGTGCCGGAGATCGATCAAATTGCGCTGACCCGTCTGCGCGCCGACGGACAACGGCTGACGAGTGGACGGCAGTTGATTCTCAAAGCGCTCGCCGAACTCGACGAGCCGGTCACCATCCCCGCGCTGCTGCAACGCCAGCCGAGTCTCGCCCAGAGTTCGGTCTACCGGAACCTGGCGATACTCGAACAGGCAGGGCTCGTCAGCCGTATCGCCATGGGCGACGAGCACGCCCACTTCGAACTGGCAGAGGAATTGACGAACCACCACCACCATCACCTCGTCTGCAGCGCGTGTGGCCGGGTGCGTGACGTCACGCTCGCACCGAGGACCGAACGGGCGCTGGACAAGGCCTTGGCGCAGGCCGCAGAAGAAGCGGATTTCGAACTACGCCACCACCGCCTCGACCTCGTCGGTCACTGCGGCGATTGCGTACGCGGCTGAGGCAGCCGCGTCGCTCGCCCTGCAGCCAGGCCTGACTACGGGGTGCCATCTTCTTCTCTGACCGTGCTACTTCGCAGCCCTGCGCACTCCGTGGCGCTTGTTGAAACGATCCACTCGGCCGGCGCTGTCATTGATTCTCATCTGCCCGGTGTAGAAGGGATGGGTGAGGTTCGACACCTCGACGCTGTACAGCGGATACGTGACTCCGTCGAGTTCGGCTGTCCGGTTCGTCGCCACCGTGGACGATGTCAGCCAGCGCTCGCCGACGGAAACGTCCTCGAACAACACCGGACGGTACGTGGGATGAATGCCTGTTCTCATGCCACCAGTATATAGGAACGATTCCCATTCCTGTTTGTGTCACAAGAATTCGTCGCTCCTTCCGTAGACCAAGAAGCATCGCCTGTGCGAGGATCACGAGGTGTTTCCGCACGCTGTGACCGAGCCGTTCGACAGCGGGATGCTCGACGTGGGTCACGGCCATCGTCTGTACTGGGAGGCTGCCGGGAACCCGAACGGCAAGCCGGCGGTGCTCCTCCACGGCGGGCCCGGCAGCGGGCTGTCGCCGAACACGAGGAAGCATTTCGACCCGCATCGGTACCTCATCGTTCAGTTCGATCAGCGTCAGTGCGGGCGCAGCACTCCGCATGCCGCCGAACCGGCCATCGACCTCTCGACGAACACCACGGCTCACCTGATCGCCGACATCGAACTGCTGCGGCGGCACATCGGTGTCGAACGCTGGCTGGTCTGGGGAGGATCGTGGGGCACGATCCTCGGCCTTGCGTATGCCGAAGCGCATCCGGATCGCGTGACCGAGATGATCCTCGCCAGTGTCGTGACATCGTCGCATGCGGGAGTCGACTGGGTCACCAGGTCGATGGGACGGGTCTTCCCGGAGGCCTGGGAGCGTTTTCGCGACGGCGTCCCGATGATCGACCGCGACGGCAATCTTCCAGCCGCCTACGCACGGCTGGTGCAGGACCCCGATCCGGCGGTACATGGTCCGGCGGCGGCCGCATGGTGCGCGTGGGAGGACGTACATGTCGCCACGTCTCCGGGCTATGAACCAAACCCTCGCTACCTGGATGCGCGCTTCAGGCTGTGCTTCAGCCGGTTGGTGACGCACTACTGGAGCCACGCCCATTTCCTCGACGATGACGCACTGTTCCGTGACGCCCACCGCCTG
>JANXUF010000139.1 GCA_025356335.1 Actinomycetes bacterium
GTCACCGCTATCGGGCCCCTCGCTCGACCCAGTCGTCGCGGTTCGGAGCCAGATTGACGTTGTAGTACGGATCATTCGCCAGTTGAGTCGCCCAACGTGCCACAACCAGCTGACGTTCACTGTCACCGACGGTCGGATCGCGCGTTGCCGACTCGAAGTGATACAGCTGTGCATACGGGGTGACGAGCACCCGGTAGCCGGCGCGCTGCAACTTGAGGTTGAAGTCGACGTCGTTGTAGTTCCCGGGCAGCATCATCGAGAAGCCGCCGACCTCGTGGAAGACCTGTGGTCGGGTCATCAGACACGCTGCGGTCACGCCGATGCATTCACGTTGCACGGCGAGTAGTCCTCGCGGACCCAGGTCGCCGCCGGCAAATTTGAAGAAGGCGTGATAAGGAGCGTGGTTGTAGACGTGGCCGGCATGCTGTAGCCGTCCGTCCTCGAAGAACAGCTTCGCTCCGACCGCCCCAACATCAGGCTCGAGTGCGAGTGGAATCATCGGATCGAGAAACTCCTCGCTGATCACCTCGATGTCGTCGTTGAGGAATAGCAGCAGATCGCCCGTGGCGTGCAGTGCGCCGATATTGACCTTCTCGCTGAAGTTGAACGGACGGTCGTACCAAACGAGTTTGAGGCAGTCCCCTGCAGCGCGTCCGATCGCCTCGACGACATGCGTCGGTGCGGCAGTATCGACCACGACGACGAACTCGACCCGGCGTGATGTGTGCGAACGGATCGAGTTGATCGCCTCGACGACGTATGCGCGCTCGATGCCCCATGGCCGCCCGGCCGAACCCCGCGTCGGGATGACAATGCTGATCAGTGGATCGCCTTGAACCTGACGCCGCACCCGGTATGTGCCGCGAGGGTGCTGCTGCTCGACTGCGGCGGCGATGCCGACACGGTCACAGTGTTCCTGCAACGCACGCCGGCCGGCGTCCCAGGCGTATGGCTTGGAGTTCGGATCTCCGGCCGTCGACGAAGCAATCTGGCGCCAGTGGTACAGCACTTCAGGAATGTGGACGACCATTCGTGCCCGCTCCGTGACGCGCAGGATCACGTCGTAGTCCTGTGCACCGTCGAAACCTGGTCGAAACCCTCCGACTTCCACCAGCAACGACCGCCGGAACACGGAAAAGTGGCAGCAATAGTTCTGTGCTCTGAACCGCTCCGGCGACCAGTCCGGTTTGTAGAACGGATAGGTGCGGACGCCGTCCTCGCTCAGCAGATCCTCATCGCTGTAGCAATAGTCCATGTCCGGGAACCGTCCGATGTAGTCATCGACGTGCTCGAGCGCATGGGTGGTGATTTCGTCGTCGTGGTCGAGCAACGCCACGAACTCGCCACGGGCGACAGCGAGTCCAGCGGCCGACGCAGCACTGATTCCGCCGTTCTCCGACCGTTCGATGACGACGATTCGCTTGTCGGCCGCAGCAGCCGCGTGTAGGAGCGGCTTCACATGGGGCGACGGCGAGCAATCATCGATGAGGATGAGTTCCCATCCGCTGAACGTCTGGGCGAGCACACTGTCGATCGTCGCCTGGAGCACCTCTGCCGATGGGTCATAGACAGGAGTGACGATCGAGAAGCGAGGCCCCGTCATCGGCTCAGTCGTCGCACGACCCTGGCCAGCGTCGGCGATTTGGAACGCAGCTTTCGAATCGGCGTCATCACCTGTTCGCTCAACCATTCCTGGTCACGGCGGGCCCTGGCGACTTCAGCTCCGAGTGACTGGTAGCTGCCGCGCAGGTTCCCGAGCTCGGCTTCCGCGCCGATGGCTGCGTCCCGAGCGCCGAGGACTGCGAGCTGCAGGTCGATGTAGGACTGTTCACTCGGTCCGACCAACTGACGCAGACGCTGCACCTCCGCCATCAGAGCAGCGAGCTCGTCCTTGGTCGTTTGAGCAGCGGTTTGTTGCATGGGCGCTCAGGATAGTGGCGAATCCCCGCACGCTGCGATGGCGATCGCTCAGAGTTCCTCGGCGAACCGTGGCTCCAGACGCCTGAACACCGCATAGCCGGCCCACAGCGACAGAGCGGCCCAGAAAACGAGATACCCCCATTGCGTCAGCGTCGGGGTGCGAAGGTCGAACATCAGGTTGCGGAACACGGCGACGGCAACGGCCATCGGCTGATGGCTGAACGCGAGGTACACGACCCTCGGTGCCCGGTCCTGGATCAGGCTTGCGGGGTAGACGATAGGCGTGAGGTAGAACCAGATCTGGCCGACGATCCCCCACAGGTAGCCGGTGTCTCGGAAGTAGACGTTCAACGCCGCCAGTATCAGCCCGAGCCCGGCGGCGAAGATGCCGATGAGCGTCGCTGCAAGGATGATCATCGGGATCCACACAACGACGACGTTGCCGAAGAATGCCAGCACGATCGAAAGGACCGTGAGTTCGATTGCATTCGTCAGCAGGCCCGCCAGCACTGTCGCGAGAACGAGATGCTCGCGAGGAAACGCCACCTTTCTGACGAGACCGGCATTGCCGAGTACGGCACCCAACCCGTTCGAGGAGGCGGCGATGAAGAAGTTCCAGGGAAGCAGCCCGCAGATCAGGTACAGCGCGAAGACGTGCACGCCGCTCGGGTTTCCCGGAGGCGCCTGCGTCCTGAGGATGATTCCGAAGACGAGCGTGTAGATGACCATCGTCGACAACGGGTTGAGGAGCGACCACGACCACCCGAGAATCGTGCGCTTGTAGCGGCCCCGCATCTCTCGCATCGTGAGGTTCCAGAGCAGCTCACGACGATCGACGAGTTCTCGGACTGATGACACGGCCAGCAATGATACGGGTGCGCGCAACGCTTCCGTACCTAGGAAACCGCACGTTGACCCGACCACCGACGAACTGAGCTGGCGTACGGAACATCGTTGCGACGCCGGCCGTGGCCTCCTGGTCACGGCTGCACCGATCGTCGCGCGCGCTACCTCCGCCTGGATGAACCGACTTGCTCGAGCGCCCGGGCCCAGCGGCCGCCGCCAGCGGAGCTGGAGGTCAGAAATCGGTGAGCGCCGGTCGAGGGTGCAACGACAGCATCCATGATCATGAGGGTGTTTCCTACGGCGGCGGGGTTCTGACCGCCGAGGAGTGAATGACACGCTCGAGGTATTCGACACATATAGTCGAGGAAAGTCGTCGTGATATGTGCAACGACTGCAAGTCGCACAGTCGATACCGACGGGGCTTGCATACGGATTGTCGTACCCCCAGGGATCGGTTATGAAAGCGGCGGGCACGTCGAACTGGACATTATCGGTCACGGATCAGCGGGCCTCTCATCTCGCTGGCAGTGCTGCCGCCAATACACTCTGGTCGATGAGCAGCGAACGTGACGACGCCGTGCTGGAACGCCTCCTTGACAGCATCCGCGAAAACCAGCGGGTAGCGTCCGTGATAACCGAGGATGATCTGGACCTGTTGAGTCGCTTCGGAGACACGCCGCAGCCCCGAGCACCAGATATTTCTGAGAAGCTTAATCCGATCATCACATCGCTTTCGTTGACAGCGATCGCACTGCCAATGTTCAATGCCACGTCACGTTCAGCAGTTGGCCGATTGTTACATCGAGCCATCGGAAAGACGGTTCGACGCGACACCGTGCCGCTCGCCCAGCAGACCCAAGCCGCTGTTTCCAAGTTAATCGCGGCATTTTCCACCGGCTTGACGAGCATCGTCGCTGCCATGGACAGATCGTTGGAGCAAATCGTCACAGCACAGCTGTCCTTCGAAGCTCAACAAAAGCGGTCGGACCAGCGCCTCGAGCGCTTGAACGCTCGACTGAACACTCTCGAGGGCTTGACCGCTCGACTCAACGCCCTCGAGGAGAGAACTGCGACGGTCATTTCGACAGCGCAATACCTGGGTGAGTTCGTCTCCAGTCACACATTTGCACCGACGTTTTCCAATATCGCATTCGCCGATCGCTTCCGAGGTACCAGGAGTGAGATTCTAGATCGCTATCACGACGTCGCCGAGCTGCTGCTCGATCGCGGCGGACCCGTCCTCGATCTCGGCTGCGGACGCGGTGAACTCGTGGAGCTCATTGTGTCGATGGGTGGCGACGCGCGGGGTGTCGAAGTCGATCCTGAACTCGTGAGGTTTTGCAGGGGCATCTTTCTCGATGTCCGCGAGGCGAACGCGATGGACGCGTTGCTCGCCGAAGCCGACGACTCACTCGGCGGTATCGCGCTGATCCAAGTCGTCGAACATCTCACCCCTCAGCAGCTTTCGGAGCTGATTCCCGTTGCATTGCAAAAGCTGAGAAGCGAGGGTGTGCTCGTCGCCGAAACCGTCAACGGAACGTCATTGTTCGTCTACACCCGTTCCTTCTATTGCGATCCGACGCATTCGAATCCGGTGCACCACGAGTATCTGACGTTTCTGCTCGAACAGGCAGGGTTTTCATCGGTCGAAGTGCAATGGCGGTCGCCTGTTTTGGAGGCCGACAAGATTGCTCCACTCGACGTGCCGTTGGACACCTTCACTCACGACGTCGTGAACGCCGTGAACGCCGTGAACGCCGTGAACGATCGAATCGAGCAGATCAACCGCTTCCTTTACACGCCGCAGGACTATTTGGTGGTCGCCCAGAAATGACGCCTCAGCGAAGTCCGGGCCTTCACCAGACACTCGTCGCAGCCGCACCGGGTGACGCTGTCACCAACTCCGCCTTGGAGATTCGACGCTTATTACGACGAGTCTGCCCGTCCGAAATATTTGCGCATCATATTCATCCCGAATTGATGGGCGACGTTCACCCGTTGACCTCGTACGTCGGAGGCTACGGAAACGGTTCGACGCGAATCACGCTCGTCCATCTGTCGATGGGCGACCCTCTCTGGCTCGCATGGGTCCTCGGGTTGGATGGGGAGTTCATCGTCTCCTACCACAACATCGCCCCGGCACACTACTTCCGGACCCTCGATCGTTCGACAGCCGACCTCCTGGAATTCGGCCGTCGGACACTCGGAGCGCTCGCCGGTCGAACGATTCTCGCGCTGGCCGATTCGGCATTCAACGGGCGGGAGTTGGAGTTGCACGGCTACCCGAATGTCAGGGTTGGCGGTCTGCTGGTCGACGGCCAAGCCTTGACGCGCGTCAGCCCGGACCCGGCCGTGTTGACCGCCGCCCTCGACAGAGGTTGCATCACGGTATTGCATGTCGGACAACTCTTTCCTCACAAGCGGGCGGATTTCCTCATCGTCGCAATGAGGCGTCTGTTGGATACTTTCGAGGTGGACGCCACGCTGGTGCTTGCCGGTGCGACCCGCATGCCTGCGTATCGTCAGTCCCTGATCTCCTATATCGAGCGGCTTGGGCTTACGGAGCGAGTCATCCTGACCGGACCGATCTCGCAAGAAGCAATGAGCGCCTATTTTCGAACCGCAGACATTTTGGTCACGGCGAGTGAGCACGAGGGCTTCTGTGTTCCGCTCATCGAGGCGATGTCGTTCGGAGTTCCCATCGTCGCACGAGACTTCGCAGCGATCCCGGAAACTGCTGCAGGGGTCGCCGCGCTTGTCAGCCCGGATGCGGGTCCGACAAGCTTCGCAGGTGTCGTCGCTGCTGTTCTGGAAAACAGAGCAGCGGCGGACATCATGCGGGAGCGTGGATTCGTACGGGCCAGGCAACTTTCTCTTGAAGGCGCGCAGACGACGTTCCTGGAGGCCATCGTCAGCGTGTTGTAAGAAAACGATGCAGCACGGCCCACCACGGCGACGAAATCGGCCCCAGCGGGGCAGGAGAGTCCGTTGTATCTCTGTCCGAAACCTATACTCGCCAATCTATGTTGCCGCGAGTCCAAAGTTCCGAGGTGGACCCGATGCCTGCAAACAAGATTGATCTGCGCTCAGCCAGACGACTTAGGAACGATCAGCTCTGCGCAATTCAGGCGGGTCACCGTCGTTCTGGCGAGACGGCGCAGTGAGACGAGCGGCAGCTTCCTTGGAACGGACTGAGGGCGACGAGTCTCTTCAGACTCTTGCACAAAAGCAAGACGGCCAACGCAGTTTCGGCGGGTCGTCTTGGTTTCGAGGCGGCAGTCGTTTGGCGCTCGTCGGCGTCTCGGGCTTGTTGCTCATGTCCGCGGGTATTTGCACCGGAGCGATTGTTGCGGGATGGCTCGTCGACAACGTGGAGATCGCCCGTCAACATCCGGTCATAGTCGCGCTCGGAGCAACGGCTATATCGTTCCTAGTGCTCGTTCGGGCATTCCCGTGGACTCGCCTGCTCGGCCCGTTGGACGGTTCGAGGGTCACCTACTCAGTCGAAGAGTTCGAGGAGCGGTCGCGTTCGAGGCTCGATGGACTCTCGCGATCGCGCTGGATGGCGGTCGTGGGCATCGTTGCGGTGTTGATCGCGCTGGTCTTGTTTCACAACACGTATGCTCATTTTGCGACGGATTCCCTCGGGCAGCAGGGCGACCGCGAGTGGTACGTCTACCTCTCGTGGAAGATTGGACAGGCGATCCGGTCCGGATCGTCGATCATTCATCTTCACGGGATGACGAGTCCATACGGATACAACCTACTCGTCGGCGACGGCTCGCTTCCGCCCGTCATGGGCGGGGCAATTAACGTTCTGTTCGGCCCAATCGTCGCCTACAACCTGCTGCTCATGTCCGCAACAGTCCTCGGCGTTATCTCCGGGGTCTATCTCGCGAGCAAGCTCACGTCTCGGCGCTCGATCCAGCTAGTGACTGCAATTGCTATCGCCACAGCTCCGGTACTATTCGTCCGTCTGCAGGGACATCTATCGCTCACGTTTGCGTACCCGGTGACGCTGTGCGTTGCAGAGGCAATCGAGATCGCGCGACGCGACGGCCGTGTGAACGTTCGCCGCGTCGCCTGCTGGATGTTCCTGGCCTTCGGATCAAGTATCTATCTCCTTCTCATATCGGCGGCAACGCTCCTCGTCGCAGCGACCTACCGATGCCTTCGTGACCCTCGCAATCGCGTCACGGTCGCCAAGAGGTTCGGCACGGCAATGTTGATCGTGGGTATCTTGCTTGCGCCGTTCATGTTCGAGCGCCTTCGATTCGCATCAGCCGAAACGAGAGCGGGATCCTTCGCCGAAAGGAGTTTCGTGATCGAGGGAGAAACGTATAACGCCGACGTGCTCTCGTTGAGCCTCCCAACATTTCCAACCTTGATCAATCTTCCCGAGACGCAACGTTTCAGCCGGAACATCGTGGGTAATTCCGGCGAAGGCAACTTTTCTTTTCCCGGCATCCTGCTGCTCCTCCTCGGTGTCGGAGGACTCGTCGCCGTCCGCCGGCGGGAGTTGAAACCCATCCTCTATGCAGCGATTGGACTCTGGGTGCTCACCCTCGGTCCTGTAGCCGATGTGTATGGCTCGTCGACACTCGTCGACCCGATCACCAAGGCTCGAGTCCAATGGCTCCCTTTCCAGTTGCTCGGCAAACTCCCGCTACTGTCCGGTCTTCGCGCGCCTGGCCGACTATCTCTTGGACTTCCGGCCATGCTCGGAGCGGGCCTTGCTGCAGCCCTGAATGAATGCGCGATTCGCAAACCGACCTGGCGGTGGAAAGATTCACGCGTCGCGACACCTTTGATGATCACAGCATCCGCTCTTCTCCTGTTCAACGTCCCGACATTTCGACCGACGCCTGTGGGCGTGAGTTCCGTCGCTGCGAAACAGATGCTCACCTCGCTGAAGATCCTGCCCGGCCGGCCGGGCTCGGTGCTGCCGGTGCCATCGTGCCAAGGGGAGCTCACGGGACTCGAGGCGAGCTTGCAGATCTGGCATCGGTTGGACCTTGTAGGGTGCGAGGGGCCCTACCTCGCTCTCCCGTTTGCCAGCCAAATGGGCCTGTATCGTGACTCATCGGATCTCGCCTCGTTGCGCTGCCAGCCGAACATCCTAGGTTACGTGCAAACAAGCTTTCCTGCCAATCACGCAGCACTGAGTGTCGGACTGTCGGAGCTTCGATATACATTCGATGTTCGATTCCTGCTCATCAATCGGTCGTATCTTGTCAACTGCCCACAAGTACAAAGGATCGTGCACGACCTGGAGCGGGTGTATCGCGTTATTCCGGGTGACGACCAGTGGGAGACGATCGACATAGATAGTCCGACGAACAACCCGTGACGGCGACGCACGGATTCGAGCAAACGAAGCTCGAACAACTCTCCTCATACGATCGGCATACGAAATGACAGACACCCTCGACGTGACAGCGGTCATCCTCGCTGGGGGACGCGGAAGTAGGCTCGCACCGTTGACCACCGTCATTCCTAAGCCGTTGGTGCCCGTTGGTGACACGCCGATACTGGAGATCCTGATTCGGCAGCTCGTCCGGTCCGGGATTACTGACATCGTGATCAGCCTCGGGTATTTGGGGCATCTGATTCAGGCGGTTGTCGGCGATGGCGTCAGGCTAGGCGCACGTGTGACCTACACGCGCGAGGAAGAACCTCTTGGAACGGCGGGTGCGCTCGCCCTTGTCGACCGACCCAGTGGGTCCAGAACAATAATCGTGTTAAACGGCGATACTCTGACCGACCTCGACTTTGGTTCGTTAATCGATACTCACCGAACTAATACAGCGGACGCTTCGATCACTGTCGTTCGCAGGGAGAACAAGATCGACTTCGGTGTCATTGAAGTGAGCGAGAACGGATTCCTTACCAGGTATACGGAAAAACCCGTCTACAACTTCCTTGTCAGTATCGGTGTGAATGTCTTTGCCTGCGAATCGCTGCGTCACATAACACGCGGCGAGCGCATCGACATGCCTGACTTCCTCCTCCGCCTACAATCGCTCGGCCTCCAGGTGCGCTGCGTCGAGGCCGATTGTTTCTGGCTGGACCTTGGACGCATCGACGATCTTCGAGCCGCCTCGGAGATTGTCGCCCAGGATCCTTCCCGATTCTTTTCTTAGATGAACGACCGAGTCGTCATAGTCGGCGCCACCGGATGGCTCGGCCGCGCTGTGACATCGACTGCTTTGTCGAGGGGACTGCATGTACTTCGGATGGGTCGAAAAAATCATGAGGCGATCGACGCCATAGCCAACACACGCCACGAATTGACAAAGACGATTGAGCATTTTAGGCCCTCGGTCGTCGTGAACTGCGCCGGCAGCATCTCGGGTTCGCCGGCCGAACTGAGGTCGGCGAACGTCGAACTCGTTCAGGATCTGGTTGCTGTGTGCACCGCCGCCTCGGTCCGTCTTGTCCAGATCGGTTCTGCTGCTGAGTACGGAGACCCGGGTTCCTGCGAACCGATCAGTGAACACGCCCCGCTGCGCCCTGCTTCAGAATATGGCAGAACGAAAGCCGAATCCTCGGTTCTGACGCTGTCGTCGGGACAGCCGGGCGTCGTCGCACGTTTGTTCAACGTCGCTGGACCCAACCCGCCATCTTCGTCACTTCTCGCCGACATATTCGAGAAAGTCACGATGAGCAACGGCACCGTGACATTGTTCAACGCCGAGATGCGTCGAGATTGGGTTCCGCTCGACTATGCCGCACAGGCGATCGTCGATGTCGCGATCGGAGACCTACCATCGGGGGTGGTCAACATATGCAGCGGCGTTGGAATCACGCACGGTGAGTTGGCTATAGCGCTCGCAACTGCTTTAGGCCTGACCATTTCTATCCGTTCGCTGAACATGACGGGGGTACGCTGCGTGGTCGGCGATCCCTCCTTGCTTCACCAGCTCACGGGACGGCATCCAAGCAGCTTGGCCGCAGAGATCGCCGCAAGCTGCGTGCTTCAGTCGAACTGACCCGATGCTACGGAACGCGACGATACACTGGGACGCCTTGTCGGGTTTCGCTACTGCGGCGCCCAGTGCGCTTGGAGGTCGATCAACGTCCTCACATCCTGCAAACCGCTATGACCGTTCGATAGAGAGCAACCGTTGAGTTTGTATTCGTTGACTGTCGTTTGTCCGGTGTTTCGAGAAGCAGAGTCGATCGATCGTTTCCATCAGCGGCTTACGTCGGTTCTCGACGGTATGACAGATCGCTGCACCTCCAGCGTCATCTACGCCATCGACCCGAGCAACGACGACACGGTCGACAAGGTTCGTGAACTCGTCTTGGCCGATTGCCGAACCACTGCGCTGGTCATGAGCAACCGATTCGGTCATCAGATGGCGCTACTTGCGGGAATCGACGCGTCCGATGCGGATGCTGTCATCATGTTGGACTCCGATCTTCAGCATCCCCCGGAATTGCTTCCGGACCTGCTGGAAAAGTTCGAAGAAGGGTTCGATGTCGTACAAACAGTTCGGACAAAGACTGAGCGGCAGGGATTTCTTCAACGTGGTTTATCACGAGGATTTTATCGAATTCTGAATACTCTATCCGATACCGAGATTGTTAGGGGAGGTGCAGATTTCCGATTGCTCTCTCGCCGCGTGGTCGAAGTCTTTCAACGGGACATTAGAGAGAGGAATCAATTCTTACGTGGGTTGATTCCCTGGGTGGGATTTCGATCGTGCACGATCGAGTTCGTAGCTCACGAACGCCACGCCGGTAAAAGCAATTACTCGGTGGCCCGGAGCATACGGCTGGCGTCTGATGGGCTTGTTTCGTTCAGCAAGGCCCCACTGCGGCTGGGAATCACTGTCGGCCTATCGTTTGCCGCTGTAGCGTTTGTGTACGCCTTCATCACTGCGGTCGTCTGGCTCACGAACGGCTCCAGTCCCTCGGGCTGGACCAGCCTTGCCATGCTCGTGGCAGGATTCTCGGGCGTTCTATTGGCGTTTATGGGCGTACTCGGCCTGTACATCGGCGCAATTTTCGACGAGGTCAAGGCGCGACCGCACTACATAATCGCCGAGAGAATCTCACGCTAAACAGGTATTGACCTAGGAGACCGACGAATGACCGATACAAAAACGGAGCCCCTGACCTGCATGGTATGCGGGCATACCGAATTCAGAGAACGATGGCCTGGGCTCATCGCCTGCAAGGAATGCGACTTTCTGACCACCGATATGTCTCGGTACAGCGACGAGGATTTTTCCAAGCTCTACGGACACGATTACTTCCACGGTGACGAGTACCACGACTATATTGCTGAGAAGCCGATCACACAGCGCAGCTTCCGTCTCAGGATGCGCAAGCTCGAGCCACTCCTCGACCCGAATCGTCACCGAAAGGTGTTGGAAGTTGGGTGCGCGTATGGATTCTTCCTCGATGCCATCCGCGATCGATTCGAGAGCGCCACCGGAGTCGACGTTTCGGAAGCGGCCGTTGAATACGCTCGAGAGCAAGGTCTTGACGCTCGACTGGGCGACCTTCCGGCACTGGCACTCGACCCTGCATACGACTTGGCCTGCATGTGGGACACGATTGAGCACTTACCGAATCCTGACGCGCACCTGGCGAGAATCGCCGAACTGACAAAGCCCGGCGCACTCTTGACGATCACCACCGGTGATATTGGCAGCCCGTTGGCTCGCCTGCGGGGACGTTCCTGGAGGCTCATCCATCCGCCGACGCATCTGCACTATTTCTCTGAAGAGACGCTAACCAAACTTGTGGAAAAGCATGGCTTTAGGGTAAGGCATTCATCGTACTGCGGGGGCTTTCGAAGTCTCGAATTCGCTGCGAACTTTATTTTTAATATCCGCTGGAAAAGACCCGCTCTTTATCACGCCGCCCAAAAGACTGGGCTTCTCAAGTTCGCGCCGTACGTTAACATGTTTGATATCCGCTATATCATTGCGGAGAAGATTCGATGAAGGACTTCTATGAAGGCCGGATTGTGCTCGTCACCGGCGGGTGCGGCTTTATCGGCAGTCATCTGGTTGACGCGTTGCTCGACCGGGGTGCAACAGTTCGGGTTCTCGGCAGTTATTCAAGTTCCGGCGGCTGGGGCCACCTAGAGCGTTACCGAGGCAGCCGGGCAATGCTCGACGTGCGACTCGGCTCCGTCGCCGACTCGGAGTTCGCCGCTTACTGCGTGCAGGGCACCGAGGTCGTGTTCCATCTCGCAGCGCTCATCGGGATTCCGTACAGCTATGTCGCACCCCGTCACTACGTTGACACGAACGTCGGGGGAACGCTGAACGTATTGGAAGCGGTTAGGCGATACGGGACCGGTCGCCTCGTCCACACGTCGACCTCGGAGTGCTTCGGGTCAGCACAGTTCGTTCCAATGAACGAGTCTCACCCGTTGAACGCGCAGTCACCCTATGCCGCCACGAAGGTCGCTGCGGATCAGCTCGTCTCGAGCTACTTTCGTTCCTTTGGCACGCCCGCAGTCACCATCCGACCGTTCAATACGTTTGGTCCGCGTCAATCTCTGAGAGCGGTGATACCGACGGTGATCGCCCAAGCATTAGTTGGTGACACCATCATCTTGGGAGCCGTGACCCCTTTGCGCGACCTCAATCCGGTGCACAACACGGTGCGGGCCATGCTTCTCGCTGGGTCGACGCCGGGTGTCGATGGAGAACTTTTCGTTGTCGGCTCGGGTGTGGAGCGGTCCGTCAGCGATGTAGTCGCCGCTGTCGGCGCTTATCTCGGTAGAAACCTTCGCGTCGAAACGGACGAACAACGGCTTCGTCCTGAAGCGAGCGAGGTCGACCGCCTGTTGTGCGATTTCACCAAGGCGTCGAAACTTCTCGGGTACCAGCCGTCGGTCTCTTTCGAATCGATGCTCGGCGAGAGCATCGAATGGATGAAGGCAGTCGGCGATACACGTCCCCACGATTACGCCGTCTAGGTCGAGCCCGAATTAACGAGAGAGGAGATTCAATGTCCATCGCCCGAAAAGGTCTCAATGCAGCGCGCCGCGCCATAGGGCCAGCAGACGATGTAGCACTCATCAACCGCAAGCTGGACGCAATCGGTGCGCAACTGGCGGTCCAACAAGAGGCGGTCAACGACCTGATCAGGCGAACCGACGCAAGCGGATTGGGTGCAGTCCGCGCAGAATTCGACTCCATAGCAACGGCGCAGGCGGAGGGAATGGTCTACGTCAATCGAAATCTTCGCGATATCCGCGCCGAGGTACTCGGCATCGCTGCAGCAGTCAAGGCCTCCATGACCAAGGACTTGCGAGAACATCGGCCATGAGCAAAGTCCGTGTCGTCCTGGGTTTTCAGGGCGTGCAAATGCCAGCGAACGCGATTCGCGGCATCGGTCGATGGTCAAGCGAGTACGCGATGGCGCTTATTCACTATTGCCCGGGGCTCGTGACCGCCATCAGCGTGGACACCACACTGCCGGTGCCGGCACTCGTTGGTCGTCTTCCGAACGCTGTCGCGATCCTGCACGGCAATGAGAAGCCTGATGACAATCGTGACGACGATCGAGTGATCTTTCACGTGCTTTCACCCTTGGAGGACTTGCCGATCGAGCGAATATGGCCGACATGGGCGCGCGACCCGGCTGTTGGACTGGTCACGACGCTGTTCGACATGATCCCGTTGTTGTTTCCAGCTGACTACTTCCGAGGCGCACTCAAGCGCCTGCTTAGCGTTCGCTACGAATTGCACCGCCAGGCCGATGCAACGATCGGTATTTCCCGCACGACAGTCGACGACGCAGTGCGACTGCTCGGGATCGAACCGGCGCGCGCGTTCGTTGCAGGCGGTGGGGTCTCGAGTCGCTTTCGGCCACCGGTGGGCTCTAGAGCCGACTTCGGTGCGCTTCTGGAGGCGATCGGGGTTCGGGCCGGCTTCGTGCTGACCATCGGAAATGTCGATCCTCGCAAGAACCTCCCTGCGCTGATCGAGGCCTATGCCATGATCCCCAAAAGAGTAAGATGTCGCCATCAACTCGTGATCACGTGTTCGCAGGGCGACGCCGAGCATGTCAACTGGCTCCACGCTCTAGCTGCGAACGCAGGTGTTTACGACGATGTCGTCATCCTGCCGTTCGTTAGCGACGACACAATGGTCACGATGTATCAATCATGCGAGCTCATGATATATCCCTCTTTGTACGAGGGGCTCGGGCTTCCGCTGCTGGAGGCGATGGCGTGCGGCGCTGCAGTGCTCGCGAGTGACGTCGGACCGATGAGCGAAATTGTAGGCGTACCGCAGGCGCTGTTCGACCCCTCGAATGCCGAAGCAATCGCATCCTGCCTCGGCGCAGCCCTGAACGATGACGAATTGCTCGGGAGCCTGAGGTCCGAGGCCGTCAGCCGAGCGGCGGCATACAACTGGCAGACCTCAACCGTGGAGGCGCGAGCGGCCTACGAGCGAGCCGCATGGCGTGCATGAGTAAGCCGTCGCTGCTCGTCGTCAGTCCGCTACCGCCGGCCTGGTCCGGTATAGCGAACTACACCGACCAGATGCTCGGCTCTCTTGCAAGAGACTGGAAAATCACCGTCATGATCGGCGACGGCGAGGAACAGCCGCGCGACATCGACGGTGAGATGTCGATCATTCACAGATCTTCCGAGCGATGGCTGTTCGCTGTCGAGCCCCCGCAGCGGATTCTCCATCACATCGGCAACAGCGCGTATCACCTGCACGTTCCCGATCTCGTCGCCCGCCACGGCGGGGTCGTGCTCGCGCATGACGTACGAATGAATGCTTTGCAGTGCTTTCGAGCATTTCGTTCGAACAGCCAGAACGCACTGTCGACGATGGTCGAACGTCGGCATGGGAGTCGCTTGGCGGACGAGTTTCGCAGCTGGGAAGCAAGAGGCGGTGTGACAAAGCATTTCCACGAGGTGCGCTCTCGTCTCGACGAGATCAACGCGTACCTTCTCGGGGCGGCAGTCGAAGGTGCCGACGCAATCGCAGTTCATTCAGAGTTTGCCCGACGAATTGCCCTCACCGAGCTGCCGGGCTCGACCGCCGTCTCGGTCGTTCCGTTCGGCCATCGGCCGACACGCCCCCGACAGCACGGGCGAATCGGTCAGGCGTCAACGGTTTCAACCTTCGGATTTGTCGCTCCGGAAAAGAATGCGTTGCTGCTCATCGAGGCGTTTGCGACCGCGGTCAACGCTCAGCCGGGACTTCAGCTTCGATTTGTCGGCCACGTGGATCCAGCTTTTCATCGTCACCTCCTGGACCGCGCCGCTCAGTTCGGTGTGAGTCAAGCAGTTCATTTCACCGGCAGAGTGACCGACACCGAATATCTCCACGAGCTGGAGATCGCGGACGTCGCTGTTCAGTTGCGGGCTCTGGCGAACGGTGAGGCGTCAGCAGCGATTGCAGACTGCCTCAGCGCAAGCGCGCCAACCCTCGTCACCGACTTCGGTGCGCAAGGGGCACTGCCGAATGACGCCGTGTGGAAGGTACCATTCGGGATCGACCCCCAGGGTTTGGCCAACGAGATGCTGCTCGTCCTTGGCGACTCAGCGGTACGTGAACAACTCTCGGCACGAGCACGGAGCTACGCCGACGCGAACTCCTTCGACAATGCGGCGTCCGCTCTCACGACGCTTTTGCTAGCAAGCCCGGCAACTCGGTAAGAGTGATCTCGCGACGTCGACGATCAGCGGCACCCGTCGGCCCTGTCGCCGTCAGCTCAGACACCGTCCACCGAAAGATTCTTAAGCTCGAAGTGCAAGGATCGTGGATCGAGGGGAGCATCCACGAGCCCGGCGTCGGTAGTGAAATGAATTGTGGTGATACGACCGGTGAGCTGCACCGTCGTCGACAGTTGCGTATCCGCTTCACCCATCGGAAAATGTTGGTGAGCATTTCCGACGGTGATCGTAAGCTTTGACGGACCGGCCGGCGCGAGAAGGCCAGCGGATAATCTGACCGTCCGAGGGTAGGTCTCAGTCGTCACGATGAGACTGCCGGCAGTCCCGCACCACGTCATCATTCCTGTTCCGACCACTTCGGGCGGGTAGCACCCTGTTCGATCGATTCGCGGCTTGAAGAGGAGGGACTTGCGTTCGGAGGCGACGGCCGTCGCACCGTCTCGTGCGAGCTGAGCCGCCCGATAGTCGCGCATATCGAAGAATGACCACCTGCCAGTTCGGTCGTTCAGAGGGGCACTACCGAGTCCGGCGGTCAGGGCTGCTTCAATCGCAGCTGCGTTGTCGCTGTAGCCGTATCGGTCGACGAGGATGCCGTCATATCCAACGACACCCAGATCAGCAGCGAGCGCCATGACCCCGAGCCCGCCGAGTTGGTCCTGCCAGTCGGCTTGGCGGCCCTTCATCCCGCCATAGCTCCACCTGATCGTCTGAGTGTTTAGATATGGTCGGAGCAAGTCATAGTCCTCCGACCCACCAGTTGGCGGCTCCTCGGGGAACTTGCGGTATGGAAGCTCGTACACCGAAGCGCCCGGCTGAAGGGATGCCTCAACGGCCGCAAAGTACTTCTTGTCCGATTGATAACGAAGATCAGCTCCGGAGTCGGCGTGCGGTAGCACTGGTTGGGGAGTCTGATCAAACAATGCAACGATCACGACGGCTGCGACAGCGACGAAGGTTGCTGTCCGTCGGCGACCTTTAAGAGAACATCGCCGCTGCAGGTGCGGACCGATCACGCTGCAGAGACATGAAAGCGCCATGAAGGCGACGAAGACCGAGATTCTGCTCCACGCCCTGATCTGGGTGAACCCCACGATGTTGCCCAACCACGCAAGTCCTCCAGAAGTCGCCACCAGAACTACGACGAATGTGACCGCGTTGAATAGACCGGCCATGTTGGACCGCACTGGCCTCTTGCCCAGACACAACGACACGATGGTGAAGAACATGATTATGAGGCCGAGAGATGCGACCAAACCGAGGAACTGGGTCGACTCCGACGTCACCTGCGGCGTCAATAGCCTTTCGCTGAAGAAGCTGAGCCCCGGGATCCTGCTGGATCGCTGAGGTGAGAAAAGGTCGACGATGCGCATGCCGTAGAGGTCCATCTCCTGGACGCTGCGCTTTGCAACCAACTGATTCGTTCCGTGCGAACGCCAGTAGAGCAGCGATGGCGCATTGTTGATGATGAATACAGCAATTGCCATTGTCGCCACGCTGATACACGCGAGCAGCGGCCGGATCCGTTTCGCTCGAATGGCGGAGCAGGCGCCACAGACCAGGAGCACAAAGACGCCAAAGAAGAAGTAGTACGCACCGGAACTGGCGACCAGAACGATCAACGCAAGCCACGGAACGGCTCTGACAACGTCCGTTGCCCATGGACCTCGGGGCACCGTCGGCTCCCACGGGAGGATTCCTGACGCCGACCGGCACGCCAGGAGGAGCACGACCGGAACGCAAGCGTACGAGGCGAGGAAGACGTGGTCTTCGCCGCGAATGAAGTGCATCGGCAAGAAGGCGAAGATCAGCGAAGCCGCAAGAGAGCACAGCCGAGGAAGCCCGAGCCATCTCTGGCACAGATACGCGCTGAGACCCACTGTTGGAAACGTCAGGAAGTAGAACACGTTCATCAAAAGCACCCAGTCACGAGTGAAGAACGTCATCACTTTGAACACGGCGAAGTGCATATTGTCGGCGCCGAGGGGGAAGTCGTAGTAGGTCTGCCCGAACGGTGAACCGAGCCGAGGGTTGTGATTGATCCAGCCGTTCTGCAACATTCCCTTGATCCATGCCTCGTTGAGAAGGCCATCTCCGTTGTAGTCGAATGGACTCCTGATCGATCGATCCCAGAGGTGGAAGATCACGACGAAGATCACCGCGCTGAGCAACACAACAACCAAGCAGTCGAGCGCCAAGCTGCGCCAACTCGCAGGACGTTCGCCACTCAGGTAACGGGGAAGCGGCCCGTCGTCGGAGTGTGCGGTTTGTTCATGCGTGCGGCCGCCATCCAGGACGACGTCAGTCGATTCGCTCATACCGCTCACGATGCGTTCCGACGAACGAGACGAGTTGCGACAAGCCGTCGGCGAGTTCGACCTGGGCCTGCCACCCCAACGCAGACGCCACACGCCGAACGTCGGCTACCCATGACGACGTATCCCAGTCTCGGTTCCTCATGGTTCCCCACTGCGGCAATTCCGCAATGTGGAAGTGTGATCGAACGAGAGCCACCAGTTCCGCCATCGAGGTCTGCGTCCCGCTACCCACGTTCAGAATCGCGGGCTCTTCGAGCACCGGTCGTCGCTCGATCCACGCAGTGATACATCGGACCACGTCGTCGACATGGACGAAGTCTCGCGCCACATCAGGGTCCACGAGTCGAGTCGGCAGGCGGCGGGATGCCACCCCCACTGCCAATGTCGGCATCAAACGCGAAGGCTCCTCCCATGGCCCGTACACCGAATACAACCGGAGCACAACGCCAGCCATGTGGCGCCTTCGCACCGCATCGCACACGATGTGAGATCCGCAGTTTTTTGTCAACGCGTACATGCTGTTCGGGGCAGTGCGCTCCAGTTCGCTCGGCGGATGATCCTTCGGGCCGTATTCAGACGACGAACCGAGATGAACGAGTGCTGAAGACCGTTCGCAGCACCAATCGACGAGCCGCTCCACGAATCGGACGTTGACATCGATCATGCGCTGCGTATCGGACTGACTGGAATACGCGCCGTGCGCCGCTGCGTTGACCACGACATCCGGTCTGACGTTGGTCAATAGTGCCTCCACGCCAGCATCCGAAGTGAGGTCGACGGTGTGGTAGTCGTTCGACCCCAAAAGACGCCAAGGATCCGAATCAGGCCCGACGACTGCTTCGACGTCATATCCCTGCTCGGTCCAGCGTCGAACAAGGTTGGCTCCGACGAAGCCTGCCGCGCCCGTGACGAGCATCCGAGGCGCCATTTCTAGTCGAGAAAGTTCGTGTATCCGAGCATGTCAATCCAAGGTGCTGCGAGCCGAGACACTTCTGCGCGCTCTCCGGGATCCAGTTCGTCGGCTGTTGCACGGTTGGCTTGTGGCGTCGGCGTCCTCACCGTTCCCCAGGGGTAAATTTCGTCGAGCGGAAGACCGTTCCACGACGGACGTGTCAGAGACCGATCGTGTTCATCGATACCGAGGGCGCCGCACAGATCACCGAAAGCCGACGCCGGATCGCGGACGACGTCTTCGAAACGAATGATGTGCATCCGGTCGGGGAAACGCGCTCTCGCGGACGCCGCCATCTGCTGGTTGATCACCCATTGCGCTACATACGTAGAGCGAGATAGAGGCAGCGGACGACGTCTCGTCTCGGCGTACGCAGACCAAGGGTTTCGTACGACATGAACGAAATGCGCGTCGGGAAGTTCCGCCAAAATCAATTCGGCATCGACAACCAGAACGGGCGAGTAGCCGACCCAGAATCGCTCGCGCCCACTTCGTCGGAGGTCTTTCCAGCAATCGAATGTGGCCTCGAAGAAACTGAGAACGTTGCCGGGACGACTACGACCTCGACTGCGTACCAACTGCTGAAATCGCTCGCTGCGCTCGACGTCGCTCATATCGAACGACCATTCGCGAAACTTGCTGACGAACGGAGTTCGCGACCGGATCTTGGCCTCCTCGTCGATAATCGACCGAAAGTCTGCTGCAGGATCCGATGCCAGATCGAACACCGGCCAGCGGTACTTGTTCGGGAACATCGCCGAGAACTGATCATTGACAAGCCGTGTACCGATCTGAGACTCGAACGGGTACACGAACAGCTCAGGGTGACCGTCGAGATGACGATGCGTCGTGTTGCCTCCGTTCTCGTACATCGCTCCGAGCATCACGAGTGCCATCTTGCGTTCCGTCATTGGGACTGTTGCTCCAAGAATTGTGGCTCGAGCGACGAGCCGGGGGGATTGAATTGATACCACGCCGCATCTCTCTCGGTGGATCGTTGCGTGGGATCCCCGGACAGGAAGCCGGTGGCCACGTCCGAAGGCAACCAATCGATCCCGAAGATCTGATTGCCCGCCGGCCAGACGAGCGATGACTCAACCCGACCGCTGGCGATGTCGACAAAGTGCACTCCGCAGCTGCTTTCCGATTGATCAAGACCAGGTGCGTAGCATGCGAATTTTGGAATCACCCGCGATGTGCCGACCACGGCAAGGCGGTCCATGATGCACAGCCCGCGGGTCCAGCCTGGAAGATGAGCGATGATCGTCGTCCTCTCACCATCCACCACGTTGACCGTTCCATAGCCGCTGTCGTCGACGAACACCAATCCGTCGCTCGACTTTCGACATGAGTGGGGACGTGTCAGACCCCGAGCGACGACATTCCGGGTTCCTCCCGAAAAGATCACACCCGCCCGGTCGATCTCCCACTGCACGTCTCCCGGCAGGAAGGCGCCGGGCCGCTCAGTGGATGCCGACATGTAAGTGCTGTCCAGCGAGTCCGACGTGGCCAGGGAGTTCAATTGGATAGTGTTGTGGGCGAATCGCATCGACTGCAAATCGTCCAGCGATCTCGGCCACCAGACCGAATGGACACCTGGACCCGAAAGATCGACTACGGCGTTCAGACCGACAGCGTTCCCCATGAGGCGTCCGGCCACGAACGCGAGGTCGTGGAGATAGAGACAACCTGGGAAAAATCGTGTTGCGACAGGAACCAGGCCGCCGCCAGCAGCTTGTTGCGGCACGTCGTTGCGATGGAGGACGCCGTCTGCAGCGGCGAACTCGATCACCTGATTCGGGCTTCTCGTGCACGCAATGAAGACTCTGCCGTTCGAGCGGTTGACCGCAATGCCAGACGGGTGGGGCAGCCGCAACACTGACGTCCATGCTTGTTCGTTCCTGCACGAAAGCGCCAGGACAAGATGCTCGTATTCACGCGAGACGAGCAGCGTGATTCCCAACTCGGCCAGTGTTTGCCAGAATGGTCCCTTCACGACAGTGTCAACTAACCGCGGGTCCCATGGCAACTCACCAGCTGAGAGCGTAAACACCTGTTGCGGATCGCGCATCTGGCGAGCGGCGAGGTCCCAGCGATCATTCCCTGTCAAGGCTGTCTCCGTGGCGCCAGCGCCGGCCTGCCCCGAAGGCGACGGCGAAGGCGAAACGCCCCGACATACATCCGTATTGCTGACCGTAGCCTCGTCGTGGAGCGACCACTATGTCGCCGCACCGACGTAACCGGATATTCGATCAGTTGATGGTGCGCTGCGATGCATTCGACCAACCACTCGAGGTCCAGCAGGTCGCCGTCCTCTTGAAGCTCGAGGAGCACCGCCATCTCGCGTGGAAACACCTTCGGAGTTCCGTTTATGTCCCAACTCGCCAATCCGAACAGGGTTCGAGCCTCGAAGTTGTACAGCACTGAGCCCATTCGGCGGATCACGCTCTCACGTGAGCGCCGAATCGCCTTGACAGCGTGGTGCTCATTCAACAGTCCGAGTGCGACGGCCGTGCGCAGATCGCGCGGTGTCGTACGCGCAGAGTTTGTGAAGCAGAGCAAGTCACCGGTTGCCAAAGAAAGGCCCGATCGAACAGCACTCCCCCACCCGGCTTCGGCAAGTTCGACGACGATCATGCCGGGGCACTGGCTAGCAACCGAGCGAGCCATCTCGGCCGATCGATCGGAGGATGCGTTGACCAACACGATCATCTGGAGGTCGGACGTCAAGTCACGCACTCCATCGAACAGATCGAGAAGAATCTGTCCGATGTGGTCCTCTTGCTGATGCACGGGCAGAACGACTGAGATGCTTCGTTGGGAGATCTTCATCGCGTATCCGTAGGTCGTTTTTCCAACGCAAGTAGGATTCGATTCGCGACCGAAACGGGATCGATCTTCGCCCATTTGGCGAGATGAGCGACGCTGCCGAAGATGCCGTTGGGGCTCAATTCGACAGCACATCGCATAACCCGAACACGTAGCCCCGCCTCGGCGATCACTTCGCACAGCAATGATCCCAATCCTCCGGCGAGGTAGTGCGATTCGACGGAGACGACGAGCTGATGCCTCTCAGCGAGTGATCGCAATGTGTCACAGGGCGATGGGGCAATACGGGACACGGCGACTGTTGTCGGACGGACTCCATGCTCTTGGAGCAGACGTTCGATAAGAGGCAGACCCGCTGCGGCGGCTCCGAGCGCAAACAGAGCCACCGATCCGTCGCCGTTTGACAGGACGTCGACCCCCTCCAAGTTCCAGCCCGGCTCACGGCCCTCGATCAATGCGAGTTCTTGCTTACTCAGACGAAAGTAGATCGGTGACGGATCGTCGACCGTCGCCTCGAGCACCGACCGCGTCTGGGGCGTATCCGTCGGGCAGATGATGCTCAGTCCCGGAAGAGTGCGGAGCACACCGACATCTTCGAGCCCGAGGTGCGTTATTCCATTCGTCGTGTATTCCATGCCACCGCCGACACCGATGATCCTCACCGGAAGCTGGTGAAGGACAGGGCCGTTCCGAATGAACTCGAAGGGGCGCAAGGATGCGAAGGTCGCGATCGAATAGACGTACGGGCGCAAGCCGGCCTCGGCAAGGCCAGTTGCCATCGCCAACATGTTCTGCTCGGCGACTCCGACGTTGAACGCCCGCTGAGGAAACCGCCGAAAGAATTCTTCGACGACCCCGTAGCCCAGGTCGCCAGTCAAGAAGACGATCCGGCTGTCGTCCTCGGCAAGGTCGATCAACGTTCTCAGGGCTTCAGCGCGCACTTGCGCCGCCTAATTCCGCCAGCGCCTGCTCGTACTGCTCGACGGACATCGGGAGGTAATGCCAATCGAGTTGACCTTCCATATACGACACCCCCGCGCCAAAGACAGTTCGAGCCACGACGGCGACGGGGCCCGTTGAGGACGGGGCGAGTGCGGCTGAAAGCGCTTCCGTGTTGTTCCCATTCACCTCGCGCACCTCCCACCCTGCGAGCCGCCAACGATCGCCGAAGGGCTCCTGATCGAGGATCACCCGTGTGGGGCCGAGTGCCTGCTGTCCGTTTACATCGATGATCGCGACGATGTTTGGAAGTCTGTGGTGACCGGCAAAATGCGCCGCCTCCCATGTCGACCCTGCATTGCACTCAGCGTCGCTGAGGACAGCCACGACCTTTCGGTCGGATCCCTGAATGACTGCGGCGAGTGCAGCACCAACCGCCATACCGAGGCCCTGGCCGAGTGAACCCGTCGAGAAGTCAACACCGTTTATATGCGTCTCGGGATGCACGCCGAAGATCGAACCGTCGGTGCCGAAGGTGTCGAGGTCGATTCTCGAGACTGCGCCGATCGCCTCAAGCACTGCGTAGAGCGCCAAGCCAGCGTGCCCCTTGGCGAGCACAAACCGATCGCGATCCGAACTTCGCGACGTCCATGCAAACTGCGGACTGCAGTACACTGCGGCCAGAATGTCGGCGATGGACAAGCACGACCCAATGTGTCCGACGCGCGCTCGAAACGATAGTTCGAGCACTCGCCTGCGGATCTCGAGGGCGACGGAGTCGATCGAATGCTGATCATGTGCCGGCCGAGGTGTCGAAGTCACGAAATGACAACGATGACATCACCGGGTGTGAAAAACAACTTCCACCGGTGGACCAGCGGTTTTTCTCGAAGCGGGCGTGGTAGTTCGTTCTCCTTTGAGTGATGCATGCGGTCGTCATAGCGGATGGTGGGGTGATGAAAATCTGTTTCCAGCCATTGATTTGACGGTCGTGTCCGCACGGTGATGACGCGGCGAACCCTCACCTGTAACACCGGCCCCTCCAACATTTCCCTCGCTCCGACAATCAGCGTGTTACGACTCATCCCCGCCGCCTGATCAACACGAGCCTGACCTCCGCGACCGATCACCTCGACCATCGAAGCCGCCAACAAACGCCGCTGACGTCCATCCAAAGACGGAAGCGTCACCATGAAGAACCGCGACAGGCCCTCTTTGTCCAACTCCACCCCACAAAACTACACCGCGCGGTCAATCACACCGTGCACCGACCGTTGGAACTGGCCGACCCCTAGCGGACCAGTCGTCTATCGAGATAGCGTCAGAGGATTCAGAAAGATATCGGAGGATGAAAAATGTTAGGAGGGCTTCGATTCGTCTTAGCCATGGCCGTCGTCTTCAGCCATACTGGTCTCACGCCAGATTTCCATTTTGGATCGATGGCGGTGGTTGTTTTCTTTATGATCGCTGGCTACGTGATGACGTACTCATTTCGTGTCAACTTTTCCAACGACATGTCAAACATCCTTCGATTCTATCGAGACCGATTTTTCAGGATCTATCCGCTTTACGCACTCTCGCTCGTCATCATTGCTGGATTTTGCGTCTCCGTCGGCTACGGCAAGCTGTATCTTGACCCGTGGTCGATGTTCGCCAATCTCACGATCTTTCCTCTCAATATTCACTCGAACATACTGAATCCTCCCGCCTGGTCACTCGGCTCGGAAGTTCAGTTCTACACGTTGCTGCCGTTCCTTGTCCGGTTTCCGAAATTCAAATATCTATTGTTGCCGTTCAGCTACGCCATATTCGCACTCGCAACGTTTGAAAAGATTAATCCGCTGCGTTGGGGCTACAAGTTACTTCCAGGAACGCTATTCGTGTTCATCCTTGGCTCAATCATCTGTGACATGAGAACAGACGTCACACGAAGGTCGCGAAATATTGTGGGGCTCGTAGTAGGAGTCGTTACTGTTCACCTTGCAGCACTCTCGTTCTTCGACAAGCCAATCTCACAGCCCTACGCGTTTGAGTCCCTGATCGGGCTGATCGTGGGTACTGGGTGCCTTCTGGTGCTCGGTGAGGCAAAACTTAAGGATCGGCGTCTTGACAACCTCTTAGGTAAGATGTCATATCCGATATTCCTGAGTCATGTGGCTGTCCTGTACTTCTTCGACTACCTGCACGAACGCGGTTACCTGCTCCTCACCAGCCGGGGTCTTGTCGCAGTGGAACTCACCGTGTCGATAGTCGCCAGTGTCCCACTCATGCTCCTGGACGATCGGTTTCAGATTCATCGCAAGAGAGTTCAGGTTCGCAGTGTCTCGCGCCGGGAAGCGGCTACTGAAAGTCCTGCGATAACTGCTGAACGGATCGCCTGAGGTACCTTTCCGTTGAGCGGACTCTAGCCCTGATTATTCACGGTGTGGATGGGGGGTATTCGCGCAAGTGCCCTTGCCGTAAGGGATTCTGGAGGTGTGAAGCACCAAAAGCACCATGCGGAAGGGCACTTGCGAAGTGAACCGTAACAGCACGTTGAATGTCGTCGTGGAAACCGGCGGGAGCCAGGTGGTGGCGCATGCCGGGTTGCACGCGTTGGGTCAGTTCGCTGACCGGATCGGTCTCGGGAGCTCGTTGTCGGCGGCGATCCCATGGTCGGGTGAACGGGCGCCGTTGCATGATCGCGGGAAGGTCTTGACGCATGCGGCGTTGATGCTCGCTGCTGGCGGGGAAGCGTGCACTGATATCGAGTTTCTCGGCTGTCAGGACCGGTTGTTTGGTGATGTCTGTTCGGACTCGACGTTGTATCGCACGATGCGGGCGATCACCCCTCAGGTCCTTGACGGTCTCCGCGCCCGGACAGCGACGGTGCGGGCGGGGATGTGGCGGCGGATGGCGGCTACGACGGGGACGGCGATGGTGGTGTTGGACATCGACGCGTCGTTGGTGGAGATCCATTCGGAGAACAAGGCCGGCACCGGCCCGACGTATAAGGGCGGGTTCGGGTCCACCCGATGTTCTGCTTCGCCGACGGAACCGGTGAAGCACTCGCAGCGATGCTGCGCCCGGGTAACGCCGGCGCGAACACCGTCGTTGATCATGTGCAACTCCTCGATGAAGCGGTCGCTCAGTTGCCTGTCGAGATCGCTACCGGACACCACACCGGTGACGATGCTTCGTCAGTGAACCGTGCGGTTCAAATCCGTGCCGATTCGGCGGGGTGCACCGAAGGGTTCGTTCACGGATGCCGTGCCCGTAACGTCGGTTTCGCTGTCGTCGCTCGTGCGAACGCCAGTATTCATGCGGGAATCAGCCGGATCCACGCCACAGACCCCGACGGCCGCTGGCATCCAGCACGACGCAGCCACGGCGATCCTGCTGTGCGTTCCGAAGTTGCCGAGATTGCCGACCTCGTTGATCTCTCGTCATGGCCGGCAGGGACACGGCTGATCGTGCGCCGTGAACATTTGCACCCCGGTGCGCAACGTTCCCTGTTCCCTTCCGACATCTACAGGTATTGGGGTCACTACACCGACAGCACCGGCGACCCGGTGCAGTTGGACTGGCACATGCGTCAACACGCCCACGTCGAGGATCACATCAAACGATTGAAAGACTCCGGGCTCGAACGATTCCCGTTCAGTGATCTCGACGCCAACCGTGCCTGGCTGCAGCTCGTCTGTGTCGCCGCTGACTTGGTGCGTTGGTTCCAAGCCGTGTGCTGCACCGGTCACCTCGCCACCGCGCAACCGAAACGGCTGCGCTGGACGCTCTGGCACACACCCGCCCGCATCGTGCGGCGCGCCGGAAACGTGATCATCCGCATCATCGACGCCTGGCCAACCGCCGACGAGCTCCTCGCCGCGTACGAACGCATCCACCAACTCGCCTGAACCCGCCCGCAACCGACCGGCACCGGCCCCGCCCGGACCCGCCGCGCCCCAACCCCGGCACAGAACGTCGCCGAGCCCGCCAGCGAGGCGCCGACGTCACGGAACGACAGAAACAACCACACGCCAGCCGTTCAACCGTCTGAACAAGCAATCCGGGACCACCCACCGAATTCTCCCGAAGAATCAGGGCTAAGGAAATGATCGAGACAGCGGTCGAAGTAGGCGACGCCAAGCTGGCTGACGAAGTCGGACACGCCGGGCCGCATGACGGCGGCGAGGCCAAGGTGCCGGGGGGAGGACAGACGCGGGCGGGACGCGGCAAAGCGGGGGGTCGGGTCAGCGATCGAGCCGGCCTTCGAGGAATTGACGAGGAAACTGATAGTCGGTTTGCCCGGCCATGTCGGGACTGCCGCCGTCGCCGGTGCCGCTGCATATGTGCATTTTTGGAGCTGAGCAAGGCGGGATCGCCGCCTTGGCCGCCCTCATCCTGAAGTTCGTGATCTCCACGGTCAGAAAGTCAAGACCCCGTAGAGCGGCCAATGCCCAAAAGACCGTCGGAGAATAACTCCTCGAGTTTGCGTCGATTCGCTTCCCACGCGCCATCTCGGGTTGCAAGAATCGAGATAAGGGCGCAACACGACCGGCGGCGACAATCATTGTGGGCGACAGTGTCTGACGACTCGTCCTCCACCGGCTACTGTCACCCACGACGTGACCAGGCCTTATATGCTTGGAGATCCAATGAACGAGCCTCGATCGTGCATCTGACCGGAATGAATAGGCGTCGCAGAGGCGATTCTGTCGCTGGCATGACGATCTCGGCGGCGGCAAGCGCCATCAAAATCCGCTCACGCTCGGATCAACGCCAACGGCAACTCAGCCCTAGACGCAGATGGAAACCAGGTACGTCGTGTTGCGCCCGCAGCGGTCTGGTGGCCGCGATCTGCCCGCTATCGGAGTGACGCAAATTCTCCTATCGGCACACTGCGGGCATTCCGGCAACGCACAGATCGGCTCTGAGCGCTCTTCTCTGTGGCGAGCGAACATTCGGTGCTCGCCGGTGACGCGCGTTCTGTGTCCCATTAGCGAGCCTGTGGAGGAGAGAGTTGCTCCGAACGCCGGCTGTGGAGCGCTTCGTCGCGACGGAGCTCGGGGGTAAGACGCAGTGAAGAGTCGGACGACAATTCGCTCGTTCCGCGCTGCGTGTCGTCTGATCCGCCTATCATGCGATCGTGCCAAGGCCAGTCGATCTGCCCGACTACGACAGCCCACCCCTAGACGAGGTCGTCTTCGCAACTCGATTCCTCGATCTCGAAAAGTTCACGGATACGGACCAGATTCTCTTCTGGCAGTCGGTGGTGGAGGAGTTCCCGACGTTTTCGAATCAACCACGCGTGACGATTGTCGATGACGCGACAGACGGTGGTTCGTCAGTCGATTTGGCGGCCCTGATGTCGAGCAGCCAGGGCCCGTCCCGACTTTTCATGACCTCGGCTGATGATGTGTTCGTCCTTCAGTTGCAGAACAACATGCTCGTATCTAACTGGCGACTTCGGGACGGCCATAAGTACCCGCACTTCGATTCACTACACGAGCGGTTTGCGCGGCTGTTCGAACGCTTCTGTGAATTCTTGGATAGCCGGGGAATTGATCGACCACGGGCGACCAGTCTCGAGCTCACTTACGTCAACTGGATACCCGGTGCGGACTTGGAGCGGGCCTTTCAATTCGCCCAGCATGTGGCCACCAGTGGCCGTGGCGTAAATCGCCAACCGACTGCCCAAGTCCACGTACTTAAGTACCGATTGGTCGACTCAGATGACGCACAGATCGGCGTTCTCTCCGTCGAGCTGCGAACGGCCAAACGCCCCGACGGACCCGGAGGTGCAACCTGGGTGGACGGAACGATGCTGAGCCTGTCCGCGCGAGTGTCTGCGGACGACTCCGATGCCCCCTGGCTGGATGCGTTCGAGGGGGCTCGCGACACAATCGTTCAAACATTTACTGATCTGACTACGGAGGAGGCACGACGAACTTGGCTGCAAAAGTGACCAACGCCACCGACACGGGCCGCTATCAGCTGCCCAGTACGGAGCGACAGCGGGTGGAACGGCCGATGATCCTTCCGGCCATCCGAAGCGTCGAGTCGAACACCTACCACGTGGACACTCGCCGCGAGTCCCCGCCGTACACGAGTCTCTTCGTGTATGGGGTGATCGACGATGCCCAGACAGCGAAGCTGAATCAGGACGCCGTCACCGCCTTTGTGCCCTGGGTTCGCTATGTCGACACGCGACTTGCGCAACTTGACTGCGAGCGCCTGTTCGAGCCGTCGCCTTCGATGGAGACATTGAGCGAAGCGCGTGCCTACATAGGCGGTCTGTTGCGAATGCTGCCCCCCGACGCTCCAGCGCCGAACGTTCTTCCATCTCGACGCGGCGGCGTTGACTTCATCTGGCACAAGGCCGGCTGGAATGTAGAGGTCAACGTCGATCCTGACCACAGAGTCACCGTTTGGACACGCAATAAGGAGCGAGGCGATGGTTGCCACGGCGATCTCGACGACAATCGAGAGTTCCTCCTAGACGTGCTCCGGGAACTCTCAGAGCGGTGACTCACAGCTTCGATTGCGGTGATTCGGTCGAGGTGCCGGATGACGCACTGCTTTGGAGAGTCGAGGAGGATCGTGATCGCTACATCGTCTACAGCGATGACCTCGGGAGACACGTCCCGCGTGTCGATGCACGGTGGGAAGCCGACCGCCAGAAGAAGGCTGTTGAATTCGATCCAGAACTCTCGGTCTACTGGTCCGACCACCTAGTTCATGACTCATATTCCATTGGCGAGCTGTGCTCCCGTATCCGGAAGAGGCGCTCAGTTGCGTTCTCCATTTCCGCTGAGCAATTGCGCTCGGAGAACGTGCGGGTACAGCACGAACCTGACGGACTCCTCGGCTACCCCCCGGGTTGCGCGCATGTAAGTGGCTATCTCGGTCCGGAGCTCACCGATGAGGACCGCCGCGCTGCGGCCTGGGATGTGGCAAGCATGATGCATCACGTTGCAGAGTCGGGTCCTATCACAGTCTCGAGGCCACCGAGGTAGAACTGGTGCGCCGAGATTGATGGAGGCGTACATATCGTGCTTCGCAGAATGACGCACCAACCGTCCTCATCAGCCCGCCCCGAACGGCGCGTCGACTTCACGGGATTGCGGTTGTTTGAGAGTGTTGGGCGAGCTCGAGAACGGACGGACGAACCCCTGTCGCTGTGCAGGTTCGCAAGCCGCTACTTCGCCCCGGTCAAAACGATCCGGTTCTGATCAGGATCCGCGAGCTGAACCACTCGGACGTAGTTGGCTTCCACCAGCGGCTCATGGTCAATCCCCGCCGCGTCCAGCGCGGCCACCTCCGCGTCGAGATCGTCCACGGTTATCGTCGCTCCGGACTTACCGGCTCGCTCAGACTCTTCGTATACCTGGATTGCGCCAGCGTTGTCGAAGTACCACTCCTGCAGCCCCTCCATCGGGTTGGAGTCGGGTGCCCTCCTGAACAACCGGGTGTAGAAGTCGACGGCTCGATCCAAGTCGGAGACAATCAATTGGGCCATGACAGTGGAGACGTTCATTACCGCCGCTCGTACCCGAGCCGAAGGGTCGCCATCCCTCCACTCGGAATTGGCACAAGGGATATTCGCGACGGAAGGTGATACACCGGACACGGTTACCGTCCTGCGCACGGGACCGTGAGCGCTCCTCTCACCGGCGTGTTCGACGACAGCGAGAGCGGGACATGCCATGCAGACACCGTGGGGATGTACGGCACCGCCCGCGCTGCTGACCGATGCGCACAGAATGCGCAGCGCAGAACGACGGCTTCGATCGGTGGCCAGACGAGCGCATATCCTCGCTTCGGCGCGAGCGCGGATGCCCGGCGCAAACGCTTCGAACCCGACGACGATCAGCGGTTGTGGAACGTGTGGCGCGATGCGGCAAAGGTCGACTTGGCGAAGCTGAGCACCTTGTCCGGTACGACGGTGAACACCAATACGGTCCCGGCCCCGCGCTCGTGCCGGAAACCGCCGTCATGAACTTCGAACTGCCACCTGCCGTCCCATTTCGTGCGCCATGCCGCAGCGAGGCGGCCGAGGGTCGCGTCGTCCGTCACACGCTCTGCGCTGCCTTCGACGACGACATCGGTTCCTTCGTTCCACGAGTCACGGCCGGTAGTGAGGATCACGTTCTGGTTGTGGCGCAGGTTGACAGCCTTCTGTTCGTCCACGCCCGTGCAGAACGCGAGGGCCTGGTCGAGCCAGACAGCGACGAGCGGGGTGACGTGCGGACGACCGTCGATCCGCACGGTCGTGATCCAGAAGGTGTCCGCCTCGACGAGTATCCGCTCAACGTCCGCCCAAGGTGTCGCCGTCGCCCCGGCC
>JANXUF010000143.1 GCA_025356335.1 Actinomycetes bacterium
TCGTCAGGCAAAATCGTCAGGCAAAATCGTCAGGCAAAATCGTCAGGCAAAATCGTCAGGCAAAATCGTCAGGCAAAATCGTCAGGCAAAATCGTCAGGCAAAATCGTCAGGCAAAATCGTCAGGGTTCACGCCGGCAATGAATTCCTCGAACTCGGAGATGATCTGATCGTCCTCGTTGGCGTCGGGTTCTGCCTCTTCGAAGCTGGCCTCGTCGAGGAGCGCCTCCGCCGCAAAGATCGGGCAATGCACCCGCACGGCGAGCGCAATCGCATCGGAGGGTCGGCTGGAGACGACGTAGTCGCCCGCGGCGTTGCGGAGATGGAGCTCGGCGTAGAACGTGTGGTCTCGGAGCTCGGTGATCACGACCGATTTCAGTTCGGCACCGAGTTCGGCGAGGACATTGGCCAGCAGGTCGTGAGTCAGCGGACGGGGCGGCTCGACACCCTCGATGGCGTAGTGGATCGAAGCGGCTTCCGGACTACCGATGAGGATCGGGAGGATCCTTCGACGATCGGTGGTCTCACGGAGCATCATGACCGGGGTGTTGGCTGGCACTTCCAGCCTGACCCCGACGAGTTCCATCGCGATCATGTCCATCAGCGTACCTTCCGCTCAATCCAGATATTGCTTGAGTTCGCTGCGCACGAGGGCGGCGCGCAGGTCTGCGCCGAGATCGCACAGCGACGTCAACGTCGAGACGGTCTGCTGACGTGCCTGCGGATTGCGTTGCCTGACGAGCGGATTGATGATCTGCTCGAACAGCGCCGTTTCCTTCTCGGCGTTCGTGCGCCATGTCTTCATATGACGCACTTCGAGACCGTGGGCGGCGAATTCGACGGCGAGCATGGCAATCTGCCTGGCGATACTGTCGTACGTCGTCGTTCCGGCGACCGTCTGCGGACGGATCAACCCGAAGCTGGTGAGCTCGTCGAGCAACTTCACGGTCGCTCCGGTTTCGGCAGCGATCTCTTCCGCCGTCCACGAGTCGTCGTGGGTGGCAGCGGATGCGACGACAGTTCGCAGGGGCGCACGCATGGGCGCTGCACGCTCCGGGGTCGCCACGTGCGGTGCCTCCACGATCGGGTTTGCGGCGACCGGTGCTTCGATGGCAGTCTCCCCGACCGGCGAGGCATCGGAGTCGGGTGGCGCATCGGACTGGTGCGCGTCATCGCCCCCAGGTGCGACCGCGGGCTGAGAGGCCGCGCTGGGCTCCGATGCGACGGTGGGCTCCGATGCGACGGTGGGCTCCGGTCCGGAAACGGCCAGGGATCCTGCGGATGCATCGGTCTGTCCCAATGCTGTGTGACCCAATGCTGTGTGACCCAATGCTGTGTCGATAGGGACCAGCACCTCGCCGGGAATCGGCGCCGGCACGCCGTCGGTGCCGATGTTCGGGATGGTCTGGTCGTCGCCAGTCGTCACGGTCGGGGCCGACGGGCCGATGCCGTTCGTCGTCGGAATCCCGTGTCCGCCACTGGCGCGCTGCCCACCGGTGAGTACCTCGACCAGGTCGACCGCATCGGACGAGTTGCCAGCGGCGTGGACCGTATCGATCGTCGCCCACGAGGCACCCGTCGGTAGCGGACGCGGGGTCGCAGCTGGAGTACCGTCTTCGCCGTCGAGACGATCCTTGATCACTTTCAGCGGGAGGTAGTTCTCCTTCTGCTCACGCATCACGTAGCGCAACCGTTCGACGTGTTCGTCCGAGAACTTGCGGTAGCCGGATGCAGTGCGCTCCGGCTCGACCAGGCCCTGTGTTTCCAAGAAGCGGATCTTGGAGATGGTCACGTCGGGAAACTCGTCGACCAGCAGCCCGAGCACCTCACCGATCGATAGATACGCACGATATTTCATCCGCCGGATGGCCCTTCGAAAAAGCAGAGGTGAAACTTTCCGACCTGCAGGTCGTCCCCATCTCGCAGTGGCGACTCGTCGATCCGCCGCTGGTTGACATAGGTGCCGTTGAGCGAACCGAGATCGCGAACGAAATAGGCGCCGCCGATCTTGGTGATCTCTGCATGCCGCCGGGAAACGGTGATGTCGTCGAGGCTGATGTCGCTGTCCTGAGCACGGCCGAGACGGGTGAGGATGCCACCGAGCGAGAAGCGATCCCCGGCCTGCTCACCGGCACGTACCACCAACGTGCCGATGCCGGCGGGTAATTCGTCGAGGTGAACCTGCACGTCGTCGTCACGAATCGAACTCTCCAGTAGAGGATCAAGCTTGGCGAGCGTGACGGTCTGGTTCGAGACGCTGTCGAGCGAGTGCCCGCACGCCGAGCAGAACATCGAACCGGGTGGGTTGCGGTGACCGCAATTGTTGCAGAAGAGATACGCCATCGAACCGCTCGGCTCGTCAGCCTGCCACGAAGGCGTCGTACTGCGCAGCAGTCATCAGCGCATCGTATTCTGCAGCGTCGGTGAGCTGGATTTCGAACAGCCACCCGCTGCCGTATGGTTCGGTGTTGACAAGATCCGGGCTGTCGGTCAGCACGTCGTTGACGGCGACAACGGTGCCGGTCAGCGGCGCGAAGATGTCGGAGACCGATTTCGTCGATTCGACCTCTGCAATGCTGTCACGGGCGACAACCGCAGAGCCGACAGCCGGCAGTTGCACGTACACGACGTCGCCCAAAGCGTCCTGGGCATAGTCGGTGATGCCGATGCGCACCAGATCGCCTTCGAGCCGAGCCCATTCGTGGTCGTTCGAGTATCGAAGGTCTTCGGGTGTACTCATGGCCCACGAACATAGCTCGTTTCGGGAGGCTTGCCTACGTGCAGCTCAGAACGTTCACAAGCGCACATCGTCGACTCGGCTGTGAGTGTGGTCGCCGCCGTCCTGGCGTTCTCGTGCCGTTGCATCGGCGTTCTCATGCTGTCGCGAAAGAAATCACCTCACGAGTTGGCGGATGCGCAGAACATACTCGTCAGCCAGTTGGCGGGCTTCCACGTCGGTCGAACCCTCCGACCACACATGGGTGACCGGTTCGAGCGGATCGGGCCTCGCCAGCACCCAGCCAGTGGGATGCAGCACCTTCACGCCGTCGACCAGCACGACGTCGGGGCCTGCGGTCTCGATCAGTGAGCGCATGACCAAACCCTTCTGCTCCCACGGCGTCACGACCGTCTCGTGAGCCATATGCACCGTCGGCAAGGCGGCGACGACCTCACTCAGCGTCCGACCGCTCCGGGCGAGCAGGTCGAGCATTTTGGCCAGCGCGGCCGCAGCGTCGAAGGCCGGCAGGAATCCCGGCACGATGTAGCCGCCACGCCCGTCGGCGGCAAATCCGACACCGGGCTCGGTGGCCGCGGCCATCAGCGCCGATCGGGCGAGCTTCGTGAAGGTGGTCCCCGTGTTGTGACTGGCAGCGATCGACGACACGTGAGCGGTTGCGTTGAGGGGCACGGCGATGCGGTCGCCGATCAGGTGATCGCAGACGAGCTCCACGAAGACCAGCGACGCCTCCGTATGACTGAGTATGTGACCCTCGTCGTCGATCAATGTCAGGCGTTCGCCGTCGGAATCGAGGACCGCGCCGAGGTGTGCTCCGGATGCGCGGACGATGCCCGCAACCCGCTCGGCTGCCGCCGCTGGATCGAAACTCAACATCGAAGACGTCGACGCGTATGGATTGACCACCAGCACGTCGGCGCCGAGTTTGCTGAGCACATTCGGCATGACGAACGACGTCGCCCCGAATGAATAGTCGATGACGATCTTGAACTGTCGCTGGGCGATGCCCTGGCGTTCCACGGTCGCCGCGAGCGCGCCTGTGTACTCCTCGAGCGCACGCGGGGGAAAGTCGATGTCACCGATCTCCTCGGCGAGCACGCGTCGGTAGTCCTCGCGCTGGAAGAGGCGCTCGATCTTGCGGCGGGCGTCGTCGTCGATGTCTGCACCGGTGGCGTCGAAGAAGCGGATGACAATCCGGTCGGGATCGTTGTGATGGAGGCGGACCGTCAAACCGCCGAAGGCCCGAGGCGAGGAAATGAGGAAGCGGGTCACCGGGATACTGGCGATCTCGAGGTCGAGTACGTCGATGCCGGCAGCGTTGAGCCCGGCCATCATCGAGCGTTTCAGCATGCGCGCCGCACGGCTCGAGTCACGCGAGGTCACGATCGTCGTGCCCTTCTTCAACGTCGTCCCGTATGCCATTGCCACCTTGGTCGCCAATTCGGGGGTGACATCGACGTTGGCGATACCGGTGATCCCTCCGCGTCCGAACAGGCTGCGCGTTCCTTTCGATTCCCAGACGATCGATGTGTTGACGATCGCACCGTCCTCGATCGTCTTGAACGGGTAAACCTTGACGTTGCCGCCGATGACGACGTCGGCACCGACGAACACCTCGTCGCCGATGACGGCGCCTTCGTCGACCCGGCTGTTCGAGCGGATACTCGTCGCCCGACCGACGAGCGCACCACGCAAACGTGCACCACGACCGACATAGACGTTGTCGTGCAGAACCGACCGCTCGATCTGCACGTCGCTGAGGATGCGTACGTTCGAGCCGAGCACGGTGTACTCCCCGAGTCGCGCTCCGCCTTCGATCTTCGAGCCGGGTCCGATCACCGCCGGCCCGCTCACCTCTGCGTCGGGTGAGATCTCAGCGCCTTCTCCGATCCAGATGCCTTCGTTGACCTGAAAGCCAGGAACATCGAGTTGCACTTTGCGATCGAGCACATCCTTGTGCGCCGTCAGGTAGGACTCGAGTGTGCCGACGTCCTCCCAGTAGCCCTCGACCACCGCACCGTACAAACGTTCCTTGGCGCGCAGTAGCGCCGGGAAGATCTCGGCGCTGAAGTCCGACGCCTTTCCTGCGGGGATGTATTTGAAGATCGATGGTTCGAGCACGTAGATGCCGGTGTTGATCGTGTCGGAGAACACCTGCCCCCACGTCGGTTTCTCGAGGAAGCGGTCGATCGTTCCGTCCGAGCGGGTGATGACGATGCCGAACTCGAGCGGATCCTGCACATGTGTCAAGCCGACCGTTGCCACTGCCTGCTGGTCGCCATGGAAGTCCCAGATCGCTGTGAGATCGACGTCGGTGATGACGTCGCCGGAAATCACCAGGAAGCGCTCGCCCAAGAGTGCTGAGGCATTGGCGACCGAGCCGGCCGTGCCCAGCGGCACCGCCTCGTCGGCGTAGGTGATCGTCACGCCGAATTCGCTTCCGTCGTCGAAGTATGTCTTGATGGCGTTCGAGAGAAAGGCGACGGTCACGATGATCTCGTCGAAGCCGTGACGCTTGAGCAGGGCGATGACGTGTTCCATCATCGGCCGATTGGCGATCGGGAGCATCGGCTTGGGGGTCGTGGACGTCAGTGGCCGCAGGCGAGTTCCCTCGCCGCCGGCCATGATGACTGCTTTCACGACGCTGCGGATCTCCCGGCGCGTACGCCTGCACGAAGTGTCGGGATGTACTTGATCGCCACCCAGTAGCTGAGCAACAGCGACGGAATCCCGAGGATCCAGGCTGCGACCTCGAACAGCGGATGGATCGCCAACGTCGACGAGCCGACCATGAAGCCGGGGATCGCGAACATCATCCCGAATGTTGCTGTCTTGCCCCACCATGTGACGTCGAAGCGCTTCATCTTGAAGAACACGGTCAACAGTGCGACGGTGCCGCCGAAGACCACTTCACGGACGAGCACAGCAACGCAGAACCAGACCGGCGCAGCGTGATTGATGATGATCCCGATGATCGTCGAGATCAACAGGATGCGGTCGGCTGTCGGGTCGAAGATCTTGCCGAACTCGCTGACCTGGTTGAAGCGTCTGGCGATGTACCCGTCGACCCAGTCAGTTGCGCCGAGGCCACCGAGCAGCCAGGCAGCACCCGCACGGTTGTCGCGCCCGAAGAGCATCCAGAAGAACAGCGGGATGCAGCACAGCCGCAGCAGCGTGAAAATGTTGGGAGCAGTCAACAGACGATGCCCGGCGATGCTGCTGGCATCCGCGCTGACGTCACTCACGCCTGTGATCGTACAGCTGGCAGCCAACCACTTCAGGACCGATCGCCTCGACGGCGCTGAACTCGCTGATGCACCAAGCTATTGTCCGCACGATGAGCTCACTCGATGGTCAGGTTGCATTCGTCACCGGCGCAGGCTCCGGGCTCGGTGCCTCATTCGCCAGGCGCTTGGCTGCAGACGGTGCGCACGTCGTCGTCAACGACCGCGACGAGGCCGCTGCCGGAAAAACGGCGACAGCGATCGGTGGCGAAGTCGCGGCGTTCGATGTGACCGATTCCGTCGCCATGGACGCCGCCGTCGACCGGGTCGCGATGCACCACGGACGCCTCGACATCATGATCAACAACGCTGGAATCGCGCCGCCGCACAACGAGGCACGAACGGCGATCAACATCGACAACCAGATGAAGCGAATGGTCGGCGACATCGACAACCTGACCGTCACGAACGACACGGTCGAACTCTCCGACGACGAGTTCGACCGGATGATCAAGGTGCACCTGTACGGAACGTTCTACGGAACCCGCGCTGCCCTGCGCCACATGACGCCGGCACGACGAGGCACCGTCGTCAACGTCTCCTCGGTGCTCGCAGTCAGGCCGATGCCGGGCGCACTGCACTACGCAGCCGCAAAGGCCGGCATCATCGCCCTGACGAAGTCGGTCGGCCAGGAGGTCGCTGCGTTCGGGGTTCGCGTGAACGTCGTCTGCCCCGGCTGGATCGACACTCCCCTGCTCGCCCCGTTGGCACCGGAGATCAGAGCGGGCATCGTCATGCAGGTCCCTGCCGGACGGCTCGGCAGGCCGGAGGAGCTGGCCGAGCTCGTCCGATTCTTGGCTGGTCCGGAGTCGAGCTATTGCAACGGTGACGTGTTCACGGCGTCAGGAGGGTTTGTCTGATGCCGACGATTTTCACCCGCATCATCAACGGCGAGATCCCCGGAACGTTCGTCTGGCGAGACGATCGCTGTGTCGCCTTCATGTCGATCAACCCGCTGGCCTTCGGGCATGCGCTCGTCGTGCCGATCGAGGAAGTCGACCATTGGGTCGATCTTTCCGCTGAGCTTGCCGGTCACCTGTTCGCGGTCAGCCATCTCATCGGCCTAGCCCAACGAAACGCGTTCCGCTGCGACAAGGTCGGCTTGATCATTGCCGGATACGAGGTTGCTCACGCCCACATCCACCTGATCCCGACGAACGACATGAGCGAGCTGTCATTCGCCAATGCCGCATCGTCTGTTGATCGAGCCCAACTCGAAGCGTCGGCAGAGGCCATCCGCCAGAACCTCCCGTCACCACCATCGCTGCTGTCGTCATAGCCGACGGCAGCGAACTCGTCGCGGCACGAGACGTCGACCGGCGTGGTACCCACGCGGTGCGTGGAACCAACGCGGTTGTCGTCGGTGGTGGCCCGAGCGGTCTGATCGCCGCCGAACATCTGGCATCCGCCGGGATCCAGGTCACCGTCATCGAACACATGGCGACTGCAGGACGCAAGCTGCTGATTGCCGGGCGTGGCGGACTGAACCTGACGCACAGCGAGCCACTCGACGAACTCCTCGGGCGCTACCGCAATGCACCGGCGCAACTGCTCGAGGCGATTCGTTCGTTCACGCCAGCCGACCTCGTCGCATGGTGTGAAAGCCTCGATCAACCGACGTTCGTCGGCACGAGTGGCCGTATCTTTCCGACGGCTCTACGGGCCACCCCACTGCTGCGGGCATGGCTCGACCGACTCCACCGACTGGGCGTGCAATTCCGTCTCGGGCACCGGTGCGCCGGCGTCGACGGAGCGGGAGGAGTACTCGTGCACTCCGCAGACGGCCTCGTCGCCATCGAGGCCGGCGTCACCGTCCTGGCGCTCGGCGGCGCGACGTGGCCACGAACAGGCTCCGACGGCGGCTGGGTCGAGTCGCTCGTGTCGGCGGGCCTCGTCGTCAACGATCTTCGCCCGGCGAACAGCGGATTCGGGGTTCCGTGGACGGAGCATTTTCGTCAGCGGTTCGCCTGGCAGCCGCTCAAGAACGTGCGTCTGACGTTCGGCTCGCGATCCGTTCGTGGCGAAGCGATGATCACCGACGCCGGCATCGAAGGTGGCGTCGTCTATGCGCTGAGTGCCGAACTCCGAGAAGCGATCGACCGTGACGGCGTCGCCGAACTCGTGATCGACCTCCATCCGGACATGAGCGACGCACAGCTGCAAACCCGGCTGCAGTCGCGGCCAAGCGATTCGTCAGCAACGAGACGACGGCGGGCAGGGCTGTCGGCGGTTGCCATCGGGTTGCTCAACGAGACGGCGACGGGTGATGGCGGGGCCAAGTCGCTTCGTCTGCGGCTGACATCCGTTGCCCCGATGGCCAGGGCGATCTCGACGGCAGGCGGCATCGCCTGGACCGAGGTCGACGACTCCTTCATGCTGCGACGATTGCCAGGGGTCTTCGTCGCCGGCGAGATGCTCGACTGGGAGGCACCGACAGGCGGCTACCTGCTGCAGGGATGTTTCAGTACCGGCGTTGCGGCCGCAGCTGGTGCCAAGCAATGGCTCGGAGACCATCGACAGGAGCCGGTGACAGATGAGCCCGGGACAGAGCAGCCCGGGACAGAGCAGCCCGGGACAGATCAGCCTGGCAGTTGATCCTTGGCGACGACTACGACACCCTTGTCGGAAATCGTGAATCGCTCGCGATCGTCGTCGGAGTTGATGCCGATCATTGCCCGTGCCGGCACGACGTTGTTCTTGTCGAGCACCGTGCGATGGATGCGTGCACCGGGTCCGATGATGACACCGGGGAAAAGGATCGACTCCGTGACCTCGGCACTCTCGTGAACGAAGACGCCTGAGCCGATCACCGAACCGTCGACGCGCCCGCCGGAGACGATCGCCCCCGGAGAGATCAGGCTGTTGGAGACGTGCGCCCCGAAGCCGTTCGGGCCGTATGCCAACTTGGCGGGGGGTAAGGAGAAATGCCCGCTGTACACCGGCCAGTCACGGTTGTGCAGGCTGAACAACGGCAACGGTGCCAGCAGATCCATGTTTGCTTCGAAGTAGGCGTCGAGCGTCCCGACATCTCGCCAGTAGCCGCGCTCGTGATCGTGTTGACCAGGGATCGTGTTCGTCGAGAAGTCGTAGAGATCTGCGAGGCCCGCTGACGTCAAGGCCGGGATGACGTCACCACCGACATCCTTGTGCCCGGCGGACTCCCGTCCGGGTGAGACGATGTCGATCAGCGCCTGCGTGTCGAAGACGTAATTGCCCATCGATGCCAGCGCACGGGTCGGGTCGCCCGGCATCTGCGGGGGGTCCGCCGGCTTCTCGTGGAACTTGCGGATGCGGTTGCCTTCGCCGGCTTCGATCACCCCGAACTGCGTCGCCTCGTGGATCGGCACGGGGATCGCGGCGACGGTCACGGCGGCCGTCGAGTCTGCATGCTGCTCCACCATCTGGCGAGGGTCCATGTGATAGATGTGATCGGCGCCGAAGACGCAGACGTAGTCGGGGCGTTCGTCGGAGATCAGATTGAGGTTCTGATAGATCGCATCTGCAGACCCGGAGAACCATTGCGGCCCGCGCCGCATCTGCGCAGGGACGGGAGTCACGTAGTTGCCGAGCAGCGTCGAAAATCGCCAAGTCTGGCTGATGTGCAGGTCGAGACTGTGGCTCTTGTACTGGGTCAGTACGACGATCTTGAGATAGCGGGCGTTGGCGAAGTTCGACAGAACGAAATCGATGATCCGATAGTTGCCGGCAAACGGCACGGCAGGCTTGGCTCGATCGGCGGTCAGCGGCAGCAGGCGACGACCTTCTCCGCCCGCTAGGACAATGACGAGTACGCGAGGTTCGGCCATGGCCTGGAAGCTAACGCGTCGCTGTGCGTGACGTCGACACCGCTCGGTACAACTCGAGATGTTCGTGCGCCGGGCGGCGCCACGACCAGTCTGCCGTCATTCCCGCACGCATCGCCGGTGCTCGACGTTGCCCGTCAGCGATGACTGCGGCGCCGCGACGCACTGCGTCGAGGACCCCTGCGGAGTCGACTGTCGAGGTGACGATCCCGGTTCCACCCTCGGGGTGGGCGTCGATATCGACGACCGTGTCGTGCAGTCCACCGACGTCGGTGACGACTGGCAGGGTGCCGTAGCGCATCGCCTGCATCTGCGCCAGACCGCATGGTTCGAACCGACTCGGCATGAGAAAGAGATCACCGGCGGCTGTCAGCTGATGGGCAAGCCGTTCGTCGTATCCGTGACGAAAAACCATCCGCTCGGGATACAGGGTGGCCGCCTCCCGCAACGCGTCGACCAACTGCCGGTCGCCATCGCCGAGCACGACGAGCTGCGCGTCGATGGCGTCCAATTCGTCCAACAACGGCACGACGAGATCGACCCCTTTCTGCTCCACGAGCCGGGTCACCATCACCAGCAGCGGACCGGCATTGGCACGCAACCCGAATGCTGCTTGTAGCACTGCTCTGCCTTCCGCCTTCCCCGAGAGGTGATCCGGATCGAAGGTGTGACTCAGATGCGGATCGATCGCCGGGTTCCAGGCGACGTCGTCGATCCCGTTGAGAATCCCATGGAGCGCGGTCCCCCGCGCTCTCAGCAGACCGTCGAGACCGAAGCCGCCCTCTGGCGTCGTGATCTCCCTGGCGTATGTCGGACTCACGGCGATGATCGCGTCTGCCAACCGAACCCCGCCGGCGAGCGGGTTGACATCGCCGTGCTGCACGAAGGCCTCTCGGAAATGGGGCATCGCGAACACCCAGCCGGCATCACAGCGACCCTGATAGCCGAGCGTGTGCACCGTCAACACCGTCGCCGGACGCGGATAGACGAATGCCAACGCTGCTGCCGTGTGCCAGTCGTTGAGGTGCAGGACATCCGGATGCGTGAGATCGCAAAGGGCGGCGATCGCCGCCGAGAATCGCATGAACCGCTCGTCGTTGTCGTGCCAGCCGGTTCCGTCCGGCTGGAGGTACGGATGGCTGCGTTCGATCCCTGGCACGTGGACGAGTGTGATCGCGCCGACGCCGTCGAGAACGCCTCGTCTGGCGACGGCCGGTGATGCCCAATCCGGCACGTCGAGTTCGACCACCCGTTCGTCTGCCAACGCAACACCGCTGTAGTCCGGTAACGCCACCTCGACGTCGACACCCTCGTCCCTGAGCGCATGGACGAGCCCTGCTGCCGCAGCCGCGAGACCGCCGACCCTGGCGATCGGCGCAAGCTCTGCAGTAGCGAAGAGAACCTTCAACGGTGCAATCATCGCCGTGATAGTACGCCAGCGACCGCCAGAAAAAAACATGCCGATCACCCGGGCAGCCGTCGTCGACGGACTGTCGGGAGCCGTCAATCGAAGAGCGTCCGGCTGCTGTCCGACGGCAGTGAAGCCGGCGACGTCGAGGTCGTAGCCGAGACCGGAACACGAACCGCTGCGAGCAATTCCACCCCGTTGTTGGAGACCTTGTTGACGGCCGTCGACACGGGATGCACCGTCAACAGGCCGTTCGGAGCAGGCACGAGGAACGACGAGAGGGTTTCGACATCGGTGTTGAGCGGATCGAGCCACGTCTCCCAGAGCGACGCCGGAAGGATCACGGGCATACGGTCATGGACTGCGGACATCGTGTCGTTGGCCGAGGTCGTGATCACTGTCGCCGAATGCAGCCACGGAGCGTCCGCGCCCATGGTCTTGTCCCGCCACGGAGACCACAACCCGGCAACAGCGAGCAGTTCGCCGTCGAGTCGATGGATGAACATCGGCTGCTTCACCGGCTTGTTCGTGGATGACAGCGCGACGTCCGCGCCGGTTCGGGTCTGCCATTCATAGAAGCCGTCCATCGGAATGATGCAACGTTTGTTCCTCAGCAGCGGTTTGAACGCCCCCTTTTCGGCCAGCGTCTCCGACCGCGCGTTGATCATCTTCGAGCCGATCCTCGCGTCCTTTGCCCACGACGGGACGAGCCCCCATCGGAACACCTCGACCCGACGAGAACCGTCAGCACCGATGACCACGGCGTAGATGTCGTTCGTCGGCGCCACGTTGAAGTTCTGCTCGAGGACTGTCTCCGGTGCATCTGCGCCGAAGTAGGCACCGATCTGTTCCGGCGTGCTCGAGGAGACGAAGCGTCCGCACATCCGATCGACCTTAGCGTTTGCGGTGCAACCCGATCGGGTACGTCCCTGGCATGACCAACATCCTCATCGCCGTCGACGAGTCCGAAGAGGCTGTCTTCGCAGTCGAATCGGCGCACAAGCTGTTCGGCGACGACGCCCACTACTTCGTCGTCAACGTGAGCGCGGGACTGTCGTCGGCGCCGTTTTCCGATGGATACGTGTATCCGATCGTGCCGCCGTACACCGGCACCGGAATGATGGGGGTGCAGCCGATACCTGCGCCGGGATCGCTGTCCAAATCATCCACAACAGCGACCGAGAGCAACGTGCAGGTCGCCAAACGGGAAGCGGACGACATCGCCGCTGGGGTCGCAGGAAAGGCATCGCTGGCGACGGCTGAAACGATTGGCGAGGTTGGCGATCCTGCCGACGCGATCATCGAGGCGGCGCGGTTGCACGGGATCGACGTGATCGTCGTCGGATCGCACGAACGCAGCTGGTTCAGTCGGCTGGTCTCGGGATCGGTCAGCACCCAGGTCGTCAAGCAGTCGACGATCCCGGTGCTCGTCATCAAATAGCGCCCCAGCGCATCGACCAGCGTCGAGGCGTCCGTTGCCTGTGCTCAGACCGTGGAGTAGCTCTGCCGGTGGATCAGATCGAGGCGATCGAGCGTGCTCCGCACATCGTCGATCGGCACATCGAGGATGAGTGCGAGCGCTCGGCGATCGTCGCCGCGGACGGTCAGTATTCTGCCGTTGTAGTCCTGTCGCTCGACTTCCACCATGCGGAAGAACCGTTGAAGCTTGTCGGCCGGCCCGATCTCCAGCGCGCCGAGTTTGATGACGTCGATGACGATCGCCGAACCGTCGATCTCGACCGCACGGTCGTCGGTGACGGGTTCGCGCGGGAGCAACTGATCGATGGGGACGAGATAGAAACGAGCGAGTCGCTCCAGACGAGGAACAGAAATCGCCCGTTCGCCACGCTCGTAAGCACCGAGCACCGACGCCTTGAACTCTGCTCCCGAGTTCGCCTCGACGTCCTGCAGGGTCAGGCGCTTCTGGCGGCGGATATCGCGGAGCCGCCCGCCGATGCGCCGGTTGTACTCGGCACCCGGCGCACCGTCGTCTTCATCATCGGTGTTCATCATCACTCGCCATCCTCACTACTGACAACCGCCGCCAGCGCTGCTGTGCGAGCTTAGCACAGTGCGTGGCGGAGCCTCACAATTCGATCGAAATGCCACTATCTGCGAGGATGCTCGCTGAGGAACGTCCAGATCGCCACGCTCGAATCGAGACCTTGATATGGGGTACTCGAACCCCCACCGGGAACGGGAGGGTGCCCCATCCAGGCGTGAGGTGCTCCGGCGACTTTGATGAATTCGACTGCGGTTCCAGCGGCGCACGGGTGCCAGAGGCTCAGCGACAGGTCGGCATTTGCGGCGTCGATCGTGTCGACCGGTGAGGTGCCGCACCCGTCTGCGGTGGCGATCGCATGCACGCCATCGAGTGGAGGATTGAAAGCAAATCCCGAAACGCCGTTCTGCCCGACGCCGCCTCCGATCGGGATGTTCTGGTCTGCGCTGCCGTGGATATGCAGCAGCGAGACAGGTTGTGCCGGCGCGCACGGGGCGAATTCGAGCGACGTCGACTGCACACCGATCGCTGCAAAGACGTTCGCGAGCTGACACGCCAGCCGGTAGGCGAGAATTCCCCCATTCGAGTGGCCGGCAGCGAAGATGCGATGCGGATCGATGCGATAGGCCTGCTGCAGGCCGACAACGAGTCGGGCGATGAAGGCGACGTCGTCGACGTCGGTCCTCGACGCCACTCCGCAGCAGGAACCCCCGTTCCATGTACGGTTCAAAGCCCCGTTCGGCCCGGTGCCGACACCGTCCGGGTAGACGACGAGGAAGTTGTTCGCTTCGGCGATGCCGTCGAATCCGCTCGTCCGCTCGAACTGCTTTCCATTCCCAAGGCCTCCATGCAGGGCGACGAGCAATGGCAACGTTGCCGTGATCGCCCCTGACTGCACGCCGGACGGCACGTAGAGGTGGTACGTGCGCACCCGACCGTCCGCCGTCTGTATCGAGGCATCGACGACAGCAGATTTCGGCGGCACGGCGGGTTGCACGGCGGTTACCGCTGTTGACGGCTCGGACCTCCCGGCGCTGTCGGACGTCGACACAGCCACCGACGTCGACACAGCAGCAGACGTCGACACAGCAGCAGACATCGACACAGTCACCGAGGGAGCGGACGTTGCCGGCGTTGCGGTGAGCGCACCGTTGGCGCTGCAACTGCTGGCGACGATGCCGAACACGATCAACAACGACGACGACGTGACGACGGCGCGCAGGTTCATCATCCGATCGTCGCAGGCGAGTGTGAGCAATCCGTGAACGGTTGTCCTGTGCGTTGCGAGACGGAGGCACCGCCGAGCATCGGCTACCGTGACGACGTTGGGGTGCCGGCGACAGCCTCCGGCAAGGAAGGAAGTCGGCGATGGGATTGTTCAAGCGGCGAGATCACCAGGCTCCGAATGAACAACAGCCTCCTCAGCCGGCTACGCCGCCGCCACCACCGACCGGCGCGCAAGGTATCGATCTCGAAGCACTCGTGCGCCAGGCGCAAGAACTCTCGACGACTTTCCGCCGGCAGGGGGCCACGGATGCAGGAGTTCGTGATCTCACCGAGTTCGCACGTCACGCTCAAGCCCAAGCGATGGCGCAGATGGCGGCCACGCAACAGGCGCAGACCAGCGGCGGAGGCATCGGAGCGGTGATGGCGGCGCTCGGCATGCAGTACAGCAGCGACTACGTGAAACGCGTCGAATGTCCCTCGTGCGGCGGGCCGAAACGATTGCCGTCGCCATCGGCCTATATCTATTGCGACTACTGCGGAGCGCTCGCTGACTACGACTTCCGTCGGGCCTGTGAGGACTCGAACTCGGCGCTGCCCGGCCCGCAGTACATGCAACTCGTCAATGGGTCCCAACCGGAACTCAACGCCGCGAAGGCCGCTGGCGACGTCGACCAGTACCGTGCCGTCCAGCAGCGGATCTTCGATGCCTACGTGACCTACTGCCCGAAGGCCTGCAGCCACCGGATCGGTGATCCGGCCTACCGGACCCAACTGGTGCGCTACATGGCGGAGTCGTCGGTCGTCAACGATTTCGACCCGGAGTACGCCGCGCTGATGAACGAGATGCGGTCCGCCGTCGGGGCGATGCAGTGGACGGGTGGTCTGATGGCGAGGCGGACCGGCGGTGCATCGTTCCGCGCCCTCGTCGACATCTGCGAGCGTCAGCTGGTACGGACCGGACAGATCGCCGCCGCAACCGGCCTTGCTGAACTCGATCCCGATCAGACGGCACCGGTCGTTCGCAACCGGATGTATCACTCGCTCTTCGCCCAGGGCTGGCTTCCGATGCTGGAGACGGACGACGCCACCTGGCTGATTTCCGAGTTCGAACTGGCAGGCGAGTACACGAAAATCGAGCCCCCTGCAAACGGTGAAACCCGCAACTGCGGTGGGTGCGGCGGCAACCTCGTCGCGTTGGCAGGGGCGACCGTTGTGGTCTGCGATCATTGTGGGCGCTCGATCGACGTTGCTGGTGCACAATGCCCCTGCGGGGGATGCGGGGCACACTTGTCGTTCCCGCGCAGCGTCAATCGCCTCCCGTGTCCATACTGCCAGACCGCCACAGAGCGCATCGGCTGGACGTAACGGAGCGGTGGCGGTCGCGGTCGCCCAGCCGAACCGTCGTCACGTCAACGATCGCCACGGGTCATACGTTCAGCGCCGGCGGCGTGCATCCACACGGCGGGTCAATTCGACACGGACTCCCTGCACGTCTGGGAGACGAACTGTCGTTGCCGTGCCGTCGTCGTGCTGATCGATGAACAGATCGTGGAACTCCACCGCCAGTACGGCCAACTGGGTGGTGTTGGTCGGGAGACCGATCTCCTCGAGCATTTCGACGTGATCCCTCAGGAACGAGCCGGCCGCAGTCACCGCGTGGTGCAGCGTCTCGTCGCCCGTTGACGGATACTGGAACCGCCAGCGCTGCGCCTGAGCGGCGATCAGTCGTTTGTCAGGTTCGTCGATCTTCAACCCAGCGGCCGGAAAGATCCTGCAGTCGTACGTTCGGCACGTCATCGGACGATGCGCGTAGATCGAGCACTCGAAGTCGATGAGCATCGGGCAATGGCCACGTTCGTTGTACGGCATCAGTACGTGTCCCTCTGGAAGCCGCGGTGCCGGGAAGAGCAGCGCCTTGGGAATGTGCGCCAACGTCTCCGTCTCATCGGGTGTGATGTGGATGAACTGCGATGACGTGCAGCACGCCGTGCAGGTTCCGCACGGAACATCAGCGCCGTGATCGCCATCGATCGATTCGCGCATCTGCGTGACCCATGTCCCGAACGCTCCCGCTTCGAGGTCCCCTCCCCCACCGACCTCGCCATCCGTCACGCCCCTGCCCACGTAGCTCACGCTACCCTCGCAGCAGACAGCACGGCCTGATCGTCGTCAGGGGTCCCGAGGAGCGGCATTCTCGTTTCGCCAACGCGCCCTGCAAGGCAATCGCTCGTTTGCCCGATCCGTCCGGCGTGCTGTTGCTCGCCGGCGTTATCGACCTCGTCGCCTGGACGTTCGTTCGACAGCGGGCGAGGCGAGCAGCCGGCGAGGCGAGCAGCGGGCGAGCCGGGCAGCGGGCGAGCCGGGCAGCGGGCGAGCCGGGCAGCTTGACGGGCGTGCGCAGGCGGCTCATACTTCCAGCGTGAAACTCGGCCCAGGTTTGTCCTTCAGTTGGAAACGGGCGGTCGGCGTCACGAGTGCAAAGCGCCGCATCGCCAAGAAGACGGGCATCCCGACAACGCGCGCCGGCCGGCGCTCGAAGTTCGGCCGGATCTTCGGCATCAAGTAGCGGCAGCTCGGAGGCAGCTCTTCGATGCGCGGTTTGTACGACGTCGATCCGAGGCAGGCGATCAGGTCCTGGTGCGTGCGTTGCCCATTCGCACGATGCTGAAGTCCCAGGAGTCGCTGACGGCGAGGTCGTGAAGTGGCCAGAGCGATGGCACCACCCGCAGTTCGATACCGGCCATGACGTGGGCGTCGAGTAGATCGCCAACCGCTTGCATGGCGGTCGGTTCGACCGTCGACGTGGTGATCCACTGCCCGTTGGCGTCGATCCAGCGCTCGAACGCGCTGGAGTCGAATGCGTACCGGTACAACGTCGTCGTACGCAACGTCGCCAGCCAGTCGAGTTCGATCGCGTGGATCCGATCAGCGACCGAACAGAAAGCTGCTCGGAACACACCGCGCTCGGCGTCGGTGCGCGTCCACGCAGTCACCCGTGGGCAGTCTCTGGGGAACCAGTACAGCGGAGCGTGCTGTTCGTCGATGGCCCAGACGGCCGGCGAATGCGTCGGGTTCGTAGGTGGCACATGGGGAACGAACTGCTGGATCGTCGGATCCTCGCTGAAATGGAACAGGGTCGAGGGGCGCAACTGCACTCGTTCAGACATGCGACCGGCAGTGTAAGGCCCGCATCGCGCGGAGTGCATCAACGTCCGTCGCCAGCCTGCTCTCGACCGGGCCAGGCCCTCGGGAAGGTCCTGCGCCGTCGGATCGGTCGACACGGCGGCGAACGACGCTGACCGCGCACCGGCGTGATCGCGAGTGGCAGCCGCAGTGCTACGGCAAGGCGTTTGCCGGCAGGAGTGCGGGGTCGAACAGGGCAATGAAATCCTTCGACGAACCGGTCAAATATCTGTCGAGGTGCGACATTCTCGGATCAAGCCCGACACCGGCTGATGTCGGCCCAGATCGATTGATGGTGACGAACTGCGGCCAGGAACCGTTGATATCGAGCTCCATCGCTCTCTCACAGCCTGCCGTCACGAGCGCAGCCGCGAGGCCTTCGATATCAACGGGGCCGACGACCGCGTACATCAACCGGGCATCACGTCGAAGACACAGCGCCGAACGAAGATCACGAACGACCCCTCCGAAGTCGTCGCCCCAATAGATGTGGGCAACGCCGGGCTCCGAAGCAACGCTCACCACCTCGTGGCCCCCGTCGACAATCAACGGCAGGTTCTGGCGCAGTGATGTCCATGACCCGTCGTTGGTGAGATCCTTGCCGTAAACCCCGATGGTCATCCAGCCATCGGCACGTATGGCCAGTGTCGCCTCGCCGTCGAGCAACGGTTTGATCTCGCGTCCCTCGGCGAAATAGCCGCCGCGGATGTGTTTGAACTTGAACCCACCGTTGAAGGCAGCGACGAGCGCCGGCTCGGCCGCGCCGGACACCCGCGACCCGTTGACCCATGGACCGCCGCCGGGAAGCTGGGTCCCGTTGAACAACGCTGCATGGAGTCCGGTTGGATCGAAAACCGCGTAGCTGGCGACGACCTCGGGATGATCGATGATCGGCCGCTGAGTCGTTCCCCATATGACGTGCCCGGCACCGGTCGAAGCAAGGACCCTCCACCCCTCCGCACCGGGCGGCGATTCCGAACTCGCCAACGACGTGCTGCCGGGCGCAGCGAGCGCCGGATCGGTCGATGCGACGCTCGTAGTCGTTGGTTCGATCTTCGGGCCCGCAGTAGTGGATACCTGATCTGGTGTGGAGCCGAGCATGGAGTCGGGCGGGGACAGCGGAACCGTCGAGGCCGATGTGGTCCGGGGTATCGATATCTCCGCTGACGTCGTCGGAGTGCCGGCGGGCACCGGCGTTGTTTTCTGAATGCTCGTCGCCGACGGCGCATCCGAACGAGCACTCGAAGTGCTGCAGCCAAGACACAGCCCGATCAACAACATCGCGACCGCGACATTGAAAGCAGCCGCATGTCGCAGCGGTACACAGTGATGTCGCGGTCCTGCCACAGAACGATCGTACGTTCAGTGCAGCGTCGATGGCGGGCAGCAGTACAGCCGCAAAATTCGCCGATGTCGATTGTTCGTTCGGGGTTCAGCTGTCGGTCGTGAGGGCGTTACCGGGATGTCATGTTCGTGGCGGACACTGCGTCCGGCGTTCGGGGTCGCCGGACCGCGTACTGGAGGAACGATGTTCAACCAACACTTGCGAATTGTCGGGGCTGTTGCGCTCGTCGGGTTGGCTGCCGGGGCGACTGGTGTGGCGACGGCCGCCCGCGCTGATGACCCGAATGCGCGTCGCTCGAGGGCCGAGCATGTGTTGCTGCTCTCGGTCGACGGGATGCACCAGTCTGACCTTGGGTGGTATGTCTCCAGCCATCGCACGTCAGCGCTCGCCAAGCTGGTCCGTTCAGGAGTGTCGTTCACCAAAGCGCAAACACCGGTGCCGTCGGACTCGTTCCCCGGATTGATTGCCCAGGTGACCGGCGGCAACCCGTCCAGCACCGGCGTGTACTACGACGATTCGTGGAACAGGAGCATGTTTCCGGCCGGGACGACGGACTGTTCTACGGCGACAGCGGGTGCCGAGGTGACCTACTTCGAGCAAGCGGACAAGAATCCTCACAGCCTCGACGCTGGACAAGGACTCGCTGGTCTTCCGGGCAGCATCTTGTCGATGACATCGCATCCGACGTCGTTGATCGATCCTGCGCAATTGCCGGTCGACCCGGCGAGCTGCCAGCCGGTGTATCCGCATTCGTACCTGCAGGTCAACACGATCTTCGAAGTGGCCCGTGCCGCCGGAATGCGCACAGCCTGGTCGGACAAGCATCCGGCCTACGAAATTCTCAACGGCCCGTCGGGTACCGGTGTGCAGGACTTGTTCACCCCGGAGATCAACAGCGACGCGCCGACAGCCGGGGCGAGCATCGATTGGACCAAAGACAACGCCCTCACCCAGCAGTACGACGGTTACAAGGTGCAGGCTGTCATCAACGAGATCCGCGGTTTCGACCACAGTGGCTCTGTGAGCGTGGGAACGCCAGCATTGTTCGGGATGAATTTTCAGTCGGTGTCGACGGCGGAGAAGCTGCCGAAATCGGGCGGTCAGCCTGGAGGGTACCTCGCTGATGGTGTCACCCCTGGCCCGGTGCTGAGCGCCGCACTCGACTTCGTCAACGGCGAAGTAGGCGCGATGCAGGCCGCGATCCACACCGCCGGCCTGGACGACAGCACCGTGATCGTTCTGGCGGCCAAGCATGGGCAGTCACCGACGGAGCCCTCTGCGCTGACGCGAATCCCTGACGGTCCGATCCTGTCGGCGTTGGATTCGGCGTGGAACACTGCCAAACACGTGACCAGCGGCCTTGTCGCTTTGTCTGCCGATGATGACGGTATGCAGATATGGCTGAAAGATCATTCCGACGAGGCAGCCGCGTTCGCCCGGAGCTTCCTGCTCACCTACAACGGCACCGGCAACGACATCAACGCCAGCCCGAAAGCGTTCACCGCCTCGGGCCTCACGACCGTCTTCGCTGGCCAAGCAGCCGCCGACTACTACCACGTGCAGCGCGGTGACGTCCGAGTACCCGACGTCGTCGGTATCGCCCAGCATGGTGTCGTCTACACCGGCCGCAAAGGAAAAATCGCTGAACACGGAGGCGCCGATCCGCAGGACCGCAACGTCCCCCTCGTCGTGTCCGGTAACCCACTCCGACGCCACGGGACCTCGTCGGACAAGGTCGAGACAACCCAAATCGCCCCGACCATCTTGAACTTGCTCGGCCTGAACCCGAACTCCTTGCGAGCCGTTGAGATCGAGCACACCAGAACCCTCGATCTCGACCGAGGTGATGGGAGCGACCAGAACGGCACTGTCGATCAGAACCAGAGCGCAAACAGCGACCAGGCGAACCCCGGCGGCTGAACCCGCCAGGGTTTGAGCACGACGGTCTGTGGTGGGGACCGTCGGAGCGCCTGCTTCGCCGCACGGCGCTCACTTCGTGCTGATCACGGTGCTCTCCGACGAAATCGTCGACCACGATGATTCGTGCTCATGTCGTGGAGCGCTTCGGACTCCTCGTGACGTCGTCGCAGTCAGGTGATAATCAGTTGAGAAGGCGCTGACCCGGCGATCTTGGCACCCGCTCGAACACTACGGTCGGTCGCGACAAGGGAGAACCGTCGTGATCGATGCTCGTGGACTGGTCAAGGAATACGGCGCCAAGCTTGCCGTCGATGATCTGTCGTTCCAGGTGCAGCCGGGGATCGTCACGGGATTCCTCGGGCCGAACGGCGCCGGAAAATCGACGACGATGCGCATGATCATCGGCCTCGACGCACCGACGAACGGCACCGTGACCGTCAACGGAAAAGCGTACGGCGCTCATACGGCGCCGCTGCACGAAGTCGGCGCACTGCTCGAGGCACGGTCGGTCCACACTGGCCGATCGGCAAGAAATCATCTGCTCGCCCTCGCTGCGACCACCGGCGTCGGAACCCGGCGGGTGGATCAGCTGCTCGATCTCGTCGGCCTCACCGATGTTGCTTCGAAACGTGTCGGGGGATTCTCGCTGGGGATGGGCCAACGGCTCGGTATCGCAGCTGCGCTGCTCGGCGATCCGGCGACGCTGATTCTCGACGAGCCGGTCAACGGACTCGACCCCGAAGGCATCGTGTGGATCCGCAACCTGTTGAAAGCGCTGGCACGGGAGGGCCGAACGGTATTGGTGTCCTCGCACCTGATGTCCGAAATGGCACTCACCGCTGATCACCTCATCGTCATCGGCCGAGGCCGGTTGATCGCCGACGTCTCGGTCGCAGAATTCACTCATCGAGCGTCGTCCGACCTCGTCCATCTCCGATCTCCCGAATCGGAACGACTGCGGACGCTGCTCGTCGGACCGGGCGTCCACGTCACATCGCTGTCGGCTGACCGACTCGAAGTGCTCGGCATGTTGAGTGACCGGATCGGCGATATCGCCGCCGCCCACTCGATTGCGCTTCACGAGCTCGTCCCGCAGCAAGCCTCCCTCGAGCAAGCGTTCATGGAACTCACCCGTGACTCGCTCGAGTACCAGAGCACCACGAAGGCACCCTCATGACCTCCACCATCGTCCCGCCGACCGGCCCTGCCGATGCCGGCCTGAGCATTCCCGAGATGACCACCGACGAGGCGGCACGCCTCCGGGTCACCCAAGCGCGAGTCATCCGCTCGGAGTGGCTCAAGATGCGGACACTGCGATCGTCGTGGTTGACGTTGAGTCTGGCTGTCGCCTCGATTGCCGGAGTCGGCATCGTGATCGCCTGGTCGACGGCAAACGACTGGAACAACATGAGACCTCGGGAGAAAGCACATTTCAACCCGCTCGCCGACCCGCTCGCCGGCTTCAACCTCGCCCAATTGGCAATCGGCGTACTCGGCGTACTCCTCGTCGCCGGCGAATACTCGACAGGGATGATTCGAGCATCACTCGGCGCAGTCCCCAAACGGCTTCCCGTGCTGTGGGCCAAACTCGGTGTGTTCACGACGATCACCCTCGTCACGATGCTGCCGACGGCCGTCATCACGTTCTTCATCAGCCAACGCCTGCTGTCATCCCGACACATCCAAACGACATGGTCGACGCCGACAGTCGCCAGGACGGTCATCGGAATCGGGCTCTACCTCACCGTGGCCGCAGCGCTCGGCATCGCCCTCGGAGCAATCCTCCGCAACGTCGCGGGCGCGATCGCAGCACTCGTCGGTGTCCTCCTCGTCGTCCCCGTCGTGGCGTCTGCACTCCCGCAGACCTGGGGCGATCGCATCAACAAATGGCTGCCAAGCAACGCCGGTCAGGCCCTCCTCTCCGTCAGCTCCGACAACACGACGCTCTCACCATGGCGCGGGTTCGCAGTCTTCTGCGGCTACGCGGTCCTGGCGCTCACCGCTGCGGCAATCCTGCTCAAGCGCCGCGACGCCTGACACCGACCCCTCGCCTTCGCGTTCGCGTTGAACGCCGCACGACGCCGGGCCGGCCGGCAGATCGCTGGTCGGTTGCACGGCACCGAGATGAGGTCTGCAGGAGATGAGGTCCGCGGGGCATCATATTTTGCCGTCCGTTAGCTCGATTGATGGAAACGTCTAGCCCTCTGCTCGTCATGCTGCAGGCTCCCGTCGACCAAGGAGTACGAATGCAGACCGCATTGACGAAAGAATCGCACAGCAGCTACCGGCTCGGTCAGGCGCTGAGCAAGGTGCCCGAGGTGACCATTTGGTTTTGGGTGATCAAGGTGCTGTGCACGACGGTCGGCGAGACCGCTGCGGATTACCTCAATGTCAACCTGAACTTCGGGCTCACGGGCACATCGGTGGTGACCGGCACCTTGCTGGCGGTGATGTTGGTGCTGCAGTTCACCGCCAAACGGTACGTGCCTTGGCGCTACTGGACGACGGTGGCGCTCGTGAGCGTCTTCGGCACGCTCGTCACCGACAACCTCACCGATCATCTCAAAGTGCGCCTCGAAACCAGCACGATCGTCTTTTCGATCCTTCTGGCGTTGACGCTGCTGATTTGGTTCGTCACAGACCATTCCTTGGCGATCCACTCGATCCGCACGGCGCGGAGAGAGGCGTTCTACTGGCTTGCGGTTCTGTTCAGCTTCGCGCTCGGCACCGCAGCAGGGGACTTGATGTCCGAACGCCTCGGGCTCGGCTATCTGGTTGCCGGCGAGATCGTCGTCGGGCTGATCGCTCTCACCGCCGTGCTCTGGCGCGCCGGAATGAACCCGATTCTCGGCTTTTGGGTCGTGTACATCTTCACCCGCCCGCTCGGAGCATCGATCGGTGACCTGCTTTCCCAGTCCCGCTCCGACGGCGGCCTGGGTCTCGGTACGACGAAGACGAGCGTCATCTTCCTCGGCGCGATCCTCGTCGTGGTCATATTTCTCACCGTCACCAAGATCGACACCAACCGCTCGGGTCCTGGTGCTACTGCTGCCGACGAACAGGCTGAGCGCCACCCCGGCGGTCTCTGGCAGACAGCGCTCTACGGAGGTGTCCTCATCGCTGCCGGGATCGTCGGCTACAACGTGCGAACAAATGCGTTGAAACACGACACCACCGGTCTCGAGCCGACGCCCGCCGTCGAGGCCGTGGTGCCGGCAACCGGTGCCGTCGATAGCGGTTCCGTTGCAGAGACTGCAGCAGCGGGCGTCCCGACCGGGTCTGCAGCCACCGGTCCAGTTGCGTCAGCGTCGGGCCCGGTCGTATCCGCCGCTGCACCGGCGGCGACGGCGGCTGCGCCACCACAGACGAAACTCGGCAGCCTCAGCACCTTTCGTGTGATCGTGCAGGACACGCTCGACAAACTCAAAGCAGGCGACCAGGCGGGTGCGACGAAGCGTGTGGACGATCTGGAAACCCAATGGGACAAGGCCCAAGCACGACTGCAGGCGCGCGATGGCGCAGCATGGACCAAGGTCGACGGCAAGATCGACACCGTGCTGCGTCGCCTTCGTGCGACATCGCCAGACCCTGCCGCCGAGAACCAGGCGCTGACAGAACTGCTCGCAGTTCTCGTCTAGCCTCAGAGCACGAAATGCGATCGAGTCCAGTTCGTTCCCTGCGCCCCACCGCAGCCACGTCGCTCGCATCGGCGAACGGCGGGACGACATCCGGCAACGTCGACCGCCGGGCCAAGCGCTGACGAGATCGCCGACCTGAACAGTTGGGCCTCAAAGCCCGCGGTCCACTCAGGTTCGAGCTGCCAGACGAAGGGCGGGTGAGGTTGTCCAGATCTGGCTTGGCCAGCGCAACGAGGGTTGCTCGTCTGAGGCCCTCTCGGTGGTGGTCGCCACCAATCGCACCGCCGGCCCACCGGGCGCAAGCAAACGGGACAGTCCCGGAACTCTGCTGTTTCGGAGCGCTTCAGCCGATGTCGATCACGATCTTTCCGGTGTTGCTTCTGGTCTCCAACGCCTGGTGGGCATCGGGGACCGTCTCAAGCGTGTATCGGCTCGGATCGACGTTCAGGGTCAACCCTCCTGCATCCGCCAGGATCGAGATTTGATGCAGGATCGCGCCGTGGTGGCCGCGGTGCTGTCCGGTCAGCAGCGGAAGCAGCGAGAAGACTCCGGAGTAGGTAGCCCCGCGGAACGACAGCGGGGCAAGGCTGTGCGTTCCCCACCCGAGGATGCTCACGACATGTCCGGTATAGCGGCGAACCGACGCAAGTGAGGCGTCGAGGGTTGCTCCGCCGACCGTGTCGAAGATGACGTCGAAGCCGACGCCCCCGGTGTGCTCGATGACGTAGTCCTCGGGTGACGTCGAGGTGAAGTCGATCGCTGTCGCACCGTAGGTGCAGATCGCGGCCGCGTCAGTCGCTGTTCCCGTAGCGAACACAGCGGCACCCAGGGCCACGACCGCAGCGAGTGGAACGGCCGCAGCTTCCCTGAAGGTCCAACTCTTGGGCTTGAGTGCGATCAGTTGGGCGTCCACGGCGGCGTACTGCGCAAGCGAGCCTTGCACTCCACCAACTCCCCCGGTCATTCCGTAGACCTCGTCCCCTGGGGCGAAGCCGTCGACATCAGCGGCGACCGCTTCCACGACCCCGGCGAGGTCGATGCCGAGAATTGCCGGCAGCGTAGTCCGGGTATGGGCGGCGGCGTTGATCCGGATCTTGGTGTCGAGGGGATTGACGCCACTTGCCCGAATGCGTACGAGCACGTGTCCCGACTCCAGTTCCGGGAACGGCACGTCGACGACCCGTACGGGCTCGCCGTAGTTGTGGAGCACGGCGGCCCGCATCACTTCGCGAGGGTTCATGGGACCGTCCTCTCAGATGTTCGGGGGGCGTTGGCGCCTCTCGCCTTCCACCGTGGTCGCTCCTGGCCGGCACAACATCGGTCAACTGACTCTCTTGCTCCTCACAAGGCCCTACAGTCACATACGGTCCAACGAGAGGAGGCGGCCGTGACTGATCGGCCGCTGTCCACCGACGAACCCGCCCTGGTCGGGCGCGACGAGACCCTTGCGGTCCTCCGACGGTTCGTCGACTCGAGCGCCGCGGACGGCGGATCGCTGCTGTTGATCGGTCAACCTGGAGTCGGAAAGACAGCGTTGCTCGACGCGGTCGCAGCGTCCGTACGGGATACGGCTCGTGTGGTGCGTGCTGCAGGCGTCGAGTTCGAAACCGACGTCAGTTTCGCCGGTCTCCATCAGGTGCTCCTTCCGCTCGTCGATCGCCTGGCTGAGCTCACCGACCACCACAGGGTCGCCCTCTCCGTGGCTCTCGGGATGAGCGACGGGACGCCTGCCGGACGCCTCGTCGTCGCGGCTGCTGCCCTCGCGCTGCTTCGGTCAGCCACGACGGATCATCCGTTGATCATCATCGTCGACGACCTCGCCTGGCTCGATCGACGGAGCGCACAGGTGCTCGGCTTCGTCGCTCACCGGCTCGAGGGCACACGTGTCGGTTTCCTGGCTGCGCTGCGCACGGCGGAGCAGAGCTACTTCGAGCAAGCCGGAATCCCGCTGCTGCAGGTCTGTCCGCTCGACGAGCCCGCCTCCGCTGAGCTGGTGCGCCACGCCTTCCCGGCGCTCGCCGATGGCGTCTGCCGACGGCTGGTTGCCGAATCCCCAAGGCATACCCCTTGCCCTGTTGGAGCTGCCGCGCGAGTTGAGCGACGATCAGCGGAGCGGCGTGGAGGCACTTCCGACGACGATGCGGTTGGGGCGCGAGCTCCGAACGATCTTCGCAGCGCGGGTGGCGACGCTGAGCGAGCCGACCCGGCGGCTGCTGCTTCTCGCCGCTTTGGACGGGAGTGGCGACCTGCGGATCCTGCATCAGGTCGACGGTGCCGGAGAGAGCGACACCCTCGGGTCAGCTGAACGAGCGCGACTCGTCTCGGTCGACGCCGACTCCCACCGGCTCGTCTTCGCGCATCCACTGATCCGGGCTGCGGTGGTTGACCTCGCCACCGCGTCCGAACACCGGGCGGCGCACAAGACACTTGCGGACGTGTTCGACGACGACCCGGACCAGCGCGTCAAGCATCTCGCCGCGGCAACGACAGAGCCCGACGCAGCGGTGGCCACCCTCCTCGAACAAGCCGCTTACCGCGTGTTGCGTCGGGGAGATCCGGTCGCAGCCGTCACGACGCTTCTGCGCTCGGCCGAGCTGAGCACCGCCGGCGCGGACCGTGCGCGGCGACTCACAGAGGCCGCGTGGATCGGCGCGGATGTCACGGGCGCTCTGGGTGACGTTGCTTCACTATTGAGCAGGGCGCGAAGAGCGGACCCATCCCCGGAAAGCTCGCTGGCCACGGCGGTACTCGCCGCCTTCGTTCTGCTCAACGGCGACGGTGACGTAGACACCGCGCACCGCCTTGTCGTCACTGCTCTCCAAGGCACCTAGCCAGGCACTGTTCCGGTGCACATCCTCGACGAGGGTGTGCACACCCTGATGATGGTGTGCCTCGTCGGCAACCGCCCTGATCTCTGGCGTTCGTTCGACTCGGCGCTGCAACGGTTCGGTTCGAACCTTTCGCCGATCCAGACCGTCGCGGCGACGACATTCGGTGATCCGCAACATTCCGATCCGCGCACCCTTGAGCGACTCGATCAGATCATTGCAGGACTGCGCGACGAGACGGACCCCGCTCGGATCGTGCGCGTGGCGATCGCTGCCAACTTCGTGGGCCGCATGGAGCGCTGCCGAGACCCGCTGCAGCGCGTCGTCGCCGACGGGCGTCGCGGAGGGGCCGTTGCGTCATCGGTCATCGCTCTGCTGATGCTCACCGACGACGAATTTCTTGCCGGCCGGTGGGACGCTGCGAGACAACTCGCCGAAGAAGGAATCGCGCTCTGCGACACGCGCGGTTACTCGCTGCTGGCGTGGCCAGGTCGCTACGCCCTCGCGCTCATCGCGGCCGCTGTCGGCGACGACGGGCGCTGTCGCGGGCTGATCACAGACATGCTGCAATGGGCCATGCCACGAGGCGCACTGATCGTCGCGACCTATGCCCGGCACACCGCAGGCATCGCCGCGCTGGGCCGCGGTGAGTGGCAACAGGCGTATGCAATGCTCACCTCCGTCAACCCTCCCGGAGTGTTCGGCTCGAGGGAGGCCTACGCGTTGTGGACCATGTTCGACGTCGTGGAAGCCGCGGTTCGATCAGGGCACAGAGCCGAGGCAGCCGCTCATCTCGCGGCCGCCGTCGCAGGTCATCACGCGGCGATCGCCCCCCGTCAGGCGTTCCTGTGCGCCGGAGCCGCCGCGATGATCGCCGACGACGCCGACGCGCCCGGCCTCTTCGACAAAGCAGCGGCCATGGTTTCGCCCGACCACTCCGTTCGAGCGCGGCCGCCTGGAACTGGCGCACGGGGAACGCCTGCGCCGACAGAATCTCGTGACCGCCGCCAGAGCGCACCTGAACACCGCAGTTGCACTGTTCGACCGACTCGGCGCCGAGCCCTGGGCTGCTCGAGCTCGGACAGAGCTGCAAGCAACCGGGCAGCACCGCCGATCCGGCTCGCACGACGCGACCAAGCTGACCCCCCAGGAACTCGAGGTCGCCCAACTCGCGGCGACCGGAATAACCAATCGGCAGATCGGCGAGCGGCTCTTCCTCTCCCCGAGAACCGTTTCCGCCCACCTCTACCGTACGTTCCCGAAACTCGGTGTGACCTCGCGTGCTGGCCTACGCGATGCCCTCGACGAACTCGAAGACAGACGACGTTCAACCGCACCCACAGTCATCTGACTGATGCTGTGCGCCGCTGCATGCCGCATCGTTGCATCCAGCGTCACCGCACCAATTGAGGAGCGCATTGCATGTCGACCACCAGGATCCCGCTCAACTTCTTCGGCATGGGCTTCGGCCTGGCCGGCCTGGCGACCGCCTGGCGTATCGCGGCCGAACTCGGGCTCGCTCCGCACTGGGTCAGCGACACACTGACCGTTGTCGCGGCCCTCGTCTGGGCGACCTCGTGCGGGCTCTACCTCCGATACACGCTGGCCACACGCGGCGCCTTCGTCCGTGATCTGAAGGACATGACCGCCGGCCCCTTCGCATCGCTGGCGCTGACCACCCCGGTGCTGTTGGTCGCAGACGGCGTCGCACCCTACGCACACGAACTCGCGGTCGTCCTGATCGACTTCCTGGCCGTCGCCATCGTGCTGCTCGGCGGTTGGTTCACCGGTTTCTGGATGCACGGCGGCGTCGAGCTCGACCGACTCCACCCCGGCTACTTCCTACCGACCGTCGCCGGCGGACTGGTCGCCTCCGCCGGCGCCGCCGAGGTCGGCCAGGTCCGACTCGCGCAACTTCTCCTCGGGCTCGGCCTGATCTGCTGGGTGATCGTCGGTTCGATGATCCTCGGCCGGCTGATCTTTCGGCCGCCGCTCCCCGACGCCTTGGCACCGACGATGGCCATCGAGGTCGCCCCGGCCGCAGTGGCCAGCGTCGCCTACCTGTTCAGCACCGGCGGCCACGTCGATCGCTTCGCCGCAATCCTGGCCGGGTACGGACTGTTGATGGTCGCTGCGCAATTACCGCTGCTCCCCCGCTATCTGCGGCTCAAGTTCAGCCTGAGCACCTGGGCCTTCACGTTCTCCTGGGCAGCCGTTGCCTCCACAGCGCTGTTCTGGATCGCATCCGGTCACCCGAGCGGCGAACGGATCTACAGCTATCTCGTGCTCGCCGCGATCAGCCTGCTCATCGGCGGCGTCGCCGCCCGCACCGTGATCGCAATCGCCGGCCATGAACTACTCCCGTCGGCCCCGATCGCACCGGCGACACCAGCGATAGATCCAATCGCCGACGCCCACGCCACCCCGGCATTGGCCCGATGACAATCCCACCGCCTCGCCTCATACCCCGCGCCGACAACACCAGCACAGAGGAGCACTTCATGCCCACAGCAGCACAGCTCGTCGATCAATACTTCGAGGCCGCCAGCACCCACGACGCGGAGGCGATCGTCAACCTGTTCACCGCCGACGCCTTCGTCGTGGACGAAGGCAAGACCCGCCGCGGAAGCGCCGAAATCCGCGATTGGCAAGATCACAGCGCATCCGAATACGACTATACGACCACCGTGCTCGCACGAGTGCCGACAGGTGATTCCGCGTGTTCCGTCACCGTCCGGCTCGCAGGCAACTTCCCGGGTGGCACCGCGGACCTCAACTTCGCCTTTGAACTCGCCGACGGCCTCATCAGCGGCCTCACGATCGCACCATGAACCCCGCCCGGCTGGGACAGTCACGGCCGGCCACGTATCGAACGCGAACCGTTGGCGATGTCGACATCTTCTACCGGGAAGCCGGTCCGGTTGATGCGCCCGTCGTTCTGTTGATTCATGGCTTCCCGACCAGCAGCCACATGTTTCGCGACCTGATCCCGGAGCTGGCAGCGAGCTACCACGTCATCGCCCCCGACCTGCCCGGTTTCGGACAGTCGAAGGCGCCACCGCGGAGTTCTTTCGAATACACCTTCGACCACATCGCTCAGGTGGTCGGCGGCTTCGTGGAGTTGCTCTCGCTCGACCGCTTCGCCATGTATGTGTTCGACTACGGCGCGCCAGTCGGCTTCCGCGTGGCGATGGCCCATCCCGAGCGAATCACAGCGATCGTCAGCCAGAACCGCAACGCCTACCTCGACGGCTTGAGCGATGCTTGGGGTGCCTGGCAGTCGTACTGGCGCGAGCCGACGCCGGAGCACCGCGAGGCGTGCCGCGTGTCGTTGTCGCCAGAAGCGATCCGCGACGGGCAGTACCTGCATGGCACCGATTGCACACGCGTCTCGCCCGACGGTTACACGCTCGACCTGGCCTATATGAGCCGGTCGGATGCGCAGGAGATCCAGCTCGATCTCGTGCTCGACTACCGGTCGAACGTGGCGAACTATCCAGCCTTTCAGGCCTACTTCTGCCAGTACCAACCGCCCTTGCTCGCGGTATGGGGCAAAAACGACACCGCCTTCCTCGCAGCAGGGGCCGAGGCGTATCGCAAGGATCTGCCGCTGGCGGAGATTCATCTACTCGACACCGGCCACTTCGCGCTCGAGACGCACGCCGCAGAAATCGGTGCGCTGATGCGGGGCTTCCTCGAACGGCACCAGGTAAGACCGGGACTCGCCTCGCTCACCTGACCCCCCGTCACAGCCCACTCTGGAGACCGCCATGCCATCGACCGCGCACCTGATCCCCCTGGTCAGCGACACCGAAAGCACACCCACGCCCGCCATGCGCACGGCGATCGCCAACGCCGAAGTCGGCGACGAGCAACGCGGCGAGGACCCGACCGTCAACCGTTTGCAAGCGCGCGTCGCCGAGTTGCTGGACAAGGATGCAGCGTTGTGGTTCCCCGGCGGCACGATGTCCAACTTCGTCGCCATCAAGGTGCACACGCAGCCTGCTGACGCCGTGGTGGTCGACTGGATGGCGCACATCATTCGTGCCGAGTCGGCCGGCGTGGCGTTCAGTTCGTCCGTGCAGTTCGAGCCCGTCATCACCGAGCGCGGCATCTTCAGCGGCGATGAACTGCGCATTGCGCTCGAACGGCTGGGCACCGCGCCGATGCCCTGGGGCCTCGACCCCGCCTCGTCTGCGTCGAGCAGACGCACAACTTCGGTGGCGGGGCGGTGTGGACCCTCACCGAGTTGCAGGCCATCTCGAACCTTGCGAGAACAGCAGGTCTCGCCATGCACATGGACGGTGCGCGCCTGCTGAATGCTTCGGTCGCCACCGGCGTGGCGCCCGCCGAATTCGCCAGCACAGCAGACAGCGTTTGGCTCGACTTCACCAAAGGCCTCGGCGCACCGATCGGCGCGGTGCTGGCCGGCAGCACCGCATTCATCGCGGAAGCACGCCGCTACAAGCATATTTTCGGCGGTGCGATGCGGCAGGCCGGCATCGCGGCGGCCGGGTGCCTGCATGCGCTGGACCACCACGTCGAGCGGCTGGCGGACGACCACGCCAACGCAGAGCGACTGGCGAATGGGCTGGTCCAGATCGACGGAATCACCGTCCGAACGCCCCGACCCGAAACCAACATGGTCTTCTTCAGCCCACGCGATACCGGCTGGTCGAACGACGCCTTCCTGCAGGCACCTGAAACACGCGGCGTGCGCATGGGCCAGGCCCGGGGCGAGATACGCGCCGTCACGCACCTGGACGTGAGTACCTCGGACATCGACATCGCTATCGAAGCCATCGCCTCCATCTCGGATCTTCCCGCTCCCGCGTCGCCGCATGCCGCCAAGAACCCGACCAGCTACTGACCATCGCCAGCATCACCGCAACCGAGAGACACCCGAGGCTTCCGTGCCACCCACCCTGTTCACCACCGACCGCCACGACCGGCGAGACACGGTCGCCCGAGTGATTCGGCAGATCCATGACCACTAGGCGCTCCGGGAGGACGAACAACGAATCGTCGAAGGGTCCGCGACGCCCGAACGCCGCAGCTGCATTGTTCGCCGTCGCAGTGTCAGTGCTGGTGATCTCCTCCGACCTCTACGCACGTCGATTCTGGCTCGACCATCCCGTCACGACCGCGACCCTCGCAGCGCTCGTTGGCATCTTGGTATCCGTCACCGTTATCGAGGTCATCCTCGACCGGCGATCCGAGCGCAGATGGCGACTGCTCGCTCAGTACGCGCTCCTGGAACTGGCCGAAGCCGCCACACCGCCTGGAAAATACTTGTCAACGTCATTGTGGACGAAGACGTCGACAACGACGAGATGGCCGACGATCCCTCCCGAATAGTGCAAATCCTGGATTCGCCAGAGTGGGCACCCGAACTGGTGCTCAAACTCGAAGCGAGCCTGACTGACCCGCATCGACGCGACGAACTCCAGCGATCACTTGAAGAGAACCTCCACACGTCACGCGAGCTCATCAGCCGCTGGGGCGGCGTCTTGACCGGCTCCTCCAGCTACTCAGAGCTCTTCGACAGCCACGTCGAGATGATCGGACGCATCCACGGTCTGCACTACTTCGTTGCCCATGGCTCGCGCAGGGGAAGCCGATACCGGTCTCCAGGAGGCAGCCATCGCGACGACTGGTTCATCGACAACTTGCTCTCGATGACCCGCCTCGCGATTCGCCTGGAGGGTGAAACCTGGGCGATTGCACTCCGCGTCGTTCCGCCGGACTGGTGGGACAGGCGAACTGACGAACTCGCCGCGCCGGCTCACGCCGGACACAGCTGAGCCTCGATCCCTCGAACCGGTCCCGCGGCGACGTGGCGGTCGTCGGGCGGGTCATGGAGTTCGGGGCGATTTTTCGAAGAGAATCCGCGTGCGCCAGCCGCCCTCGACCGAGTCTTTTCTCCCGTAGCAACCTCGTGGCAACCTCGTAGCAACCTCGTAGCAACCTTCGGGCGAAAATGCGCCAGGGCCACTTCGAAAAGTGGCCCTGACCTGGTCGGGCTGGCGGGACTTGAACCCACGGCCTCTTGTCCCCCAGAAAACAGGAATACCGATTCCTGAGATTGCACGGTGATCCATTTATGCGGTCTGAACAGGTGATATACTGAACCAGGCATGTCGTGGCATCTCACGTTGTAGCTCCGCTACTCCTGCCCACTCTCCTGCCTGCACTCACTTGACCGAAAGACAAGAGGCCGCCGATGACACGACGAGCGAACGGCGAAGGATCACTCTTCTGGAACGAAGCGCGACAGCGTTGGATCGGCGAATTGATCGTTGACGGCAAACCGAGACGCGTGCTGAGCAAGACGAGAACCGAGGCGCGCAAGCGGCTCGACGTTCTCCGCCGCAGCGCCGAAGACGGCCTTCCGGCCACGAGCGGCAACATGACCGTTTCAGCGCTCCTCGACGACTGGCGCACCAAGGTCATCGCCGCAAAGGGCCTCAGCTCAGCGTCAACAGATATCTACGACTGGTCGATCGCCGTACTCAAGGTCGAACTCGGAACCATCCGCCTGCGGGCCCTGACCGTCGAACAGATCGAAGCGGCCTTCGCTCGCCGAGTCTCACCGGCCTCGGTGGGTAAGAAGGCGATGCGGACAGGCGCCACCGGGCAAGCAATTCGGCCACTCGGCCGCACCAGCCTCAAGAAACTCCGCAGCACGCTCGCACAGGCGTTGCGATGGGCAGAACGGCGCCGTCTCGTCGCTCACAACGTTGCGCTCCTCGTCGAATTGCCCGCAGATGCGGAACGACCCAAGGCGGCGCGCTCACTCACACTCGAAGAAGGCAAGCGACTGCTCACCGCTGCAGCAGACGATCGCTACGGCGCACTCTGGACGACCATGCTCCTCACCGGGGTCCGCCCGGGTGAAGCCGGCGGCCTCTATTGGGATGACGTCGACTTCGACCTCGGCGTGATCCGTATCCGACGATCCCTCAAGGTGATCAGCGGCAAGTCGATGGTGACGAACACCGTCAAGTCGGCATCCTCGCTCCGCAGCCTCGACGCACCAAAGCAAGTGCTCGACGCACTGCTGGAGCACGGGATGCGCCAGACGACTGACAGAGCCATGCTCGGCGCCCTCTGGGTAGGCACTGAACCGCTCGTGTTCACGACGACCCACGGCACTGCGCTCGACCCGTCAAAGCTTCGTCGAGCATTCAAGTCATTGACCAAGAAGGCCGAGATCGAGGGTGACTGGCACCCGCACGAACTCCGCCACTCGGCTGCGAGCCTCCTCAGCGCTGCTGGCGTCCCGATCGAACACATCAGCGACATGCTCGGCCACAGCGAAACGCGCACGACGGAGACGATCTACCGCCACCAGTTGGCGCCGTCAATCAGCGCCGGCAAGGCGCCGATGGAGTCAATGTTCGGCTGATCGAAGCAACTCGAGCGCCTTCGGCGTCAGCAGCCCGCCGGCCTTGCCCGGCGATGGCGCCGCCGTCAAGAAGCCTCGAATGACCGCTTGACCATGTCGGTACGTGACTCCGTCCCGACTTGTAAGTTCGTACTTGACCCTCAGTCGTTCTATGGGTCGCGGCAGCCATTTGACATAGTCGCGAGCAAACTGCGCAAGCGATAGGTCGTCGAGTTCCGGGCGACCGCCCTTGCCCGTGCGCCGGCCACGAACTCGGTTGAGCCTCGCCTTAGCGACCCGTTCAACTTCGGAGCCCGGCCCACCACCTGGAACAAGTGCAATCGGCCGGCCGCCGCCTCGACGCATCGACGGGGGAATGAAGGCCTCGGACGGGTCGTTCAGCATCGTTGCTTCGTGCCCAGCGAGATAGGCGTCGACCTCAGCCGTGGGCACCAACGCCTTCCGAGCGGCAGCCTCGACCTCAGGAGCACTCAGCGCCCGCAGGTGCTTCGTCGTCACACCGCCTGTGCCTGAGACCGACAGTGCCACGGCGGTCATCGTCGCTAAATCCTCACTGAACTCAACCGTCACGCGGCAGCCACTCAGCAAGCCGCTCGACAACACGTTGAGAACGACGCAACGGCCCGGCAGTACGCCGCGACCAACGGAGAACTGCAACGACCCGACGGTTACCACATGAGCCTTGCCGTCACCTTCGGCGGGAACCTCGTCGACAGCCACGTAGATATCTGATGTCATGTTTCCTCCGTAGATTTTCTACATGGGATGACGCACCATGTACTGCATGGACACAGTACAAGCTCCGGCGCCATCGCCGGCATACGGCTCGGTCGATTGGTGCGTCGCATACTCCGGCCTGAGCCGGGCGACGATCTACCGAGCATTCGAGGCCGGGACACTTAAGAGCTACAAAGTCGGCTGCCGTAGGTTGATCAAGGTCGTCGAACTCGACGAGATGATCACAGCCAACCTCGCATGAGGACGCCAGAACGACAAACGCCGCCCGAGGGCGGCGCTCATCAAATCTCCCCGGCAAGGTCGATTGACACCCTCATCGTAGTCGAACGTCAAGCCTGTTTGCTCGCCTGCTCACTGCCATGCCCCTGGGCGACCTGCCCGATGCAGATCGGCGTCGTGTTGACGGCCTTGATCGCCGACCTGCTGGCGGTGACGAAGTGACCGCCGTTGAAAACATCGACAAGGCGGCGTTGGCGGAGCTGGAGATCGTCATCAGACGCATCCGCTCACAGCCCGACATGGCGAAGGCGGCGACGCACGACGCCGACCTCGCCACAGCAGAGCGTTACCGCCGTCAGGCCGACGCGACATCGGACCGGGTGCTTCGTCAGGGCTACACGGAGATGGCGAACGAAATCGAAGACCGCATCAAGAAAGGCAACTAAATGACCACCGCCACACCCGCCACGATCACCGTCACGCTCGGCAGCAACGTCCTCACACTGATCGACCCCGCCACGATCGGCGACGACCGTCGAGAGGCAATCGTGGCCGCCTGCGTGGACGTCATCACCGGCCACATCGTGCCGAACTCGGCGAACGGCCCGCACCTCGTCTACGGCAATGCCGCAAGCCTGATCCCGTACTGGGATCAGTTGATTCTCGACGTCGACATTCCGTTCTTCCAACACCCAACCTTCCTCAGGGAGCAGCGCACGCCGATCGATCGGCTCCGTGCCCTCGCCGCAGGTTTCGAGGGTTGCGACCGTAACGGCGCGTCACGACTCCTCGCCGCGCTGAGCGACCGACTCGCCGCCACCATCCTCGACCGCGCCCTCCACACAATCCACCAGTAAGGAACCCTCATGGCCACAATGTTCGCTCCCCCCGGCGGCACCGTCACCGTCTCAGATCTCCCCTATGTCGTCACCTACAGCCTCACCCGCACCAACCTGACACCGGCAGGTGTCGCTGCGATGACCGCCCAAATCAACGGCTACCTCACCGCGCCCAAGCTGGCGGCGATCGCCAACGAAGCCGCACGGTTCGCCACCTCGTTCGTACCGGCCGCAGTGATCACGACCTCGAGCGGATCCTTCCCCGTGCTCGCCGCCGACGCACAAACACAGATCACCGCAGTCGTCGCGGTGATCGCCGCCGCCGGCAACGCGTTCTGACACGCCAGCAAATGAGAGACGTCCCCGAAGGCTTCGACTCGTGGACGCTGGTCGAACTCCTCGGCGCCAAACGCCCCGCCTGGCACCGTCACGCCGTCTGCCGAGGCCGAGCCGACGTCTCATTCTTCGTGGAGCGAGGAGAACCCACAGCACCTGCCAAGGCCATCTGCAAGACCTGCCCTGTGCGCATCCAGTGCGCCGTGGCAGGCGTGAACGAAGCCGATGGCGTCTGGGGCGGTACATCGGCCAGGGAACGCCGCAGCAGCCGCCCGGCAGCTTGACCGGTTTAAACCTCGGTGCCGACGACGTTTAAACGTCGTCGGCACCGAGGTTTAAACCGGTCAAGCTGCCGGGCGGCTGCTGCGGCGTTCCCTGGCCGATG
>JANXUF010000151.1 GCA_025356335.1 Actinomycetes bacterium
CACGCCCAGTCCGCCATCACGGAATCCACGTGACCGACACCGGTACGGTCACCCGCAGTCCGCCATCACGGAATCCACGTGACCGACACCGGTACGGTCACCCGCAGTCCGCCATCACGGAATCCACGTGACCGACACCCCGTACGGTCACGCCCAGTCCGCCGTCACGGAATCCACGTGACCGACACGCCCCTCGGTCACGCCCAGTCCGCCATCACGGAATCCACGTGACCGACATGCCGCTCGGTCACGCCCAGTCCGCCATCACGGAATCTGTGTGACCGCGGCGATGCACGCGGGTCCCCTCACGCGCCGGCGCTGTGCACCCCAGCGCCGCCGTCGATGACATAGGTCTCGCCTGTCATCCAACTCGCCGCGTCGCTCACGAGGAACGTGGCGAGGTTGGCGATGTCCTGCGGATCGCCGAGACGACCGACCGGCAGCGCCTTGGCGAGGCGCTCGCCGAAGTTGTCGACCAGGTAGGCGGCGAAGTCGGTCTTGACCAGCCCCGGAGCGATGCCGACGACTCTGGTCGGTCCCAACTCGTTGGCCAACTGCCGTGTCAGATGGATGATCGCCGCCTTCGTGAGGTTGTAGACGCCGAGCCCACCTTCGGCGCGTAGCCCCCCGACGGAGGCGATGTTGAGGATGACCCCGGCCTTGTACTCGAACGCGGCGTCGTAGGCCGCCTTCGACCAGAAGAGCGGCCCGCGTAGGTTGACCTGGAACGTCTTGTCGAATCGAGCCTCGTCGACACCGAGGGTCGCTCCGTAGTATGGGTTCGTCGCTGCATTGTTGACGAGGATGTCGAGTGTCCCGAACCGTTCGATCGTCGCCGCAACGGCAGCAACGCCCTGTTCGGAGTCGCCGGCATTCGCCGGGTAAACCAACGTCTCGCCGCCGATCTCGTCGGCGGCCGCCTGCAGTTGGTCGGCCTTGCGAGAGACCAACACGACCTTAGCTCCGCTGGCGACGAACGTCTTCGCAATCGCTTTACCGATCCCCTTCGAAGCGCCTGTGACCAATGCGACCTTGCCATCCAGCCTGATATCCATGGCCGGAGAAGATACCCGCTGTCCGCTCACGGCATCCGACCGTGCTGCCGGCGCGAGCTGGTATCACCGCTGCCGACGTCGCTCCGGCGTGGCTCCTCAGCCGGCGAGGTCGGCGATCGTCGCCCCGAGCAACGCCACGAAGTCCGACGGTGCCAACTCGACATCGAGACCTCGACGCCCACCGCTGACGAAAATGGTCGCAAACACCGATGCCGACGAGTCCAGTACGGTCGGAGATCGCCGCTTCTGCCCGAACGGAGAGATCCCGCCGAGGACATAACCGGTGAGCCGCTCTGCGACGGCCGGTTCGGCCAGTTCCGCACGTTTCCCATGCACCGCCACGGCCAACGCCTTGAGCGACAGTTGTCGGTCGACCGGAACGACACCGACGGTTGGGCGCCCGTCGACCATCGCCACCAGGGTCTTGAAGACCTGCGCTGGATCGGTGCCGAGCGCAGCAGCGGCGGCCAATCCATAACCGCCGCGATCGCGCGGGTCGGCAGGCAGATGTTCGAAAGAGTGCACCGTGAAGCTCACGCCGGCCCGCTCCAACGCCACCAGCGCCGGTGTCCCGGCCGGGCCCTTCTTCACCATCGCCGAGACGATAGTGCGCCGGCATCGTGGGACGCAGGCACCGATCCGTGCAGAATCTGCAACCTCTTGCACCTACGTGGTGGTTTGGCGATCGGTACCGTGAAGCTATGGCGTCCAACCGGCTTGCTCACGAGACCTCTCCCTATCTGCGTCAGCATCGGGACAACCCGGTCGACTGGTACGCGTGGGGACCCGAGGCCTTCGCTGCGGCAAGGGACCGTGATTGCCCGATCCTGCTGTCGGTCGGCTACAGCGCCTGCCACTGGTGCCATGTCATGGCGCACGAATGTTTCGAGGATGCCGAGACGGCCGAGCTGATGAATACCGCCTTCGTCAACATCAAGGTCGATCGTGAGGAACGGCCAGACGTCGATTCGATCTATATGGACGCCGTGCAGGCGATGACCGGTCGAGGTGGCTGGCCGATGACCGTCTTGATGACCCCAGCGGGCCACCCGTTCTACGGCGGGACGTACTTCCCGAAGCCACAGTTCGACGCCCTCCTGCATCGCGTCACCGAGATCTGGAACGGGCACCGTGACGAGCTCGATGGCAACATCATGGCGTTGCAGGAGGCGTTGCAGCGGTCGGCGTCGGTCACGCCCGCTGATGTGCTGCCAGGGCTCGAACTGCTCGGCCAGACGCTGCAGGCGTTGGGTCAGAACTTCGATGCCGAGTGGGGCGGGTTCGGCGGCGCTCCGAAATTTCCGTCGACGATGAGCCTGGACCTGGTGATCCGCAATTTTGCAGCACACCGCAGCGAAGGTGCAGCGCAGGTCGTGACAACATCGCTCGACGCGATGGCCAGCGGCGGCGTCTACGACCACCTCGGCGGCGGATTCGCCCGCTATTCGGTCGACACCATGTGGCTCGTTCCGCACTTCGAGAAGATGCTCTACGACCAGGCGCTGCTCGCTCGGGTCTACCTGCACGGTTGGCAGGTGTTCGGTCACACTCGCTGGCTGCAGGTACTGGACGAGACGATCGGTTACGTACTCGGCGAACTGAGCGATGGTGGCGGCGGTTTCTACTCCGCAGAGGACGCCGACTCCGCTGACGAGCATGGCCACGGCCACGAGGGCCTGTTCTACATCTGGACGCAGGCGCAGATCCGGGCGCTACTGCCGCCCGAGCTCGCAGAGGCGGCGATCGACTGGTACGAGGTGACCGCCGAGGGAAACTTCGAAGGCGCGACCATCCTCTCCCGACTCCATCATCGCGGCGAACTCCATCGTCCTGAGTCGGTCGAATCGGCGCGCCAGATGTTGTTCGAGGCACGCGCCAAGCGGGCCAGACCACTGCTCGACGACAAGGTGCTGACCGAATGGAACGCGCTGATGCTGGCCGCACTCGCCGAAGCAGCGGCAGCGGCGCAACGCGACGACTGGCTCGAAGCGGCGATCAAGAACGCCAACTTCCTGCTCCGCGAACTGCGCACGCCGGGTGGCCGTTGGCACCGCTCCTGGCAACGCGACGGCGGCCCGCGCCACGATGCCCTCGCCGCTGATCATGCCGCACTCGTCAGCGCCTTCGTCGCCCTCGCAGAGGCAAGCGGTCAGGCGAGATGGATCGAAGCTGCCAGAGAAACCGCCGATACGATGCTCGACCACTTCTGGGACGCGACGAACGGCGGACTGTTCACCACTGCTGACGACGGCGAAGCGCTCATCGTCCGCCAGAAGGATCTGATGGACAATGCAACGCCGTCAGCGAACTCGCTCGCCGTGTCAGGGCTCTACCGGCTCGGCGCGCTGACAGGAGAGGCGCGCTATGCGAATCACGCCGATCAGATCGTGCAATTGGCTGCAACTGTCGTCGCCGCTGCCCCGACGGCGTTCAGTCATCTGCTCGGCGCCTACGAGTCACGGGCAAGGGGAATTGCCGAGATTGCCGTCATCGGTGATCGACCGGACCTCGTGTCGGCGTTGCAGCGGCGGTATCTGCCGAACTGCGTGCTCGCCTGGGGCGAGCCGTACGATTCGCCGCTCTGGGATGCGCGGCGTGACGGCTTCGCCTATGTCTGCCAGAACTACACCTGCCAGGCACCGGTCGAGTCGGTCGAAGCGCTCATCACCCAGATCGAAGCACTCGCATGAAACTCTCGAAATCCGACGTCCTCTGCGCCGGCGGCATCGTCTGGCGACTCATCGAGGGCGTGGAGCACATCGGGCTCGTCACGAGGTCACGCTATGGCGGCGACTGCAGCCTGCCGAAGGGTCACGTCGAAACCGGGGAATCCGTACTGGATGCGGCGTTGCGCGAGGTGGCGGAGGAGCTCGGCGTGTCGTGCGAACCGCTCGACTTCGCCGGCGCTGTCTCCTACCCCGCCGAGGGCCGCCAGAAGTACGTGCTCTTCTGGAACATGCGCCACCTCGGCGACGATCATCGGATCATGCTCGGCGACGAGGTCGACGAACGTGTGTGGCTCCCGATTGGCGAGGCGATCGAGCGTCTGACGTACGCAGATGACCGTGATCTCCTGAGCAGTGTTACCAGTGGTCGTGATGGATAACGCGGGACGCAGCCGCCCGCGAACGGCTCTGCGGGGAACCTGACGGCAGGTCGTCAGCGCTGCGATAGCCGAGGGCCACAGCCCCGATCGCGGTGATCCCCGCCGGCACGCCGAGATTCTCCAGCAGCAGCGCCTCGTTGCGGAAGATCCCGAAGAACAACGCTCCGAGTCCCGCTTCCTCGGCAAGCAGCAGCAACTGCTGGGTCGCCATCGCTGCGTCCGTCAGCCAGTACGGCACCGGCCAGTTCGCCGCCTCGGCAAGTCCTGCACCGATCTTGTCCGGCTCGGCGTAGCGGGTGGTATAGGCAGCGGAATCGGCGAGCGGCAGGACGATCGCCGCAGCGTTGAGCAGACCCGGATGATCTGCTGAGAACCATTCACCGGAGCCGGTCACGTCCCAGAACGTCGACGTGGCCGCGCCGGAGAGTGCGAGGAAGTGGACGCCCTGGCTGAACCCTGCTGACGGCGCACGTCGCGCGACGTCGAGGAGAGCGTCGAGGAGTTCGTAACCGATCGACTCGCTCGTGAACGAGCGAGTCATCCGCCGACTGCGGATCAGCCGTTCGAGTCCGTCGACAGGCCCCGTTGCCGGCACGGCGATGGCGCCTAAACGCGCTTGCCGAGCTTGACGAGATCCTCAGCCATCGTCCAACCGTGAACGATCAATACACCGCCCTTGGCGGGCACGACGGTGTCGAACAGACCGGCGATTTCCGGCGTGACCTTGTCCGGCTTCGACGATTCGAAGTCGAGGAAACCCGACTGGCCGTTGGTCTTGACGACGAACGACTGCTCGTCGTACGCGCTGTCGACTGCAAAGCGCTTTGCCAGACGGCGGCCCCACGCCCGCTCCTCGCCGACAGCACGATGACCCGGGCGGGGAATGACCTCCGACAACGACTTGAATGCCTCCATCGCCCCTGCCTCGACGAACCGGGTACCGACGACGACGTCCTCGTCCGGGAACGCCATCAGGGCGCGGTGATAGGCCTCACCCATCAGACCCTTGAGTACCTGGTCGCGCTTGGAATTACGGCGTACGCTCATCAATCCCAACAGCACACAGGGCGTTCCGCCGATGCGCTCGAGCGTCGAAAACGAGATCCCGTGCAGCCGCTCGTCGACCCTGGCGATGGTGCACAGCACCCACGAATCCTTGGCTTTCGAGAGCGAGCCGATATCGAACGCTCCGCCCATAGAACCCATCTCGTCGAGATCGGCGTCGGTAAGTGCTGAACTATCCCTGGTAATGACCTGGATCGCCATCGTTGGTGACCGCTCCCCGGCGTTGGTGTCGGCCGGACGGGTGTCCGGCAAATGCGAATGACCATTTTGCCAGCAAATTCACCGTTTGCGGGAAACGAAGGTGGATCTGTCGGCTACATTCCGCTATTTTCGCACGTCATCGGCACAATCAGGGCCGTGAGAGTCGGGCGGCTCGACTACAGAACGTCGTGGCCGAAGACGACGCGGAGTTCGCCGACGACGCGATCGAGGTTGACACCGAAGTCGTCCGGAAGGTGGGCGACCTTGTTGTCGCCGATGTGCAGGATGACCATCGAGTCACCTGGATTGTCGCGGAGGATCTTCTTCAACTGGGCCATGCGGAACTCGGTGATCGAATGCAGCGGCATGCGCAGGTGCAGCGGCGGAGCATTGGCATCGAGTCCTTCGACGACCGTCACTTCCGACGCCATGAAGCTGACGGTGTCGTCGCGCTTGTCGATCCGGCCGCGAATCGTGACGACGGCGTCGTCCATCAACTTGTGGCCCTGTTCGGTCATCATCCGCGGGAAGACGGTGACCTCGACGGAATCCTGGAGGTCTTCGAGCACGAACGTCGCCATCATGTCACCCCGTTTTGTGTACTTCCGGGCGAGGTTGGTGATGACGCCGCCGATCGTGATCATCGAGCCCTCTTCGCGCTCGCTCAGTTCGCCGATCATGCAGTCGACCTTGCGGCGCAGTGCCGTCTCGATGCCCATCAACGGATGGTCCGACACGTACAGTCCGAGCATTTCTTTTTCGAAACGCAGGCGTTGCGTCTTGTCGAACTCGATCTCCGGGATCGTGACACGTTCGTCGAAACCGCCGCCGGCCGAGGTGCCGATATCACCGAACAGGCTCATGACGCCCTGATCGCGCTCACGACGCCGGATGACCGTCGAATCGATGATCTGTTCGAAGACGGTCATCAAGCCCTTGCGCTGATGCCCGAGCGAATCGAAGGCTCCGGCCTTGATCAACGATTCGACGGTCCGCTTGTTGAGGACCGGTTCGGGGACACGCTCGACGAAATCGTAGAAGCTCGTGAACGGGCCGGCCTTGTCGCGTTCGGCGAGCAGCCCCTCGACGAGGCCTGCCCCGACGTTGCGGACGGCCGACAGCCCGAAGGTGATCGCCCCTGGTGCGCCAGGCGGGAGCGAGATGTGTGCCGGCATCTGTGTCAACGGCAACGGCGCAAAGTCCATCGAGGACAGGTTGATGTCCGGATTGAGCACGCGGATCGACGATGCCCTGCAGTCGGCCAGGTAGACGGCCGCTTTGTCGAGGGTCGACTTGACGCTCGTCAGCAGGCATGAGAAATACTCGATCGGGTAGTGCGCCTTGAGGAACGCCGTCTGGTAGGTGACGAGCCCGTAACCGTACGTATGGCTCTTGTTGAAGGCGTAGTCCGCGAACTTCTCGATGACGTCGAACAGTTCCTTGCCGAGCCGGTCGCCGTAGCCCGTCGTCTCGCACCCGCTCTCGAATGCGGCCCGTGCCGCAGCCATGACCTCACGTGACTTCTTGCCCATCGCCTTGCGCAGATTGTCGGCTTCGGCGAGGCTGTAACCAGCGAACTTCTGGGCGACGCGCATGACCGACTCCTGGTAGATCATCAGCCCGAAGGTGTCCGACAGCACGGCCTCGGCGTCGGCGTGGAAGAACTCGACCGGCTTGCGGTTGTTCTTGCGGTCGGCATAGTCGTAGTGCATGTTGGCGCTCATCGGACCTGGCCGATACAGCGCCAGTACGGCGCTGACGTCACCGAAGTCGGTGGGAGCGACGGCCCGCAGCAGCGCCCTCATCGGCGTTGATTCCAGCTGGAACACGCCGATGGTGTCGCCGCGGCCGAGCATTTCGTAGACGGGCTGGTCGTCGAGGCTGATCGTGTCGATGTCGAAATCAGGGTCTCTCGTCGCTCTGATCATCGCCTGCGAGTCGGAGATCACGTCGAGGTTGCGCAGCCCGAGGAAGTCCATCTTCAACAGCCCGAGATCCTCGACGCCATGCATCTCGTATTGCGTGACGACCGGCGCATTCGCCGGGTCACCGCCGGGTTCCGGCTTGCGTTGGATCGGCAGGTACGTCGTCAGCGGGTCCTTGGTGATGACCACGGCGGCGGCGTGGATGCCGTCCTGACGGCGCAGTCCTTCGAGTCCTTTGGCGACGTCGACGACGCGTTTGACCTCCGGGTCGAGGTCGTACATCGCTCGCAACTCTCCGGCCGCCTTGTAGCCGTCGCGGTACTTGTCGGCTTCCTCGAAGCAGTATTTGAGCGGCGTATCTCGGCCCATGACGAGTGGCGGCATCGCCTTGGCGACCTTGTCGCCGATGCCGTACGGGAGTCCGAGCACCCGTGCCGCGTCACGGACGGCGGCTCGTGCCTTGATCGTCGAGAAGGTGACGATCTGGGCGACGTGGTCGCGTCCGTACTTGTCTGCTGCGTAACGGATCATCTCGTCGCGGTATCGCGAGTCGAAGTCCATGTCGATATCCGGCATCGAGATGCGGCTCGGGTTGAGGAATCGTTCGAAGATCAGGTCGTACTTGATCGGATCGAGATCGGTGATCTTGAGGGAGTAGGCGACAGCGCACCCAGCGGCGGAGCCACGGCCGGGGCCGACGCGGATTCCAGCGTCCTTGGCGTGCTTGATGAGATCCCAGACGATCAGGAAGTAGGAGCTGAAACCCATCTGGGAAATGACGCCGAGCTCGAACGACACCCGTTCGATGACCTCGTTGCTGAGCACGTCACCCCACCGTTGCCTGGCGCCCTCCCACGTCAGATGTTCGAGGTAGGTGGTGTCGTCGTCGAAGCCAGGCGGCAGCGGGAAGTTCGGCAGCAGCGGCTTGCCGAACTCGATCGTCACGTCGGCACGCTCTGCGATCCACAACGAGTTGTCGCAGGCCTCCGGGAAATCCCGGAACAGTGTGCGCATCTCCGACGAACTCTTGAGGTAGTGCTCCTCGCCTTCGAATTTGAAGCGCTTCGGGTCGCTCATCAGCGCACCGGTCTGGACACAGAGCAGCGCATCGTGGCTGGTGTGGTCTTCGCGATGGGTGTAGTGGGAGTCGTTCGTCGCCAGCAGCGGGGCACCGATCTTTCGGGCGAGGTCGATCAGCAGCGGGTTGGTGTCGCGCTGCGCCTGCAGCCCGTGGTCCTGGAGTTCGACGAACAAGTTGTCCCTGCCGAAGATGTCCTGCAGGCGGCCGGCCTTGGCAAGCGCACCCTTGTGGTCGCCATTGAGGAACGACTGCAGCACATGACCGCCGAGGCACCCGGTCGTGGCGATCAGCCCCCCGTGGTACTTCTCCAGCAGTTCCCAGTCGATCTTCGGCTTGTAGTAGTAACCCTCCATGAACGCCAACGACGACAGCTGAATGAGATTGCGGTAGCCCTCATTCGACTCGGCGAGCAGCGTGAGGTGGTAGTAGAGCTTCTTGCCGCCCTCGATGTCACCACCGGAATCGTCGACCCGTCCACGACGCGCCGGCCGTTCGAAACGGGTGTCGTGGGCCATGTAGGCCTCGATCCCGAGGACCGGCTTGACGCCCTGGTTGTTACACGCCTTGTAGAAGTCGAGGATCCCGTACATGTTGCCGTGATCGGTGATCCCGAGTGCCGGTTGGCCGTCCGCCGCTGCCTTGGCGACGAGTTCGTCCAGGCGGGCAGCACCGTCGAGCATCGAGTACTCGGTATGGACATGCAGATGTGTGAACGAATCACCCATGATGCCAGCCTCCTCCGCTCAACGAACTGCTTCTCGAACTCTGTCACCACGTCCGAACTACAAACGTGTCGTTCGAGAGTACCGCGTGTTCGCTCCCTCGAAGACGCCCCGTCCAGAGAATGGGATCAGATCGGCACGATCCGGACCCCGTGGCGGGCGCCGAGCAGCGCCGACAGATCGGTTGGGTCGCCAGTGAGGATCGAGCAGGGTCGTCGCGCTAGCGCCTCGGCGACGACGAGCGCGTCAACCGCCGAGTTCGACCGAGATTCACTCAGGAGCTGCCCGGCTCGACGGGCGGTCGCTTCGTCGAGAAGGCTCACACCGTCGGTCGAACTGATGACAAGATTGACCAGAGCATCTCGTCGGCCGGAACCACGAACGGTCTCGGCAACGACAGCCGCCGGTACGAACATCTCGACCCCGCGCACCCGCGCCATCTCGAGTCGGCGCCTCAATGCTCGATCGCCTCGCGCGATCTTGATCACGGCCCCAACGTCGAGCACCAGACAGCGATCCGTCGACATCGGCGCCTCAGTCGTCATAGACCTCACCTTGCATCTGTAAGTGTGATGCGCCAACGCCGGGATTGTACGGCTGAAATAGAGATAAGGGTCAGAGGTAGGTGCCGGGGCGGTCGTTGGCGGTGTCGCCGTTCGGCGCGCCCGGCGGCATCCCCATGCCGTCCGGCATGCCCTGACGGAGCGCACCGGGTGGGAGTTGGCGCATCTGTTCGAGCTGCTGGCGGGCTGCCATCTGCTGGGCCATCAACATTGCCTGGATACCGTGGAAGAGGCCCTCCAACCAGCCGACGAGCTGCGCTTGCGCGATCCGCAGTTCCGAGTCGCTCGGCACCTCGCCAGGCTGGAACGGCAGTGCCATCGAGCGCAGCTCGCCCTGCAAGTCCGGCGACATCGCCGTCATCAGTTCATCGATCGAACGCTGGTAGATCCCGGCAAGACGCTCTCGGCTGGCGGCGTCGAGCGGAGCGGCCTTGACCTCGTCGAGCAACTGCTTGACCATCGAGCCGATACGCATGACCTTGCCGGGTTCGCTGATCGTCTCGGTCGGGGCATCCTCGGCCTGCATCACCAAGGCCTCGTGGCCGGGCCCGCCCGGATCGACGACCTCGGCTCGCTGCGACTCATCGACGGTCACGCCGTTGTGATCTCGGGCTTCAGTGTCGGACATCTCGTTCCTCGATCCGTGGCTCACATCGCAATGCCGCCCACTGCGGCGACGCACCGGTCAGGTCCGGCGCGCTGCCAGGAATGGTACGAGCATCTCCGCCGAAGTCAGCGACCCGTGGCGGCAAACCAGCGGGAACGGACCGGAATCGGCGGGGTCGTCCATGCTGACCGCCTCGAATGGCACTACGGCGACGTCGCCGTAGCGAACGGCAACGGGTGGTGCGACGACCGGCCCGAACCAGCCGTCGGCGATCGCCTGTTCCTTGGAGACGACCCACGCCTGATCGCCGTGCGCACCGCAGGCCGCTTCGAGCAGGTCGGTGGCTGCGCCGGGCTTTGCATGGAACCAGCGGAAGCGGCCTTCTCCGGACTGGATACGGGTCGCTGCGAGCACCTCCGGCGCCGGCTTGACGAGGTTGTCGCCGATGCCGACCTGGCCGTGGTCAGCGGTGATGAGCAGCACAGCATCGTTCGGCAAGACGTCGATGAGATCGGCGACGAGACGATCGACGGTGCGCAACTCCGCGTCGTAGTACTCGCCGAGCCCTTTTTCGTGGGCGACCTTGTCGATACCGTCGTAATACAGGTAGACGAAACGTTCCCCCTTTGCGAGGAGCGTCCTGGTGTCGACGACGATGTTCGACGGCAACCGCCACGTGACCTGGCGGGTGCCGCGCAGATGAGCCTGCGTGAAACCGGTCGTCTCGAACTCGATCTTGTTGGAGATCACGACGTCCTCACCGAGAAACGTCGGGAACGGTTGGATTTCCACCGGCAGATGGACCCGGCGAGCGTCGCCTGACTTCGTCGTCCAGCGCAGCATGTTCATGATGTCACCGCGCACTTCCATGCGATAGCCGACGACGCCGTGTTCACCGGGGGTGAGACCGGTGGTGATCGACGTGAGCGCCGTGGCAGTCGTCGTCGGCGCGACCGACGTGATCGGGCCCCCCTGCAGGGCGGCGAGCGTCGGTGCGATGTGGGCGCGTTGCTGCAACTGTTCCCACCCCAACCCGTCGAGCACGAGAAGCACGACCTGCCTGGCACCGGTCGCCAGAGCAGGGAACCATGACGGTAACGATCGCGTTCCGCGCGGCGCAAAGATCGCCGGCACGATTCCCCTGATCGAGGCATCTGCGTAGGCAGGCAGGATTGGCTGTGGGACACTCACGACCCCAGTCCATCACGCCGAGGTGGCGGACCGCGAGCTTTTATGGTCCCAGCAGCCGCTGTCGGCGTAGGTAGAAGATGATGCGACTTGCGCCGACAGCGTCGAGCGCCTGGCGACAAGACGACCGCAACCGCCCTACGATGTGGATGTGCGTGTTTCTACCCGTGGCGACTATGCCTGTCGTGCCCTGCTGTCATTGGCACTTCACAGCGACGAATCCGGTCCGACGTCGGTCCGCGACATAGCCGAGCGCACCGGCCTGCCGCAGCCATATCTCGAGCAGATCCTGCTGGCGCTGAAGGGCGCCGGGCTCGTGCGGTCGAAACGTGGCGTCGGCGGCGGCTATGTGTTGTCGCGCGCTCCCGACAAGATCCTGCTGTCGGAGATCCTGTCAGCGGCCGACGGTCCGATTTCGCTCGGCGACTTCGGAGAACCGCACAACGATGGCGCATGCGACCACGAGGGCCAGTGCGTGCTGTTGAGCGTCTGGCAGAACGCCGGCGCCTATATGCGCAAGCACCTCGAAGGGTTCACGCTCGCTTCGATCGCTGCGCAGGCGCGGGGCGAAGCACCGTGGCCGGGTGCCACGGAAAACGAACCGGTCGCCACGGCCTCCTGATGTCGCACCTCGGTCGATGAGAACGGGTGTCGCCGTGCTGGCGGCCGCAGCACTGCTCGCCGGGTGCTCGTCCAGCTCCACCGTTGCCTCCTCCGCAGATACTGGACCGGGTGCCTCGGCGTCGCACACTGCGGTGGCGGTATCAGCGCCGGCGACGGTCGCCGCGACCACGACGGCGCCGCCCTCGACCAACCCACCGCCGAATACACCACAGCCGACATCAGAGCCGACATCACAGCCGACGACACCGTCTTCGACGGCCCGGCCGACGACATCTACGGTGCCGGCGAGCGCCCCGGTGCACGCCAAGACGATTGCCGGACTGTTGCACCTCGGTCGCCCGATCGTGCTTGCGCACACCGGCGGCGAGGATCAGTTCCCTGGTTCGACCTTGTTCGCCTATGGCGAGAGCATGAAGGCCGGTGTCGACGTGCTCGATCTCAATGTGCTGCTCAGTGCCGATGGCGTGCTCGTCATCCAGCACGACGACACGGTGGACCGTACGAGCAACGGTAAGGGCGCCGTCGGCGACCTTACATATGCGCAGTTGTCACAACTCGACAACGCCTACTGGTTCAACGCCGACTGCACGTGCACGGCCAAGCCGGACAGCGCCTACATCTACCGTGGAATGCGCACTGGCGCCGTCTCTCCGCCTGCCGGCTACACGCCCGACGATTTCACGATCCCGAAACTCAGCGACCTCATCGCCCGATATCCGGACATCCCGTTGAACATCGAGATCAAGGGTTCGGGAGCACCGGCCGCCAAGGCGGCGGTCGCCCTCGCGACGATGCTCCACGACATGCATCGCGCCGATGCGGCGGCGGTGACATCGTTCGACGACGCCACTGTCGCCGCGTTCCACGCTGCCGCTCCTGACATCGTCGTGACTCCGGGTCTCGCAGCGACCGCCGCCTGGGTGCTCGGCGGGACTCCGCTACCGGACGGTATGACGATCCTGCAGTTGCCGCCGAAGTTCCAGGACACCACGGTGATCACCGCTGACTCGATCAGCAAAGCGCACGCTGCCGGCTACGTGATCTGGGTATGGCCCAACGACAAGCAGCTCGAGAACCCAGCGAGCTACCGCGCATTTCTGGCGGCAGGCATCGATGGGCTGAACATCAACTACCCCGCAGACGGCGTCGCCGCTGTGGACGCGTTCGCGCCTCCGAGCTGAGCCTGCAGGGCGACGGAACGTACTCCGTCGTCCAGCGGGTTCCGCGTGTGGAGATCACGCCGGCTCAGCTGATCGCCATCGGTGAGGTTGCCAGGGACTTCGATCTGTACACGAAGATCACGGGTGGCAAAGCATCGACCTGTTCGGGGCGCTCGTCGAACACCTCCCGCTGATCTGGGCGCGGCTCGTCGATGCCGGACTCGAATCGGGTCAGACGTGCGGCAAGTCGTCGAGAACGGTCAAGTCGTGGGTCGGCACGGCGTGGTGCCGGTACGGAGTGCGGGACTCGACTCGGTGCTGCCGGGCCGGCTATTGCCAGCGTCCACCGGCGCGGCTACGTGCTGCGCACCTGACCCCCTCGAACCCCCCAACCCTCGAACCCCCCAACCCCCGAACCCCCCAACCCCCGAACCACCGATTCCCCGAACCCCGATCGAGTAGTTGCCTCGCGCCGTGGGGCGTGTTCCTACTCGATCGGTCAGCGACCGACCTCGGCGACCGACCTCGGCGACCGACCTCGGCGACCGACCTCGGCGACCGACCTCGGCGACCGACCTCAGGGACCGGCGATGGCGTCGATCACCTCGAGCAGGGTCTCGTAGGAATGGCCGCTGACGAAGCGGTCGATGAACGGCAGTGCAGCGGACATGCCGCCGACGAGCGGCTGGTAGTCGCTGCGTTGCTTGCGCGGGTTCACCCAGATGATCCGATGGGCGAGCAACGACAGCCGCCGCATCTGCTCACCGAGGATCGACGGGTCGCCACTCTCCCAGCCGTCGGAGACGATCACGACGACCGCTCCCCTGGCGATACCTCGTCGGCCCCATTGCTCGAGGAAGCTGCCGATCGCGCCGGCGATCCTGGTGCCACCCGACCAGTCGATGCAGTCGGCAGTGGCCTTCGCCAAGGCGACCTCGGCCTGATGGTGACGGAGTGGGACCGTCACCCTGGTGAGGTTTGTGGAGAAGACGAAGGCCTCCGCTGTCGTCGTTCGGACGGCGGCGTGCAGCAGGTAGAGGTAGGCGCGTGCGTAGTGCTCCATCGAACCGGAGACGTCGGCGAGCAGCACGATCTGGCGGGGTCTGAGCTGCCGCGCCCGCATGGCGATCCTGACAGGGTCCCCGGCTGTGCGGTGAGCCCTGCGAAGCGTGGCCCGCAGATCGTGGTGCGACCCCGAATGATGACGGCGTCGCCGGCGCGATCGGCGCATCGGTGACTGCACGATCAGTTTGGCAATCAGCTGGCCGAGCGTCGCCAGTTCATCCGGCGTACAGGCGGCGAAATCATGCCGCCCGAGACGTTCTGTCGCGCTCGTCGTTGTCTGCACGCGCTCGGACTCGTCTTCGCCGAGATCCGCTTCATCCGTTCCATCTGCCGCTGTCATCTGCGACTGACGCCGGTTCTCCTGGTGCGAACTGCTCGATTCGCTGCCGTCCGGTGCAGCGGGTGCCTTCGTCGGCGGAGGTGTCGACGACATCGAGTATCTCGAAAGATCCGGTTGATTCTTCTCGCCTCGCTGAGCGTCGTCGGTCATCCCGGTGAACACCTGGGCAAAAACGGCGTCGAACGTCGGATAGTCGACGTGGTCGTCGACGAGCGTCGCCCTGGCGATCCAGTACATGTCCGCGACCGCTGACGGCATCAGTGCAGCAAGCGCCGCAGCGAAGCGCGCCGTCTGTTCGGATGAGACGGAGCACCCGACCGAGTGCAGCGAATCGGCAAAGGCGGCGGCCAGCGCTGCCACATCGACCGGCCGGGGATCGCCGGGCGACACGGGCGACACGGGCGACACGGGCGAACCCAACGAGATGGACGACACCGACGACACCGACGACGCCGTCACGAATGGGAGCCGACGAGCCAGTCGAGGCCGCGGTCGATCACCAACTGACGATCCTGGCGGTACTTGATCACCGAACCGAGCGTGACGTCGGCCGCTGACGCGTCGAGCGCCAGCCCGAGCGCATCCAAGGAGTGCGCCCACGAGATCGCCTCGGCGACACCGGGCAGCTTCTGCAACTCCAACGTCCGCAGTCTGTCGACGGACTGGGCGACGAGATCGGCCAACGGTCTCGCCGATTCCGGAACCCGGCGGCGGATGATCTGAGCGGTCACCGAGGCCTGCGGGTAGTCGATCCAGTGGTAGAGGCAACGACGCTTGAGCGCGTCGTGCAGATCGCGCGTGCGGTTGGAGGTGAGGATGACGATCGGCCGTTCGGTCGCCCGTATCGTTCCGAGTTCCGGGATCGTCACCGATGCCTCAGCCAGCATCTCCAGCAGAAAGGCCTCGAACTCATCGTCTGCGCGGTCGATCTCGTCGATCAACAGCACAGCGGGGCGCGGCCCTGGATGGCGTAGCGCCCGCAGCACCGGGCGTTCCAGGAGGAATTCCGGTGAGAACAGATCGCCGTCGACGAGCGCACGTTTCTCCGATTCGGCGAGGCGGATCGCCAACAGTTGACGCTGATAGTTCCATTCGTAGAGCGCTTCGTTGACGTCGATGCCCTCGTAGCACTGCAGGCGGACGAGCGGGGTGTCGAGGATCTGGGCGATCGACTTGGCAGCTTCCGTCTTGCCGACACCAGCCTCACCCTCGAGGAGTAGTGGCTGGCGCAGGCGGACAGCGAGTGTCAGTGCTGTCGCCAGCCCGGCGTCTGCGAGATAGCCGACCTCGTCGAGTTCGGCGACGATTGCGGCAACGGTTACGGCGGCTGGGTCGGCGATCATCCGACAAATGATGCCGGAGCGTCGGCAAAGGCGCGCAGGCAGCCACTGCCGCAGAAGAAGTAGCGCTCGCCCTGGTGATCGAAATGAAGCGAGGTCTCGACGGCCGCAACAGTCATGTGACAAACCGGGTCTG
>JANXUF010000002.1 GCA_025356335.1 Actinomycetes bacterium
ACCCTGCACGACATCCACCCCGCCTCGAGCCAACGGCACGAGCAACGCAGCTTCACCGGCGTCGTACTGGCCATCACCATCGGTGTAGAAGATCCAGTCATATCGCGCAGCCGCGAAGCCGGTGATCAAGGCTCCGCCGTAGCCTCGGTTGCAATCGTGATGGATGACCGTGAGCCACGGGCGGGTCGACGTCATCGAGTCGAGCACGCTGCGTGAATCGTCGCCGGAGCCGTCGTTGACGACGATGACCTCCAATGCATCGGTGATGTCGACGAGCGCCGCGTAGACGTCGTCGACGAGTCCGCAGATCGTCTGCGCGTCGTTGTAACAGGGGAACATCGCCGACACCTGCAGGAGCGGCAGACGCTGCGCCGGTGGGTGGGCGACAGCCGGAGCAGCTGTCGAACTATCCATCGATCGAGCTCAGCGCCGAGGCCACCGTCTGCACTTCTTCATCGGTCAACTCCGGAAAGCAGGGAACGCTGATGCACTCGCGCGCCCAACGCTCGGCCTGTGGGCAGACACTTCGGGCGATGTCCACGTAGGCGGGCTGGCGGGTGATGGCGAGCGGGTAGTGCACCGCCGTCGCCACCCCGCGCTGATGCAGCAGCGACCGAACCTCGTCCCGGCGGTCGCAACGGAAGACACACAGGTGATACACGTGGTCAGGATGCTGGCGCTGCCACCGCAGTCCCGGAGCGGCGGCACGATAGGCGGCAGCGATCGAACGCCTTCGCTCGTTCCCGGCCTGCAGTTCGTCGAAGGACAGCAATAGCCAGGCGGCCTCGAGTTCCGATATCCGGAAGTTCTGCGAGACGACCTCGTGGACGTACTGCTCGGTCATGCCGTGGGTGCGGCGCATCCGTACCTGTGCGGCGAGATCGGCATCGGCCGTGACCACCGCGCCGCCGTCACCGATGCCGCCGAGATTTTTCGTCGGGTAGAAGCTGTACGTGACGGCGGCGGATCGTGCGTGGTCGAAGATCGCCCCCTGAGCCTGCGCAGCGTCTTCGACGATCGCCAGGTCGGTCTGCGGCAGGTCGGCGGGCAGGCCGTAGAGATGGACGACGACGACCGCCTTCGTACGGTCGGTACGTGCGGCCCCGATGGCTGCAGGATCGATGCAGGCGGAGTCTGCGAGTACGTCGACGCAGACCGGAACAGCACCGAGTGCGGCGACAGCGGACGCCGTCGGCACGGCGGTGAACGCCGGGATGATGACCTCGTCGCCGGCGCCGACGCCGAGAGCCGCCAGGCTCAGTTGAATCGCGCCGGCTCCCGACGAAACGGCGACCGCCTCCATGCCGCCGCTCCACGCTGCGAGGCGGCGTTCGAGGGCATCCGTATGCGGTCCGAGCAGGATCGACCCGCTCGAAGCGACCTGCGCTGCGAGGGTTGCGAACTGTGGAGCCAGGCGTCGTCCCCTGCGGCTCAGATCGACGACTGGTACCACGAATGCTTCCGGTAGAACTCGAGTGTTTCGTCGACTCCGTCGACGAGGTTCGTATGGGCCTTCCATCCGAGTTCGAAGGCGATGAGTGAACTGTCCGAACGGAACGAACCGATGTCGATGCGCTGCTGGTCGCCAGGCCAGGGAATCAGGCGCATCCCCGCTGTGCTGCCGGAACGGCGGATGATGAGCTCGGCGATTTCGGCGAGCGAGTGGTGCTGATCGTGGCCGACGTTGAACACGCGCCCTGCCGCGTTGCTCCCACAGGCGGCGAACAGAGCGTCGACGACGTCGTCCACGAACAGGCAGTCGCGTCGCTGGGTTCCGTCGCCGTAGATGTCGATCGTCTGATTGAGCAGTGCTCTGCGGAAGAACACCGGGAGGAATCCGAGTTCGTTGCTCGAAAGACGCTGACGTGGGCCGTAGGTGTTGGTGATCCGCAGCGAGCTGATCTGCATGTCATGAGCGTGGGCGTAGACCATGTGCAACTGCTCGCCGGCGAGCTTGGCGACGCCGTTGACATCGACGGGATTGGCGGGATGCGTCTCGTCGACCGGCGTCCGCAGCGGTTTGCCATAGACCTGTCGAGTCGAGGCGTGGACGACCTTGGCGTTCGGGTTGACGTGGCGCAGCATCTCGAGGAACCTGCTGTGCGACATCGTGTTCATCGCGAGGTCCGTTGCCGGGTCGCGCATCGAGGCCTGATGATTGACCTGGCCTGCGAGGTTGAAGACGACGTCGACACCGTCGAGGACGGTCGCGACGATGTCGTCACCGATATCGGCCTCGATCACCTGCACCTCACGTACCGGAGCGTGTCTGTTCGGATCATCACCGAACGCATCGAGATTGCGCCGATCGCCACCGTGACCGTCCACCAGCGCGTCGATCACGACAACCGCAGCGCCGGCCGTTGCCAGTCGACGGACAACGTTGGATCCGATGAACCCGAGACCACCGGTGACCAGGCACTTCGCGCCCGCGAAGGTGTCGTCCGTTGATAGGTCGGCGTACCTCACCGAGCAGACGTTACTCAGTTTTCACAGGAAAGTCCGGTCGGTTGCGCAGATTTGCGAATTGCTCCCGCACGGAGCGTGACCACTTCAGCTGTCCTTGGGATCGGAGAAGGCCGCTCCGCCTGCTGCCCAAGTCAGGTCGAGGTCCGAGCCGTCGAGAAAGCGTTGGTCGATCTCCAGGCTGACGGTTCCGTGGGCGAACGCCCAGAGCGCCTGGGCGCGGTACGGTTCACCCGTTGCCAGGAACCAGGGCGTCCCCGCCCATGATTCCAGGCCGGGGGTCAGATCGGCACGGCGCAGGTGACCGTTGGTGACGAGGCGATACAGATGCGGATGAGCGACGCAGTTGCTCCGATAGGCCCGCAACAACGACACCACGGGTCCCTCCTCCCCGGCTTCGGCAACGGCACGGTGACCGAGGATTCCGACCTCGAGCAGCGCAGCGTCGATGAGCACGGTTTCAACAGCCTGTTTGCTGGCAAAGTGCTTGTACAGCGACGGTGCGCGAATGCCCAGCTCCGCGGCCAGACGGCGCATCGTCACGGCCTCGGAACCCTCGGCTTCGAGCACCATCCTGGCCGTCGCTGCAATCTCACGTGCGCGCGGCGACAGCACTCGCATGGGCGGCTGTCCGGTCACGAAGCCGAGAGGACGAAGACCGGGTGCTTCGGCGCAACACGATCGAGCTCCTCGTCGCTCGAATTGGCGTCGACACCGTCGAAGAACACGCCGACTTCCATCTTCCACCGGCGCAGATACGAGCGGAGGATCGCCCGTTTGGCGTCGCCCGACATCTCCGTGGCGATGTACTCGGCACGCCGACGCCCGAGGATCAGGGCGAGGCGACCGTCGCCGGCGCGCACGTTGCGGACCCATTGCCCTTCACCGCGGGCCGAGACGAGGTACGACTGCCCGTCGACGGTCAGCAGGTTGACGGGCGTGCGACGCGGCTGGCCGGTCGAGCGTCCGCTGACTTCCAACACCCTGCTCCCCCAGACGCTGATCCCCATGCGGGTGAGGCGGGCGACCAATCTGTTGAACACGTTCCTGGTCACCCAACCAGGCTGACGATAATGCGGGGCTGATTGCGTATCTGCGGCTTCGGTGGACATGATTCCGGCTTTCGATCGAGTGGCTAACGTTGTTAGCCACACTAGCTAACGTCGTTAGCCATGTCAACCCCGCTTCGCATCAGGCCAGCAGCACCGACCGTGGATCATTGGCGGACGCCGTCCCGGCTCGCAGCACCGCGAGTCGCTCGCATGCCGAACCCGCGGCGATGCCGGCACCGGCGACGACCGACAGTGTTCTCCTATGCCCAGCGACGATCATCAGTGCGGCTCCGGCAATGGACAGGCGTCGGCCGGCGATGTCCAACCGCGCTGCCGCAGGGTCCGTTCGATATGTGTCGAGTCCGCCGAGCCGACGCTTCATCAGCGTCGCCGTGAACACCTCGGCAACCGCACCGGCCGAGGCGACTCTCGCGGCAGCGCCGAGGCGACGGCCTTCGAGGCAGGACAACATCGTTGTCACCGCACCGGCAGTCGCAGCAGCGCTCGATGCGAAGAGCATCGGGAGCTCACGGCGAGCTCGATGCCAGACAGGCGTCGCCGTATCGGCCACGAGGACACCGGTGTAGGTCGCGATCGTCGGACCGACGAGCCCTGCGCCGATCGTCAACGCCCGACGAAGTCGTGGGACGACATGCAACTCGCCGAGCGTCGCCGAGCCGGCGGCCAGCGGCGAATACAGCGCCAGCAGCCACGAACCGACGCTCATCGGTGAGGTCGGCTTCATCACCCTCAGCATGTAGACGAAGCGTTTCGGCCGACCGAGATCGGCGATCAGCAGGGCGGGACTCGGCAGCAGCCCGATCATCGCCGCTCGGCGCGCGTGCCTGGCAAGTGCTGGCTGCTGGGCGAGTTCGGCGACGGCAGCGAGGACGGAGGACGCGCCGGCGAGGCCTCCTGTGAAAAAGTACCAGCCGATGTAGTCCTTCCAGACATGCGGCTCGACGATGGGTTTGCCGTAGTAGCCGACGGTCGCCTCGACGTCGGCTACCCGAGCGGCATCTGTCGCAACACTCGTTGTTCCGGTCATGTTCGTCACTGGCGACCACCGAACACGGCGACGGCGATTCCGGCAACGAGACCGACAGCGGCCTTGGCGGCGGTCCGCCACATCTCTGGCAGGTCTCGCGTCGTCGCACGCGGCGACGGCGGAAGTCCATAGACATCCGGCTCGTCGAGCAGCAGGAAGATGGCGCCGGCACCACCGATGCCGTCTGCGGGATCATGGCCGTACAGCCGAGCCTCTCCGACGCCCGCTGACTGCAATGTCTCCAATCGGCGGGATGCAGTCACGCGCAGATCCGCCAACGCTCCGAACTGGATCGACTCTGTCGGACAGGCCTTGGCGCATGCCGGCTGTTCGTCAGCCCTGAGGCGGTCGTAGCACAGCGTGCATTTCGCTGCTCGGCCATCGTGCTCGTTCTTGGCGATGACTCCGAACGGACACGCAGGAACGCAGTAGCCACAACCGTTGCAGATGTCCGGCTGCACGACGACGCTGCCGAACTCGGTCCGGAACAGCGAACCGGTGGGGCAGACATCGAGGCAGGCTGCTTCGGTGCAGTGTTTGCAGACGTCGGAACTCATCAGCCAGACGAAATCCTTGGTGATCGCCGGAACGGCGACATGCGGCGATGCACCG
>JANXUF010000026.1 GCA_025356335.1 Actinomycetes bacterium
CGTCGCGCTCGCCGGAATCGCCAGGATGGTGGCAATTTCCTCGGTTGTGATCCAGTGTCTCCCGCGGGAAATCAACCAGTCAGCAAGATCTCGAGGCGGCGTCTGCCTCTCGTGATCGACGACGGTGGACCTGCTCACGCATCCAATATAGCACTATTCGCTATTTTGAATGCACGAGAGGTTACCTTCCGCCGGAGTGACGCATGCGCTCAGACGGCTCGGAGGACTGTATCCATCAGCGTTCCGCCGCCGATGGTGGGCTGGATGCGGTGGCGATAGTGCAGGCTGGCCATTCGCGTATCGCGATGACCGAGTTGATCGGCAAGTTCTTCCATCGGCAAGCCGGCGTCGCTGAGCAATGACGCCGCCGTATGGCGCAGCAAGTTCGGCGTCCAGCCTTCTCCGAGTTCGGCCTTCGTGATTACGGTTCGGAATTCGATGGCGCACTTCGTTGGGTCGGTTGTGTGGCCGGTTGGCGTGGTGAACACCAGATCGTCAGGGTTCGACCACATCGCTCCGACACTGATGCGGTGCTCGGTCTGGGCGAGTCGATGGGCACGCAGCGCGGCCAAGACCGGCAGCGGGGTAGCCAGCGATCTGATGGACTGTGCGGTCTTGGTCGTTCCAACGATCGCCCGTCCTTTGCCGTCGAGCTTGCGGCTACGGCGGATGTGGACGATGCCGGCGTCGTAATCGATGTCGTCCCACGCGAGTCCTGCGGCTTCACCGGGTCTGAGCCCGAGATACAGGCACAGCAGCCACATCGCCTCGAACGGCGTCCCTTCGGCGGCGACGACGAATTGGCGTGCCTGGCCAGCGCTCATCGATTTCCCTGGCTTCGCAGCGCGAGCATGTGCTGGCAACTCGACGACACTGGCAACGTTTCGGCCGACCAGGTCTCGTCGTTCCGCCCATGCAAGCGCCATCCGCAGTGTTGTCCGTGTCTTGGCGAGCGTCGCCCGAGACATGCCGGCGGTCGCCCGCTTGGCGAAGGCAGCCTCGATGTGCTCTGGCCGAAGATCCTTGACTCTCTTGCCGCCGAGGTCGCGGACCAACATTCGCTTCGAATACGCGTGCCTAGCGATGGTCGATGGTTCGATATGGCGGTTCGGCAGCGCCTTCGCCTCCCACTCATCGAGCAGCGCTGCGACGGTGAGGCTTCCCGACGTGACCGGTGTATCGCTGTCCACCATCTGCACCAGCGCGCGGAGCTTGCGCTTCGCTTCCGCCTCGGTCTTGGCGATCGCACGCCGAGGTCTGCCGTCGACGATCACCTGAGCCACCCAACGTGTCGCGGTGGGGTCGCCGGCGGTCGGCCTGCGCTGCTCGAAAACAGATCCCTCGCCGTTGCCTCGGTGCTTCCTGGTCGACGCAGTCGTCACGTTCGCTAGCCCCTCCGAGGTGTACAACGAGGTGTACAACGACAGCGTATCCCGGGGATCATCGGCGCACTGGCGATTTGCAAAGTACCTGCTCAGGGCACATTTACGAACTTCAGCGGATGTCGAAAACCAATCTTACAAGGCATCGGTCGGGGGTTCGAGTCCCTCTGCGCCCACCTAAAATCCCAGCTCAGACAGTCATGCCCCCCACGCGGGGCACCCTGGTCGATGTACATGGCCGCTCGGCGTGCCGGGCTCCTCTCCTTCCGTCGAACGCCTCGCTACGCCTCGCTGCGTTGTCTACGCAGCAACCGTTGCGTCACGAGGCCAGGTACTCCCGGAGCGCTGCTCGGATGATCTCGCTGTTGGTCGCGTGATCCTTGATCGCTCGCATCCGAAGAGAGTCGTGGAGGTCGGGATCCAGCCGAACAGGCACGAGTCGTGATGGAGCGGTGCCGAGAGGGGGTCGGCCTCGGCGTCGGATGGTGTCGACATCGAAGTGCCGATTGGTGACGTCCTCGGCGATGGCGTCGATCTCGTCATCCGTCAAGACTCGTCCGGTTTCGGTGATGTTCTGTGCTTTTTTGTTCATGTCCATCTTCAGTCCGTCGCATCGGGGAGCAGCGCGTAGAAAGTTGGTCGAAGTGGCATTGCGTGAATGACCAGGATCTCGTCGGCCAGTACGAGGCGATGAGTTCGCACAAGTTGCCGGCCTGGTCGGGTCCGATGATCGGGATCTTCGGTGGGTCCGAATCCGGGTCGAGATCGGCGACGCCGATGCCGTTGTCGAAAGCGTTCGTGATTCGATCGATGGTCACGTCATGCTTGAAAGCCGACCTGCGTAATCGCACCAAATTAATGTAACACAATAATCGCTACGACGGGGCAAGCCAGCACGGCGGTGCCAGCGGTGCATTCACACCGTGGCGAAATCGCCGCCTTTGGCGATATCGATGATCGGGCGGGAGGAACGAGGTCCTGCTCGGTGGTGGGCCAACGAACGGTGTTGCCCGAGTCCGTGACGTAGGCGGCGGGGATCACAGATCTGACTCGACATCGGTGTTGACGAGAATGTTCCAGCGTTCGTTGAATGGGCCGGCCCGACGACCGGCGGCTGCCAGTGGAGGCTCGCCATGCGAGTATCGCCGATGACCAAGCTGGTCGGCGAGTTCCTCGATCGGCAGGCCGGAATCGCTGAGCAACGACGCGTCGGCCTGAGGCGCGCATGTGCTACTTCTTCGAGCGGCGCAAGACCGGCGCCGGAGCCGATTTCTTCGGCGACTCCTTCGAGCAGCCATCCGGTGCGCACCGCCGTGGATCTCGGCGGCGGACAGGTAGGCGACGTAGTAGTCGTGGTTCAGGTAGCGCATCATCGGCTCGATGAAATGGCTTGCCGGTACCGCTCGCCGCGACCGATATTCGGCCGGGATCGGGACGTACGCGCCGCGGGTCGGGGAAAGCAATCGTCTGGCCTTTTGTGGGCGAGCGATGACGAGCGGCACCCGTTCCGCCGTTCTCGATCGCCACCAGTGATCAGCCACGACGCCAGGCCTTCTCGACCGCTTTGGCAATGACGCTCGCGTGTCGACCCGCTGACCCCGGTTCGCTTCTCGCCGCCGGCTCGACGGTTGTGGGGCGTGCTCGCCGGAGGATGTGGAGGATGTGGAGGATGTGGAGGCGTCGGCGGTGACGCCAGTCTGCTCGAAGCGTTCGACGACCGACATTCGTGTCACGACGAGATGAGGGAATGGGTGCCGGACCAGTTCGATCCGAACGTCTTCGACACCGCCGACGTCAACCGCGACTCACATCGGTGCATCTGCGATGTGCCTCTGGGCCCTAGCGACTCGTCGAACGCAGTGCCAGCCTTGAGGTGTGGATCTCGATCGGAACGGCCAGCGAATTCTCACACCTGCTGAATGCCGGCAACTCCTTGCGACCACTCGAGATGGCCGAATCGCCCTGTCAGAGCATGCCCTCCCGACCATCGTGCCTGTCGTCTATCGCGTCGATGGGGCCACCGTCGTCTTCGGTGTCTCGGGTGGACTGCTCGCAGCGGCAGCCGAACGGGGTGACGTTGTGTGCTTCGAGGCGGACTTCGCCAGTGCCGACGAGAGCGAACTGTGGAGTGTAATCGTCGTCGGCAAGCTCAGGCTCAGCCCGCTCGAGCCCATTGCCAGCCAACACGCAACGGCGAGGTGTGGTGTCGGCATCGTTTCGCTGCCGATGACGATCGTCTCGGGACAGGCGACGATGTCGGTGTTTGCATGATCTCGGTCGCTGGCGGCAGCCGTAGCTGACGCGGCGACCCTTTGCGGCGGGCGGCGAATTGTTGCCAATGGGACCTTCCCCTGTCCGCGGGCCCGTCGACGTGCCCATAGTCGATTCTGCCGGCCGATTTGAGGCGGATATGCCACGACTCAGTGAACTGAAGGACATCACCCATCACCGGCTGATCTCGGGACCTTCGGCACTGTTGCTGCGAATGCCATCGGGGTTCGATGAAGAGAGCGGAACTCCCCGGTTGATTCTCGGCACCGTCGCTGCGAAGACGAGGCCGCACGTCAAGGAGTCTGTCATGCGCTATGTCCGGTGGTTCGACGAAATCGGGGCGAACGATGTGTCGACGGTGGGCGGCAAAGGTGCCAATCTCGGCGAACTCACCCGCGCCGGTCTACCGGTACCTCCCGGTTTCGTTGTCACTGCCGACGGTTACCTCGACTCGATGTCCGCCGCCGGTGTCCGCCAATTGCTTGCTCCTGCGCCGACGATCGGAAGCGGAGCAGACGCGACGCGAGATGCAGCGGCCGATGCGGCCAAGCGCCGTTCGATCATCGAAGGCACGAAGCTGAGTGACGCTGTTCGGATCGCGGTCATCGAAGCGTACGCAAAACTGTGCGCCAACGCCGGCGAAACCGACGTCTCGGTGGCGGTGCGGTCGTCAGCCACGGCGGAAGACGGGGCGACGACATCCTTTGCCGGCATGCATGACTCGTACACCAACGTGTCGGGCGCCGATGCAGTCTGCGGCAGGCTCCTGGCGTGCTGGGCATCGACATTCGACGAACGCGCCTATACGTACCGGGCAGTGCAGGGGATCACCGCCGAACCGGCCATTGCTGTGGTCGTGCAGCGGATGGTGGCGTCGGAACGTTCCGGTGTGATGTTCACCGTCGATCCGGCCACTTCGGATCGTTCGCATCTGGTGATCGAAGGGGCGTTCGGTCTCGGAGAAGTGGTGGTCGGTGGTGCCGTCGAGCCAGACACCTACACCGTCCAGCGCGAGCCACTGGCGGTCATCGCCGCCCGGATCGGCATCAAGACGCATGAGATCGTCCGCGGGCCTGATGGAGCGGACATGCGCGTCGACTTCGATGGCGAAGCAGGTCGCCGCCGGGTGCTCGACGATGTCGAAGTGCTCGCCGTCGCCAAACTCGGTCTGCTCGCCGAAGTGCACTACGGATGCCCCCAGGATCTCGAGTGGTGCTTCAACGCCGCAAATGAGCTGTATCTCGTCCAATCCCGGCCGATCACGACGCTTGGCGACCCGTCTCGGGTGCCCCAGCAGGCGGTTTCATCGGCGGGCACTGGTGCCGAACTGGTCAGCGGGCTCGGTGCCGCGCCCGGTCGAGCGAGCGGACGTGCCCGGGTGCTGTCCGACCCATCGGAGGGAGCGCAACTGCGCGCTGGTGAGATCCTCGTTGCCCCGATGACCAACCCTGACTGGCTGCCGACGGTGCGACGGGCTGCCGCCGTCGTGACCGACGAAGGCGGCATCACCTGTCACGCGGCGATCGTCAGCCGTGAGCTGCGGATCCCGTGCGTCGTTGCCACCCGCCGAGCGACAACGACCATTCACGACGGTGACCTGATCACCGTCGACGGCACCCGCGGGGTGGTGACCGCAGGTGACTCGACCTCTCCGACGGCTGCCGTCCGGATCCGCGAGAATCAGCCAGACCTCGCTCCGGCGTGGCCCGAAGCGATTGCCACCAAGCTCCTCGTCAACATTGCGATGGCCGACCACGCCGAAGAAGTCGCGGCACTCTCCGTCGACGGCGTCGGATTGCTCCGCGCCGAATTCTTGGTGACCGAAGCGCTGGGCGGCCGCCATCCTCGTGCGGTCATGGCCGACGGCGGGAGCGAGGAGTTCGTCTCCAAAATGGCCGACTCCCTCCTGCGTATCACCCGACCATTCGGAACCCGTCCGGTCGTGTACCGCACCATCGATTTCCGCTCGAACGAATTCAGCCATCTCGCCGGTGGCGAGCAGTTCGAGCCGCACGAGCACAACCCGATGATCGGCTACCGCGGGTGCTATCGCTATGTCCGTGAGCCGGAGCTGTTCGCCCTCGAGCTGCAGATGCTGGCACGGGTACGCGAGGAGACGCCGAACGTGGCCATCATGATCCCCTTCGTCCGTACGTTGTGGGAACTCGAAGCATGCCTCGAACTGATCGATGCCAGCCCACTCGGACACCAGCGCGGATTGAAGCGGTGGGTGATGGCGGAAGTGCCGTCTGTCGTATATCGGATTCCCGAGTACGCCGCGCTCGGCATCGATGGCATGTCCATCGGCTCGAACGACTTGACGCAGTTGATCCTTGGTGTCGATCGTGACAGCGAGGTGTGCCAGGAACTGTTCGACGAAGAGGATGCAGCCGTACTCGACGCCATCCGGGCGATCATCGAGGGCTGCCATGCCAACGGTTTGACTGCCTCGCTCTGCGGCCAGGCGCCGTCCAACAAGCCCGGCTATGCCGAGCACCTCGTCCGCTTCGGCATCGATTCCATCTCCGTGACGCCCGACTCCGTGTCGATGACGCGAGCGGTGCTGGCGGCAGCAGAGCGCAGAGTGCTGATGCAATTCGCCCGTCGAGGGACGAATCTCACAACGTTCTGACCGACGTGAGTTCCAGCAGGCGCTCCACATCGTCGAGGTGCAGGATGTCGCTTCCCGACTTCAAGACGGCGGCGGTGCCGGCGGCGACGCCGTAGCGAGCAGCGTCCGCCAAGGAGTCTCCGCGCGCCAGGCGCACAGCCATCCCGGCGACCAGCGCATCGCCGGCGCCGCTCGTGCCGGCAACATGCACCGGCGGCGCACCCACCGAAAATGAGGTGCCGTTGCGAGGCACGAACAGTGCCCCGTCGGCGCCGAGTGAAATGGCAAGGGTCTCGCAACGTCCATGCTCCAGTAGGCGTCTGGCGACGGCTTCGTATTCGTCGATTCCGGAGAGTTCACGACCGACGACCCCGCAGAACTCGTTGACGCTCGGCTTGACGAGCGTCGTTTCCGCTTCGATCGCCTGCAGCAGGCACGGCCCTGACGTGTCGACGATGATCGGGACGTCGAACGCCCGCAGCCGGGCGATCAGCGTGGGTATGGCCTCCGTCGGCAGGCCGGACGGCATGCTGCTGCTGATGACGACGCAGGTCGCGTCAGCGGCCTCGTCGACGGTCGCCTCCAGACACCGAGCCCACTCACCGGCCGTCATCAGCGCGCCGCGATGCACGAACCGGAACTGCTGCCCGCTGGCGCGTTCGGTCACACAGAAGTTCTGCCGCGTCGGATGAGCGATGTCGACGCGCGTGATGCCGATTCGGGGATCGATCGAGTCGGCGAGCAGCCGTCCGACGTGACCACCCAGCGCGATCACCGCCCGTGCCCGGCCCCCGAGGGCGACGACGCTTCGCGCCACGTTCACGCCGCCGCCCCCCGGAAACATCACCGGGCCATCGCAACCGAGCTTCCGCCACGGCTCGATGGTCTCGACCGAACTGAACAGATCGAGAGCAGGGTTGAGCGTCAGTGTCACGATGCTGCCGCCACGTTGCTGCACAGGAAAGTTCATACGTCACATCGTGGACGAAGGGAGCAGCCGGGGGGAGAGATTTCGGATCAATGCTGCCGTCATGTCACGTCACAGCCATGGCGCCGCTTGCTGCGGGTGCAATGCCGCTGCCGACGTGTCGGCGGATGAGCGAGCGGCGTATTTCGTCTGCGCCCCACACGATGAACGGGAAGGAGATGAGCAGTGGAAGCACGTCGAGCGGTGGTGGCGTCGTTCCGAAGATCGACCGAAGTCCAGGAATGGTGGTGATCGCTGCGGCGAACGTGACTTCGAAGGCGATGCCCCAGAGCAGGAGTGGATTCGTCGTCAGGCCGATTTGGCGAAGTGATGCGCGTTCGGTGCGAGCGGCGAACGCCGTTCCGATTTGGCAGGCGACGATGCCGAGAAAGGTCATCGTCGTGGCCTGCAGGTAGACGTGATGCAGCGGGCTGCCGGCACCGATCACCGCTCCGATGTGCCAGCCGCCACTGGTGAGCACGAAGAAGTAGCCGCCGATGACCAGACCGGCGGAGAGCAGTCCGAGGAACAGCCACGCGCGTACGAGCATCGCCGGGCGGATGACGCCCTCTCGTTGTGGACGCGGCGGGCGGTTCATCAGTCCCGGTTCTGCGGGTTCTCGTCCGAGTGCGAGCGCCGGCAACGTTTCAGTGCCGAGATCGATAGCGAGGATCTGTAGCACCGTCAGTGGGAGTGGGATCCTCCCACCGCTGAGTGCGTACAGCAGGAATGGGACGACCTCCGGGGTTGCGTGCACGAAGATGTAGAAGATGAACTTGCGGACGTTCTCGTAGACCCGGCGTCCCTCGGCGACGGCGACGGCGATGCTGGCGAAGTTGTCGTCGGTCAGGATCATGGTGGCTGCGTCTCTGGCGACGTCGGTGCCGGATCGGCCCATGGCGATGCCGATGTCTGCCCGTTTGAGGGCGGGTGCATCGTTGACGCCATCTCCGGTCATCGCAACGACCTCACCGAGCGATCGAAGTGCGTCGGTGATGCGCAGTTTCGCCTCGGGAGAATTGCGGGCGAAGATGATCTCGCGGTGCTCGACGAGCAGTCGATCGAGTGCGGCGTCGCTCATCACGTCCAGTTCGCTTCCGCTGACGACGAGGTCGGCATCGATGCCGACTCGGCGTGCGACTGCCTGGGCGGTGAGGCCGAGATCGCCGGTGACCACGAGAATTCGGATTCCGGCCTGATGGCAACTGGCAACGGCGCCGGCGACCTCCGGGCGGGGGGCGTCGAGCAGGGCGACGAGGCCGACGAGGCACAGTCCAGACTCGACATCGGCTCGCTCGTCGGAGGAAACACCGTCGGTCTTCCTGCGTGCCGCGGCGAGTACGCGCAGACCCTGGCCGGCCTGCGCCGCAATGATCTCGCAGACTGCTGCGAGGCGGGCCTCGTCGAGCGGCTCTTCGCTGCCGTCGGGTTGGAGCACCGTCGTGCAACGCAGCAACACCGACTCCGGAGCGCCTTTGGTGTGTACCCACAAATCGTCGTCCGTGCCGTCGACCGTCGTCATCAGCTTGAGTGACGGGTCGAATCGATAGATCACCCTGCACAAGCGCTCCCGTCGGCCCGCATCGACATCCGCACCGAGCAGACGGGCGGCGAGCAAGAGCGCAGTCTCGGTGGGATCCCCGAGTGCGACCGTCGGCTCGTCGTCGTCGATCGTTGCCGACGTACATGACGCAAGCACTTCAGCGAGCGATGTCGTTGTCGGCGAGACGTCGTCGGAACTCACCGTCGCCGACGCTTCGACGTCGATCGGTCCCGTCGTCGTCCAGATGGACACGACTCGCATACGGTTGGCGGTCAGCGTGCCGGTCTTGTCGGTACAGATCACCGTCGTCGACCCGAGCGTCTCGACGGCGCTGAGTCGTTTGACGAGCGCGCCCTGACGTGCCAGCGCCCTGACTCCGGCGCCGAGCGCCAGCGTGATCGTCGGCAGCAGACCTTCTGGCACGTTGCCGACCAGCAGCCCGATGGCGAACACCGCGGCAGCGGAGAACGTCAGGCCGGCGGCGAGCGTGCCGAGCGGGAGGAAGGCGACACCGATGACGACCGAGACGAGCGCAATGATCCACGCCACTCGCCGCACCTCTCGTTCCAGGGGACTGTCACCCCGCGGCCCGACGTTCTGGGAGAGCGCAGCGATGCGGCCCAGTTGGCTGTGCATACCGGTTGCGAAGACGACAGCGGTCGCTTCGCCGGCGGTGCAGATCGAGCCGCTGAACACGAGGTTCGAGGCATTCATCGAACCGCTCTCGCCGACGTTGGGGCCAGCTGTTCTCACGACCGGCGAGGACTCGCCTGTCAAGGTCGAGGTGTCGATCTCGACGGTGCCGTGTAGCAACCTGGCGTCCGCTGATACCCGTTCGCCCTCGGCGACGACCAGGAGATCGCCTGGCACGAGTTCGACGGCGTCGAGTTCTCGTCGTCGTCCGCCGCGAATCACGGTCGCCTTCGTCGGAAGATAGCGACTGAGCAGTTCGACGGCCTGTTCTGCCTGCTGTTCCTGCACGAACGCGAAGATGGCGTTCAGCACGATCACCGCAGCGATGGCGATCGAGACGGCCGTCGAGCCGGTGACGGCCGCCAACGCCGCAGCAACCCACAGCAGCAAGGCGAGCGGGTGAATGAACTGGCGGAGCAGGTCACGTGGCCACGAGCGTCCGTCTCGCCGTTCGAGCTCGTTCCGGCCGTAGGTCAGCAGTCGACGGGTCACTTCGCGTTCGTCGAGGCCGTCAGGACCAGTGCGCAGTTCCCCGACGAGTAGCTCCTGCGGATCCCGCCTCTCGGAGACGGTGCCGGCGTCGATCGAATTCATCTCGCGCCGGCCGGCGATACTGACGCACCGGGCAGCTGGCGAGGCTGACGCATGGCACGCATCGGGAGGACGACGTGTGGTGCTACAGCGATGCGGGCATCGACTGCGAGGCATCCATCGGCGCCGGCGATGATCGGGTTGAGATCGAGTTCGAGGATCTCCGGCACCGTCGCCATCAGCAGACCGATTCGGCCGATGATGTCCACCAGTGGTTCGATCGGGACGACCGGCCGGCCACGAAAGCCGCGCAGCAGTGGAAACGTCCTCAATTGCTCCAATGCCGACCGGGCGCGGGACGCGGTGACCGGCGCGAGCAGCACCGACCGGTCGCCGAGTAGTTCCGCTTCGGTACCCCCGGCGGCGACGACGACCATCGGGCCGATACCAGGGTCGCGAACGGCGCCGATCAGCATCTCGCCACCCGGTTCTGCCTGTCGTTGCACGACGATGTGTCGGAGACGGTCACCGAAGCGGTGCTGGAACGCGGAGACCACCCGTCGGACCATGGTGGCCGAGGAGACGCCGAGCACGACGGCGCCCTCTTCGGACTTGTGCACGACGCCGATGACGTCGGCTTTCAGGACGCAGGGGAAGCCGAGGTGTTGGGCGTGCTGAACGCATTCGCGTCCGCTCCGGCCGACGGCCCATGGCGCGATCGGGATGCCGAGGGTTTCGAGGAGGCTGAAGGTGTCGGTGGTCGTCAGCCAGGCCGTCTCCTCGGGGCGATCGTGTGCTGCAGGAAGCAACTGGCGGACCTGGCGCCGGAGTGCCAGGAGGTCGACGTGTGATTCGACGACGTGCTCGTCGGCGGTCGCCGCGAGCCAGGCACCGCGGGTCGCGGCCAGCCCGATCGCGTCCATCGCCCGTTCCGGCGTGGCGTAGGTCGGCATCGTTCCGGTGGCATTCAGTCCTCCGAGGAGTACGGCGACGGCGGGGATCGACGTGTCTGACCAGTCGAGCTGCCATGGTGCCGGAGCGTTGGCGCCGAGATTGACACTGACCACGGCGCAGGCATCCACCTCACCCGATGCGGCGATCGCGCCGAGCACGCCGAGCACGGATCCAACGTCGACCGTTGCCAGCAGGTCGACGGGGTTGGAAGTCGCCGCTGCATCCGGCACGAGCAGGCGAAGGCGCTGCTGCAGCCCGGCAGAGAGCTCGACGACGTCGAGACCATTCGCCGATGCCGCGTCTGCGGCGAGGATCAGCGGTCCACCGGCGTTGCCGACGAGTGCCACGCGGCGACCCGATGGCGCTGGCTGCACGGCGAGCAGCGCGGCGACGTCGAGCATCTGGTCGAGCGTGTTCGCGCGCACGACACCCGTATGGGCGAACAACGCATCGACGGCGGCGTCGTCGGTGGCCAGCGCCGCAGTGTGCGATCGCGCCCCGCGCTTGCCTGCCTCGCTCCGGCCGCTCTTCAACGCAACGATCGGCACCCTCCGTGACACGGCGCGGGCGATCCTTGCGAAACGGCGCGGATCACCGATCGACTCGAGGTACATCAACACCACCGAGGTCGACGGATCATCCGCCCAGTACCGCAGCACGTCGTTACCGCTGACGTCGACTTTGTTGCCCAGCGACACGAACGACGAGACCCCAAGACGCCGGCGCGCCGCCTCGGCGGCGAGCACGATCCCGACACCTCCGGATTGCGAGGCGATGGCGATCGACCCCGGCGCCATCGACTGACGCATGAATGTGACGTTGAGACCTCCGTGCGTCGACGCGAGGCCGAGACAGTTCGGGCCGAGCACCCGCATTCCATAGCGCCGTGCGGTGGCGAGCAGTTCGCGCTCACGGTCAGCGCCGGCGGCGCCGGTTTCGGCGAACCCTGCCGTGATGACCACCAAGGCGCCGACACCTGCGCGACCGCATTCGTCGGCGACGCTCACCACGTTGGCGGCAGGCACGACGATCACCGCCAGATCGGCAGCGGCATCGAGATCGGCGAGATGGGCGACGGCCGGCACCCCGCCGACGGTCTCCTCGGTCGGATGCACCACGCTGATCCGTCCGGTGAAGGACGAGACGAGATTCGCCAAGAGCACCCGGCCGACCGACGAAGGATCACGGCCGGCACCGATCACCACGATGTGCGTCGGAGACAACAGCGGGCGCAACGAGGCGATGGCAGCTCTCCAATCACGACCGTCTGCGCTGTCCTCGATCAGCTCCTCGTCTGCCAGGTCGAGCTCGACGTGAACCTGGCCATGTTCGTACCAGGTTCGCTCGGTCAGACCGACCGTACGGAACACGAGCTGCATCGCGTTGTTGCCTGCCAGGGTCTCGGCGACCAGGCGGCGAAAGCCGGCCTCGCGCGCGATCAGTGCGAGGTCCTCCAGCAATACCGTGGCGATGCCCTCCTGTTGATGGGAGTCGGCAACGGCAAAGGCGACCTCTGCTTCGTCCCGTCCTCCGACACGCGCGTACTCACCGACCCCGATCACCTCGTCATCATCGAGCGCCAACATCACGACTCGATCGCCGATGTTGTTTCCATCCGACGGGTGCAGCTGTCGGTCGAGCGCTGGAGGCCGCAGCCCGAAAAACCGTTGGTAGATCGAGCGGTCGCTCAGCCGATCGTAGAAGAGCTGCATTGCTCCCCGATCCGACGCCTGTGACGACCGAATGCGCACGACCCGCCCATTCGTCGCCACGACGTCGCGGTCGAAGGCCGCGAGCACCGCATCGCTGTCGATACCGCTTCGGCGTCTGCCGGCCGGACGTGCAGCGGACATTCTCATCGGAGACCTGCAATTTTCGGGGTCGAGCTCGCCAATGCTGTGTTGCGCATGTCCATGAGCATCGTCATACCGTCACCCGATGACTAGAGGATTCGGCCCTCTTCGTCCAAACCATCTGGCAACACGGCCCGCAGGGCGACGAGTTCCGCTATGGCGTCGACCATCTGCGGCAGCGCCTGCTCGACCACGGGCGACAGCCGGTCCCCGATGTCGAGCGACTGCACCCCGCAGCTGACGATGTACACCTCGCAGGCTCGGCCGTACAACTCGCGGGCGATGGTGACGAGCGTCGTCGGGCTGACGTGGTGTGACCAGGTCCTGTCGGGCACGTCGGCTGCCGGCTCGACCATCTTGACGGAGAAGACGCCGGGGGCGAGAGCCGTGTTCGCGTCGATCAGCACGACGAGCGCCGACTCACTGATGTCGAGCGCGAGTTCCGGGGTCAACTGCTGGCGCTGCAGGACCACCGAGCCATCGAAACGCTGATCCTCGGCGAGTCGTCCGGCAGCGTGCCAACCGAGTCCGTCATCGCTCCGCATGACGTTGCCATACCCCACCAGGAGCACCCCGCCGCTCACCTCGCCGGTCACCCCGCCATCACCCCGCCTCACCTCGTTGGTCACCGCACGAGCTCGTCGAGCACCACCCCGGTGTGGCCGATGAGCTGAACCTGTAGCGCCATCTCCCCGAGCGCATGCGTGGAACAGGACAGGCACGGGTCGTAGCAACGAATGACCGCTTCGACCCGGTTGAGCATCGGTTCGGTCAACTCGGCACTCCTGACATAGCGCTTGGCGACCTGCAGTACGCTGCGGTTCATCGCCAGGTTGTTGTGCCCCGTGGCGATCACCAGGTTCGCCCACTGGACGATGCCGTCGTCGTCGACCCGGTAGTGATGCAACAGCGTGCCGCGTGGAGCCTCTGACACGCCGATCCCCTCGTTGCTGTTGATACCGGCGAATGCCCGCACCCGCGGCAACAGGATGTCGGGCCCACGCAGCAGCTCTTCGATCCGCTCGGCGGCGTAGAGCATGTCGATCAGCCTGGCGTAGTGGTAGTGGAACGAGCTGCCGGGCACGCGCCCGAGCCGCCGCCGGAACTCGTCGAGTTCGATGTCGGCGCGCGGTGTCCCCATCTGGCCGGCGACGATGACGCGCGCCAACGGTCCGACCCGGTAGACCCCGTCGGGATAGCCGAGCATCTTCCAATACGTCGACTTCAGATACGTCCACGGTTCGACAGCCTCGCCGAGATAGTCGGTGTAGGCGGTCGGATCGATGCGGTCGGCAAGCAGGTTGCCGTCGGCGTCCATCACCCGCAGCAGGCCGTCGTAGTGGTCGACGTTGCCGTCCTGATCGACGAGTCCCATGAACGCCGACCGGAAGTCGCCGAACGAAGCCGCTTCGTCCGCCCAGTCGAGCAGCGAGGACTTGTACCAGACGATCGCCCGCTCGATGGCGGCGATCGCTTCGGGAACCGTCGACAGGATGCGGTCGCGCGTCTCCTCCGAGAGCGGGGAATCGACACCGCCCGGCACGATCCACGAGGGGTGGATCCGTTTGCCGCCGAGCCATTCGATGATCTGCTGCCCGAACCGGCGGACACCGACGCCGTCGCGGGCCAATTGCGGGTTCGCCTGGAGCAGGCCGATGATGTTGCGTTGGGCCGGGTCGGCGTCGAAGCCGAACAGCAGGTCGGGGGAGGAGAGGTGGAAGAAGCTGAGGGCGTTCGACTGCACGATCTGTGCGAGGTTCATCACCCGACGCAGGTCCGCCCCGGTCGGTGGCGGCTCGACGGCGAGGATCTGGTCACAGGCCTTCGACGAGGCGATCAGGTGGCTGACCGGACAGATCCCGCAGATGCGCGCCATGATCGACGGCATTTCGTGGATCGGACGGCCCTGGGCGATGCGTTCGAAACCGCGGAACTGGGTGACGTGGAACTGTGCGTCGACGACCTCGCCATGGTCGTCGAGGTGGATCGTGATCTTCGAATGGCCCTCGATCCGGGTCACCGGGTCGATGACGATGGTGCTGGTCATGGGTGCTCCTCAGCGGCCGAATCGGGCGCCATGGGTGTCGGGGGTGCGGCCCGCGAGCAGATCCACGAGCGACTGGTAGATGAGATCGGCAGACGGCGGACAACCTGGCAGGTACACGTCGACCTTGACGACGCGGTGCACCGGGCGGGCCATCGCCAGCAACTTCGGTACGACGCTGACCGGTATGCCGGGATTGATCGTCACGTTCTCGATGTAGGCGCGATCCAACAGTGGTTGCACACCGATGGGGTTGCGCATCGCCGGCACGTTTGCGGTGACAGCGCAGTCCCCGAAGGAGATCAGCGTGCCCGTCCGCTGGCGGACGTGCAGGATCTTACGGAGGTCGTCCTCACTGGACACCGCCCCCTCGACGAGGCAGAAGTCGACGTGCTCCGGGTACGCCTTGACATCGATGAGCGGGCTGTAGACGATGTCGGCGCGCTCGGCGATGTCGAACAGGCGCTCGTCCATGTCGAGGAACGACATGTGGCAGCCCGAGCAGCCATCGAGCCAGATGGTGGCGAGGGTCGGCTTCGTCACGTCTGCTCCAGGCCTTCGCCGAGACGCTTGAGGAACGGCAGGAAGGGACGTTGCGCCTTGCTGCCCTCAGCGATCGAACGACCGTTCTCGAAGAGCGCGCCAGTGGGGCAGACCTGGACGCATTTGCCGCAACTGGTGCATGTCGGCGATTCGCCCCACGGCGTTCCCATGTCGGTGACGACCCGCTCGGCGATGCCGGAGCCCATGACGCCCCACGTGAAGGCGCCCTCGATCTCGGCGCACACCCGGACGCAGCGCTGGCACATGATGCAGCGGTTGTGGTCGATGGCGAAGAGTGGGTGACTGGCGTCGATGCCGACCGACGGGTTGATGACCGGCAGTTCGAAGTGGTCGATCTGCAGCTTCTCGGCGAGGTCCTGCAGTTCGCAGTGATTGTTGGCGACGCAAATGGCGCAGATGTGATTGCGTTCGAGGAACAGCATCTCGGTGATCGTCCGGCGATATTCGGTGAGCTGCTCTGAGGTGGTGGTGATGTCCATGCCCTCGGTGACGAGCGTCGTACATGCAGGCGTGAGCTTGTTCGAACCGGCGACCTCGACAAGGCACAGCCGACACGAGGCGGTGTCGGACAGCCCATCGAGGTGGCACATCGTCGGGATGTCGATGCCGTTCTCGGTGGCGACAGCGAGGATCGACTGGCCATCGCTCGCTGCCACGTCTGCTCCGTCGATCCGCAGCGTATGGACCGTCGTCATGTCGACACCGGTGCGGGTTCGATGCTGCACACACCGGCGGGGCAGACGCGGTCGACGATATGGGCGACGTACTCGTCACGAAAGTAGCGCAGGGTGCTGAAGATCGGGTTCGGGGCGCCCTGGCCGAGGCCGCAGAGGCTCGTCCGCTGAACCATGTGGCCGAGCCGCTCCATCTGTGCGAGGTCGTCCATCGTCGCCTCTCCGGTGGTGATCCGTTCGAGCAGCATGAACAGTTGCGTCGTCCCCACCCGACAGGGCACGCATTTGCCGCACGACTCCTCTCGGCAGAAATCCATGAAGTATCTCGCCACGTCGACCATGCACGACGTCTCGTCCATGACGATCATGCCACCGGACCCCATGAACGAACCGACGCCGATGAGCGATTCGTAGTCGACGCCCATGTCGAGGAACTCGGACGGGATGCAGCCGCCGGACGGACCGCCGGTCTGTACCGCCTTGAAGGCACGGCCGTCGACGATCCCGCCGCCGATGTCGAAGACGATCTCGCGCAGCGTCGTGCCCATCGGCACCTCGATCAGCCCGGTGTTGACGACACGTCCGGCGAGCGCGAAGACCTTTGTTCCCTTGCTCGTGGCGGTGCCGAGACCGGCGAACCAGGAGCCACCCTTGCGGATGATCGGCGCGACGTTGGCGAACGTTTCGACGTTGTTGATCAGCGTCGGTTGGTGCCACAGACCGGCGACCGCTGGATACGGAGGCCGCGTCCTCGGCGTGCCACGACCACCTTCGAGCGAGGCGATGAGGGCGGTTTCCTCGCCGCAGACGAAGGCGCCCGCACCTTGGCGGATGTCGACCTCGAAACTGAACTCGGTGTCGAGCATCGATGCGCCGAGGTAGTTCGATCGACCCGCTGCCTGGATCGCTTTGTGCAGGCGACTCACGGCGAGCGGGTACTCGGCACGGCAGTAGACATAGCCGATGCTGGCGCCGACGGCATATGCGGCGATCGCCATCCCTTCGAGGACGCGGTACGGGTCGCTCTCGAGCACGCTCCGGTCCATGAACGCTCCGGGGTCGCCCTCGTCGGCGTTACAGATGACGTACTTTGGTGAGCCGATGGCCTTGGCGACGGTGTTCCACTTGAGGCCGGTCGGGTAGCCGGCCCCACCGCGACCGCGCAGGCCGCTGCGGGCGATCTCGTCGCGTACCTCCGCCGGCGTCATCGTGCTCAGTACCGTACGGAGCGCCTGGTACCCGCCACTGGCGACGTAGTCCTCGAGGCTTTCGGGGTCGATGCGCCCGGAGTTCTCCGTCACGATGCGGAGCTGCCGACTGAAGAAGGGCGCTTCGGGAACCCGCTCGCCGCCAGGAACCGCTGCTGCGAGTGCTTCGACGATCCCGCCGAGGTTGTCGGGCACGACGTGGGCGAACAGTTCGCCGGTCTCGGGGATCTGCACGAGCGGCCCTGCGGCACACAGCCCGAGGCAGCCGACGCGCTTGACCTCGACGTCGGTCAGCCCGGCGGCAGCGACCCGCTCGCCGAGGCCGAGGAGCACGTCGTGCGACTGCATCGACAGGCAGCTGACCGCCTCACAGACGTAGGCTGACGCCCGCGTGGGGCCGACGTGGGCCGGCAGGTTGACGACCCGCCGGCGCGGTCGCGCTGATGTGGTTGCCGATGATTCGCTCATAGCTGCTCCAACCTGGCGACGAACTCGCGCGGCACGACCCGGCCCTGGACCTCGCCGTCGACGACCGCCACCGGGGCGAGGCTGCAGGCACCCAGGCAGCGTGCGGTGAGGAGCGACAGTTTGCCGTCGGCGGTGGTCTCGTGCGGCTTCACCCCGAGTTCCGCCTTGATTGCCGAGAGGATCTCACGCGCACCGTTGATGTAGCAGGCGGTGCCGGTGCAGACGACGCAGGCGTGCTCACCGAGCGGCTTGAGCGTGAAGTGATGGTAGAAGGTGACGACGCCGAACACCTTCGAGGGCGGGATCGCGAGGCTCTCGCCGATGAATCGCAGGGCGTCGTCGTCGATGTAGCCGAATGCCTCCTGTGCGGAGTGCAGCGCCTCGATGAGCGCCTCGGGACGGTTGCCGAGGCGGCGCATCCGCGATTCGACCACGCGCCAGCGCCTGTCGTCGGTCGGCGCAACGGGCCGTGCCGTGCGCACCGGCACAGCAGTCATTCCCTGCCTGGCTGGCCGGACTGGCTGAGTTCTCGGCGCCGGTCGGCGAGCCGGCCTTCGCTCGGTCGACACACGAATCCGTTGATGTCGCCACAGTACCACGGGCAGTGCAGCCACCCGGGCAGTGAGGCGGTTCGCAGGCGGCGGCCGAGGACACGACTCGGCCAGGGCATCGCCTGCTACTGGTCGTTCCGGCCGGCGACGATGGTGACGGTCGTGACACCGGCGTCGGTCGATATCGAGACGGTCAACGAAGCCGAACCCTCGGCGAAGTCGAGCGCCGTCGCCGGTGTGTCGAGGGTTGGTTCGTTCGTCTGCTTCCAACCGGACTTCGGCAGTTCCCGACTGTAGAACGCTGCCGTGTCAGCGAGACTCGCGGCAGTGGTGTAACTCAGCACACCTGGTTCACTGTCGAGGTCTGCCGCATCCGGGAGCTGCGGAACACTGAGCAGACCTGCAGGACAATCAGGCGGGATCGGCGGCACGACTGCTGTGTTGATCTCCGTCAAGGAGTAGTTCCACGTCAGCGTTCCTTCGATCCCGTCACCGAAATAGTCCGCTTTGGCGATCGTCGTCAGCGCGTACTTGACGACGTAGCCGCCGGTCGTCGCGATCCAGGCTTCGCCAGTGGATTTTGCCTGGCCGGCAAGGCCAACGGCGTGTTCGTCGAACGTGTAGTGATCCGTCGGTGTGCCATCGACGGGTTCAGCACCGGCAGCGACAGCACCGTGCAGATCGCTGAGCAGATCAGCAGGTTCCAACGGGAGTTGGGCAATGGTGCCTGGCGAGGTCGGAGCGGCCGTACACGCCTTTTTGCCGCGACGCTCGTACGAGACCCCTGCGGAATCGGCGATCAGGACCGCGTCGAGATCTACGAGGTTGCCCGTCTTGTCGAGTGTCACCTGATCTGCGGCAGGGCTCTTCGCCGCCAGCTTGACGTACGTCTTCGTCCAGGCACTCTGCTGCCCAGCGATCGTGCCGCTGAACGAGAGTGCCAACGTCGCGTGGTAGCTCGTCAGACTGGCCAACCCGGCTGCGGTGTCGGTCAGTGTGAAGGCTCCGGTACCGCCGGCGAGCGGGGCAACGAACGTGACGGGAACCGTCGAGAAGGTGGTGGGAGTCGGTGGCAGCGTCGTCGTCGAGGCGGCGGTCGTCGGCGGGTTCGTCGTCGAGGCGACCGTCGATGGTGTCGGTGACGTGCCGCCCGGCGGTGACGGTACTGCGCTGACGACGGGGGTGATCGACGACGGTGCAGTTGTGGCAGGGGCTGCCGTCTTCGTTGACGAACACGACACGATCGCCAGCGAAGCGATGCTTGCGACGACGAGGGAGCGAAGCGAACGCACGGGTCAGCCCTTGACCGGGGTGACGATGATCGTCACCTTCCCCGGAAAGACGGTGCCTCCATATGTCTGGAGCACCGTCAGCGTTCCTCCGGTCGGGGCGATCTCCATGTCGAGCGGGTCGAGCTGATAGTCGGTCAGCGGCGCGGCGACTGACGCAGGACCGCACTTTTCGATCGCCGCCGCACCGACCGGTTGATAAGCGAAATGGAGCGACAGTTCGCCATCGATCAACCCTCCGTTGATGATCACTGGACTCGGATCACCGAACGCCTGACGAACCAGGCACCCGGATTGGAACCTCGAGCCGATCCAGGTCGATGTTCCCGTGCCGGCGAAGTTCCCGTCGGCGTCCGCCTTGACCAGCGCCCGCCTCATGCTGATGACGATCGGCGGATAGATGATGTCCGGGGTTGCCCCTGCCGTTCGGCGGAAAGCGGGTCACCGTGGTGATGCGGTAGTTGCAGATCTTGATCTCGATGCCGACGGGAAACGAAACGTAGCCCGTTGCGGCCTCGACGCCTGCGACAATGCCTTGGAATTGCAGCGTCGTCTTGCCCGGCTTCTTTCCGGCGGTGAACTGGAATTCGACGCTGTCGACCGGGTCGAGGTTGAAACCGGTCTGCTGAAAGGATGAGCCGCCCTTGCGGGTATTGGAGAACGAGCCGAGGTTGGGGTCGTCGATGTAGGCCTCGACCTTGACCCCTGCGACCGGTTTCGGAGCGAGGTCGCCGGCCACCGGAGTGCGATTGACGATCACTGTGTAGTGCACGGTCTCACCGATACAGATGGACGTCCGCGGGTTGACGACGTCCATGTAGTAGCGGTAGGCGACGGTGGCGTCCGCTGCTCGGGCCGGCGCTGTGGGGAGAGGAACAAACGCCACCAACCCGACGATGACGATGACGGTGACACAGATGAACCAGCGTGATCGACCGATCCATGTGTGCGGGAGCTGCGGCATCGAGGATCCCCATCCTGTTGGTGGCCTCAACCGTCACCAACGACGACCGGGATGCCAACACAACCTGAGCTGGGGTTTTGCCGGGTTCAGCGCGCTGTCACGGCGTGGCGATGGTCGCCGGACCGTCGTTGCCTGCACGCCACAGTGCAATCGCCAGGTGATCGGCAAGCGCGACGGCGATACGGCGTTCCTCCAGACGTGAGCCGGACCCGGGCTTGGCGACGAGTACGAGTTGGCCGAGCACCTGACCGGCGAAGACGACCGGGACGGAGACCCCGCCGCTCGGTAGTTCGAACCCCTCGTCGGTGATCTTCATCTCGGTGGCACTCAACGAACCGGAGCGCTTCAAGGTATGGGCTGCAGTCGATGGGCCACGCTCGAAACGGCAGTCGGCGATGCGCAGTTCTTTGACGAGCAACGATTGGATCGTCGTCCACACCTCAACGAGCGGCTTGTCGGCTGCGAGCAGTGCTGCGGTGATTTCCAGCATGTGTTGACCTTCGACGTGGCGCTCCGTTTCGGTCTGCAAACGCCGCCGCCAACTGCTGACCTCGCTGATCACCAGCCCGATGGCGACGAGCAGGAGCACCGTCACGACGTCTTTCCCATCGTTGATCCGAAGTGAGTGGTATGGCGTCGTGTGAAAGAAGTTGTAGGCCAGCGCGGCGGCGAGGGCGGTGACGACGCCTGCCATTCTGCTTGCCATCGCCGCCGAGACCACGACACAGGTGAGCACGAGGGCGACGTTCGTCGAACCGACCTGCGAGCGGATGCCGGAGGCCAGGCCGGCGATCAAGATGGCGGCGATCGGTCCTGCGGCCACGGCGATCGAATCAGACCGCTTTTTCCCCGGCTTCCGTGACGCTGCAACCGTGGTCGACGCAGGCCTCTTCGAACTGTCTGATGGTGTCGTGTCCGAGATGTTGGTCTGCATCGTGAACCTCCTCGTTCTCGCTGCCCGTCGAGTCAACACCCACCGGGAAACCGAAGGCCAATGTCTCCACCGTAACGCAGACGGTGCTCGCCGTCTCGAAGATCAGTAGCTCTTAATGAGATCTCTGCGAAGTCAGTCGGCTCAGTGCCGTCTCGGCGGCATCAATATCCTGGCGAGGGGCATGGTGCAGTCGCGACAGGTACGTCACGGCGACGAAGCCGTCCTCGACCGTTTTGCCATCGCTCCCCGACGGCAACGACAGGCCATCCCCCCACGACATGGCGACGGTGTAGGCACCCTCGTAGCCGATCTTCGGCTGGAGCGTTGCCGTCGATACGCGTCGCGGCGGATCGACGCCGACATCGGCATGTCGCCACCCCCGGAGTTCGTCGACGGCGACGTTCGGCACATTGAGATTGACGACGACGGGATCGCTCGGCATATCGGCGATCAGGCCCTCGGCGAACGAACTGGCAACCGCCGCCGCTGTGTCCCAGTGCTGCCCGACGATCATCTCGTCCCACGCTTGACCTTCGACCCCGAGGCCGGTGACCGCCTGGCTGACGGCGATGCCGGACACGCCTCCGTTGCGACCGGTCAGCGCCGCTCCGATCGTTCCGGAATGGTAGACGGCCCTGCCGACATTGGCCCCGGGATTGATCCCCGAGACGATCAGATCGAACGGCGAACCGAACGTGCCCATCCTGGCGAAGAAAACGCACAACGCCGGCGGACCGGTGACAGACCAAGCCTGCGTCACTCCACTGATCGTCTCGTGGCGAACCTCCGGCTGGATCAGGTGGAGGGCCCCGAGGCTCGCGCTCGCTCCTGAATATTCGGCATTCGGCGCCACGACGACCACCTCACCGTGAAGGGCCATTCTTCGTGCGAGGACATGCAGTCCCACCGAGTCGATGCCGTCGTCGTTCGTCACCAGAATCCGCATCCCTTCATCCTGGCGTCGACAGCAGCTCGTCGATGCATCCGTGCCGCCCTTCGTCGGAGCCTCCGGCCAATCCCTCGGTAAACGTCGTTATCGTGGCGAGGTGAGCGACGGAGCCGACCAATCCCTCGAGGAGCGATTGCGTTGGGCCACGGAACTCCTCGAACTCGTCGCTGCGGATCGCCGACTGCTTGGCAGCCTGTCGGTCGAGAATCGCACACGTCTGTTGAATGCGGCAGCGGATGTGTTCTGTCCCGATGTCGATCAGCGGCGTCGACAATCGAAGCTGCGAGCGCGGCAGCGGCGGACGGATCATGTCGACAACGCCGAAACGGTGCTCGCCGGTACCGGGATCCGCGCGCTCCGGAGCAAGGCTGTGTACACGACGCCGAATGTCTTTCCGTCCGTCGACGATGTGTCGGTGACGGTCGACGATGCCGGCTTCCGCGAGGTCCTCGAGCCGCAGCACTGTTATGTCTGCAAGCGGATGTATTCGCAGGTTCATCACTTCTACGACCAGCTGTGCCCCGACTGCGCGCAGGTGAACTACGCCAAACGGACCGAGACAGCCGATCTTCGTGGTCGCCTCGCATTGCTCACCGGCGGACGCGTCAAGATCGGCTACCAGGCGGGCATCAAGCTGCTGCGCGCCGGCGCCTCGTTGATCGTGACGACCCGGTTTCCACGCGACAGTGCCGTGAGGTATGCACACGAGCCGGACTTCGGGGAGTGGGCCGACCGTCTGGAGATCTACGGCCTCGACCTGCGTCATACCCCGAGCGTCGAGGCCTTCTGCCGGCATCTCTGCTCGACCCGCGACCGGCTCGACTTCATCGTCAACAACGCTTGTCAGACGGTTCGCAGGCCTCCCGATTTCTACCGCCACATGATCGAGTTGGAGACTGCCTCCGTCGCGACGATGCCTGCTCACGTACGGGCATTGCTCGGCTCGTACGAAGGGTTACGAGGATACGAACTGCTGCAACCGTCCGTCGGTGCGGCGTCGACGATTCCTGCGCTGGCGTCGATGCGGACCGATCCGTCGTTGGCCGGGTTGACGCAGGCCGCCGAACTCTCGCAGACGATATTGCTCGACGAGGACCTGTCGAGCAACGAGAGTCTTTTCCCCACGGGGCGACTCGACCAGGATCTGCAGCAGGTCGACCTGCGCGGTCGGAACTCGTGGCGGTTGCTGCTCGACGAAGTGTCCTCGGTCGAGTTGCTCGAAACGCAACTCGTCAACGCCGTCGCGCCGTTCGTCCTCAATGGCAGACTCAAACCGTTGATGCTGCGATCGCCCGAACGGGACAAACACATCGTCAACGTCTCCGCAGTCGAAGGGCAGTTCTACCGCAAGATGAAGACGACCCGCCATCCGCACACGAATATGGCCAAGGCGGCGTTGAACATGATGACCCGTACGTCAGCCGCTGACTATCACAGCGACGGCATCCACATGAACAGTGTCGACACCGGTTGGGTCAGCGACGAGGACCCGCAGGAGATCGCCTTACGCAAGCGGGCGGACGAGCGCTTCCACCCGCCGCTCGACATCGTCGATGGTGCTGCCAGGATCATCGACCCGATCATCGATGGCTTCAACACCGGAACCCATCGATGGGGACAATTCCTCAAGGACTACATGCCGACCGACTGGTGACATGGGTGAGTTCTGCGAGCTGGTGAGATCAGTGGCGGCGTATTCGGTGAAGGAAGTGGCCGGCGCCAAGTCTCGACCGGACACGGCCATCGGCCAGATGATCGACGTGATCGTAGGTATGGAAGACGTCGAAGCCAGCGGCCTCGGCGCGGAGCGCATCCGTCCGGCACACACCGGTGTGTGCAGCTGTCCGCGGAGATATCAGCCGACGGTGTTGATCTTGACCGGTTGGAGGACGAGTTCGTAGCGGTGATCGTCCGGTCCGTCGATGTCACGGACGTTGAACGGGTTGCCGTAGTGGGCGATCAGGCGGTCGGTGAACGCCAGGTCGGTGTCGACGGCGATCGAAAGGTTCGCACGCACCTCGATGGCGTGCATCTGATTGGTCGGATCGAGGATGAAGAGTGTCGCCTGCGGACGGGCGGCGATGTTCTTGAATTTCTGTCGATTGCCGTTGAGCGACAGCTTGAGCTTGCCGTCCTCGAACAGGTACCACAGCGCTGTCACCTGTTGGAGGCCATCCTTGCCAACCGTCGAAAGCGTCGCCGTGAGCGCCGCCTGCAGTAGGTCGAGGTGGGAATCGGGGAATGACGCAGTCATGGAGGTTCCTCGGGTTCGCCGGCCGATGAGGGCCGTGGGGCATTGGCTCGTTGAGGCCGAGCAGTGCAACCGTCGACGACGAATCGATTATTCCCGACCAGACACGTCGTCTTTCACGGTGATGGCGGAGCGGCCCTTGCGGACTCGGAGTGCGAGCCAGATCAACGGGAGCTGCAATGGCAGGCGACCGTAGGCGATCAGGCGCTGGGGGAGTGAGCGCGATTTCCAGTCGATTGCCATCTGCACGTTGGCCGGCAGTACGGCGATGAACAACAGCGCAGCCAGTCCGGCGCCGAGGCGTCGAGTTCGCGGCATGGCAATTGTCCCGGCGACGATCATTTCGGCGACTCCGCTCGCGTAGGTCCACATCCTTGGCGACCCCGGAAGCGCGTGCGGCACGATCCCGTCGAACCCTTTGGGCGCAACGAAGTGGGTGACGCCTGCGCCGCCGAGCAGTGCAACGAGCCCGAACGTCATCCGACTTACGGCGGTGGTCGCCGTCGATCGTTCGATGGAGGCCGAGGTCATGCGCGCAAGTCCGCGTACTCGGGATGTTGGGCGATGAACTCGGCGACATACCAGCAGTGTGCGGCGACATGTTTGTGTGTGGCCCTGGCATCGTCCAGTGCTCGCCTGACGACGACTGCTGCCAGGCCGCGCCCGCGGAATGCCGGTTCGGTGAACGTGTGCGCGAAGGTCGTCGTGTCACCGTCGATCGCGTAGTCGGCAAAGCATGCGACTCGCCCGTCGATCGTCAACTCGTAGCGTGAGAGCACAGTATTGTCGACCACAGCATCACGCTCGTCGGCGTTGCTCATCAGCGGTCTTCTGCCGGAAGCGCTCCGGCCGGAACATCGCCGACCGGGGCGATCTCGACGACCGCAGGCAGTTCCGTCACCGGGGCCGTCGCCGTCGGAGTGGAATCGTCCGGCGGGGTGACGTCGTGCGGCGGGTTTGCGGATCTGTCGGACGGCGGTTCCCCGACGTCGTTCGGAGCCACGGCCACAGCTGCCGTCTCGTCGTCCAACGCCTTGCGGACCTGGGCGATCGTGTCAGGTGCGAGGTTTGCGTAGACGAGGTGGCCGCCGGAAAAGCGCTCGAGTTCGTGCACGGTCTTGGTGGTGTCGAACTCGCCGAGCAGCAGGATCACCGTGAAGGTCCCCGGCTGGACAGCCTCACGGAACCACGCAACCCACTCGTCGGGCACGCCGAGATCGATGATTTTCGCCCGTGCAATACCTGTCCCGGCACCGATCGCCGCGCCGGCGATCCAGCCGACAGGGCCACCGAGGATCAGGCCGAACAGCCCAGCCCACGTGGCGCCGGACAATGCGCTGCGCAACGGCTGCGGGTCGATCGTCTCGCGGACATGCGTCTTACCGTCCGCATCCTTCGTGACCGACACGGCATCGCGCAACTGCAGGGTGCCCTTCGACGCCAGGCGGTAGGCAGCGGTGAGGAACTCTTGAGCGCGAAACGCATCATCGAAGGAAATCCCGACGATCGTGTCCGGACGGGCGGATGGATCCGTATGGGTGTTCATGGAACCCCAGTCTGCCGAACAGCAGCGGACAATGCGCAGCTCGCCCCTGTGGAGTGCCTGTGTGACGACGGAGCAGGATCTGACGTCCTCCGTTCAGATGGTGGCTGACAGGAACTGCTCGAGGTAACTCGTCATCTCCGTCGTCGACGTCGACGAGATGATGGCGTGGACGACGGCCCGCGCGACAGTGTCGGCGGCGATGGTGAAGACGTCGCCCAATCGGGTGAAGCGATTGTTGACCGGGCGGATGAAGCCTTCGATCGGCGCTTCCGGCAGGGTCATCGCCCCGGTCGACAGGCTGAAGACGATGTCGCCATCGGTGTAGTTGTGAATCGGGCTGATCGCCCGTGCGAGTCCGTCGTGGCCTGCACCGGCGAGGCGCGTACACTCCGGCTTGTCCATGCTGACGTTGGTGGCGACGACAGCGAGCGTCGTGTTCAGTGCCCAGCGCTTGGCCATCAACTCGGTGAAGGCGTCGAGATCGGCCCGCTCCGGACGGTGAAGATGGGCGAATTCGTCACCGATCCCGTAGCGGGTTCCCCACAGTTCTCCGCTTCGCCGGTCGATGCCGGTGCCACTGGAGTTGAGGACGATGAGCGCCCCGACGACGATCCCGTCAGCGGTGACCGTGCTCGCCGAGCCGACGCCGCCCTTCAGTACAGCCATGTGTGCGCCCGTTCCTGCGCCGATGGTGCCCTGGGCGATCGGTCGGCCGCGCTTCGCTGCCGTCAACGCGTTCGCGGCAGCCCGCCTGCCGAAGTCCGCTCCGGGCCGGTTGGCGAATATTCCTCCCGCACCGAGATCGAACAACGCTGCCGTCGGAACGATCGGCACGACGCTCAGCGGATCAGGTCCGACGCGAAAACCACGACCTCGTTCGGCGAGTAACGTCATCACTCCGCCGGCGGCGTCGAGCCCGAAGGCGCTTCCGCCGGACAGACAGATGGCGTCGACCTCACTGACCATGTTGATCGGATCGAGGCAGTCGGTGTCACGCGTCGCCGGGCCCCCACCGCGCACGTCGACCCCGCCGATGGAGTGCACCGGCGGGACGATCACCGTCGTTCCTGAGAGCCATCCACGACCGATCCGCTGGTAGTGGCCGACGCCGATCCCGGTGACGTCGGCGATGTCGTTGTTCGGCCCGGGCTGCATCGCGCCAACGTAATTGGGGGAGGCCGCCCGTGTCACTGAATGTCGCGGTTTCTGCTGACATTCGGTGACACGGGACCGAGTCGGCCGGCGCGACCATGTTGGAGCCGTCAGCTAGAGGACGATATTCACCAGACGCCCTGGGATGACGATGACCTTCTTCGGGGCGGTGCCGTCGACGAATTCGGCCACCTTCGGATCGGCGAGTGCTGCGGCCTGCACGGTCGCCGAGTCTGCGTCGGCGGCGACGGTAATGCGCGACCGGAGCTTGCCGTTGACCTGGATCGGGTACTCGACGCTGTCATCGACCAGCAGCGCCGGATCGGCAACCGGGAACGACTCGTAGGTGATCGTCGCCCCATGGCCAAGACGCGCCCAGAGGTCCTCGGCGACATGCGGGGTCAACGGCGCGAGCATCTGCGCCAGCCGTTCGGCGACCTCCCGGCTCATCACCGTTCCGCCTGCCGCTTCCTTCGTCAGATGGTTCGTCAGTTCGATCAACTTGGCAATCGCCGTGTTGAATCGCAGGTGTTCGAAATCGTCGGTCACGCCGGCAACGGTGCGGTGCAGCACGCGGCGAGTCGCCGCCGACGTCGCCCCATCCCCGACGATCAGCTCGCCGGAATCCTCGTCGACGAACAGCCGCCAGACTCGCTGCAGGAAGCGGAACATGCCGACGACGTCGCGGGTACTCCATGCACGTGAGGCGTCGAACGGCCCCATCGCCATCTCGTACAGGCGAAGCGTGTCGGCGCCGTACGCGCCGTACATTTCATCAGGGGCGACAGAGTTCTTCAGGCTCTTGCCCATCTTGCCGAATTCGCGCGTGACGCTCTCGCCGTTGTGGCGGAACGATCCGTCGCCTTCCCTCGTCACGGACGCAGCGTCGACGTACATGCCGCGCTCGTCGACGAAGGCGTCGGCCTGCACATACCCCTGGTTGTACAGCCGGTGATACGGCTCGAAGGACGTCACGTGGCCGAGATCGAACAGCACCTTGTGCCAGAATCGCGAGTACAGCAGGTGCAGGACGGCGTGTTCGACACCGCCGACGTACAGGTCGACACCGCCGGACTCGCCGGGTTGACGCGGGCCCATCCAGTACGACTCGACGGCGGGATCGACGAAGACCTTCTCGTTCGTCGGGTCCAGGTAGCGCAACTCGTACCAGCACGAGCCCGCCCACTGCGGCATCACGTTGAGGTCGCGGGTGTACTGCCGTTCGCCGTCGCCGATGTCCAGGGTGACGTATTTCCAGTTCGGCAGGCGGCCAAGCGGCAGATCGGGCTCTGACTGCGAATCGTTCGGGTCCAACTCCGTCGGGCGGAAGTCTTCCAGTGGCGGCAGCGTGACCGGCAGCATCGAGTCCGGCAGTGCATGCGGCTGCCCGTCGACGTCCCACACGATCGGGAACGGCTCGCCCCAATACCGCTGGCGGGCGAACAGCCAGTCGCGTAAGCGGAAGTTGATCGTGCCGAAACCGCTGCCGTCGGCCTGCAGCCAGGCATTCGTCATCGCTTTCGCCTCGGAGACGGTGCGGTCTCCGTTCAGTGTCAAGGTGTCATTGGCAGAGTTGACGTACGTGCCCTCGCCGACGAAGGCGACCGGCCACGCATCGGTCGACACCACTGCTGCCGATGTCGATCCGAGTGCGTCAGGCGCGGCGATTCCGTGTTCGTCGTACCACGACTGCGGCGGGCATTGCGTAGCGACGATGTCCAGTCCGAACGTTCTGGCGAAGGCGAAGTCGCGCTGGTCGCCGGACGGCACCGCCATGATCGCACCCGTGCCGTAGCCCATCAGCACGTAGTCGGCGATCCAGATCGGTAGCGGTGCGCCGTTGATCGGGTTCGTCGCGTAGGAGCCGGTCCACACGCCGGTTTTGTCGCGGTCCTGGTCCTGCCGTGACACGTCGTTCTTGGCGGCGGCCTCGCGGCGATAGGAGGCGACCGCTGCGTCTTGTTGCAGCGTTGTCAACAAGGGCACCAGCGGGTGTTCTGGTGACAGCACGACGAACGTCGCCCCGAACAGCGTGTCGGGGCGCGTCGTGAAGACCGTGATCGGTCCGGCAGCCGATGCGAAATCGACTCGTGCCCCCTCTGATCTGCCGATCCAGTTGCGCTGCATCGTCTTGATCGAATCGTTCCACTCCAGCGAATCGAGGTCATCGATCAACCGATCGGCGTAGGCGGTGATCCGCATCATCCACTGCTTCATCTGCTTCTTGAAGACGGGGAAATTGCCACGGTCGGATCGGCCGTCCGCCGTGACCTCCTCGTTCGCCAGCACCGTTCCCAGCCCTGGGCACCAGTTCACCGGAGCTTCGGAAACGTAGACGAGGCGGTGCCCGTCGATGACCGTGTTCTGTTCCGCCTTCGACAGCGAGGCCCAGGTGGCTCCGGATGCGGGTGTCCGCGTGCCGTCTTCGTACTGGGCGATCAGTGTGCTGATCGAACGGGCGGCGTTGACAGAGGTATCGAACCACGAGTTGTAGATCTGCAGGAAGATCCACTGCGTCCATCGGTAGTAGGACTCGTCGGAGGTGGCGATCGATCGGCGCTGATCGTGCGCCAGCCCGAGGCGACGCAGTTGGCGTCGATAAGTGTTGACGTTGGACTCGGTGGTGACGCGTGGATGCGTGTTCGTCTCGATCGCGTACTGCTCTGCCGGCAGCCCGAAGGCGTCGTAGCCGAGCGAGTGCAGCACGTTGTACCCGCGCATCCGGCGGAACCGTCCGAAGACATCCGTGCCGATGTAGCCCAGAGGATGCCCGACGTGCAGTCCCGACCCCGAGGGATAGGGGAACATGTCGAGGATGAACAGTTTCGGTCGGTCACCCAACGCTTCGGGGTTCGCCAGCGGACCCGCTGGGTTGGCAACCTCGAAGGTGTGCTCTGCGTCCCACCGATCCTGCCAGCGCAGCTCGATCTGCTCGGCGAGAGCGGCCGTATAGCGGAACGGCTGGCTGGACTCGTTGGGGGGCTGATCAGGGCTTGCCGACATAGGCCTGCAATCCTACGGCGAGGGGTCGACTGCGGCCGAGGCATATTCCAGGGCAGGTCGAGCATGTACGCGCACGCCGTGGGTTGGCGTGAGTTCGCTGTTCGGTTCACCTGGCCGACTAGCTTTCATACACAGATCGAGGGGGGTGTGCAGAGCAGACTGCCCAAGGGAGCCATCCGAAGACGATGTCCAATTCTTTTGCCGGTACAGGTCAGCCGATCACCGTTCGGCTCGAGCAGGCTGCTGATTCCGGCAACGGTGTCACCTTCGTCGGTGCCTCGGTCGCACCGAACGGGCCGACCCCTGTTTCTTGGGCCCAGCTTCATGCCGAGGCCCGCGGTGTCGGAGCAGCGCTGCAGTCCCGTGGCCTGATTCCCGGCGATCACGTCGCCATTCTCGGCCCGACGAGCCGGTCGCTGATGACCATCGTCCAAGGCTGTTGGCTCGCCGGGATCGCCAGCATGGTGCTCCCGCTGCCGATGCGCATGGGTTCGCTCGACACCTTCGTCACGAGTACCCGCGACCGCATCCGCCACGGCGACGCCAAGCTGCTGCTGATCGACGAGATGCTCGCTCCGTTCTACGAAGCGGCTCCCGGCGACCCGCCGACTGTGGCGATGAACTCGATTCTTTCAGGTCCCGGTCTGCCGAGCGCCGAGGCGTTGGAGATCCCGGCTGATGATCCGGAACGTCTCGTCATCCTGCAGTACACGAGCGGATCGACGAGCGAACCGAAGGGCGTGATGATCCCCGATCGTGTCCTCGGTGCGAACATCGACGCAGCGCTCGCTGCCGCCAACTTCGTCATCGACGACGTGATGGTCAGTTGGCTTCCTCTGTATCACGACATGGGACTCGTCGGCTTCCTGGCGATCCCGCTGACGACGGGCGTGCAGTTGGTCCAGGCAGCACCACAGGACTTCCTCGCCCACCCCGGCAACTGGATGCAGTGGCTGTCCGACTACCGGGGAACGGTGACTGCCGGCCCGAACTTCTCGTGGGTGCTGGCGACGCGTGCGCTCAAGCGGATGGAGGGCCTCGACCTGTCGAGCGTTCGCATGGCGCTGAGCGGAGCGGAACCGGTCGACCCGGCAGCAGTCGAGGCGTTCGTCGTCGAGGCCTTGCGTTTCGGGTTCGAGCCCGGTGCCGTGTTTCCGGCCTTCGGAATGGCAGAGGTCGCCATCGCCGGATCGTTCCCGCCACGGGGTCGCGGGCTGGTGTGCGACACCGTCGACCGTCTGGTGCTCGAGCGTGATCACCTCGCCAAACCGGTCGAGATCACCGATCCCGACGACGAGGCGACGCACCTGCGCCGCTTGCCGATGCTCGGCTTCCCCGTTCCCGGTCTGACGATGAAGATCGTCGACCCCGAAACCTATGAGCAATTGCCGGAGCGTCACGTCGGCGAACTGTTGATCGCCGGGACGTCCGTGACGCCTGGCTACTACAAACGGCCGGACGCGACGGCGGCGATGTTCAGCAATGGCTGGCTGCGAACGGGGGACCTCGCCTACATGGTCGGCGGAGAACTCGTGCTCTGCGGGCGTCTCAAGGACATCATCATCGTCGGCGGACGCAACATCTTCCCTGAGGACATCGAACGTGCGGTGGGCGCCATCGACGGTGTGCGTGCCGGCAACGTCATCGCCTTCGGGGTCGAAGGTTACAAAGGCAAGGAGAGCGTCGTCGTCGTCGCCGAAGTCAAGTCGGACGATCTGGCGGGTGTCTCGCACGCCGTGCACCACACGGCGTTGGACGTCAGCGGCATCCCGCCGAGAGACGTGATTCTCGTACAGCCGGGAACGTTGCCGAAGACGTCGTCCGGCAAACTGCAACGGGCCAAGTGCCGCGAGCTGTATCTCGCAGAAGAACTCTCCCTCTTGCCTCGCACGTGATCTCCGGCGCCGGGGCGCCTTTGGTCCCCGCTCGGAGCGCTGCCGCCACGGTCTGGCAAGCCCCGGGCAGGCCCTCCCTCGCTGGTAGTGCCCGGGTCTCGCCCCGACGTCTGACTCAGGCGGCCTTGACGGCTTCGATGACCTTCGTCCAGCGATCGGGGTCGGACTTGTACGGTGCGTAGAAGCTGATGCGTTGGATGACATCGCCATACCGCTTGTGCAGTTCAGCGGCAACGCCTTCCGGTTCGGCGACGACGGCGAAGGTGTTGAGGATCTCGTCGTCGATGAGTGTGCCCATCTCGACCCATTTCCCCTGCTTGGACAGTGTGTTGAGCTGCGTCTGCAGGTCGCCCCAGCCGTGCAGTTCGAGGACGCCGCGGTACGCAGGTGTGGAACCGTAGAACGCAATCTGCTGGCGGGTGCCGACGGCCGCGGCGTCCATCTGCTCGGCGCTGGCGCCGGTGACGACGAAGCTCGGCCCCATGATCTCGAAGCCGTCCATCGTCTTGCCGGCTTTGGCACGGCCACGTTCGAGTGCCGGCATCGTCACTTCGCGCAGATACCGTTCCGTCGTGAAGCCGTGGCAGATGAACCCGTCGCACGTCTCACCGGCAACCTCGGTCATCAGCTCACCGACACCAGCGAGGAAGATCTTCGGCGGCCCGAAGCCGTCGAGCTCGTCGGCCTTGGGTGCGAAGAACGGTGTCATCAGCGTGTGCTTGTAGAAGCCGCCGCGGAATTCGAGTTTGCCTCCCTCGGTCAACCAGGTGTCCCAGATGGCGCGCATCGCCTGGATGAACTCGCGCATCCGTGGTGCAGGATGGCTCCACGGCATCGAGAACCGCTTCTCGATGTGCGGCTTGATCTGACTGCCGAGGCCGAGGACGAAGCGGCCTTTCGAATAGGCCTGGAGGTCCCAGCCGATGTTCGCGAGCAGCATCGGGTTGCGCGCAAAAGCGACGGCGATCGACGTACCGAGTTCGATGCGCTCGGTGTGCTCGGCGGCGAGCAGCAGCGGGAAGAACGGATCGTGCGCCGTCTCCGCCGTCCAGATGCCGGAATATCCGGCGGCCTCCGCTTCCTGTGCGGCCGTACCGGCCTTGGACAGTTCAGTACCGAGTCCTCCATCAACTTTCATCCAGGCAACGTAGCCCGAGCTCGCAATCCGACCCCCAGTCGGACGTCACCGCCGAACTCGGGCATTTTCGCGCCGAACTCCGGCCCGACCGGGCTCATCGGTGCTAATCGCGTGCTAATCGTCTTGATCGCGCAGGAACTGTTCGAACTCGGCGGCGAGCTCGTCAGCTGAGGGGAGCAGGCTGAGGTCGATCGACTGCGGCGGCGACGAGGGATGCACCGAGGGACCCGCTTCCTCCTGAGCGTCATAGACACCCTCGAGCTGGCGAACCATCGCCCGGTGGTCGGGATTGGCCTCGACCAGTTCGTCCAACCGTTGGCGCTGGATCAGTGCCTCGCCCCGGCAGTTGGAACCGTCGATCACGACATCGCCGACCTCGGCGATCGCGCCGAGCAGAGCGACGGTTGCCGCCGGGTAGCTCATCGCCGAGACGTAGTGCGGCACCTGCGCCCAGATGCCCATCGCCGGGATGCCCTTCGCAGCGAAGGCATGTTCGAGCACCGCCTCCATCCCTGCCGGCACGTCGACCGAGTTCTTCAACAAGCGGTGGCTGCTGACGACCGTCGGGTCAGCCGATGTCGACGAGAGCCGAGGCTGCCGTGTGTGCGGGGATGCAAACGGGAACGCACCGATGCCGATCATCATCCGCACGCCGAGGTCGACTGCCAGGCTCGTCACCGAATCGGCGAAGAGATTCCATGAGCTGTCCGGCTCGTAGCCGGACAGCAGCAGGATGTCATGTCCAGAGCGGTCGGTGCCGAGCTTCAACTCGGTATCCGGCCAGACGAGACGGGTGTTCAGTCCGTCGCGCAGTTCCATGATCGGGCGACGGGCGCGATAGTCGATGAACGTGTCGCGGTCGAAGGTGGCGATGGTGCGTGCACCGGATTCCGTCTCGATCACCGACATTGCAGCCGCAGCGGCACCGCTGGCATCGATCCACCCGCCGAGCATCACGACGAGGACGGGTGCGCCGAGTTGGGGGAGCGGTTCGTGCAGTTCGTAGGCCGCCATCAGCGCATCCCGACGAGCAACGCGCCAGCAACGCTGTCGATAAGCCAATTCGTCACGTCCGTGACGCGAATCCCAGCGATCTCGGTCAACATCCTCGCAGACGGTATCGGCGTGGCTGTGCCGAGAGGCACCTCGGCCGGTTCGACATCGCCCCGCAGGGCAGTGCCGGGCAACGCCGGGCAACGCCGGGCAGCGCCTGGCAGTGCCGGCAGTGCCCGGCATTCGGTTGACACCCGCCGATATCGTCACCCCATGGCCATTGATGTCACCGACGCAACGTTCGAGACCGAGGTGATCGAGCGGTCGAAGACGACCCCGGTCGTGATCGACCTGTGGGCACCGTGGTGCGGTCCGTGCCGAACCCTCGGACCGATCATCGAAAAGGTCACCGATGCAACGGACGGCAAAGTCGTGCTCGTCAAGGTCAATGTCGACGAGAACCCCGGCATCAGCCAGGCGTTCCAGGTGCAGTCGATCCCCGCCGTCTACGCGATGAAAGACGGTCAGGTGGTCGACGGTTTCATGGGCGCCTACCCGGAAAATGTCGTACAGCAGTTCGTCGAGGCGTTGATCCCGACGGAGGAGGAAGACGCCATCGCCGGGCTGCTCGCCGCCGGCGACGAAGCAAGCCTGCGGCTCGTGCTCGAGCAGGAGCCCGGCAACGAGGAAGCCATCACCGCACTCGCCGACCTCCTCGTCGCCGAGGGCAACTCCGACGAGGCGTTGGCGTTGCTGGCCCGGATTCCCGAGAGCGAGGCAACCCGCAAGATTGCCGCCGCCGCCCGCATCGCTGCGGCACCGGTGCCGCCGAGCGACGACTACGATGCCGAGCTGTCCGAGTTGCTGAACCAGGTCAAAGATGACGAGGTCGCCAGGCAACGATTCGTCGACATCCTCGAGCTGATGGGTCCTGACGACGAGCGGACGGCCAAGCACCGGCGAAAGCTGACCAGCCGGCTGTACTAGCAGCGGCATCGGCGGTGCTCCGGCGTGACGACCGGGCGGAGTACGGTGGTCGATGTGCACATCGAGCGTCGTGACGGTTTCCATCTGTGGATCGGCGGTCCGGTGCCGAGGGGCGCAGACGGCATCACGCTCGGCTCGTTGGTCATCGTTCGGGCCGGCAGCGAGCATTCCGACTATCTGTTGCGTCACGAACATGTTCACGTACGCCAATGGAAACGGTACGGCTTCGTTCGTTTCAGCCTTCGCTATGTCGGTTCGTACCTTCGGGCGCGGCTCCAGCGACGCGGCCACCGTGGCGCATATCAGCGCATCCCGTTCGAGATCGAGGCCGATTGGATCGCCCGCCGCTCGATCGCCACGGCGGTCAGGGATACCGCGCCGGAATCCATCGACATCCGATAACGTCCGCAGTACTTCCCCCTTGATGAATTATTGATTGACTCGCGCCGCTTGCGCGGTCGCGATCAAGGAGGTGGCGATGGATCCGCTCCGTCCCGTGCCACGACCAACGGTGCTCGAACGCGTTCGGGCGACGGTCGAATGGGTCAGACTGCCGCGACTGGTGGCGATGGCTGTTTCCGTGCTGATCGTCGCAGGTGGGAGCTGGTGGTTGCTCCGCTCCCCGGCGCCGCCGGTCGAGCAATCCCTGCCATACGCCGCCACCTCTGCGGCGAAGTCTTCGACGTCCGCCAAGACGTCGGTTTCGTCGAAGACATCGACGTCGTCGAAGACGTCGGTTTCGTCGAAGACGTCGGTTTCGTCGAAGCCGTCCGGTGCTGAACTGGCGGTTTCCGATCAGCCGAGCTCGGCTGTCTCGTCAGTCGCGGTGCCGATCGTCGAGACGACGGTTGCTGGGCCGATGATCGTGGTGCAGGCCGCCGGGCAGGTCATCGATCCGGGTGTCTACCGACTGCAACCGGGGTCGCGGGTCGATGACCTGATCGCACGTGCCGGCGGACCGACCGCCAGCGCCGACACCCAGTCGGTGAATCTGGCGGCACCGCTCATCGACGGACAACGCGTCTATCTGCCGAAAATCGGCGAAGCGGCGACAACGGTCGCCGGGCAGGTGACGACAGCGACGCATACGCCTGCCGGGACGACACCTGCACCCGGCCCGATCGACATCAACCACGCGGATGCAGCGACGATCGACGGGTTGCCCGGCATCGGGCCGGCCACCGCCGCTGCGATCGTCGCCTATCGGGAGACGAACGGTCCGTTCGGCTCCGCAGAGGACCTGTTGAGGGTCCGTGGCATCGGCCCGGCAAAGCTCGAGGTCATCCGGGCGATGGTCACGACATGATCAGCCGATCGTCAGCTTGTAGCCGATCGCGTAGGCAACGATCGATCCAAGCCACACCGGGACAGCGAGCCACAGAAACTCGCGAAACCAACGCTTCCAGGACGGTACCGATGCCGTACTGGTGCGGCGCGTCGCCACGACACCGAGCACCAACCACAACAGCGTGCTCGTCACAAAGGCGATCGCATAGCGTCCGGCACCCCCTTTGATCGGCACCCCGAGCAGCAACAACGTCGGACCGGCGAATGACGCCAGCATGAAACCGGCGAATCCGCGGATCGTGCTGCCGCCCCAATGGGAAAGGATCCACCAGGCACCGAGCGCCAGTGCCGGCAGCAGCAGTGCAGCCACAGGACCAAGTGCTCTCACAGTACTCGGAGGGGTCGGTTGCCCGCCGGACGTCGACATCTCGGCGAGCCGTTCCATTGCCATTCGGCCATCGTACGGTGCATCGTTGCGGTGGTGGCGTCAACCGTGGCCGGACAGCGCCGTGATGACGCTCGCTGTCGTGACCGGAATCGCCGTGTGGCTCAGCCGTCATCACCCTCACGCAGTCGTGACCGCCATTGCAATCTCCGCAGTGCTGGCTGCAGCCTTCGTCCGGCCGCTTCGTGCGTTGGTGGTCGGCGTCGCCCTGGTCGGCATCCTTGCAGCCGTGCTGACTGCACGTTCGTGGCATGCGTTCACCCCGGCAGCCGCCCGGCCGGTGGCCGGTTGGGTCACGGTGATCACCGACCCTCGAAGAGTCGGGCCGATGGTGACGTTGGTCGTGGAGGTCGGTTCGATCCGCGAACAGGTCAGGGCGTTCGGTTCCGTCGGGCGTCATCTGGAGGGGCACCACGCGGGTGAACTGGTGTGGATGTCCGGACGGCAGCGGTCACTCTCGCCGAGCCAACTCGATCGGCTGGCGTACCAGCACGTCCGGGCGACGCTGCAGATCGATGTCGTCGCCGACTGGGTCGTCGGCACTCCGATGTCCGTCGCTGCGAACCGCGTGCGCGGACTGCTCGATTCCGGTTCGTCGATGATGTCGCCGTCCGAACAGGCGCTGTTCCTCGGATTGATCATCGGAGACGACCACGCAGAGCCGGTGACAATGGTCAAAGATTTCCGCTCCGCCGGCCTGTCGCACCTGACGGCGGTCTCCGGACAGAACGTCGGCTTCTTACTGATTGCGTTCAGTCCGCTACTGCGCCGGCTACGACCGATGATCCGCTGGACGGCGACGATCGGTCTGGTGACGTGGTTCGCCGTGCTGACGCGCTTCGAACCGTCTGTCCTGCGTGCCGCGGCGATGGCGTTGCTGGCGGCGACGGCATTCTGGCGAGGCTGGAGTGCAACACCGAGACGCCTGGTCTGTTTGACAGTGACGGGCCTGCTGCTCGTCGATCCGCTGCTCGCATGGTCTGTCGGTTGGTGGCTGTCCGTCGGCGCGACGATGGGACTGGCGTTGCTCGCCCAACCACTCGCCGACCGCATTCCTGGGCCACGCTGGATCGTGCTCCCCATCGCCGTCACCCTTGCCGCCCAGACGGGAATCGCCCCGATCTCCGTATTCGTCTTCGGGAGGGCTCCGTTGGTGTCGGTGGCGACGAACCTTCTCGGCGTCCCCGTCGCCGGGTTCGTGATGGTGTGGGGCATCCCTGCCGGCCTGCTCGCCGGGATCGTCGCGCCAATTGCGACGCTCGTGCAGTTGCCGAGTCGCATCGGCACGAGATGGGTGTTGCTGGTCGCCAGACTCGGGACGCGCATCGAACCGACGTGGACGGGACGGTGGGGTGCGCTGTTTCAACTCGTCGTCGTCGGCCTGATCCTGTTGCGCAAGCCCCGTCACCATTCAGAACGAAGCGCTCCCGGCGCGCCGGCTACCCGCCAGTAGTCTCGGGGTGCCCGGAAGCGGTCCTCGGAGGTTGCGGATCTACCAGTGGCCATGGTCATCGCCTGCTGCCACCGACCCCGCCCAGAGTCGTCGGACCCCCGGCCACATGGCATCGGTCGGGGTAGCGTCATCGCCGATGTCCGTTCATCTACTCACCGGCGACGACGAGTCCCTCCTCGGCGCAGCTGTCACCGATCTCGTACGTCAACTCGTCGGCGACGGCGACCGCTCGTTGATCGTCGACGACTTCGATGCCACCGTCGAGCATTTCGAGATCCGACTGGTGGTCGATGCTCTGCAGACATTGCCATTCCTCACGGACAAGCGCGTCGTCGTCGTGCGGGCGACGGACAAGCTCGTCGCCGAGCAGACAGCCCTGCTCGTCGCCTACCTGGCCGATCCCCTGCCGACAAGCGATCTCGTGCTCGCCGCCGGCGGGCGACTCCCGAAGGCGCTGACCGATGCGACAAAGGCGGCCGGCGTCACAGCAGTCTCCACCGCTGCACCGGTCAAGAAGAGCGATCGCGCCGAGTGGTTCAGCGAACAACTCAGCGCTCACCACGTGAAGATGGATGCCGCGGCGATGTCGCTGCTGACGGGCTGGCTCGGTGAAGACGCCGGGCGGTTGCGTGGTTTGCTCTCCACGCTGGTCTCGAGCTACGGCACCGCGATGCGACTGACAGCGGACGACATCCGCCCGTTTCTCGGCGATGCCGGCAGTGTCCCGCCCTGGGATCTCACCGATTCGATCGACGCCGGCGACGTACAGTTGGCGCTGCGGCTGCTGGTACGGATGATGCACGGCGGTGAACGTCATCCACTCGCGGTGATGTCGATCCTGCACACCCACTACGTGCGCATGCTCAAGCTCGACGGCGTGGAAATCCGCTCGGATTCGCAGGCGATGGAGGTGCTCGGCGTCAAGAGCCCGTTCCAGGCCAGGAAGGCGATCGATCAGTACCGCAAACTGGACAGTGGCGGCGTGCGCAAAGCGTTCCAACTGCTTGGCGACGCTGACCTGAGCATCAAGGGCGGAACGGAACTCGACGGCGAATTGATCATGGAGGTGCTCGTCGCCCGTCTCGCCCGCCTGTCACCACGCCGGACAGCCTCTCGCCGCTGACGCCGTGGTCAACCGCCGGACCGCCGGACCGCTGAACCGCTACGGACGTCCGTCTCAGACTCTCAGACTCTCAGACTCTCAGACTCTCAGACTCTCAGACTCTCAGGAGAGGGCGAGGCCGGCGAGCCGTTCGACCGCTCCGACCGATCCCGGACCGATCATCGCCAAGACGATGCGCTCGGGGGTGAGGGCACGGGCGGCGGCCAGCGACACCGCCGTTGCCGACAGATCCCAGGACGGTGCCCACGCCGTCACGGTGATGACGGCGTTCCCAGAAGATGCCTCCCGCGCCACATCCACGAAGTGGCGATGTCGGGGATTCGTCAGCAGCACATTGATGCCGTCGGCGTGTCTGACGGCGATCCGTGTCAGCGCCTCGCTGTTCACGCCGACCAGCATCGGTGGCGCCGGATCGGGTTGTGGGAAGCCGGAGAACTCCAAGCCGCCCGCCCACATCCGGCGGCACATGTCGATCGTCTCGACGACGTGATCATGCCGTTCTGGCATCGTCGCCCCGATCGGAATCCTTGCCGCGTCGAGTTCGCCGGACCACCGGGTACCGGGAGCAGCGCCCGCGCCGAGGCCGACGAGCAGACGTCCTCCGCTGATCGTCTGCAGCGAGGCGAGTGAGGCGGCGAGCACGCTGGGCCTCCGCAAACCGGCATTGAGCACCATTGTGCCGATGCTGATCGTCGACGTCATCGTCGAGAGGCTGCCGAGGAGGGCGATCGCCTCGAGCATCGTCTCGCCCCGAAGTGTCGATCCGGCGAGGTGGTCGTATACCCACAGCGCTCCGAAACCGAGTTCCTCGGCGCGTCGCGAGCATTCCGCGTAGAGCGGCCATGGAGTCGAGGCCGGATTGATCTGCACATCGACAATCGTCATCTACACATCATCGGGGCGTCAGTCGTCAGGGTCATCGGTGACGACGTGCCCGTGTTCGGTTCCGAGGTGCTGGCGTTCGGTCTCGAAAAAGCAAGAAACCCGACCAGTGGCCGGGTTCGAGCGAATCTTCATGCGGGTGGAGCGTCAGCCGGCTGCGTTGACCTTCGTCATCAGACGGCTCTTGCGCCGGGCTGCCTGGTTCGGGTGGATGACACCCTTGGCGGCAGCCTTGTCGATCTTCTTGATGGCGAGGCGGATCGCTGCGTCAGCGTCGTCGCTGCCGATTGCCTTGACGGCGGTCTTGACGCGCGTCTTGACTTCCGAACGAACGGCCTTGTTGCGCTCCGCCGCCTTGGCGTTGGTCAGAATGCGCTTCTTCTGGCTCTTGATATTGGCCATTACTGTGATCTCCTCGAACTCCGCTGCAAGCCCCACGATGCTATCGGTGCAGGGCTCCAACACCACCTGCTCGCTCGACGAGGCAGTGCAGCTGCTCAGGCGGCCCAGGCCGGGCGCACGTTACAATCGAGCAACCCCCATGGACCTCGATCGAATTCGCAACTTCTCCATCATCGCCCACATCGACCACGGCAAGTCGACGTTGTCGGACCGCATCCTCGAGATCACCGGCGCCGTCGACGCCAGGGATATGCGATCGCAGTACCTCGACTCGATGGATCTCGAGCGTGAGCGCGGCATCACCATCAAGGCGCAGAATGTGCGCGTCAACTGGGCGGGTCACGTCCTGCATCTGATCGACACCCCCGGGCATGTCGACTTCGGCTACGAGGTCAGCCGCTCCTTGGCGGCCTGCGAAGGTGTCGTGCTGGTGGTCGACGCCGCACAGGGGATCGAAGCGCAGACGCTCGCCAACTGCTACCTGGCGTTGGAACACGACCTCGAAATCGTTGCAGCGCTCAACAAGATCGACCTGCCGGCCGCCGATCCAGATCGGTATGCGATGGAGATCGAGACGGTGCTCGGCATTCCAGCTGAGGAGATCCTGCGCATCTCGGCGAAGACGGGCGACGGTGTCGGCGGGTTGTTGGACGCCATCATCGCCCGCATCCCCGCTCCGCAGGGCGACCCGTCCGCCTCGTTGCAGGCCTTGATCTTCGACAGTCAATTCGACCAGTACCGCGGCGTCGTCAGCTCGATCAGGGTGATGAACGGAACGATATCGACGGGCAGTCGCCTGAAGTTCATGCAGACCGGCGCTGACCACGAGGCGATCGAGGTCGGCGTGCGAGCTCCTGTTCCGACGCCCGTCAAGGAGCTCGGTCCCGGCGAGGTCGGCTATCTCATTGCCGGCATCAAGGATGTCGGAGAGGCTCGATCCGGCGAGACAGTGACGACCTACGTACACCCGGCGACGGTGGCCTTGGACGGCTACCGCGATCCCAAGCCGATGGTCTTCTGCGGGCTGTTCCCGATCGACGGGGACGACTTCGAGAACCTCCGCGAGGCGCTGGAGAAACTCAAGCTCAACGACGCCTCTGTGACCTATTCACCGGAGTCGTCCGGCGCGCTCGGGTTCGGTTTCCGCTGCGGATTCCTCGGGCTGCTGCACATGGAGATCGTGACCGTACGGCTGGAGCGTGAGTTCAACCTCGCGCTGATCGCCACGGCGCCGTCCGTCGAATACCGCGTGATGCGAACGGACGGTGAGGTCGTGTTCGTCGACAATCCCGCCGACCTGCCGCCGACGCAGAACATCGACTACATCGAGGAGCCGTTTTTCAAGGTCGCGATCATCACCCCCAAGGACTACACCGGCACGCTGATGGACCTCTGTCAGACGCGTCGTGGCGAGATGATGAAGCTCGAATACCTCTCGCCGGAGCGCGTCGAACTGCACTACCTGATCCCGCTCGCCGAGGTCGTCATCGACTTTTTCGATCAGATGAAGAGCCGCACCCAGGGGTACGCCTCACTCGACTACGAACTCGCCGAGTATCAGCGCAGCAATCTCGTCAAGGTCGACCTGATGCTCAACGGCATCATCGCCGACGCCTTTTCGACCATCGTGCACCGTGACAAGGCTTTCGACTACGGCCGGCGGATGTGCGAAAAACTGAAAGAGCTGATCCCTCGGCAGATGTTCGACGTGCCGATCCAAGCGGCGATCGGCGGCAAGGTCATCGCCCGAGAGACGGTCAAAGCGAAGCGCAAAGACGTGCTCGCCAAATGCTATGGCGGTGACATCACCCGCAAGCGCAAACTGCTGGAGAAGCAGAAGGAGGGCAAGAAGAAGATGAAGGCCATCGGCCGCGTCGAAGTGCCCGGCGACGTCTTCATCTCCGCGCTCAAACTCGACGACTGAGGCTCGTAGGATCGGGGGACGTGGCGTTCACCGATTCCTTTCGCACGCTGAAGGAACGAAACGCGAAGTTGTTCTTCAGCGGGCTGCTCGTCTCCAACATCGGCACGTGGGCACAGGCGACGGCAACAACGCTGCTGGTCCAGCACCTGGCGAAGACCGATCCGGGAACCGCGCTCGGCATCGCCTTGGCGCTGCAGTTCCTGCCGACGCTGTTCCTCGGCGCGTGGGCGGGGGCGTTTGCCGACCAGCACAGCAAGTGGACGCTGACGGTCAGTACGCAGGCGCTGCTGCTCACCCAGGCGTTGGCGCTGGCGATCGTCGACTTCTCCGGGAGCGCCACATTGCCGCTCGTCTACGGACTGGCGCTGGTCATGGGCTTCATCAACGCCATCGACAACCCCGCCCGGCGAGGTCTTGTGCTCGAACTCGTCGAACAGTCGGAGATCTCCAGCGCGATGTCGCTCAACACCGGCGTGATGACCGGTTCGAGGGTCTTCGGTCCAGCGCTCGCTGCGTGGATGGTGATCGAGTGGGGCACGGCGTGGTGCTTCCTCGTCAACGCCGTCAGTTTCCTCGCCGTACTGGCGTCGCTGTTGCTGCTCGACCGTTCGAAACTGCACGAGAGCCCGCGTGCCTCACGAGGCGGCACACCGGTCCGCGACGGCTTTCGCCTCGTGTGGCACCACCCGGTGCTCAAGCCGATGTTCGTGCTCTTCGTCATCGTGTCGACGTTCGCTTTCAACTACGCCGTCGCCCTGCCGCTGCTGGCCGACGATCGATTCCACAGCACCTCGATGTATGGCATCCTGCTGGCGGTCGTCAGCGTCGGCAGTCTCACCGGGTCGCTGATCAGTGCTGCGCAAAAGCGCATCAGGATGCGCTGGCTGATCGGATCGAGCGCGCTGCTCGGGGCCTTCATGACAGCCATGGCGTGGGCACCCAACCCGGCCGTCGCCTACATCCTCGCCGTTCCGATGGGGATCTTCGGGGCGATCGTCGTGACCGCCGCCAACTCGATCTCCCAGGAATACACACCGCCAGTGATGCGTGGCCGAATGCTCGCGTTGACAGGCACTGCCTTCCTCGGCTCCACGCCGATCGGCAGTCCGATCACCGGCTGGATCGGTGATCACATCAGCGCCGAATGGTCGCTGGCCTACGGGGGTGTGATCAGTTTCATCGCCGCAGTGTGCACGCTCGCTGTGTTCAAGCGTCGTTCCGGTGCCCCGGCGCTTGCCGATGACGGAGCATTGCCGGTACCGACCGAGGTCGTCGCCTCCTGATCCCCCGGCCCAACCAGGGGGCGGGGCACTGTTCACACTACGTTGGCGCTGGTGAGCGTGGACATCATCGACGACGGTTCCGTGAGGATCATCACCATCAACCGACCGCACGCACGCAACGCCGTCGACCGGCCGACGGCGTCGGCATTGGCCGATGCCTTCAGAGCGTTCGACGCCGACGGCCGCTGCAACGTGGCCGTACTGACAGGTGCCGGCGGAACGTTCTGCGCTGGTGCCGACTTGAAGGCGGTTGCCGACGGCCGGGGCAACCGCATCGAGGCGGACACCGCCCTCGACGGGCCGATGGGTCCGACACGCATGCTGCTCAGCAAGCCGGTGATCGCCGCCGTCGAGGGCTTCGCCGTCGCCGGCGGCATCGAATTGGCGACGTGGTGCGACCTGCGCGTTGCCGGCGAGACGGCGGTATTCGGCGTCTACTGCCGTCGGTGGGGTGTGCCGCTGGTCGACGGCGGTTCAATCCGACTCAGTCGCCTCATCGGCCACAGCAGGGCGCTCGACCTGTTGCTCACGGGCAGGGGAGTGTCGGGTGACGAGGCGCTACAGATGGGCCTCGCCAACCGGGTCGTTGCTGACGGGACAGCGTTGGCAGCGGCAATCGCCCTCGCTCACGAGATCGCCTCTTTTCCGCAGACCTGTCTGCGCAACGATCGACTGTCGAGTTACGAACAGTGGGGCTCAACGCTCGACCGTGCACTCGCTCGGGAAACCGAACTCGGTCTGCAGACGATTCGCTCTGGCGAAGCAGTGGCCGGCGCCACTCGATTCCTCAACGGCGAGGGTCGTCACGGTTCGGCCGTCTGAACCCCGAGTATCTGCAGGTCGGGCGAGTATCTGCAGGTCGGGCGAGTATGTGCAGGTCGGGCGAGTATGTGCAGGTAGGGCGAGTATCTGCGGGTCGGGCGAGTATGTGTGGGTCGCTGAGCGCGCCGGACGTACTCGGTTGGACTGTGCGTACTCGATTGGACTGTGCGTACTCGGTTGGACTGTGCGTAGTCGGTCGGACGGCAGGAAAACGGGACTACCAGGAGCCGGAACTGCCGCCGCCTCCGACGCTGCCGCCGGAGAATCCGCCCGAGAACCCACTGGATCCGCCGGACCCGCTGCTCTGGGGGACATGCATCGTGCTCGACATATCAGAACGCATCGAGTGGATCAGCAGCGGCGAGTAGATGTAAGCGGAGTCCGTCGGCGGAACACCGCTGAGGTGCAGCGCATTGCTCCAGGCGTCCGCTGCACCGAGCGCGACGGCCCAACCGCTGTACTCGCGTAGCAGACCGTGCTTCCATGCCCAATCGACGTGCTGACCTTCACTCGCTGCAAGGAATCGTCGGAACGATTCGGTGCGTAACGCAAGCGCCGAGCCGGTGGCGGTGCGCGCCGGCAGCAGGAAGTGGTAGACGAAGAAGGCGGCGAGCGCAGGTGCGACGATGCCGAGAGCGACCGTCAAGACCGGTGAGGTGAGGTGCCCGAGCACAGCGATGACGGTCGAAAACGTCCAGAAGCCGATGAAGAGGATGACGATACCGAATCGCCGCACGTTGACGGCCGATGCCGCCCCACCGACGCTCGGTGGTCGGCGCCACCATCCCGATCCACGGATCACATCGCGCTGCTGCGTTCGTATCCCGTTCCAGGCGGTGGCGAAATGACTGTCGTATTTGCCGAGTGTCACCGTGTCGCTACCGTTGAACACCTCGTCGAGGAGGTGTCCGTCGGCGCTGTCGAGTGCGGAGCGATTCGGACCGGAACTGATCACCAGCCCACTGTCGGCCTGCTTCAGCGTGATCGCCTCGATCCCGGCGAGCCCGGAGAACCACGAAGCAACGGTGTCGTCGTCGACGCGCTCCTTGAGGAGCACAGCACCCTGCCATGGCTCGATTCCCCGCGGCGGAACGAACTCCGTCGTCGCCAGCGCGGCCATGCGGTCGTCGGGGACGAACGTCGTCGGTGACGTCGGTGGAGGGAGTGGGATCTCCGGCGGGAGGTCATCAGGCAGTGTTCCGACTCGCCCTGCCACTCCAGCGGCTGCGATCGGGCCGGATCCGAATGCGGCGGTCGCCGCGCCGCCGGCGAAGACCTCGTTGCGACCCTGTCGACGTTGCACCAAGAACACCGCAGCGGCAGCGAACAACCCGAGCGGCACGAGCAGCAGACCGAGCAGCAGGCGGTGGTCGGCTCTGGCCGCCGGCGGCAGCGGTGCTGCAATGTCCTGAACGCCGATCAACTTCGTGATCGTCCCGCCGATCGTCACGCCGTCGCCAGGCTTCAGCGGGCGGATCGTCGCCCGATAGACCCCACCGCCTTCAGTCAAGGTGCATCCGCCAGCAGTGCCGCCTGCACCGACGTTGCACAGCGGGCTGGTCAGATCGAAGCCGGTCACGGCGATGTCGAACCGTTTCGTCTGCAGGGTCTCGTCATTGCCGATGACGTCGAGTGCCAGGGTTCCCGACGAGATCCTGGCGTTCGGCAACGTGTACGTGAGGATGTATCGATGCCGTCCATCGATCGTCTTGTCCGGATCGCCGAGACGGATCTGAGTTCCAGCGGAGACCTGCGAGACGGACACTTCGGCGCTGGCGTTCGGAGATGAAGCGGTGATCTTCGTCGGCACGCCGAAGTCGTTCGGGATGACGCGCTGGTAGCCGTGTCGATGGTTGTTTCCGAAATCCTCGTCGACCGTTTCCGTGATCTGCACGCCGTTCGCGCCACTCGGCGAAACGACGACTTGTTTGGCGTCGAACTGTTCGTCGTGGGCGCCGTCGCCGATCTTGCCGGTCAACGCGAGGATCGAGCAGGCGGCGATCACCACCGCTACGACGAGATGGCGCCATATCGCAATTCGTCCAAGCATTCGACCAGTCTGCCGCGAGCCGCTCCAGGCCGTCGCTGCCGGTGTGAAACCCTTGCGGCTGAGCAGGTCGAGGTGGCGAATTCGCCGACGGCACGAGTTTCGCCACCCGAAGTTCAGTCCGCTCGCGTTCGACCGGCGGAAATGGGCGGGTCGGCGAGACAGCTGAGCGCTAGGATCATGGTCAGCAAGGCGTTGAAGAGGCAATCACCTCCGAGTCTTCGGAAGAACGGTCACTCCGCTGGCGGAGCGGCTCAGTAGAACCGAACGGGTCCGACCCGTCATCGTCGGCGCAATCGAGTGGGTGCCCACCGTGGTGGGTGCCAAGCAGGGTGGGAATCGCGGTTTCGGCTGACGCCGAGGTCGTCCCTGTGACGCAAGCAATCGAGCAGTCGCACGACCGCTCGTGAAGTGAAGCCGAGTCACAGGAGCCAATCGTGGGGTACCCCGAAGTCGAATCGTCACCGAAGCTGCCGGCGTTGGAACAGCGCGTCCTCGCAAAGTGGGAAGCCGACGACACCTTCCGCCGCTCCGTCGCTCAGCGCCACCAGGTCATCCCGACCGCAGACGGTACCGGCAAACAGCACAACGAGTTCGTGTTCTACGACGGCCCGCCGTTCGCCAACGGCCTGCCGCACTACGGCCACCTGCTCACCGGCTATGTCAAGGACGTCGTGCCGCGCTACCAGACGATGCGCGCCAAGCGCGTCGAGCGGCGCTTCGGCTGGGACTGCCACGGTCTGCCCGCCGAGGTCGTCGTCGAGAAGGAACTCGGCATCAGCGGCCATCCGGCGATCACCAACTTCGGCGTCGACAAGTTCAACGAAGCCTGCCGCATCAGTGTGTTGCGTTACACCGAGGATTGGCGCCGCTACGTCAACCGCCAGGCCCGTTGGGTCGACTTCGACAACGATTACAAGACGCTCGACGCAACCTACATGGAGAGCGTGATGTGGGCCTTCAAGACTCTGTGGGACAAGGGTCTGGTGTACGAGGGCTTCCGCGTACTGGCCTATTGCTGGCGATGTGAGACGCCGCTGTCGAACACCGAGACGCGCATGGACGACGTCTACCGTGACCGTCAGGACCCGGCACTGACCGTCTGGTTCCAGCTGGAGACGGGCGAGCGGATCATGGCATGGACGACGACGCCGTGGACATTGCCGGCCAACCTCGCGCTCGCCGTCGGTCCGGACATCGACTATGCGGTGATGGAGGAGAACGGCGAGCAGTACATCCTCGCCGCGTCGCGTGTCGCCCACTACGAGAAGGAGCTCGGGCTGGCCACACAGGTCGGGACGATGAAGGGCAGCGAACTCGTCGGCCGCCATTACACGCCGCTGTTCCCGTTCTTCGCCGGCACCGAGAACGCCTTCCAGGTGCTCGGTGCCGAGTTCGTCTCGACCGAGGACGGCACCGGCGTCGTCCACATGGCCCCCGGTTTCGGCGAGGACGACCAGATGGCCTGCAACGCTGCAGGGATCCCCACGATCGTGCCGATGGACGAGCACGGCCGCTACACCGCAGACGTTCCGACATGGGCAGGCAAACACGTCTTCGAGGCCAACCCACTGGTGATCCGCGCCCTCAAGGACGCCGAACACGTCATCCGTCACGAGTCGTACAACCACAGCTACCCGCACTGCTGGCGCTGCGCAGAGCCGCTCGTCTACAAGGCGGTCAGCTCGTGGTTCGTCAAGGTGACGGCGTTTCGCGACCGCATGGTGGAACTCAACAGGGACATTCACTGGGTGCCCGAACACGTCAAGGAGGGCAGCTTCGGGAAATGGCTGTCCAACGCCCGTGACTGGTCGATCAGCCGCAACCGTTTCTGGGGTTCGCCGATCCCGGTGTGGAAGAGCGACGACCCGAACTATCCGCGTGTCGACGCCTACGGCTCGTTTGCAGACCTCGAACGCGACTTCGGAGTCGAGGTCACCGACATCCACCGCCCGTACGTCGACCAGTTGACACGACCGAATCCCGACGACCCGACAGGTCGGTCGACGATGCGTCGCGTACCGGAGGTCTTGGACTGCTGGTTCGAATCCGGCTCGATGCCGTTCGCCCAGGTGCACTATCCGTTCGAGAACCGTGCATGGTTCGACGAGCACTATCCAGGTGATTTCATCGTCGAATACCTGGCGCAGACGCGCGGCTGGTTCTACACGATGCACGTACTGGCGACGGCGTTGTTCGATCGGCCGGCGTTCCGCAACTGCGTCGCCCACGGCGTCGTTCTCGGCGCTGACGGCCAGAAGATGTCGAAGAGCCTGCGGAACTATCCGGATCCGTACGAGATGTTCGACACCTACGGCTCCGATGCCGTCCGCTGGTTCCTGATGTCGTCACCGATCCTTCGCGGCGGTGACCTGTCGGTCGGCGAGTCGGGCATCCGTGAGTCGGTTCGCCAGGTCGTACTGCCGCTGTGGAACAGCTGGTATTTCCTGACGCTGTATGCCAACGCTGCCGGTACGAGCGGCTCGCTCCGCTACGACCAGACCGATGTGCTCGACCGGTACATCCTCGGCGAACTGCACACGCTCGTCACCTCGGCGACGGCACAACTCGACCAGTACGACTTCTTCGCAGCGTGCGCGTCGGTGTCGGACTTCCTCGACTCATTGACGAACTGGTACATCCGCCGAAGCCGTGACCGCTTCTGGGCAGGCGATCAGGACGCCATCGACACGCTGCACACCGTGCTCTCGGTGTTGTGCCAGGTCGCCGCCCCACTCCTGCCGCTGGTGACCGAACAGATCTACACCGAGTTGACCGGAGCAGATTCCGTGCATCTGACCGACTGGCCGGACGCCGCGTCGATCCCGTTCGACGCTGATCTCGGCGCCGGCATGCGCCAGGTCCGCGACGCTTGTTCGTCATTGCTGGCGCTACGCAAGCAGGAGGGACTGCGCGTCCGCCTACCACTCGCCAGGGCGGTCATCGCCACGCCGGCTGCCGACCTCCTCCGTCCGCACAGCGACATCGTCCGCGACGAGCTCAACGTCAAAGAACTCGTGATCACCGACGATGTCGCTGCCTATGGTCGCAACGAATTGGTCCTCAGCCCGAAGAACCTCGGACCGCGCCTCGGCAGCGATACGCAGAAGGTGATCAGGGCCTACAAGCTCGGTGACTGGACCGCGGAAAATGGCAACGTCGTTGTCGGCGGGACGGAGCTGATGCCGGGGGAGTACGAGTTCAAACTCGTTTCCAACGCCGCTGGTGCTGCGGCGACGCTGCCGGGGGCGAGTGGCATCGTCGTGCTCGATACACATGTGTCGCCGGAATTGGAGCAGGAGGGCCTTGCCCGCGACCTGATCAGACTCGTGCAGCTGGCGCGCCGCGAAGCCGACCTCCAGGTCAGCGACCGCGTTGCGCTGACGGTGACAGCTTCAGCGGCATGGCTTGCGGCGTTGGAGCAGCATCGACAACTGGTGATGAGCGAGACGCTGGCGACATCGGTGACCGCGACGCTCGACGCCGACTCGGAAGGTCCGGTCGTCACGGTGTCGAAGCACGAGACCGGGGCGACAGCGTAAGCGATCGAGGAGTGGTACGCCCACCACCAGGAGCGGTGCCGGGCGGTGACCATGACCTATAGTTCCGGGAATGGTCGTCAAACGGTTGACTCGGGAACGGCCGGCTACGGAGCAGCAGATGGCCCAACGATCGGCTGTCGTCGTGCCGGCAGCATCGACCTCCTCGTCGAGCGCCGATCCGACGCTGTCGTCGGACGGAGCCGGCCGCTCGCAGGCCGTATCGATCGGAGCGATGCAGCCTGTTGCAGCATTCGTCCAGGCCAAACTGCGAGTCGGCAGCTCGACCGATCCGGCCGAACTCGAGGCTGACGCTGTCGCCGACGACGTCCTGGCGGTCCTTCGCAGACCCGTCGAAACCGCGGCAGGCGATACACCTGGCGTCGGTGGGCCCGCCGGTCAGGTGTCCCGGATTCGCCGTGTCACGGCAATGGCGCGCCGGCTCGGCGATCCGGTCGTCGGTCGAGACGGAGGGGAGATCGACGGCGCCATCGCCGCAGGCGTTCGCAACGCCAGCGGGGGATCGGCACTCGACCCGAAGATCAAACCACGGCTCGAGGGTGCCTTCGGCAGGTCGTTCGATGACGTGCGCATCCATCGGGACAGCGCCATTGCACCGCAGATCGGTGCCAGGGCGTTCACGTTCGGATCGGACATCCACTTCGCTCCTGGGGAATACCGGCCGTCCAGCGATGCAGGAATGCGGGTCCTCGGTCACGAACTGACTCACGTCGTCCAGCAGTCCGCAGGAGCGGGGGCGATGGCGGCGAGTCGGATCGCCCGCGCCACGGCGTCCCCTGACGGCCTCGTCGTTCGTCGCGAGGTCAAGTTGATCTGGAACAAGTGGCGCTCGACGTACGATCTCAGCAAGGACTTCAAGGATGAGGCAGAGGCACGGGCGTGGGATGCCAAGCAAGCGCCGGCCGGCGCAGCAGCGCCAGTGGAGGACGAAGCGGACGTCGGCCCTGAGGCGGAGGCGACATACGAATGGAATATCCGGCCGTCAGCGAGAAAGCACTACGGCGATGGATGGGGTCTGGCATACAAGGTGACGAGCGATGCCCTGTTGAAGGCCGAAATCGAAGCGGACGCACAGACGGGGGAAGGAGAGCAGTCCATCTACCTCGGCCCCTTCAAGAACAAAGGCGTTGCGGAGGGTTGCGATATCCGCTACACCAACGAGTGGGACGATGACCACTGCACGACGACCGTCTATCACTGCGGACCGACCTCTGAAGCCAACTGAAAGACGAACGGAGCGGACTGACTGCCTCGCCTCCACCGCCTCGTTCAGCTCTGAAGATGAAGTCTGATCCACATCGCCCCGGTCGCTGCCGAACTCACCAATACCGCAGGTAGTATCCGCCGTTCGTCCGGTGCTCGGAAGGACTCGACATGACAATTGCAAAGAAACCTGCCACTGCTGCCAAGACGGTCGAGCCGGTGGCGGCAGCCGCCAAGCCGGCGCCCGCCAAGGCGACGGTCAAAGCCGCCGCCAAGAAGGCAGCACCAGTCAGCGCCGGCATCGGCGAGGCGGTGATGGGTCCGATCGGGCCGATCATGGTGTCCAAGGACTTCGATATCAAGTTCCTCGAATCCCAGCAACAGTTGCTTGCCGACGAGCGCAAGTCGCTCACTGGCCAGGCGCTGCGGCTCGAATTCGAGGCCAACTCGCTGATCGAGGACGTCGAGATGGGCGATGTGCAGTTCGACGACGAATCCGGCGAGGGCGACACGATGGTCGTCGAGCGCGAGCGTGACCTTGCGCTGTCGGCGCAGGCGCGCCAGACCGTTTCCGAGATCGACACCGCACTGCGCCGCATGGCAGAGGGCGAATACGGCTACTCGATCGTGTCCCACCGGCCGATCCCGCGTGAACGCCTGAAGGCGATTCCGTGGGCTGTCGAGCTCGTCGAGGAGAAGGTCGGCGGGATCGGCCGTCGATGAGCGATCAGCCGGCCCAGCCGGTTGACGAGGTCGGATCCAACGAGGTCGGATCCGTCAGCCCAGCAGCGCGCCGGCAGGCACGCCCGTCACGCGACGGCCTCATCGCCAGCTTGCTGATCGCTGCGTTCGTCGTCGTCTTCGACCAGGTCACCAAACAGATCGCCGTCAGTCAGCTCGACGATTCCTTGCCGGTGCACGTCATCTGGACGCTGCAGTGGCACCTGACCCACAACAGCGGGATGGCCTTCAGCCGCGGCACCGGGATCGGTCCGATTCTCGGAGCACTGGCGCTGGTGGTCGTCGTCGTACTGGTGATCAGCCTCGGTCGACACGGCACCCGCGGCGGCAAGTTTGCCGTTGGGCTGGTGGTCGGCGGTGCGGTCGGCAACCTCGCCGACCGACTGTTCCGTGGCGATGGATGGCTGCGCGGCAGCGTCGTCGACTTCATCGATTTCCAGTGGTGGCCGATCTTCAACATTGCCGATTCGGCGATCTGCATCGGTGGTGCATTGCTCGTCCTCGGGGCGATCCTCGAATCGACGAGAGCCAAGTCGACCCTCGCCGAGAGGGTGTCGAAGTGATCGAGGAGTTGATCCCGCCGATGCTCGCCGGCGAGCGGCTCGACCGCATCGTGGCGATGCTCTCCGATGTCAGCCGCACCGTTGCCACCGAACTGATCGAGGGTGGCCATGTCCTGGTCGGCGGCAAGGTGGCGACGTCCGGCAAGGTGCGGATGAAAGAGTCAGTGGCAGTGTCGATCGACACCTCGTTCGTCCCGGTTCCGCACTTGCCCCAGGCCGACGACACCATCCCGATCACGCTGGTGTACGAGGACGATGACATCATCGTCATCGACAAGCCGGCAGGGCTCGTCGTTCATCCGGCGACGGGCAACGAGACAGGGACGCTCGTGAACGGACTGCTGGCATTGTTCCCTGAAATCGCCGACGTCGGTCAGCCGGAGCGTCCCGGCATCGTCCACCGACTCGACGTCGGTACGTCCGGATTGATGATCGTCGCCAGAACGCAGGACGCATACGACGAACTCGTCGAGAAGTTGCGCGACCACGAGGTCGAACGCGTCTATCGAGCGCTCGTCTGGGGATCGCCGGAGGCACCGAATGGTCTGATCGACGCGCCGTTGGGTCGTGACGCACGCGAGCCGTTGAAGATGGCCGTCAACGCCAACGGGCGCGAAGCGAGGACCCACTTCCAGGTCGACGAGCGCTTCACACATCCGCCGACTGCTCTACTGACGTGTCGTCTGGAAACGGGTCGAACGCATCAGATCAGGGTCCACCTCACGGCGATCGGCCATCCTGTCGTTGCCGATACGACCTACGGCGGGCGGCGGGCGACGCTCGGCCTCAAGCGCCCCTTCCTGCACGCCACACACCTCTCGTTCGAGCATCCGATCACCAGCGAGCCGGTCCATTTCGACTCCCCGATGCCGGCAGATCTCCTCGAAGTGGTGACCAAACTCCGAGCCGATACCGGCGAGATCTAGCTTCGGACTCGTCGGGTCAACTCCAGATGGTGACGTAGATCGGGGGTTTGAAGCGGGTGGCCGAGACGCCGAGGCCGAGGTGGTGCATCTCGTGAAGCGCATCCGGCGTCGACAGGAACCGGGCGAACCGTCCTGCCATCGAAGTTCGGCGATCCGGAGCGAGCGTCGACGCGTGCCACAGCGAGTCCCGCGGCGTTCCATCGACGGCGAGACGGACCAACGTCGGGGTCGCCCGCAGATCGCCGAGCAGATGGTCGACCGCCGGTGCGATGCCTTCTCCGGTGACCGCTGCGGCGATCGCCGCCGCTTGATTGGGGAACACCCGGATGCGTTCCTCCGGAATCCGCAGCTGCGCAAGCAACTTGGCGACCTCGGTATGCGGATCGAGGCCGGACGGATCGACGAGCCACGTCTCGTTGGAGAGATCGGAGAACTGACAGCGTCGAGCGGCAAGGCGATGGTCTGAACGGGCGACGACGACCATTCTCCAGCGCAATAGTGGTTGCACTGCGAGCTTGTTGGAGCGCCCGGCGGGCAACGAGCCGAGGGCGACGTCGGCGAGACGTTCCTCCAACAGCACGGTCATTTCCTCGGCAGTGGCGATACCGAGGTTGATCTCGACATTGATCACCCTGCTGGCGAAGCTGTGCAGCAGCGACGGGGCTATGGCATCGGCGATCGTGCTCGTGGCAACGATGCGCAGCAGCTCAGGGGCATTGTTGCTGGAGCGTGCCGCCATCTCGGCGTCGACCGCCAGGCTGACCATCTGCGAGGCCATACCGACGATTCGCTGGCCGGCGGGAGTCAGTTCCATCGTCGTCCCGGTGCGAACGATCAACGGATCGCCGAGATGTTGGCGGAGCGCGGCGAGCGCCTGGGACACCGCCGGTTCGCTGACGCCGAGCGTCGTCGCCGCTGCTTTGACGGAACCGAGGCGGGTGACGAGCACGAACACTTTCAACTGTGTCAGCGTCATTGCGGCGAATACTACGGCCGTGCTACACGACGGGCGAGTCGCTGGACCGATGCTGATATCAGGGTGCTGAAATTCACGAGCCGGACTGGCAACACGACGCGCTGACCTGGTCTTTCTCTGCGAGGTTTGCCAGCCGGAAGACAATTTCAGCACCCTGTTAACCCTTTGCTTATCGAGGCCTTGTCGAGCGATTGCTGCGGGTGCACACTCGTCTT
>JANXUF010000057.1 GCA_025356335.1 Actinomycetes bacterium
AGCTCATCAGCAATCTGGCACCGAGGACGCCGAGACATCCTCGCCAACTCCACCGCGTGAGCCCGAAACCCGACATCAAACTTCGACGATCTACCCATTGAACATACCCTTCCCGGACTCCGAGATCAGGGGGGAGCTTCAGTTCGATGGGCAACCGGCCCAGACGGTTGCCCGATCGTTACCTCGGCAGGTTTCAGCGCCGAGCAGTCAGGGAAAAGTTCGGCCGCCGGTCGTGACGAGTATTTCGACCGATTCCCGCACGCACGCAACCTGCGCGGCGAGGATGGTCCCGCACACATGTTTCCGCATCTGTTCGGGACGATAGGTGCCCCATCGCGCTTGGCTGACCTGTTGGGCATTGTCGATGGTTGGCGGCCTGATGTCGTGGTCCACGACGCCGCCGAGTTGGCAGCACCAATCGCAGCCGCAAGTATCGGCGTACCGAATATCTGCCACAGCTACGGCGCGTTGATCCCGACCGAGCGCTTCCCGGCCGCCTCTGACGCCGTTTCGCCGCTCTGGATGCAGTAGGCCTGACACCGCGTCCGTGGGCGGGATGCTACGACCATCTCTACCTCGACATCTATCCGCCAAGTCTTCGGCCGGCGCACGGCGACTACGTCTCCAGGCGCCAATCGTTGCGTCCAATCCCGTTCAGCGTCGACCTGTCGGACGGTTCCGACTCATTCACCGCAACCGGCGACGACCGGCCAGTGTCTATCTGAACTTCGGCACCGTGTTCAACGCCACTCCTGGCCCGTTTTCTGCCGCCCTGGACGGTGTCGCCGGCCTCCCCGTGCAGGTCTTCGTCACAGTCGGACCACACGGTGACACCCACGCTTTCGGGGCGCAACCCGACAATGTCCACGTCTACCATTACATCCCTCAGACCACAATCCTTCCGCTGTCCTCGCTGGTTGTGTCTCACGCAGGCTCTGGCACGTTTCTCGCCGCTCTCGACAACGGGTTGCCGCAATTGTGCCTACCCCAGGCCGCCGACCAGTTCACCAACGCCGAGCACGGCACGCGGGCGGGCACCGCCCTTCGACCGCTGTCTCACGAAGTCAATCGCGACATCATCCGCGACGCCGCCGAACGCTTGCTCCTCGAGCCTTCCTACCGCGCCAACGCCATCCGAGTGCAGGCTGAACTCCACGCCATGCCATCCCCCGACGTCGTCGCCGCGCTGATCGAGCAGGTCACGGCGATGTGAGGTCCGTCGTCGACGACGGTCGTGCTGTCAGTCTTTGCTATTGCCTCGGCGGGTGCAGGTGCGGGTGCAGGTGCAGGTCACAACACAACCGGCCTACGGCCATCTGCATCCAGTGGTACCGTTATGTCGGGCGTTGCTGAACGCTGGTCACAACGTCGTTATCGCCTCGTCACGGCTGTTTCGGGCGCAACTGGAAGCGACCGGACTGGATGTCATCTCCGCCGGTGGTGATTGGCTCGAATCCGACATCGGCGCCGCGTTCCCCGAGAACCCGCAGCACCGTGCCCGTGGCGAATCGAAGTAGTATCTGCAGTCGGAAATTTTTGGCTGGCACACCGCCCGGGCGATGGCTGCCGATCTCATCGAACTCGCTGCCACCCGGCCCGTGGACGTGATCAGCCGCGAACCGTGGGAGTTTGGCGGCGCTCGCGACCGCAGACCTCGGGATCCCTTGCGTCCTCCACGGCATCGGGGCGATGCCAACGTCGAAGAAGAAGTGGAACTTCACGGATTGATCAGCACCGGGCGATATCAGACGATACGTAGCGTCATGTGGGCGAGGCGAAAATAGCTCCTGAGCAGGACTAACTGACAAGGGGGCGACACAGGCTGACACGACCTGAAGGGGGTGCGCTTTTTGAGATCCTTGCGAAACGGTCGTCCGGGTGACCTACGGCGCAGAAGTGTGGATTTCGTGGGTCACCCGGTGGGTCACCTCGCCGCTCATTGACCCGCCCGAGGGAGCGCTCGATAGGCTCTGACCTGGGCTTTCGTGGTGGAGCTGAGGGGGATCGAACCCCTTGCCTCTTCCATGCCATGGAAGCGCTCTACCAAGTGAGCTACAGCCCCAAACCGTGTCGCTGGCGAATCCGCCAACAACGTTGGGACGATGAGATTATCAGCGGAGTCGCTGCTC
>JANXUF010000068.1 GCA_025356335.1 Actinomycetes bacterium
AGATCGCCGGGGCCGAAGTCGACGTCGCAGCAGAATCCGACCGAGCCGCAGACGCGGATGCTGATGCGGACGGCGATGAAGCGACTGCCGCCGGTGGAGCGACGGAGGCATGCAGTGCCTCCCGTCGGGCCGACACCGCTCGGCCGGTCGACGAATCGTCGGAGAAGCCGTCGCCGGTCGCACGTCCTGGCACTGCCAGACCTCGCAGGTCGCCGGAGTCCGTCGCAGGTCTGAGTTGGGTCGACTGCAGCTGAGCCGGGAACGACCTGGCCGGTGCTGCTCCTCCCGAGTTCGATGCAGTGGCTGGTGCGCTCGTCTGCTCGACGGATCGGGCGACCGGGGCGATGATGGAATGCTGCGTTGCCGTCATGCCTGTGGTGGTGTTCCGCTGTTCGTCCGCCGCCCGAGAGGTCGGCGCGGCCTGGCGAGCGCTCAGCGCCTCACTCGTTCGACGGGCGATCTCACTCGACTGCCCATCCGGCGGCGATGCAGAGGCCGGCGCAGTCCACGTGGGGGGTGGCGCCGTCCCGGTATGTACCGAGGTTGTATCGATCAGCGACGGTCCGCTCGGAGGCGGAGCGACGGCAAGTGAGGAGGTCAGTGCCTCCCCCGTCATACCGACGGGTGCCGCATCGACGGGTGCCGCATCGACGGGTGCCGCATCGACAGGCGCTGCGCCACGATCCGCACGCTCCAACCAGGCCAACGCTGACACGGATGGATTGCGACCCCCCGACCGGCCTTCGTTCGACGGCGGTACGGATGTCGAGAGCGACGGCGACGTCGCCTGGCGAGCTGGCGGCGAATCGGATGAGCGCGTCGACGAAGGAACCGCACCGGCCGGAGCGGCGGATGGCTGCGTCGGCGATGTTGACGGGGTTGCAAACGACGACAAGCCGGATGACGGCTCCAACGGCGTCGACTCCGCGCTGCTCGGCGGCGCAATCAGCAGGTGCGCCGTCAGTCCGCCGATCGCACGGTTCGACGGAACATCAGACCTGATGCCGGCCGGCTGAGTCGACACGGTCGCACCGAAGGAAGGCGACGAGACCCTCCGAGCCTCAGCGTCCACTCGACCCGCCGCTGGAAGTGACGCAGCCGTCGAAGGAGCGGACGACGAAAGACCGGACGACGAAGGAGCGGACGTCGAAAGACCGGACGACGAAGTACCGGACGACGGAACACCGGACGACGAAGGAGCGGACGTCGAAGGACCGGACGACGAAGTACCGGACGACGAAGTACCGGACGACGAAGTACCGGACGACGAAGTACCGGACGACGAAGTATTCGAATCAGGAGTGCGCCTCGTTTCCCTGCCGGCGCCAGAGGACACGTGCGAATACATCGCCAGTGTCGACGGGCTCGGCATCGTCGAGCGCCTGACGGTCGCTGCGCTGGACACCGTCGGAGCATTCGCCGCGGCGCGACCGGCTGTCGGCGAAGCCGCCGGCTGGGATGACACGGCCGACGATGACAGCACTTGGGATGACCCGCTCGGTGACGACCGAGGTGCCGGAGGGGCAGTTCGTTCGCGGGCGATGGCGCCGGCGTCTCGGTCACCGCCGAAGGCGTCTCGCGATGCTGACTGTGCGCGGCCGACGGAATGATGGGCGATCGATTGCGGCTCGATCGCTTCGGGGCGGATCCGCTCGGCGATCGAACCAGGCATCGCCCGATCGGCAAGCGCTACCGTGCCGCGACGGCTGAGCGTGCGCGGGAGTCCGCGATGAGCGCGCCGACGGGACCTCGGGGCATTGACCCGGTCGGTGAACTGCTCCTGCTCTGCGGCAACTGCGGCCTGCTGCTGGTCCTGCTTGGCGGCCTGTTCGTCGGCCAGCATCGCCTCTTCGGCCTCCGCCGCCGTATGGAACGGGTTCGGCGGGTTCTCCATCAGCTTCATCAGCGAGTCCAGCTTGGCGTTCCCCGTGGAGACGAAATCCGCACGCTGTGTCGGTTTGGCGGCCGGCTTCTCCCGATTCCGCTGGACTGGCGCCTTCGTTCGCTGAGGACTGACGGTGCCCTCGTCGTCCTCGTCAGGCCATGGCCAGTATTCGATCGGCGGCCTGACGTTGGTCGACGATCCTCCATCGAGCGTCCACCTCGACGTCGACGAGAGGGTGAGCCTCGTGGCAAAGGCAATCGAACTGTTGGCCATCTGCCCTGGAGATCTCGTCATCGATCGGGCCGAGCGGGTTCGAGGCGCAAAACGAGCGACCGCCGCCTGTCCGAACGCCGCTGGCCCGCCCGTGCTAGGAGACAGTCTTTGCTCGGAATCCATGATGGGCTATCTCCAATTCTTCCGTAGCCATCTCGTTGGAATCGGCGGCGAAGTTCGGGCCCTTCCACTTGACGGGAAAGGCGCCGTCGACGTCCCAAGAGCGAAGACGATCGCCGTTCGCCGCCATCAACGTGATCGCCGCGGTCGACCGCGTGAGTTTGTTGCCCTGGGAGGCGAACTGCTCCCCGGAGGACTTGTTCAGCCACGTCAACAGGTTGTCGTTCTGCGTGACACCGCGCGCCAACACGAGGTTCGGCCACGTCATCCTGCCGGGGAGCTTGTGGGCATAGCTGTTCTCGCCGCCTTCGACGACCTCTTCGACCTCGATGTCGACCGACAGACCGGAGATGCTCTTGAACAGGCCGATCTCCACACCGTCGACTTCGATGAGGAACGACGCCGATCCGACCCGCTCGCTGTAGAAACTATCGTCGGCCATCGCGCAATGCCTCCCACGCTCGTTCGTTCAGTGCGGCAACTCCTTGTACGAGCCGCGCTCGGTCAGCATGTTCCAGATCGAGCAGATCGTCCATCGGCCAATGCAGGTGGTACGCGAGGTACACGACTTCGTCCCACAGCGCGTCCGTCGGATAGAGCTTCATGACCCCGTCCGGGAGCCAACCTCCTCGATTCGGCTTCGACGACGAGCAGCAGCAATTGCGGCCAGTTCGTCATCGAGCGGTGCCGAATCGGAATCGTGTGGGGTCGGGGCGACGTCGTCGAAAACCTCGGCAGACGGCTGGAATGTCGGAGTGACATCGGCCGGCTCGTCCGGCAGGACGGCAGCCTGCAACACGGCAGCATCCGCCGGATTCCCGAAGTTGATGATGCCGTAAAGATCCTGCAGGAATGCAAGATCAGCGGCGAAGAGGTTCTCGACAGTGTCAGTGGTGATCGCCGGCACATTGCCGAGTGACTTGACCACCCGTGAGATCACCAGGATGGTGAGAAACGGATCGTCAGCGCCAGTGACCCGTGGGTCTCGCAGCGGCTCGATTTCATCGCGTGCCGTCGCCAGACGCATCGTGCCGTGGCGGTGTAGCGCACCGTCACGGTCGACGAACCCTTTGGGCAACGTGAAATCGAACTCCGTCTGCAAGGCCACGAGCTACTTTACCCAGTCGATCATTTCGTGCTGGATGGTCAACTCTTCGACCAACACTTCCGAACTGCCGGCGTTGAGGTCGGTGACGGACAGTTTCGACGGCCAGCAGTTCGTCAGGCTGAACCTGGCGACTTCGGTCATCTCTCGGCTGAACAGCACGATGGCGCCCGTTTTCACGAACTTCTTCTGGTTGTCCTTGGCCTCGACGACATCGTCGAACCATTTGTGGACGACCATGTCGGCGCTGTAGCCGCGCTTCATGACGACTTCCGAGTACTTCGCCTTGCCGGGGATCTTGACCGTCATCATCTTCTTGCCGTCGTTCTGCTTGAACGTCGCAACATCGAATTCGAGGTTGAGGCCGCTGCAGCCGGTGAAGAAGGCAATCGTCAGGCCATCGAGCTCCAAGGAGAAGAACGAGGCGTAGACCTTGTCGAGTACAGGCATGTTCGTTCTCCTACTTGGTCCGCTTGAGCATTTCGATTTGCAACACGACTTCTTCGACGATCACGTCGTCCGTGCCCGCATCGAGATCCGATGCCGACCACTTCGACGGCCAGGCGTTCTCGAACGTCCAGCGCCCGATCTCCTTGTCCGCAGTGGAGTACAGGACGATGGCCCCTGCGTGGCGGAAGTCTTCCTTGCCATCACGGATGTCTTTCATCCACAGCCAGAAACCGTTGTCCGGCGTCAGGTTGCGCTTCATCGTGATCTCTTTGTAGTCGGTGACCCCAGCCATCTTCGATGTGTAGGTGTTACCGAGCTTGTCGGTTTCGGTCTTCTCGATGACCGTGATCTCCAGCGCCAGTCCGGAAACTTCGTTGAACCGGCTGAGACCGGATTTGACGGCAGGATGATCGATCTCCACATCGAACCACGATGTCAGGATCAGGCTGGTCTTCTTGTCGCCTTCTACTTTGAGCGGCATGTTGTGTTCTCCCTATGAACGCCGGCCGATCAGGCCGACGTCTCCTTGATCTGGGCGATACGGAAGATGACGAATTCGGCAGGCTTGACCGGTGAGATTCCGACCTCGACGACGACTTTGCCCTGGTCGATCGACTCCGGCGGGTTCGTCTCGGCGTCGCACTTGACGTAGAACGCCTGCTCGGCGCTGGCGCCGAACAACGCGCCGTCGCGCCACAATCCGCGGAGGAAGCCCCCGACGGTGCGCTTCAGGCCTTCCCACAACTTCTGGTCGTTCGGCTCGAACACGGCGTACTGCGTGCCGGTCATGATGGCCGTCTCGATCATGTTGAACAGGCGGCGGACGTTGATGTACGTCCAGTCGGTGTTCGACGACAGCGTGCGGCCGCCCCACACGCGGATACCGCGTGTCCCGAACGGGCGGATGCAGTTGATCCCGATCGGGTTCAACAGACCCTGCTCTGCAGCGGTGATGTTCATCTCGACGTCGAGGGCGCCACGGACGATCTCGTTGGCCGGAGCCTTCCAGACACCGCGCTCGTTGTCGTTACGGGCCCAGACGCCGGCCATGTGGCCCGACGGCGGGACGAGGATCTCGGTGTCACCGTTGGTCGCTGCCGGGTTGTTGACCTTGATCCACGGGTAGTACAGCGCGGCGTATGCCGAGTCGTACATCGCCTCGTTCGAACGCCATTCCTTGACGCGCTGCGGGCTGAATCCTGGCGGCGCATCGAGCACTGCCATGCGGTTGGCCTGAGCCTCGCAATGGTTGATCAGTGCGAGTTGCACCGTCTTCCACAGCGTGAGGTCGATGGTGCCGTCTGCCTTCGTGGCAGCGGTGATCAGGTCGGGAACGATCACCATCGTGACGTCCTCGGCGATGACGAGGCCGTTGATGCCGGTGCGAGCGGACTCGCTGCCGGCGAACGTCTTGCCGGGTACGGCGACGATCGTCGCCGGGGCCGGCTTGACCGGGAAGTTGCCGGCAGCAAGCGTGGCCAGTTCGTCCGGCAGTGTGGCGGTGTCGATCTTCGTCTCCACCTTGACGCGGGTCGATGCCTTGTTGACGACATCGGCGACGTTCGTCTTGCCTGGCTTCAGTGTCAGGCCTTCGTAGGTTTCCTCGACCTTGCCGTTTTCGATGACGTCGACGCGGAACGTCGCCGGTGCATCCTCGACGCCTTCCGGAGGTGTCTCCGGGCTGACCGCCACGTTGATCTTGGCGTTCGGCTCGACGGTGGTGAATTCGACGGCCGGTCCGAGTGTCTTGTCACCCGACGTCAACGCCAGCGTGCCGGACTCGGTCGCCGGGGTCGTGTTCGGGATGCGGACGATGTAGGCGATGCTGCCGCCGTTGTTGAAGTAGCCGTACACGGAGTGCGGAAGCAGTGCACCGTTGATGAAGCCGCCGAACAGCGCCTCATACTGGGTCCAGCTGGTGACGAGCCGTGGCTTGACGCCGTCCGGATCGTTGGGATCATCGGTGGGCGCCTTCTCGGTGAACCCGACGAATGCCGCGATTGCTGTGGCGCCAGCCGACAGCGTTGCGGAACTCGAGGGAACCTCCTCGACGTACACACCTGGGGTCAAATACGTTGTGGCCACTCAGCGACTCCTTCAGGGATGCATGATGCTTCAGGCCCAAAATGGCCCGTGGTGCATCATGGGCCAGCCGTCGAGCCGCGCGCATCGGTGAAACTACGCACGTCGGTCGGTGAGCGCCATTCATCTGTCCTGAGCACCCTCCGCGGTAGACCTCACACCTTGAGTCGCAGCGACGTCCACCGATGGCGTATGGTGGAAACCACGATGGGCGTCGTCGAGAAGCAGGCAGTTCCAGGTCACCCGACAAGCGTGCTCCTCGACGCGCCTGGTGGGGCGACGAACGCAAACGCCGATCCTCCCTGGCTGGTGGTGCAGCGCGCTGCACGCTCGGTCCACCCGACCTTACGAGTCCCGTTGGCGATGCTGGCGCTCGACATGGCACCTCCTGATGAGATTGCTCACCTCGCCGCCTGTCTCGACCTCGCAGAAGCGTTACTGGTCAACGGCGAACAGGCCAAGGCCGCGGTGATTGCGGCCGCCGTCAGTCGCGACGCAACTCGTTCGGACCTGGTCATCCGGGCGTTGGCAACCCGATGTTTCGCGATGACGAGCATCAGCGGCGCGAGCGACATCCTCGACGAACTCGACCTCGACGAACTCGTCAGCACGTTCATCAGCGATCAGCCAGAGCGACTGCACGAAGATCTCGGGCGGGCACTCGTCAGCTACGCCTGCGGCGAGTTCTACGGTGGTCACGTCCGCAGGGCGAGGCGTACCGCCGGCGCTGCGCTGAGGCTCACGCAGACGGACTGCGTGCGTATGACCACCGGCATGATCGCCGCGCTGGCAGCGCTCTTCGACGGCGATCTGGACGGAGCCCTCGCCGAGGTCAGCGCGTTCACGGCCATTTTCGCTGCCAGCTCGTGCCAGCACGAACTCATCAGCTATGGACCATGGACGGTCGAGATCAGCGTCTTGACCGCAGCCGGTCGATTCGACGAAGCGCTGCAATCCGCCGCCAGCGGGCAGACGGCCGCGGCGCTGATCGGGACGCCGTGGATGCATGCTCGCGGCATGACGACGAGGCTGACGACCCTGCTCGAGTCGGGTCGCTGGACAGAGCTCATCTGCACGGCAACGGATCGGGCACTGATCACCAGCAGGGTGAACGAGGGGCTGCTCCACGGATGCGTCGCCCTGACACATGCGCGAAGTGGAAACTCCGCCGCTGCGGACGTGTCGCTCCAGCTCGGCGCCGATGTCGCCACGACGATCCACAGCGGATTGCACTATCTGCTGTGGGCGCGAGCGACACAGGCCAGACTGCACAACGACATTCCCGGTGCCTTGGCCGCCTTCCGCCAACTGTCCCAGAGCGCGCAGGAACGCCACGTCAGCGTCGGCGCACCGTCGTTGATCTTCGACGCCGCACGGTTCGAATGGGCCCACGGCGATCGTGCGATCGCCCGCTGGTGGCTGAGTACGCTGCCACGGTCGGTGAATGCGCCGTATGCGATGGCTTTCGAACACGCCGGCGCTGCACTTGTCCGCGACAATTTCCACGAACTCGAAGTCGCGGCGATGCAACTGGCGACCGCTGCACCGTTCGAGAGCGCCAAACTGTGCGTCGATGCTGCCAGAGCGGCGAGTCTTGCGGGCGAGCGAACCATCGCCAGGCGGCTCGCCGGTCGGGCGATGAAAATGTTCATCCGCCTGGGTGCTGCCGGGGAGCTGCGTGCACTGGAACAGGAACTGCATGCAACCGGGCTGACGCCGAGCGTGCCGCGGGTCGTCGCCGGTTCTGGCGCCGGTGAACTCACCGAGGCAGAACGCCGGGTCGTCGGGTTGGTACGTGAGGGATACTCGAACAAGGACATCGCCATTCGCGTCGGTGTCTCTACCCGGACGGTCGAGACACACCTGTCGCGCGTCTACACGAAACTCGGCGTCGGCTCGCGGCTGCAGCTGGCAACGCTGCGCCAAGAGTCGTGGACGGCTCACTGACATGGCGCTTCCCGTGATCAACGGCGCGATGCTGATGTGCCCGATGGGGGTCGCGCCAGGCACGTTGACGGTGCTGCCGACGAGCATGGTGCTCTTCGAGAGCATGCCGGTCGCCACCATCTTCGACAACATTCCGTTCGCCAATATCGCCCCGTTCGGGGTGTGTACCAGCTTGGCGAATCCGATCACCGCCGCTCAGACCGCAGCCGCCCTCGGTGTGCTGACACCCGGTGCGTGCATCCCGGTGCTGCCGGCGCCGTGGGTCCCTGGCGTTCCGACGGTGATGATCGGCGGCAAGCCGGCGCTCGACATGACCTGCAAATGCACGTGCGCATACGGCGGCGTCATCCAGATCATCAATCCTGGGGCGACGACGGAACTGCTCCCGTAGCTCACCCGAGTGCCAACGAGTCACCCGAGTGCCAACGCGACCCGACGGGTACCCCGGACACTCGGGTGAGCCATCCGGTCAGCGACGATTTCATCCCGATCGGCTGCACGGACGGGCATCCGCTGCAGCGTGTCGACGATATAGGGTTTGACGCATGGGAATTGTCGTCACCAACGGAGCGATGCTGATGTGCACGATGGGCATAGCGCCGGCGACGTTGACGGTGCTGCCCGCCAACCGGGTGACCGCTGAGGGTGTGCCGATGGCCAACATCATGGACTCCAAGCCGTTCGTCAACATCGGAACTTTCACCTCCTGCCTGAGTCTCGCCAACCCGATCACCGCGGCCCAGACATCTGCCGCTCTCGGCACGCTGACGCCCGGCATGTGTACACCGATGACCGCAGCACCATGGACGCCGGGATCGGCAACGGTGCAGGTCGGCGGCATGCCGGCGCTGAGCAACAGCTGTACGTGCATGTGCAGCTACGGAGGAACCGTGTCGATCACCAACCCGGGCGCCACCAAGGAAATGGTCGCCTGAGCCGAAGCGCTTCGGGCACCGGCAGGCGGATCAGCTCGCGGCGACGCGGTGAGACGTTGACGCCGAGTCGCGTTGACGCGTGGACCGACAGCCGCCAGCAGATCAGGTCGGCGAGACGAGCTTGGCGAGCGTCTTCGGGGCGATCAGGCAATAGCTCGTGTGGATCAATTCCGTGATCTCCTCCCAATCGACAGTTGCCGTGCGCAGATCGCATCGCACCCATCCCCCTCTGGCGAGATATGGCGCAGGGGTGAAGCGCGGATCGGCGAGCAGTGCTTCGACTTCGTCCCTCTCCGCTTTGACGGTCAGCGAGTCGCCATCGCCGGGAAAGGCGAAGATCTTCTTGCGGACACGGAAATTGATGTCCGTCCCCCACGTGACCTCTTCTGTCGCTTCCGGCAACGCCATGGCGATCTTGCGCATCATGCCGAGCCGAGTCGTGTGGGCCATTGCCAGACTGTAGTTCGGGCATCCGGCGTGCCGTCTTCGAACGGGTACGAAACGATCAGCTTGCTGCAGGGGTCATCCCGGTGACTGTCGGAAGGCGAATGTCGATCGAGGAGAACGTCACCGTTCCACCGGTCCGAGGTGCGGCGTAGGCCACCGTACTGGCGACGATCTGCAACGTCACAGTCGATCCGGGTCGGGCGTCGAAGGAGATCATCTCCAGCGGCACCGTGGCCGTATGCGGCTGACCGTCGAGTGCTACTTCGATCGGAGTGATCTGGTTGCCGATCACGAGGCCCGTCGTGTCGTCGATGAGTTGAGCGAAGACGCGTGTCGGGCGTTGCCCTGGCGGCGTCGTCCCGCTGTAGTCGAACGTCAGTCGGGGTGCCCCGACGAGCAACGACGGCGTCGCCGCGAGTGCGATCGGCACATTCATGGCATTCGTCGCCTTCGCTGGCGTGATCAGGCCGACGAACCGCCCGAGCATCCCGCCACCTGACGACGTCGCCGGTCCGGAACCTCCGCCGGCCACGAGCGAGAGCGTTCCCTTCCCGCTCGCTTCGAGCGGGTTCCCGGCGGGCGGCGGAAATACTCCAGCGGTGTAGGCGATGCCGTTCTGATCGACGGTCTCGAATGCGGGAACGGCAGTTGCCGCCTGATCTCGTTTGACATAGCGATCGAGCCAGGCGATCGCCGACGTACTGACGCGGGTCGTGTCGCCCGGCTTGGTCAGGCAGACTCCGTGCCCGCCACAGAACCACAGCATGGCTGTCGGGACTCCATTCTTTTCGAACACCTGATAGTTCGTGACTGCTTCGTCGAGGGTGAACAGTGTGTCGACGGTGCCCTGGATCAGCAGCGTCGGGACAGTGATCCTGCTGACCGCATCGCCTGGTCCGCGAGCCGCGAACCAGGCGAGATCGGCGGGGTCGATGCTGGCCGTACCGGCGATCGCTGCGTTCGATCTGGCGACGGTCGCGTCGACCGGCTTGCCTGCGGAGAGCACGTTGAGGAACGTCGCCCACCCCTGCTTCGGCGTGTCGGCCTTGAACAGACTGGTGGTCAGCGAATGCCAGGCGATGACCGGCACCAAGGCGTCGATCCGGCAGTCGAGCGCAGCCGTGACGAGCTGGATCCCACCACCGTACGAGCCACCGACCATACCGACACGAGGATCGTTCTCGGCGTCGAGTTCGACGCCCGGCATCGTCGCCACCCAGTCGAGGAGTTGCTCGACATCGCGCCCCTCGAAGTCAGGGCTGTCGATCTCTGCCGTGCCCGTCGAGGCGCCGAATCCGCGCGGGTCCCACGTCAGCACGTTGTATCCGGCAGTGCGCAGACTGGCGATATTCAGGGCCCCGAGCGTCCCGACGGCGTTGACGTCGGTGTCCCCGGCTGATCCCCATCCCGGACCCATCAGGATCGTCGGAGCGGTCGCCCCTGCAGCAAGTGAGGGCGAAGGGAACCAGTGCGCTCGGATCACCGCGCCGTCGAAGGATAAGACGCTGAAGTCACGGGTGCTGCCGGCGATCGCCGCTGCAGCGACCGGTGTCGTCGGCGGTGGTACGCACGTCGCCGATGACGGCGACGCCGACGAGCCAGTTGCTCCGGACGTCGACGCAGGCACCGGCGAACTCGGGACGGACGACGATGCGGTCGGGACGGACGATGATGCGGTCGGTGCGGCAGTTGATGCGGTCGTCGTGACGGACGAGGAAGTGGATGTCGTCGTCGGAGCGATGGTGACGCCGGTCGCCGATGTCGAGGTGGTCACGGCGGCGGTCGTCGAGGAACCGCTGCAGGCCGCGAGCGTCGCGAGTGTCACCAGCGCGGCGGCGAACGACGTGCGACCGCGGGTTCCGCGCTGACGGCCGGACGGCAACGGACTCGGTGATCGGGTCGACATCGTCTCGATCCTAAATCCACCCCGGACTGCAGTGTCCGCAGGTCGCTGTGACGCATGGCGGCAGACGACCGCCGACGACAGCGGCGGACGACGACCAACGGTGGCTACGAATGCAGCGCTGCGCTGCCGAGGAAACGGTGCGCGGCATCGGCATAGACGGCGCAGTAGCTGATGATCTCGTCGACTTCGACGAACTCGTCCGCCTGGTGGGCGATCCACTTGCCACCTGGCCCATAGACGACGGACGGCACGCCGCTGCGCGACGTCAGCACGGTCCCGTCGGTGGCCCCCGGCACCCCGCCGAGCGAGGGCAGCGAGCCGTGGACGGCGGCATGTGCGTTCCACAGCGAGCGTACGAGCACGTGGTCCTCACCCGTCGACACTGCGGGACGATCGTCGATCACCGTCAACACGGTGTCGATCTGATGCGCACGTGCGACCCCGGATATCAACGACCTCACGTCGACGACGAATGAATCGTGATCGACGGCTGGAATCGTGCGCACGTCGACCCACATCGAAGCCTCGCCCGGCATCACGTTCATCTGCGCCGACTCACCTGCGCGGAGCACCGTCGGCGTGATCCACAGTTTGCCGAGGTACTGGTGATCGCCGTGCAGCACCTGCAGTTCGTCCTGCAGATCGGCGAGCGCGCCGAGCACGCTGCCGACGGCACGGTTGGGATTGCGGCCCTGGAACGGCATTGCTCCGTGAGCCATCGCCCCGGAGAAGTCGATCCGCAGTCGCAGCGCCCCCTTGGCGACATGGCAGATCTCGCCGCCCTCCGGCTCGCAGCAGATCACACCGTCGACCCCGTCCATCCGTCCGCGAGCGACGAAGTCCTTGGCACCTGCCATCATTCCCTCTTCGTCTGCCAGTGCGGCGACGACGATACGGCCGGGGAACGATCCGCTGCGCACCACCGTGTCGGCGGCGAAGAGCATCGCCGCGACGCCCGACTTCATGTCAGCGGACCCTCGTCCCCAGAGCTTGCCGTCGGCGATCTCCGCACCGAAGGGATCGTGGCTCCACCGACGTGGGTCTCCTTCCGTCACGACGTCACTGTGCCCCTCAAACATCAGCGTCGGTCCAGGGCCGTCGCCCTCGATGACGGCAAAAACGTTCGGGCGACCCGGGGCGACGCGGTCGAACTGCGGCGTCCAGCCGAAGCTGCGCATCTGTTCGCCGATGCGCTGCGCGACGAGTTCCTCGTTCAGGCCGCGTGCTTCGTCGAAGACAGAAGGAATCCGTACGAGTTGCTGAGTGAATTCGACGACAGCTGCACTGTCGAAAGCCGGCTCGAACGATGCCGTCCGGTCGTCCAACTGATCGTCGAGCGGATGGTTGGTCGAATGGTTCATCGTCGTCTCCTTGTCATGTCTGCGTCAGCGCGGTCAGCTCGGTGGATCGAAGCGGCCGTCGGCTGCTGTCCACCCGCCGTCGACGAACACCGTCGAGCCGGTGACGTAACTGGCGGCATCGCTCGCCAGGTAGATGACCGCGCCGACCATTTCCGACGGTTGCGCCCATCGACGCAGAATCGCCTTGTCGGCATATGCCTGATGCCACGCTGGTTGCGAGGTGATCTGTTTCGTCAGCGGTGTTTCGACGACGCCCGGCGCTACGACGTTGGCGCGCACACCGGCGGGGCCGAGTTCGGCGGCGAGTGTCTTGAACAGCATCACCGTCGCTGCCTTCGTCGCTGCGTATGCACCCTGGCCCGGTTCGGTCGTCTGCGAGCGGACGGAGGAGAACCCGATCATCGAACCCCTTCCGGCATCCGCCATCGCCCTGCCGAACGTGCGGCACAGCTTGAACGTCCCTTTGAGGTTGAGATCGACGACCCGATCGAGTTCGTCGTCGGTGTAGTCGATGATCCGTTTGCGGACGTTGACGGACGGAGTCGTCACCAGTACATGGGGTGCACCGATCTCGAGCAGCGCCGCCTCGATCGACAGGGTGTCCGTCAGGTCCAGTTCGATCGATGTGGCGAGCCCGCCGATCGCTCCCGCGGTCGCCGCAGCGGGTGCCGGACGCGCATCGGCGCAGACGACAGCAGCACCCATCTGTGCGAGCCCGTTCGCTACTGCCTGCCCGATTCCACTGCCTGCACCGACCACCAGCGCCAAGCGGCCATCGAGGCGGAACTGCGACGTGTAGTCGATGAAGGGAGCGTCCCCGGCGGTCTGAAGCATGGGCGCACGGTATCTCGTCGTCACCGGAACGTCGAGAGCGCTGATTTCAACCCTGCTCGATAGGCGGTGGCGCGTCGTAGCTTGATGTCTTCGTAGCCGCGAACCTGGTCAGGCAGTTCGGCGAGCGATACAGCTCGATCGATGTTCGAGGCGGTCAAGCGACCGAGGACCGTGTCGATCGCTGCGATGTATTCGCCGACCATCGCCCGTTCGGTACGACGAATCCGGCTGTACCCGAACGGGTCGATCGGCGTACCCCGCAGCCGCTTCATCGAGCGCAGGCTCGCCAGTGCAGGCGTGGCCCACGACCCGAGTGCGAGCTTGTTCTTCATTCCCAACGCTCGCAGGATCGGCGGATGCAACTGCCACACCACTGTGGCACCTGGCCCACCGATCCGTTCAGCCTCCTGCTGCGCTTCGGGTGACAACAGCAGCCTGGCAACCTCGTACTCGTCCTTGTAGGCCATCAGCCTGAAGAGGTTCTGGGCGACAGCATCGCCCAGAACCGTCGAGCCGGGGATCAACGCCGACTCCCTGGTGGTGACTCGATCGACCACGGACCGGAACCGAGCGGCCAGCGACGCCGACTGGTAGTGGACGAGTTCGTCAGCGAGCCGGTCGACGAGCAGGCGGATCGGGAGTGCAACCGGTCCCGATCCCAGGAGTTCGGCTTCGACGCCTGCGCTGTCGACCGCCCACTGACGCCCGAGCCGGAAGGCGGCGATATTGCGTTCCACCGCCACGCCGTTGAGACGAATGCCGTGCTCGATCGAGCCCGCCGTCAGCGGGATGGTCCCGGCCTGCACGGCAACGCCGACGACGACGAGGTTCGTGACCGTCTGCTCGGCGAACATCGCCGTGGCCAGACCTGCAGCGTCCAGATACCGGTTGTGGCTGCTGCGCGAAACACTGTCCATCCGGCCGCGCAGGTCGTGGAGCGAGGGATAGGTCGTCTCCGGATGGATGATCATCGGACCGGTCGCGGTCGACGATGTCGATGCGACGACGACCGTGCGCGCCGGGTCTGCACCGGCGATGTGGGTATCGCTCGCTCCGACGAGCAGATCGAAGCTGAGGAACAGGTCGACCCCGCCGATTGTTCCCTTGTTGGAGGCCGGCGCCGCTGTCCGGCTGAAGCGCAGATCGCTGACGACGGGCCCTGCTTTCTGGGAAAGACCGGTCTGATCGAGCCCACGAACCTGGTATCCGTCGAGCATCGCAGCAGTACCGAGGACCTGACTGACCGTCACGACGCCGGTGCCGCCGATGCCCGACAGCCGTACTGTCCAGTCGTCATCGGGAACGATCAGGTGCGGTTCTGGGAGTGGACGATCGAGCAACGCATCGGCGCCGGTCGTACCGGAGGTCGCTGTCCGCTGGTCGCTGCGTTCCCCGGGTTTCGTCGATCTCGTCGATCTCGTCGATCTCGTCGATCGCCACTGCCACCTCGTCGGCCTCGCCGGCGTCACCGTCATGAACGACGGGCAGTCCCCCTCGACGCATGAGTAGTCGAAGTTGCACGACGCCTGGTCGATACGGGTCTTGCGTCCGAACGGCGTCTCGACGGGCTGGACCGACAGACAGTTGCTCTTGGCACCGCAATCGCCGCACCCTTCACAGACGCGCTCGTTGATGACGACATGCGTCTGAGGTGCCGCTGTCCTCGTCCGTTTCCGGGCGCGGCGCTTTTCTGCGGCGCACTGCTGATCATGGATGAGCATCGTCGTTCCGGGAATCGAGGCGAGCAGTTCCTGCGCTTCGATGATTCGCGAGCGATCCCACACATCGACCCCAGCAGGCAGTGTGGTGCGCTTGTACTTGGCGACGTCATCGGTCGTGATCAGCACACGCCGCACTCCCTCGAGCAGCGACATCTGGGCAACCGTCGAGACATCCTTGACCCCGACGGCATCCTGACCACCCGTCATTGCGACCGTTCCGTTGTACAGCAACTTGTAGGTGACGTTGACACCCGCGGCGACGGACGCGCGGATCGCCAGGCTCCCGGAATGGAAATACGTTCCATCGCCGATGTTCTGGAAGATGTGATCGGTGTCGACGAACGGTGACATGCCGATCCATTGCGCGCCCTCGTTGCCCATCGCCGTCAGACCGACGAGATCTCCGACGCGTTCCGGCTCCATGAACACCACCATCGAGTGGCACCCGATGCCACCGCCCAGCTTGGCACCGTCTGGCACCTGCGTGCTGATGTTGTGTGGGCAGCCGGAGCAGAAGTACGGGACGCGGTTCGCCGTCAGCGGGATGAGTTGTCGAGTCGACGATGTTCGTGCCGTCGTCAGGCGTTCTGGAGCTACACGCTGCAGCAGTCGCTGGCGTACCGGCCCGACGATCGTATCGGCGTCGAGCGTGCCGGTGACGGGGACGAGTCGGTGACCGTTCGGGTCGCGCTTCCCGGCAATCGCCGGTCGCTCGGCCTGGGCATACAGCGCCTCCTTGATCAGCGATTCGAGCGTCGGATTCTTGTCCTCGATCACCAGGATCTCCGCCAGCCCAGCAGCGAACTGGCGGACGAAGTGGACATCGAGCGGCAGCGGCATACCGAGCTTGATCAGTCGAATGCCGACGTCGGCGATCTTGTCAGGGGTGTCGAGACCGAGCAAACTCAACGCTTCGACGACCTGATGGTAGGTGTAGCCGCAGGCGGCAATGCCGATCCAGGCATCCGCTGCATCGACGGTGACCCGGTTGATGCCGTTCAACGTCCCGTATGTCGTGGCGATCTGCAGACGGATCTCCTGGAATTCGCGTTCGACATCCAACGTCGTCGGTGTCATCAACCGCCCGTTGGGACGAGCGACGAACTGCGTGCCGTTCACCAGGAATGCAGGGATGCTGGCGTTGATCCGGTCAGGATGCAGATCAACGGTTCCGCTGCCGTCGGCGACAGCCGAGACGATCTTCAGAGCCGTCCACAGGCCGGCCCCGCGCGACAGCGCGATGGCGTGGCGCCCGAGGTCGAGCGCCTCTTGGACGTCGCCGGGATGGAACAACGGCATGTGCAGATCGAGCGCTGTCGCGTCGGACGAACTCGGCAGTGTCGACGATTTCGCCGCTGGATCGTCGCCGATGATGGCGACCGCCCCGCCATGTGCGCTCGACCCGGCGAAGGTGGCGTGGCGAAGGGCGTCCGACGCCCTGTCGAGGCCTGGTGCCTTGCCATACCAGACACCGACGACACCGTCGTAGCGGAACCCGTCGATGGTCGCCGCCACTTGGCTTCCCATCACGGCTGTCGCCGCCATTTCCTCGTTCAGGCCCGGCTGGTGGACGAATCGCAATCCAGCGGCGTCGGCGATCCGCTTCACGGCTTCGATGTCACGGTCGTAGGACGCCAACGGTGAGCCCTGATAGCCGGAGACGAACGCCGCGGTGTTCAGGCCGGCGCGACGGTCTGCGCGCAGTTGTTCGAGTGGAAGCCTGGCAAGCGACTGGGAACCTGACATGAATACCCGCCCGAGGTCGTGCTCGTAGCGGTCCTCCAGTTGGTAGCTCCGCGTCGTATCCCCTGCCGGCAGCTCCGAACGCTGCCCGGACGCCGTGACGTGAGGCTGCGGGAGGACGGTCCGCGAGCGGACAGTATCGGTCATATCAACTCCATGGTGCTCAGTCTGCTACGTCAGCGGCGTCGCGCCGGCAAAAGTGGTATCGACCTGTCCGGTGGTTGACAAAATGTAACGTTGAGGTCTCATCGGTAGGAAAGGTCACCCCCATGCATCTCGCCCATCGACTCGATCGCCTCGGCACCGAGACAGCGTTTGCTGTTTCTGCTGCGGCTGCCGACTGGGCTGCACGCGGCAATCGTGTCTTCCCGTTCCATCTCGGCGATCTCGATCTGGCCACGCCGAACAACATCGTCGAGGCAATGGACAGAGCGATCGCCGACGGCAGGACGGGCTATTGCGCAGGTGCCGGCATCCTGCCGCTGCGTCAGGCATTGGCGGATGACGTCGGGTTCCGCAGGGGGCTCTCCTTCGGTCCGCAGAACGTCGTCGTGCAACCTGGCGGCAAACCGGTGATCACGAAGTTCATCCAGACGGTGATGAATCCCGGTGACGATGTGCTGTACCCGAACCCTGGCTACCCGATCTACGAGAGCCAGATCGAATACTTCGGCGGCAACGCCGTGGGGTACGCCTACGAACCGACGGCGACAGGTTTCGAGATCGACCTCGATCGTCTCGCGGCGTCGATCACGCCGCGGACGACGGCGATCGTCTACAACGATCTGCAGAACCCGATCGGTTGTGAATCGAGCCAGGCGGAACGGGAGGCACTCGCCGAACTCGCCCAGCGAAACGACCTGTGGGTGCTCTCGGACGAGGCCTACTTCGAGATGCGCTATTCAGGCACCAGTACATCGATCGCCTCGATCCCCGGGATGCTCGAACGCACCGTCATCCTCTACACTTTCTCCAAGAAGTTCGCCATGACCGGCTGGCGCCTCGGCGCAGCGATCGCCCCGCAGCCGGTCGCCGAGATGATCGCCAAGCTCAACACGAACGACGAATCGTGCACCACTCACTTCGTGCAGTACGCCGGCGTCGAAGGCGTGCTCGGTGAGCAGAAGGAGACCGCTGCGATCCTCGAGACACTGCGTCAACGCCGAGATGCGGCGTTCGCTGCACTGTCGGCGATTCCGGGTTTCAGCGTGACGAAACCCGAGGCGACGTTCTACCTGTTCGTCGAGGTCACACAGGCGATGCAACGCCTCGGTATCGGAGATGTTGCCGAGTTCGCCGCCGCAGCGCTGCACAACACCGGTGTCTCGTTCTGCACGCGTCGCCATTTTGGCCGTCCTCAACCGGGTGAGACACGCCAGTTCATCCGACTCGCCTACTCTGGCATCCCGGTTGCCGACATCAACGATGGTCTCGGTGCGCTACGAGTCTGGATCGAGGGACACTGATGGCCAGGGTGGTGGTGACCGGGAGGATCCCGGATGCGGGCCTCGACATGCTGCGGAAGAACCACGATGTGTTCGCCTGGGCCGAGGACTCCCCGATGCCTCGTGAGAAACTGCTCGATGTCGTCAACGGTGCGACTGCGATCGTCTCGCTGCTGACCGAGAAGATCGACGAGGAAGTACTGGTGGCTGCCGGCACTCAGCTGCGGATCGTCGCCAATGTCGCTGTCGGTTTCAACAATATCGACGTCGCAGCGTGCGCCGCCCGCAACATCGTCGCCACCAATACGCCAGGCGTGCTGACCGAGGCGACCGCCGATGTGGCGATGGCCCTGATCCTGATGACGACGCGCCAGCTCGGCAAAGGCGAACGAATCGTCCGTTCCGGCGAACCGTGGCAGTGGGGGATGTTCTACATGCTCGGCACCAGCGTCCAGGGACATCAGTTGGGAATCATCGGTCTCGGACAGATCGGTGTCGCCCTCGCCAGGCGGGCGAAGGCATTCGGGATGACGATCGCCTATTCGAACCGCCGCCCCGTCGACCCGACCATCGGCGCCGAACTCGATGCAACGAGAATGGATCTCAGAACGCTGCTTGCCAGTAGCGACGTCGTCTCCCTGCACTGTCCGTATTCGCCGGCGACGCATCATCTGATGAGTTCCGAGCAGTTCGAGGCGATGAAGCCGACGGCGTATCTGATCAACACCGCTCGCGGACCGATCGTCGACGAGGCAGCGCTGGTCGAGGCGCTGCAGAACGACACGATCGCCGGTGCAGGACTCGATGTCTTCGAACGTGAGCCACTCGTACATCCCGGGCTCATGCGGCTCGACAACGTTGTCCTGCTCCCCCATCTCGGCTCGGCGACGATCGAGACGCGGACTGCGATGGCGACGTTGGCGGCAGCAAATGTGATTGCCGTGTTGAACGGCGAGACCCCACCGACGCCGATCAATCCAGTCGCCTGAGCATCGCAAGCCCTTGGCGTATGAACGTCGTCGTCGTCCTTGCCCATCCGAGTGCCGGCAGCCTCAACCATGCGGCGTTCGAGACGGCGGTCACGTCGCTGACCCGGGCGGGTCATCACGTCACGGCGCTCGACCTCTACGCGATCGATTATCCGGCAGTGATGTCCTTCGACGATCGCCACGCCTATCACGGTGACACGCCGATCATCGACGAGATGACGCTGCATCACGCCGGTGCGGTCAAGGCGGCGGACGCCCTCGTCTTCATCTATCCGACGTGGTGGTCCTCGCTTCCGGCGATGCTCAAGGGCTGGCTGGAAAAGGTGATGGCGCCGGGCATCGCCTTCGTCTTCGACGAGGAAACCGGCAAGGTCAAGCCGGGCCTCAAGAACGTCAGACGGATCATCGGCATCAGTACGTACGCGTCGCCGCTGCTGGCCGTCAAGGCTGCGAACGACAATGGCAGACGCACGCTGCTCCGGGCACTCCGGCTGTGCACGGGCGTGCGGACGCGGTCGAAGTGGATCGGCCTCTATTCGGTGCCGGCGTCGACGCCTGAGCAGCGAACAGCCTTCCTTTCGAAGATCGACGCGGCGATGGCGGCACTGTGATCAGCAGCACGGCGATCAGCAGCACGGCGATCAGCAGCACGGCGATCAGCAGCACGGCGATCAGCAGCACGGCGATCAGCAGCACGGCGATCAGCA
>JANXUF010000070.1 GCA_025356335.1 Actinomycetes bacterium
GAAGCGCTGCTGCAGCTCCCGATCCGTGGGCCGTTCCTCGACGTCGGTTGTGGCGACGGCGACGTCAGCGTGCACATGGCATCGCGCGGGCTAACCGGAACGGCGCTCGACCTGTCGGCGGAGGCGCTCGTCAAGGCGACAGCTTCGTTGCGCGGGATGCCGGTCGAGGTCGTCCACGGCTCGATCGACGAAGGCCCTCGTGACTACGGGTGCGTGCTGTTCATGGACGTGCTCGAACATGTCCGCGGCGATGTCGACCTGATCGAACGGGCTGCGGGGCGCCTGGTCGACGGTGGCCACATGTTGATCAGCGTGCCGAGCAACCCTCGGGAATGGCGGTGGGACGATGATTTCTACGGTCACGTCCGCCGCTACACCGTGGCGGAACTCGAAGCAAAACTGCGCGCCACGGGAATGCAGACGAAGATCGTCTGGGACTTCACGTTTCCCACGTTCTGGCTGATGCGCCGGACGTACACGCGGCTGAAGGCAGAACCAGTGCGGACGGAACCGGACGAGATGGTGAGGACGATGGCCAGCTCCGTCAACCCGTCTCACTACATCCCGATCATCTCCCCGATGCTCGCGGCAACGACCAGTCTGTGGCGACCGATCGTCTGGCTACAGTTCAGGCTGTTCCGTAAACAGGTGACGCGCGGTCACGAGATGTTCGTCGTCGCCCAACGCATCGTCTGATGCCGTCGGGCTGTGCGGCGACGCCGGGCAACCGAGTGTGCTGACACCCGTAGCCGTCGCCACCGCACTCCGGTGCGGCGGCCTGGGATCGCGCCGGTGAATCGTTTATGAATTCCACCTGAATTCGTCGGTTATCCGTCAGACAGCAGATGGCGTTCCGTACGATCACGATGTCCGGAGGAAGAGGTACACCTTGGTCCCGATTGGTCAGTTCAACGAGCAGTTCCGAGCTGCGGTGCTGACGTCGAAGCGCGTGCCTGTACCGCAGCCGTTTTCCGCACTCTTCGGCGGTCACGACGAGGCCCAACTGTTCGAGGTCGTGAACCTTTCTGCGGAGCTCCTGGGCTATCCGTTCCAGTCGACTGCCAACGCCGACCTCGACGACGGATCCGTGCGCGTCGACATCGCCCGCATGCTGTACTTCGGGCTCCACGTCATCGCCGCACTGCGGACAGGCGATGGATCGGTGACGCTCGCAGAATCTGCTGAGACGATGACCGCGTTCGTCGACGACGACTGGATCGTCGAGACGCTCGAAGTGCTCGAACTCGACCATCTGGCGTTCATCGATCGCCCGAGGACACCACGCGACGTCTATCCCGAATCGGTGCGACTGTTGCGCTCCGACCTGATCGTCAAGCTCGCCAGCCTGACGATGCTCGCCAAGTCCCACTGACCCCGGCAACGCCGCTGCCGTCCGTCGCCGGCGGAACGGAGCCCGACTGTCCTATGGGGTGGCGCCGTAGGTGTCGTATGCCAGACCGGCAGCGTCGGCTGCGGCGCGGGCTGTCCTGTACTGGTAGTCGCTGATCCCGCCGACATCCCACGGGCCGACGGATCCGGCGGTTAGCGCAGCGGGCGACTTGTCGACGATGCCGAACTGTTCGCGGAGCACCTCGACCGGACGGTCGGCGAGCAGGAACCAGTCGATGCCGAGGAAATCGACGTCGGGTTCGTGCTCCAGCCCGTGACTCATCGCTCCCCGCCGCATGGCGTCGGCGACGCGGACTGCCGTTCCCTCGTGGGAGAGCTGGCCGGGGAAGGCGTCGAAGAGGCCCGCGCCATGGGCGAGATAGCCGGTTTCGAACAGGCTGACGACCATTGCCAGCAACGAGAAACCTCGTGGATCGTCATTGGCGCGCGCAATGAAACCGAACACCTCGAGCTCCGACTCGACCTTGGTGCCGTAGTCCACCAGTACGTGCACCCAGTCGTGCTGGGCGAGCAGCGGCGGAGCAGAATCCGGGCGGCCGGGGAACGCAAATCCCCGAGCGCGGTAGAACTCCCAGACGCGCCGGCCGAGCGTCCCGGCCGGCAGATCGCCGAGCGCCTCCCAGCGACTGGCGAGCTCGTCGTCATTGGACGTCAGCGCCCACGCTTCGGCAAGACCGGTGGCGTGGAGTGCTTCGGTACGTGCCGGCGACCAATCGGAGGTGTACCCGTTGCGGTCGAAGTCGACTGCGGCGAGGCCGAGGTCCCCGACGGCGAAGTTCCGGGCGACTTCGAGCATGCCGTCGTCGACCGACAGTGCCGAGGCGAAGTCGGTGATCCTGTGTGCAACCTCAACGGGCAGAGGCCGAAGGACGAGTGCGCCGAGGATCATGATCTGCACGATGCGCGTCCGGAATGCAGCGTTGCGACGAGCCATGCCGACGGCGAACTGCCCGGCATCGATCGGGGAAACCGAAGCCGCATCGAAACCGTGCGACGTCATCGCCTCGAAAACCGCCCTCATCAGCAGCGTCTGGAATTCGGTGGGTCCGCTCGCTGGACTGATCGCCCACATCACACCGCGCCCGAGGAAGGCGACCTCGTCGCCATCAGGAGGTGTCAGGTCCTGATCGAGCACCGACGGCAGTGGGATCGGTGAGAAGTTCATCGGTGAATCTCTCCGCCAAAACCGTCTATTCGGTCGAAGTCGTCGGCGGTTTCGGGGGCGAGGATCAGATAGCTCACAGAGAAATTCCTTTCGCTACGGATTGGTGTCGAAGGTGTCTTCGACCAGCGGCGCCGCAGCCGGGCCGAAGACGAACAGCTGGTGGAGCACCGGCGTCGGATTCCGGGACCACTGCATCGCCTCGACTTGGTCGGCGCTGCGACGCCCCATACGGAGACGGAAGAACTCGAAGCGCGTCGTCGTCAGCCGGAATGTCCGGTCGAGTTCGTCGAGTTGGTCGTCGACGACTGTTGGCGTCATCTCGCCGAGGTCGGTGAACACGACCCGGATCTCCGTGCCGGCGGGCAGGCTCTGACGGAGCAGATCGGCGGCGATCCGTACGCTGTCGATGTTCCGTGCGCCTGGCTGCTGCAGCGCCGTACGGATATCGTGCTCGTGGGTCAGGACGTCGAACAACGCCGGCCAGATCCGCAGTTCCGTGAGGCGAATCTGGAACACCGGGCCGAGTACATCCCACTGATCGAGCAACGCGCCGATCGGCGTGCTGGTGTGACGCTCCACCTGAGTGGCGGTGAGTGCTTCGGTCGGCACACCGCTCAATCGCCCGGCGGCGGCATCCTCGATCACCC
>JANXUF010000091.1 GCA_025356335.1 Actinomycetes bacterium
GGCCATCGACCAACCAGGCCAGTTCACGGGCGTCTCGACCCCGGCGCTGGTCATCCTGCCGACGCTGCAGCCGCCGGTGAACAACAACCCGGCATTCAAAGGTGTCACCTCGATCATCATCCGCGGCTGAGCGGTACTCGCGGCTGAGCGATACTCGCCGCAGGTTCTGATGCACCGGCGGTCACGTCCTCTCCGAGACGACGGTGAAGCGGGGACCGCGCCGGACGCGAACCACCCGGACATCGTGGTTCGCTCCTCGAAGCGGCCTCACTCGCTACCAGCCGCGTAGCCGACAACGCTGAGTTGTGGGCCGGCGGTCACGTCCTCTCCGAGATTGCGGAGAGGCGGTGACCGCGCCGGCCGCACGCGGCCGCAGCGGCGTTGGCGAAGAAGGCGCTACTTGACAAAGCCTCCGAGGGATGCGGCGTCGACGCATTCCGGGGTGTTCGGGCCGGGAGTCGTGCAGGTGACGGTGAGGACGACGCTGTCGTTGGCGTTGAAGACGACCGGCGAGATGTAGTGCAGATCCTGCACACCGAAGTTGGCGAGCGAGAAGTCGAGCAGCACCGAACCGTTGCGGCTGAGTGTGATCCGGCCGACGTCGCCCTGTGGGTTCTGCAGGACGATGTCGGTCAGCGACAACACCTTGCCCGCCGGCACCGTGAAGGTGTCGGTGGCGTTCGCAGCCGGCGCAGCATGGGCCTGGAGACGGTGATCGAACGGAGCACCGAGCGCCGATTCCCCGGTGACCGTCGCCGGCGGTTGGGACGAACCAGGGATCGTGGTGCCCGTCCCGGCTGTCGTCGTCGCTGTGCCGGCGACGGTCGTCCCGCCCGGAAGTGTGGTGGCACCCCCCTTGGGCGCCGTCGTCGCCGCACCGCCTCCCGGCTTGGTCGTCGGGGGTCCGCCGCCGGGCGGGATCGTCGGAATCCCGGCGGCGTCGAGGCGGCTGTTGACCGGAGCGACGGCGTCCTGGGCTGACGATTTGATCTGCGGTTTCACCAGTGTGAACCACAGCACGACCAGCAGGATCGCCAGTACGAGCAACAGGATCACCGCCTTCCAGAACCACTTCGGAAGGATTGGTATCTGCAACATCGTGCCGTCGACGGCGAGCGGCGGCTTGCCTTCCTCGTCGACGCTGACGAAGAACGGCAGCGTCTTCGGCTGACCGCGCCAGAACGACTTGTGCGGTTTGACCGTGACCTTCACGAACTGCGCAGTTCCGGGCTGGGCGATCAGGGCGGCAGGTTCGAACTCGTAGCCGAGCGCGGCCTCGGCATCCATCGCCGAGAACTGCAGATTGGCGGGTGCGTTGCCGCGATTGTCGATCGCCAGATCGTGGGTCGCCCGACGGCGCCCTCTCGAGGTGCGCGGCAGCAGCTCAGCGGTACGGTCGTCGAAGGGGAGGACGTCGATGACGCCTTCCTCGACGGACGCGTCCTGCGGGTTCGTCTGCGATTGGGCTTTGATGCCGAACGGCTTCTGGCCGGCGACGACGGCAGACGCCTTCGGTGGATGGAAGATGATGTCGACGGTCTGTTCGCCGCCAGGGAACAAGGACACGGACGGAGGCTGGATGATCGTCCAGAGGCCAGGTTCTCCGAGCATGCTGACATCGAATTGATCGACGACATTGCCGGTGTTGCGGATCGTCATCGTGGTTCGCGCTTCGCCACCTGGCGCGACGGTCAACGTATTCGCGGCAAGTGATGTGGTTGTTCCCATCTTCACAACAGTAAACGCCAGACCGGGGACCGTCGACCGAGGCTGAGCCGCCACCAGGGCGACGTTCGTTGCCCGAAGGGGCAGGATTGTCGGGAAGGCGATTTGTGGAGCGTTTGTTGAGCCGCTGTTGATCTGTATCTGTCACGCTCTGCCCGTCTCCTGTATGACAACAATTCGTGAGTACGTGATGAGAGGGAACCCCGACATGGGAAGCAAAATCAAGGTCTACGTCTATAGCGATGACACGATCTCCCAGGCCGGTATGGCGTCGCAGTTGCGTGGCCAGCCTGACGTCCAGGTCCTCGACGAATCGCAGATCGACGATGCTGTCGTCGCTGTCATCATCGTCGATGCCGTCGACGAGGGAGCCTGCCGGACCATCCGTGCGATCCAGCGCAACGGGTGCCCGAAGGTCGTGCTCGTCGTCGGGGTGCTCGACGACGCCGGGCTGATGCTCGCCGTCGAAGTCGGCGCGTGCGGGGTTCTGCGCCGTCGTGAGGCGACCTCCGAACGGGTCTGCTCGGCGATCTCGGCTGCAGCCGAGGGCGAAGGCACGCTCGCCCCCGACCTGCTCGGGCGGTTGATGACGCAGTTCGGTCGCCTGCAGCGCGACGTGCTCGCACCTCGCGGCATCGGGCCGGTCGGCCTGACCGGCCGCGAGGTCGATGTCCTGCGGATGCTGTCGGAAGGGTCCGATACTGCAACCATCGCCGAAACGCTGTGCTACTCCGAACGCACGATCAAGAACGTCATCCACGACGTGACGATCCGGCTCAACCTGCGCAACCGCAGCCACGCCGTTGCATACGCCGTCAAGTCCGGATTGATCTAGCAGGATGCGGACACTGTGTTCCGGCGGAAGGACGGTGTCGTGTGATCCACGATGTCGATGAGACGCTGAAGGCGCTGATCCGCCGCGACGTGATCAACGGATCGAGCGTCGAGATCAGCTTCGAAGCACCGACGAAGGAGTGGGCCGCCAAGCGCACCACGCCGACGATCAACTGCTATCTGTACGACATCCGCGAGGACACGGGCAGGCGGCAGGTGTTCTTCGAGGACGTCCGCGACGAGACGGGGCGGGTCGTCGAGCGTCGTCAGCCGCCACGCAAGTTCCGTCTCGCCTACCTGTTGACCGCGTGGACGCAGCGCCCGGAGGACGAACACCGGTTGCTGTCGACGTTGCTCGGTTGCTTCCTGCAGCAGGACTTCCTGCCGGAGGAACTGCTCGTCGGCTCGCTGCAGACGAGCGGCAACGTCGTCGTGTCGTCGATCGCCCTGCCCGTCGGCGAGGACCGCCAGATCTCCGAAGTGTGGTCGGCGCTCGGCGGCGAACTGAAGCCGTCGCTCGATCTCAGTGTCGTCGCCCCGTTCGATGTCGGCCGCGCCGTTCCCGTCGGTCCTCCTGTCACCGAGGCGCCGCGCTTCAGTGTCGCCAGACCTGATGCCGATGCCGAAGTCGTCCAAGAGGCTCGCCCGAAGAAGGGCAAGGGCAAGGCCAAGTCGGACGATGCGACGGATGACGACGAGGCAGCATCAGGTGATGCAGCCACGACCGGCGCCGATGGCGAGCGCCTCGTTGGTGTCAAGCATCAACCGGGCATTCCCGGCGTGACGATGCGGCCGGCGCCTGCCGGTCCGCCAGGCCGTCTCGGCCAGCCTGCACGCCCTGGCCGGCCCGCACGCCCCGGCCAGCAGGTCGCGGCGTCCGGTGAGTCCGTCCCCGACGAAACCATCAGTGCCGGTGAATCGGGAGATCCCGGGCGCGTGATCCGCATCCGCCAGTGGAAGTAGCGGGGAGCGAGTGCGCCCGATAGTGGCCCGCCTGGGCGACACGAGCCGTCGACTGCGAGCGGAACGCAACTCGGCTAGTCCAGCAGGTGGGCGTATTTGCCGAACTCGCTGATCAGACACAGGCGGCCCATCTTGCGGTACTCGCGCTGGACGGCGCCGATGATGTCGCCCATGCCCATCGAACGCCCCGCCTCGGCAGCGAGGTAGGCGGCGGTGACGACGATGTTGCGGATGTTGCCCCCGGTCAGTTCGAAGGCTCGTGCACAGAACGACAGGTCGACCGTGTCATCGACCGGAACGGTCGGTCGCAGTTCGTGCCTCCACAGCGCCAAGCGTCCCTCCTCGTCCGGCCGCGGAAAGTCGATGACCATGTCGAGGCGACGGGTGAAGGCGTCGTCGAGGTTGGCACCGAGGTTCGTCGTCAGGATCGCCAAACCGGCGAAACGTTCCATGCGCTGCAGCAGGTACGACACCTCGACGTTGGCGTATCGATCCCTGGCGTCTTTGACCTCACTGCGCTTTCCGAAGATGGCATCGGCCTCGTCGAACAGCAGCACGGTGTTCGTCTGCTCGGCCTGGGTGAAGATGATCTCGAGTTTCTTCTCGGTCTCGCCGATGTACTTGTCGACGACGGAGCTGAGTTCGACGATGTGGATGTCGAAGCCGATCTCGGCGGCGATGACTTCCGCCGCAGTCGTCTTGCCGGTGCCGGACGGCCCGGCGAACAGTGCGGCGATGCCGCGTCCCCGCCAGCCTCGCCCGAGTTCCCACTGCTTCAACACCTGATCGCGCCAACGGACCCGCAGGGCCAGCTCCCGGAGGAGTTGCGTCGGTTCGACCGGCAAGATCAGATCCGGCCAGGTGACGCTCGGGATGACGCGTCGTGCGAGGTGGTCGAGGCCCGATGCCGACTGCGAGCGGGCGCCGGCGCTGAGGTCGTGGAAGTCGAGCGGCCTGACACTGCCGTCATCCGAGCGAGCATCCGACAGTGCCGCCGATCGTGCGGCGCGGGAGATCTGTTCCGGCGTCAGCCGGAACGACAGCGTCACGGTTTCGACCGCCTGCTCTTCGACTGCGGTGCCGGTCAACGCCTGGCGCCAGATCTTCGCCTGCTCTGCGTGCGGGATGTCTTCGATCTCCGCAGAACGGGGCACGATCGTCGTCCACAGCGGATGCCACGGCGCTGATCCGACGAGGATCACCGGGGCGCGTCCGCGGACGAGCGTGTCGAACGCCCGCGGCGCACGTTTTGCAAGATCCTCCGCAGGCCGCAGGATGATCGCCCGCCCGGCGAGCGCATGATCGCGCAGCAACGACGTGACGATGATGTCCAGTTCCTCCGCAGGTGCTGTGGCCACATCGATGATCAGACATGGCACGCGCCGATCATCGAGCGCCGTCGCCGCCGCGTGGCAGGCACCGCCGCCGATGCCTTCCGTCAGGTGGATGAGGACGACGTCGCCCTCCAGCGATTGCGTCACGGTGTCCACTGCGGGACCTTCGATCCTGACCGGTTCGACGAGATAGGGGACGAGGCGACGTTCGCAGGCGTCGGATCCGAGCAGGGCGTCGGTGACGTGATCAGGCACCTTCAGCGATCTGGTGAGGTACGGCCGCTCTGACTCCTCGACGACGACGAGCCCCTGGTGCACCAATGGCGAACTTCCGCTGAGCCTGGCACGATCCGCAGCCGACGTCAGCGACCGCCCGCAGAGACGCAGCACGAGACCGATCGTCGCCCGTCGTTTGGTCAGGTCGTCGTGCAGGTAGCCGAAGAGCTTCTCGAAGCGCGGGTCGAGATCGGGGGCCAGGGCGGCGACGAGGATGTCGACGTCGACCTCGTCGAGTCCTGCTCGATCGGCGAAGGCCTGCAACTGCGGACTGAGGATCACCGGCGTATAGCCGGCATCGAAACAGTACGGAGCGCCGTCGTCGATCAGACCCGTGGCCTGTTCCCGGCTCAGGTAGAGGCCACGCAACGGCTGGTCGACGGCAGGGTCGTTCGCCAGTTGGTAGTTCACCGCCCTCGCCACGCGCTCCTCCAACCAGGCCAACCGCAGTTCGAGCTCTCCGGACTCGTCGACGTGGGCGTCGACAGCCGTGTCTGCGGCGAACTCGAAGCCGCGCAGGTCGAACTCTGCATCATTGGCCATCGTCACCATTGTCGAGCATTGTCGGCCTCGCCGCACGGGCCGGCGTGTTGCCCGTTCGGGCGATCGACGTTGCCCTGCGGATGCCGTACGGCGGGCGGTTCCGGCTGTCACCACGGCAGTAGGGTGCTGTCGTGCCGAGGATCTGGTCGAAACGCGGAGCGGTGTACAGCAAGGCGGAGCGCATCGACATGCTCGTGCGTTTCTACGAGGCGTGGAATCGTGCAGAGCGCGTCGACGAAGCACAGGACGCGCCGAGCGCCCAGCAGGCGAGAGGCGAGGCGACATCGATCGCCAGGGTCTACGAGTCGGCGACGCCGATCGTGTCATTGTCGCGCAGCCCGTTCAGCGGCGGGGTCTTCGAGTCGTCGCTGGACAATGTCGACATCGACGGATTGTGGTGGGCATACGAGTTCGACTACCGCCCGCACGTCGCTCCGGTGGCGACGTTCTTTGCATGGACCGGGGCGATGAAGCTCGAGGGGCCGATCCCGAACGTGCCGCTGAAATCGATGGTCGGGCCCGAAGTGCCGTTCGTGCTACCGCGCCTGCTCGACCATCCGGCGATCAAGGCGGTTGTCTCTTCGGTGCTCGTCGGCGAACATGTCGGTTTTCCCGTCGTCTACTACGCGGATCCTGTGCCGCCGACACTCGAACGTGTCGACGACTGGGGTCACTCGCTGTACTCGACGACGAAACCGGACGGCTCGCCGACGGCCGGGCATTGTGTCGAATACGACTACGACAAGGACTTCGAGCTCGGACCGTGGCTGGCGAGCGGCAAACTGCAGTGGATCGCGCCCGGCGACATCGATCTGACAATCCGTAGCGGCGCGAAGGACTGCCCGTTCGTCGGCCTCGAAGGACAACGCCATCGCCAGTACATCCAAGGCGGAGAACGCTGGTTCGCCCGAGAGGTCGCATTCCCCAAGCGAACCCCGACCCCGTAGCGCTCTCCGGTCGCCGGCAGGGCTTGTCACAGCAGCTGCGAGAATCCCTGCCGGCGATCGCACTCGGAGGTGGCGGGAGTGGTCAGATTCCCTCTGCTGCGCTGAGCGCGTCGTCGTCAACGGCCTGTCCTGAGCGGAGGCTCTCGAAGACGGCCGGCGGATCGCGCCACGGGTCCGGCAACGTTCCGGCTTCCGCCGCCTGGATGGTGCGCCACACGCGTTCCGGCGTGCACGGCATGTCGATGTGGCGGACGCCGAGGTGGGCGAGCGCGTCGATCACGGCGTTCTGGACAGCGGGCGTCGCCCCGATCGTCGAGGCTTCGCCGATTCCCTTGGCACCGAGCGGGTTCAGCGGCGTCGGCGTCTGGGTCGAGCGGACCTCGAAACGCGGCAGCACATCAGCCGTCGGGATCCAGTAGTCCGTCAGGTTGGTGGTCAGCGGAGTGGCGTCGTCGCCGAAGCGGACCTCCTCGAACAGCGCTTGGCCGATGCCGGCGGCGACCCCCCCGTGCTGCTGACCCTCCACGAGCAGTGGGTTGAGGACGGTGCCGCAGTCGTCGACGGCTACGTGGCGGACGACGGTGGTGATACCCGTGTCGAGGTCGACTTCGACGACGGAGATATGCGCACCGAACGGGAACGTTGCACCACCCTGGTCGAAGTCACCCTCTGCGCCGAGCACGCCGGGGGTGTCACCGTCACCGAGCAGTCCTGGCGGTGCTTCGTCGACGCGGCCGGCGAGTTCCGCCCATGCGAGCGCACGCGCAGGCACACCTGCGACGCCGACGGTTCCGTTCTCGGTGTCGACCTCGATGTCGCCAACATCGGCTTCGAGCAGATGTGCTGCGAGTTGCTTTGCCTTGTCGACGAGCATCCCGGTCGCCTTGTGCACTGCTGATCCGCCGAGCTGCAACGACCGTGAACCGCCGGTACCGCCACCCGTCGGGACGAGCGCAGTGTCTCCGTCGACGAGGCGGATGCGGTCCATCGGGATACCCGTCTGATCGTTGACCAGCATGGCGAACGCCGTCTGGTGCCCCTGACCGTGGGCGGAGGTGCCGGCGCGGACCGTCGCCGATCCGTCGGCGTGGACCTCGACGGCGCCGAACTCCGAAGCACCGCCGCCGGCGGTGATCTCGACGTACGCAGCGACGCCGATACCGAGCACCAGGCGGTCCCCGCGGGCGAGGCGTTCCGCCTGTTCTTTGCGCAGTTCGTCGTATCCCGCCTCGAGCACCGCTTTGTCGAGTGGCGTGTTGTATTCGCCGATGTCATAGGTGATGCCGGTCAGCGTCTGGAACGGGAAGACATCATCGGCGAGGAAGTTGCGGCGGCGGATCTCGACCGGATCGATCCCCAACTGCAGCGCAGCATGGTCGACGAGGCGTTCGAGCAACGCCGTCGCCTCCGGACGTCCGGCGCCGCGATATGCGCCCATCGGGGTGGTGTTGGTGACGGCAACGGCAACATCGAACTGGATCGCCGGGAAGCGGTACGTTCCGTTGGACATCCGCTTCGTACCGGCCGGCAGCATCGCCCCGATCGCCGGATAGGCACCGCCGTCGCCGACAAGATGGACCCGCAGCCCGGTGAACGTCCCGTCGAACTTGCAGCCGACCTCCGCATATTGGATCTGCCCGCGGCTGTGGGGCAGCGAGACGAGATCGTCGCTGCGTGTCGGGGTCCAGGTGACCGGCCGGCGGAGATGCCGTGCAGCTGCGGCGACCGCCGAATACTCGGCGCAGATCCCGGCCTTGCCGCCGAATCCGCCGCCGACCTGCGGAGCGATGACCCGCAATTTCTCCCGGTCGATGCCGACTGCCTTGGCGAGCTGGAATCGCAGTCCATGAGGCATTTGCGTCGACGCGTAGAACGTCATCGAACCGTCGTCTGCCGGGATTGCTGCGCATCCGTTGGGCTCCATCGGCACGACGGCGATGCGCTGGTTGAGGTAGCGGCCACGGACGACGACATCGCTGATCGCCTCGAGATCGACTGCCACGGCATCGGTCACGACGACCGCTTGGTTCGAACCGTGCTTCGGGAAGATCGCCAGCGCATCGAGTTCGAGCGCCTCCTCCGGATCGGTGATCGCCGTGAGCGGTTCGAAGTCGGCGGAGATCGCCGCAGCGCCGTCCTCGGCGGCAGCAGCCGATTCGGCGACGACGATGGCGATCGCTTCGCCGACGAAGCGCACGACCCCGTCGGCGAGTGGCGGCCTGGCGAAGTCGGGGTGCACCATCGCCATGCCGTGGTGCGGTGCCACGCCCAGGTCATCCGAGGTGAGCACGGCGACGACACCGGGAATCGCCATCGCCTCGCTGATGTCGATCGCTCCAAGGGTGGCGTGGGCGTATTCCGATCGGGCGAAGGCGGCGAAGAGTTTCCCCGGGATATCGAGGTCGTCCAGGTATTTACCGCTCCCGACGAGCAGCGCAGGGTCTTCGGTGCGCAACACGCGCGTGCCCAGAATCGATCCAGCCATGCAAGCAACCTCCATCAGCGGCGAACAACTACCTCGCCATCCTGCCGTGGAGACCACTCCGATCGCACCTCGGACCTCAACATCGACAGGGACACAGGGCGCGGCTCGCCGTCTGCTCCGGCTTCTCGACGGGTACGGGACATCCATGACTGATCCGCGCAACATCGCCCATGACAAGAAGGTCGCCCACGACAAGGAGGCGCATGGTGAGGAGATCGCTCCGGGCGCGGACGAGACACCGCAACCGGGCAAGAAGCCGCATATGGATCACCATGCCACTGACGATCCGGCGATCGACGTCGAGATCGACATGCCTTCCGAAGGCTGACGGTCGGACGACGAGTCGCCGACCAATGACGACGACCGAGGCCATTGACTATGGAGCGTCGCGACGCCGGGTCTCTGCGAGGCCGCCGCCCCGGCCGTAGCGCGCTCCGTAGCGCTCGAGGTGGTCCTGCCATGATCGTGCTGTCGTTGCGTCGAACCAATCGTCACCGGGGAGCCGCAGCGCCGAGTCGATGAAGTCCGGTTCGTTGATGAAGTCGCTGGCGACGAGCAACGCTGCGAGTTCAGGATCGTGCAGTACCGACGATTTGGCGAATTCGTCGATACGGCTGCCGCGGAAGGCTGCTTCCATCTGTGGGTTGTCCAGCAACGCGCGCTCCTGATTTGGCGTGAGGCCCTCGATGTCGTACAGCTCGACTGCTTGGTGGACGTGTTCACGCAATCGTTCCAATACCCACTCGCGCCGTTCCGTGGCGGGGGCGTCCGCCGCCGGCGGCGCAGGCGATCCGTTCGGAGGTTCCCATGGCGTATCGTCCGACACGATGCCGACGGCACTGGACGACCCGCCGGCGATCGGGTGCTCGGTCATGGCGGCAACTCGCTGCTCAAGTGCGTCGAGCGATCGCAACCCCTCGGCCTGGTGTGCCGGGTCGGAGAGCAGGCGACGGACGCGGGTCGCCTCGTCGGCGAGTTCGTCCAATTGCGGATGTCCCTGCAGGTGATCTTCCGCAAGGATCTCGACCAGTTCGAGCCGATCCTCAGATTGGATCGATCTACCTTGTTCGTGCGGATCACTTGAACCGTTCGGTTCACCCGGTTCGTTCGTCCTGACCGTTTCGTTGTCGCGTACGGCTCCTTTGCCTTCGCGTACGGTCGGCGGCTCGAAGCTGTCGCCGGCGCTGTTGCCGGGGAACTCGCCTTCGTACCACGCGTGGTAGTCCTCCAGGGAACCGAATCGCATCGCCTTGCGACCGCCCTCGGGATTCGGGTAGTCGACGAAGATCTCCTTCGACTTCGGGTCGTAGCCGAACGTCGTCTGTTCGGGCCCGTTCGGCCCTTGGAAGTCGACGATCGAAGTCTGCGGTTCGCCGAAACGCTCCGCCCGGGCCATCACCACGCTGAGGTCGCCGCCGTTGCCGCTCGGCAGTGTCTGGGCGACCGGCATGACCTTGCCCTCGCCCGCCGTCGGATGCGAGTGGCGCAACAGTTCCCACTGGTCCGGATGATCGGGGAACAGTTCGCTGAAGTTCGAATGCTTGAGGCTGACGGCACCCTCTGTGCCCTGGATGATGACGTATTCGCCGGTGACGCGGTTGCGCATCAGCGCCGTCTCCCGAGTCGGCGAGTCGGCGATGTTGTTGTCGTACATCGTCTTGGCATCGTCGAACTTTCCTCCCTCGAAGGTCATCGACGAGCCATCCGGCAGTTCGGTGATGACCTCCGGTTTGTCCCGGATCGTGTCCGGGGCTCGTTCGTCGGCTGCACCAAGAGGACGAGGATCTCGTTCGGTATCCGGGGCGCCTGACCGTGGCTCGCGCTCGGTCGGCGCTCCGGCCGTTTCGTGGGCACCACCGGCACCGGGTTCGCCTGCCGGTTCGTGCCAGACACCCTTCGGCTCGCCCTCGCCGAAACGGACGAGCGGCTCTTTGCCGCCTGCCGAGTGCTCTGCGACCATCTTGTTGTACGCCGCTTGGCCTTCCGGTGTGTTGAACGTCGCCGGGTTGTCGTGTTCCCAGCCGGTGACCGCGCCGTGCATCACGTCGCACTGCTCCTCCATCAGGCGTTGCTTGACGGCGTTGTACTCCTCGGCCGACAGCCTCGTTCCGTCGGCCTTGCGGATGTCGAAGACATCGTGGTCGCCGGTGAACGGCTTCTCGCCGCCTTCGATGAGGCCGGTATTGGTGATCGTGCCGTCCGGCTCGAGGCGGATCTTGCCCTTGTCGATGAGGTTGGCCATGTCCTTGGAGTACGAGTTGAACTCCTCGGAACGCATCTTGGCCCGCTTGATCAGCGCGTCCTGCTGGTCGACAGGGAGCGAGTCGAAGTTGTCGGGGAAGTGGATGTCCTCCGGCGGGAAGAAGCCGACCTTGCCGAGGTTGCCCTCGCCCCCGAGGCCGAGTTGCACGTCGAGCTCGTTGATCGTCTTGGCCTTGAGCTTCTCCGGTTTCGGGAGCGCTACTTCCTCGCGCAGCATCGGTTCGGCATACGGCGTAGTCGGCCGGACGTCGATGATCACGCCCATGTCGGAACAGATCTTGTTGATCTTGGCGACGTTCTCCTCCGGCATCCCGTACCGCCTGGCGAGGTCCTCGTTGCTCAACGTCTTGCCGACATCGCTCTCGTTCGGGCGGGTGAGCTCGACCGCTTGTTCCGGGGTGTTCGTCTCCGGGGCTGCGCCGACCCTGTCCGGCGCGGTCTCCTTGGTGCCTGGCGTGCGTACTTCGTCCGGCTCGTTCGTCCGTGCACCGCTCGGCGTCTCGTCGACCTGTGGGCGTGCGCCTGATTCGGGGAGTACGTTCTCGGCGGGATGCTGTGACAGCGTCGTCGGATCGTCGAGTTCCGGGACCTTGACGTCGTCGGCGCCACCAGCTGTCGACGGTGCCGTCGACTCGCGGGTTCCGGCGTGCGGGCCCTCGCCGTCGCCGTGAGCGCCTGACCCTTCGACAGCCGGCCCCTTGGTCTCGATCGTCGGTTCGCCCTTGAGCGCTCCTTTGATGCCCTTGAGTGCAGCGCCGCCCGCCGTCTTCAGACCGTGGATACCTGCACCCATCCCGGCGCCCTGGACACCGGCCATGCCGGCGCCCTTCATCGCCGTCAACGGATCCTCTCCGTTGAGCAGGCCGCCGGCGAACGCCGAGGGGATCGCCTGGATGCCGTTCTGGATGGCTTCTTCCGCAGCCTCGCGGACGAACGCCTTGACGGCGCTCTCGGTCATCTTCTCGGCGCCCTCCTTGGCGGCGAGCTTGCTCATCTGGCTGGCCATCGCCTCCTCGAATGCGGCGATGGCGGCCTTGCCTGCGCCGGCAGTCGCGACGGTGACGATCGTGTCGATCGTGCCGATCGCCAAGTCGACGCCGGCATCCTCCCAGCCGTATGCGCTGCCCTTCAACGTCGCCTTGATGGCCATCGACGTGGCCATCGACATCAACGCAGCGGCAGCGGCGATCTCGGTTGCGTAGGCCGCTGCGACGACCGGCCCGAGTGCGCCGAAGGTGATGATCGTCAGGCCGATTCCGGCGACTGCCGCGCCGACCTGGGCGGCGACGTCGGTGATCGCATCGATGTGCTCGCGCACCTCCTCCTGCGCCTGGACAGCGCCCTGGAAGTTCATGTCGAAGTTGGCGCCGGCACCGACGAGGTTCGGGTCGTCCTCTTTCTTCTTCTTCTCGTGATCGGGATCGGCCTCGAACTTGGTGAGGGCGGCGTCGTACTTGGAGGCGCGGTCGACGGCGTCGGCGATCTGCTGGGCGCTGTTCATCCCGTCACCGGTCAGCGCCATCACACCGCCGATCGCGCCGGTCTGTTCGAACTTCGTCCGCTTGTCGAGGTAGTCCTTGAAGTTCGCCAGCAGCTGCTGACGCTCTGCCGGTGTCTTCGCCTGATCGAGCTGATCCTTGAACGTCGAAGGGTCGCCGTACTTCAGTGTCAGCCCGACGTCGAGATTCTCACGCCCCGACAGGTCGCCGAGGATGTCGCTCTCGAAGGAACCCTCGCCGTGCTTCTTCTCGTACGCCAACTTGATCTTCTTGATCTCGTCCGGCGTCTTGCCCTTCAACGCATTCTTCAGCTGATCCTCGTCGGTGCCGACCCCGGCGATCGCGTAGTAGATCTCCTGGTCGTCCGACAACTTGCCGCCGCTGGCGACGAGATCCTGGATCTCGAGCTGCGAGTAGCCGCTCGTCTCCTGGTTGATCAGCTGGTCGAACGACTGGTGCTTGCCGCTGTCGTCACGTGCTCCGAGCTGGTCGTAGGCATCTTTGAGGTCACCCATGTTCGCCGTCGCCTTTGCTTTGACGGCGGCCTCGCGGGTGTCCTTGCTGCCCTTGTCGGCGAGCTGCTTCTTCCCGGCTTCGAGCTCATCCTTGGTCAGGTCTCCCGCCTGCGCCATGGCGGCGAGCCGGGCGCGCTCGGCACCGAGTTCGAGGTCGACGTCGTATTCGGCCTTCGTCCGTTGGTTGCGGGCGATCTTCTCCAACTCGTCGTCGCTGGCGTAGACACCCTCGTGTTCGACGAGCGCCTTGGCGGCGTCGATCTTCGAGGTGTCGCCCTCCTGGAGTGCCGTGAACAATTTGTTGTCGGCATTGTTCGCTGCGTAGCTGTCACCGTCCGACAGTTCGTCACGGGCGTTGGCGTCGAGGTCGCCGTACTTCTCGCCGTACTTCGCCTTGACCCTGCCGTTGCGGTCCTTGATCCGCTGATCGAGTTCGGCCTTCGTCAGGCTGTGCTGTTTGGCGTATTGCTCCTCCTCCTGGCGGATCCGCTCGTAGACCTGCTTCATCTTGTCTTCGTCGGTGCCGGGGCCCGACATCGCATCTTCGAGTTCGGCTGCATCCGCCTTGTCGACGTCCCCATCGGCGAGCGCCAGGGCGTTGTCGAGTTCCGCACCACTCTCGTCGTCCTTGATGTCGGCGATCATGTCGACGCCGTACTTCGCTTTGTATTGCGCCTTGATGGCGTCGAGTTCGTCCTTGGTCTTGCCGCGTAGGGCGTTCTTGATCGCCTCCTCGTCGGTGCCCAACCCGTCGATCGCCTCGGCAATCGTTGCAGCATCTGCCTTCGCGGCGTCACCCGCCATCAACGCCTCGGCGCGGTCGAGTTCCTTGTCGCTCATGTCGTCACGAACATCTGCGGCCATCGACGCTCCGAACGTCGCTGTGTAGCACTTGTCGAGCGCAGCGCGCTCGACGGCCGACTTCGCACCCCCGAGGCCCTCGTAGACCTTCTTCTCGTTCGTACCCCAGCCGTCGACACCGCCGTGGACCTTGTCGGCGAGCACCTTCGGTTGGAAGCCTGGATTCGTCGCCCTGGCGAGTTGGCCGAGGTCCTCCCAACCCCACTCTGCGATCGCCCGCTCCTCGAACGTCTTGGCCAGCTCCGGTGTGCGCCGATTGCCGATCCGCAGCATCGTCGATTCGGCGGCGAAACCGATCGAGTCCATACCGCCCTTGAAGTACGTGTTCGCCAGCTCCTGCTGATCCTTGTCGAGGCGGGCGAACTCTTTCTTCATCGCTTCGCTGTTGTGCGTCAACTGCGCCTCACGCAGGTTGGCGAGCACCGAGAGATCCTGTGTCATCGCCTCACGGGTCTCTGCGTTGCGTTGTCTCTCCCACGCCTCGTTGTTCGCCGCCGCCTGGTGCCCCCAGTCGGAGAACATGTCCACCAGCCGGTCCCACCACGACCGTTCTGTGCCCTCCTGATGAGCGGCCCAGTCGCGAATCTTCTCGGTCCCGGCGCTCGTCTCGCG
>JANXUF010000094.1 GCA_025356335.1 Actinomycetes bacterium
GCCGTGCTGCTCGACATTCCCTGAAACGGGTGGCCCACCGACGAGCAGACGGCGCGCGTCGGTGGTGCCCGCTCAGGCCCTGGCAGCGGCGACGTAGGCGGCCGGCCCGCTTGCCGATCGTCTTGACCTCAACCGGCGATACGGACGAGACCTGATCAGAGGGTCCGCTCACTCACACCACTACGTTTCGGTCGGCGAGCAGCGCCTGACCGAGCGAGTCGTTCGACGAGTGGCAAGCGCCACTCGTCTGCGAGCACACCATCGAGCGCAGCCAGCGCCGCGACCGTGCCCCGATCGGCGAGTGGGCGGTCGAGCATCGCCTCGTTGGCAGCTCGTACCGACGTCGCCGCAGCATGTCGTTCGGCGACGTCGATCGGTCCGGCAACGTCGACCACACCGGGTTCGAGCACTCGTAGATACCAGCCGGTCCGCCCGCTCGACCGCATCAGCCCACCAACCACAGCGCTGCCACGATGCAGGGTGAGCTTCTGACACGGCCACCGTGGTTGGGCCACCTGCAGCACTGCTGTCCCCCATCGCCACACGTCGCCGATACACACGTCGTCCTCGGTGGCCCCGAGCGTCGAGATGTTCTCTCCGAACGGGGCTGTCGTCGAGTCGAGGAGGTCCGGCTGGTCGAGGTCGACGGCCCACGCGGCGAGGTGTTCGGACGGGTACGCGTACACGGCCTTGTCGGCGCCGCCGTGCACGGTGCGGTCGGATTGGTCATCGCCTTCGAGATTCAACTCGGTGAGCGAGAGCCGTCCTGCGGTGACGCGTTCCTTGGCGATCGATGACGTGACCTCCAACCAAGGAGGCCCGAGCGGACGGGGACCGGACACATTGACCCGCATGACGACAATCGGCACGCCGTGCACCGTAGCCGCCACGGCCTCCATGTGTGCAGGGCGGATCGCCCAGCCGGCCTCACGCGTCGAGCGGGTACGCCCGTGAGGGATCCGGTGGGCTCTTCAAGCCGATCCGGTGTCCGTCCGGGTCGCACACGATGGCGTAGCGAGCGCCGAAAAAGGTATCCCACGGTTCGACGCTGCTGGTGTGCCCGGCCGCTACGACCCGTGCGTGTGCGTCGTCGACTGCCTGCCGGCTCGACAGGTTGACGTCCACCACCATCGAACCAGCAGAAGGTCCTGCGTAGGCCGGATCCCAGAGCCGGGCGAACTCCGGCTCGTGCAGCACGAGATTCATGCCATTGGCGAATGTCAGCAGTGCAGCGTTCGGGTGCCTCGGAGTGGACTGCCAACCAAGCAGTGCCCAGAACTCCTGCGCCCGCTGCAGATCAGTGACGATGAAATTCACCTGGGCCAATCCTTCCACCCGCCCATGATGGCTCGACCAGCTCGACGCTGCAAGAGCCCGGCGGGTCGTGGGCGACGACGAGGCACGCCAACCTGGCGATGCAGCGCGAACGCCGTTTCCGGCACAGCCCTCCGACGGGGACGGCTGTTTGCGCTGACGTTCTGTGCGGCGTCGCAGACGGTTGTGCCAGCCGGGCGATATCGCACGCTCGATGTCGGTGGCTCGGTCGGCGATGAACTTCGGTCGGGAACAACGTCTGTATGAACATGCAGACAACAAACCTTGGAGAAGCCGATGGGCTGCCGGTGGTCGAGTGGTCCCGGGTGGAAGCGCAGCTCGAAGACCTCGTGACACACGACGACCCGCACTCGCCGAATCGGTGCACGTTCTGGCTGACGACCGTGAACGCCGACGGAAGCCCGCACGTGACGAGTGTCGGGGCGTTGTGGCACGCGGGTTCATGCTGGTTCCAGACCGGCCGGCGAACCCGCAAGGCGAGGAATGTCGGTCGCGACCCTCGCTGTGCGATCAGCGTCGCCACGAAGGCATACGACGTGATGGTGTCTGGGGACGCCAGACGTGTCACCGACCCGGCACTCGTTGCCGAGATTGCGGCACTGTGGGCCAAGAGCGGCTGGCCTGCGAAGCCTGACGCCTCTGGAACCGGCATCACTGCACCGTTCAACGCGCCCACGCTTGGGCCGCCACCGTGGTTCGTCTACGAGCTCACGCCGCGTACCGGCACTGCCGTCGGCACCTCCGAAGAGGCCCCCGGTTCGACCCGCTGGCAGTTCTGACAGCGGAACGATGCCAATCCGGCGGGGCCGCCTCCCTTCCTCTGCAGCGGCGTCGAGTGCCCGATGCACCGGCCCCTTCGCTCGACTCGGTGCTCGTCGACAGGATCTTCTCGGCGTGCCTGCTCGACGACCCGACGCCGGCGCAGAACACGTCGGTGCGGCTACCCGGTCGTCTCCACGGCGCAGCTCTCGCAACCGTCGGGTCCGGAGCGGCCGGATCGCTGAGCGAGATCATCATCGAAGGCGTGCGGCTCCATCTCCTGAGCTTGGCAGAGTCGGCCGCTACTGAGCAGCAGGTTGGCGACACCCGCCTGGCATTGGAGGAGCACTACGCCGAATTTCCCGACGCCCGGCCCTCCCTCTCCGAGATCGTCACGGCGGCCGCCGTGATGGGCGGTCATCAGGCGGCGGAGCATCCGGCGTTGATTGCCGACGCCATCGAAGACCTCGGCGACGACGCCGACGTGGAGGACATTCTCGCATCGGTCCGCGGAGCGCTGGCGCAACGCTGAACTACGACACGATGAGCTTCGTCGTCTTCGACAACGCCGGTGTCGCAGCACTGCTCGACCCGGCCTCCGAGCGCCATCGTGAGGCATTGTCGTTCGTCGAGGCCAACAGCGGAGCATGTCGCCGTGCACCGAACCAGCATCAGCTCGTGACACCGACGACGGTCAGGGTCGAAGCCGGATGGGATCGCCGCAGCCCGAAGGCGGCGAACATCAACGGCCTCGGAATCGAGGATCACGACTTGACGAACGTTCCAGCCAACGAGGCTGCTCGCCTGCGGATCGCCCATCATGACAGTCCGGCCTGCGCCCACGTCGGTGCCGTCATTGATGAGCACCCCTCCGGCACCGTGATCGTCCTGACGAGCGACACGCCGGACATCGTCAAAGTGGCCGAGGCCCGTACGGTTCGCATCGTTCGGCTCTGACCCATTGGTCGGCTGTCACGAACAGGACAACGACATCCGTCGGGCCGTACTCTTCAGGGTGTTCACCGACGAGCTGCAACTCGGTGATCGGCTTCCGCCACGAGCGGTCCCCTACGAGTTTCTCCGGCTCGCTCGGCTGTCCACCGAATGATCGTGTCGTGGCGTCCTTCAGCGCTGCGACGACAGTGCAGCCGAGGCCGACCGCATCAGCCGGCAACTCGTGGCAGCGAGGTGACGAAGCTCCAGGCGTCTTCGGCCTGACCCGGCGTGACGTCGACCAGATCGACGACGGATACGTCGAGGTCGTTGTCGCGTGCGTAGTCGCGGAGGCCGAGCAAGGCGCTGCGGAAGGCGGCTGCTGTCACTCCGAGGTCGACGGGGTGGGCACGCACCTTCGACCGTTCGACGATCCGGCGGACTCGGGCGGGGTCGTTGCCCTGCACGTGAGCCAGTGCGCACACGGCGAAGGCGATGATCTCGCCGTGCACCGGGTGGGAGCCGGTTGCGTGCTCGTAGGCATACGCCCAGAAGTGCTCGGACCCCTCTTCGAACCGGCTGTGCCCGGCCCATGCGCATGCCGCTCCGATCCGACGATAGGCACCGGCGAGGAAGCGGATCCCGTCCTCTGACACCGCGCCGATCTCGTCGGCCGCAGCTTCCAACTCGTCGAGCAGCGTGGCGCCGAGCGCTGCCGGCCCGTCATGCCAGGGGTGGCCGCGCCCGTGCTCGCTGGCGAGCCGCCAGTCGAACAGGCCCGTGTGACACGAGAGCACGTCACCGACGCCGGCCCGGTTCAATCGCGCCGGAGCCGATCTGATGAGCGGCAGGTCGAGCACCACGACCTCCGGGATCACCGTCCCGATGTAGCGGACCCCGCCCTCGTCCCGCACGCCGATCGCATCGGTGAAGCCGGCGTCGACCGAGGTGATCGACGGCACCTGGACCAGCGGTCTTCCCGTTCGCCATGCGACATACTTCGCCGTGTCCATCGCCGTCCCGCCGCCGATGCCGACGATCGTCGCTGCGTCGAGTTGAGCCGGTGGCGTGGCCGCAACCAGTCGGTCGACCATCTCAGACAGGCGGACGACGTCCATGTCCCACGCCTCGATCTCGGCGAGCACATCGGCGCCGCGGAGCGTCGGTCGTACCGCAGACCACGGTGGCTCGTTGGCGCAGACCACCAGCGGTGTTCTTCGAGCGGTCAACAACTCGGCGGCGTCCGCCTCGACGCACACGAACGGGGTGCCGAGCTCGGGTAGTTCGGACATGCGGGGACGACGCTCTCTCGACGACGGCTTGGATAGGGACAGGCAATAGTGTCGCGCCCGTGGAACTCCCCGACGTCGTCACGGCAGTTCGGCTCGTGCGAACGGGCGAATCGTCGGCACGAGAACTCGTCCAGGCCTGCCTCGACCGCCTCGCCGAAGCGAATGCCGATCTCAACGCCTTCGCCCACATCGACGCCGATGGAGCACTGCTGACGGCCGACCGCGTCGATGCCGCTCGCCGCGCCGGCGAGACGTTGGGTCCGCTCGCGGGTGTGCCGTTCGGGGTCAAGGACCTCGAAGACTGTGCAGGCATGCCGACCACCCGCGGCTCGCGCTGGTACTCGTCACGTCCCCCGGCGGTGCGCGACGACTTGCACGTGGGGCGCTTTCGATCTGCGGGAGCGATCCCGATCGGCAAGACGACGACACCGGAGTTCGGCGCATGGGGATACACGGCGAGCCCACTCCTCGGCGTCACTCGCAACCCGTGGAGGCTCGACCGCACGCCAGGCGGATCGAGCGGCGGGACGGCAGCGGCGGTCGCTGCCGGGGTGATTCCCTTCGGCACAGCAAGCGATGGCGGCGGCTCGATCCGCGGGCCCGGCAGCTCGTGCGGGCTCCCCGGTTTGAAACCGACCTACGGGCGTGTGCCGACGTTCGGCGTGACACGCCATGCGCAGAACGCCGTGAACTTCGCCCTCGCCACGACCGTCGCCGACACTGCGCTGCTGTTCGACGTCGTCGTCGGACCCGACCGACGTGACCGCACCTCGATACCGCACCCGGGTTTCCGATACACCGAGGCGATCGAACAGCTCGACGTCGGCGGCCTGCGAGCGACGTGGTCGAGCGACCTCGGGTTCGTGGTCGTCGACCCCGAGGTGGAGGCGATCACGTCACGCGCAGCCGAATCGCTCATCGACGCCGCCAGGCTCGTACGGAGCAGTGTCGACGTGCGGCTCGACGACTTCATACGCGTCTACGTCTTGATGGAGGGCGCCGACCAGTTCGTGGATGTCCCAGACGACTGGGAGCAGCGGCTCGACGAACTCGACCCGCGTGTCGTCGACGGCTGGCGTCGGGCACGGGCGATCACCTTGGCGACCTTCGCCCGTGTCGAGCGGGACCGCCGCCGGATCGAACTGCGTGTCGCCGAACTGTTCGAGCACACCGACGTATTGCTCACCCCGACGAACGCCTGCCCGCCCTTCGCCGCCGAGGGCCCGATGCCGACGATGATCGGCGGACGGCCGTGCCATGGCGGACACGCCGCGCTGCTGACGATGCTCGCCAACGTCGTCAACCTGCCGTCGATCACCCTGCCGGCCGGGTTCACTGCGGACGGCCTGCCGATCGGGCTGATGGTCACCGCGCAACGCCATCGCGAGGACGTGTGCCTCCGCCTGGCGCGCATCTGGGAACAGCATGCGCCATGGCCTCGTCATGCTCCGACGCGCTGAGCCCGGATCGCCGACCACGAGATGACCGACGTCCGGACCATCGAGCCGGGGTCGCAGCGCGTGATCCTCGTCGTCGTCGCCCACTCCGATGATGTCGCCCTGTTCATCGGCGGCACGGTGGCGGCATGGAGCGATCTCGGCTGGCGCGTGGTCGTGGTGCGGGTCACCGACGATCGATGGGATTCGCTCGCCATGTCGGAGACCGCCACGATCGAGGCCAACGCGAGCGAATTCCGGCGCGCCGCCGGCATCCTCGGCGTCGCCGAGATCGTCGAACTCGGCATGCCGACCGACACACTCGCCGACACCAGCGAGGTCGCCCTGCGCCAGCAGTTGATCCGCCAGATCAGGCGCTTTCGTCCGTACGCACTGGTCACGTTCGATCCCGATGCGATGCACGCCGAGGACAACCAGGACCACCGCATGGTCGCCGTCGCCACCGACGAGGCGTTCTGGACGAGCCAGTTCGATCAGCATCACCCCGAGCACCTCGCAGAGGGTCTGCGCCCGCACGGCTGCTTCGAGCGCTGGTACTTCGGGCGCCACGTCGTCGACCCGACCCACGTGGTCGACATCTCCCCCACTCTCGACCGCAAGGTCGATGCGGCGAGCGTGCACGTGACGATGCTGACCAACTTCGCCAACCAACTCCTGCTGCAGGCCGACACCGGCAACTGGGATCTCCCGCTTGCAGCGACGGTGGTGTCGACAGGCGATGTGCGCCCGCTGATCGAACCGCTCGTGCGCGCCGGCGCAGCGAGAACCGGGGCGAGGCACGGCGTCGCTTCCGGCGAGGAGTTCCGCATCGTCACGTTCGGCGGCATGGGTCTGCTGCTCGACCGGTTCGGGGTGAGGCGAGCGTGATGATGCGCCTGGCGCTGCTCGGCCACGGGTTCATCGGCACGATGCATCATCGTGCCGCCGAAGCGTGTGGCCTCGCGATCACGCGCATCTGCCGCTCGGGCGACGACTGGTCCGAGGCCGTCCGCTCCGACGATGTCGACGCCGTCGTCATCGCCACTCCCAACTCCCTCCACCACCCTCAGGCACTCGCCGCCCTCGAATGCGGCAAACACGTGCTGGTCGACAAACCGATGGCACTCGACCTCGCGCAGGCCGAGGAGATCGCCGATGCGGCCGATGCGGCGCAACGCACGCTGCTCGTCGGTCACATGTGGCGCTACCGCAACGAGGTGATCGTCGCTCGCGACCGCATCGCCGCCGGCGCAGTGGGCCGGCCGATCCGCACGCGAGGCCATGGGGTACACGCCGGCTGGGGACCGTCCGGATGGTTCACGGATCCGGCGATGGCGGGTGGGGGTGCACTCATCGACATGGGGATCCACGCCATCGACACCACTCGCTTCGTGCTCGGCGATCCGCAACCGGTCCGGGTTCGGGCGTCGCTCGGTACCGCCCATGGCACATACGCAGTCGACGATGACGGCATCGTCCTCATCGACTGGTCGAACGGTGTTCGCAGCGTCGTGGAATGCGGGTGGTGGCAGCCGCAGCTCGACGGAGTGGAAGCGGACATCGAGGTGTATGGCACGTCCGGGTACCAACGGATCTGGCCGCAGTTCACGGCCGCCACGCCACCTCCCGCCGACTACGAGCACTGCAGCCTGGCGATGTACCAGGCGCAGATGGCCGACTTCGCCCACTGCTGCGGCACGGGGGACACACCCGTCGCCTCCGCCGACGTCGGGCTCACGGCGCTGCGCATCGTCGACGCCGCCATCCGCGACTCGGCCCCCCTACCGACCGAATCCACCGACCCGCTCCGCCCGCCTACTCCACCGACCCGCTCCGCTCGCCCGGGCGCAGAACGCTGAAGGACGGCAATGAACAAACACGACACCGTGCCCACACCCGCAGCATCCGACAGGCCGGCCGCACTCGGGGGCCGGCCAGTCCGCTCAGCCGCATATCCGACGTGGCCGGTGTGGGACGCCGACGAGCGCACACGACTCATCGAGACACTGGACGCCGGCGGGTGGTGGCAGGGCGACGGCACGGTCGCCGCCACGTTCGCCCAGAACTTCGCTGCGTACCACGGCGCCGGCTTCGGCATGGCGATGACGAACGGCACCCACACGCTCGAGGCGGCGCTGATCGCCTGCGACATCGGCGAGGGCGACGAGGTGCTGGTGCCCGGTATGACCTTCGTCGCCTCGGCCTCCGCCGTGCTCGCCGTCAATGCGACTCCCGTACTGGTCGACATCGATCCTGACACGCTGTGCATCGACCCGCCATCCGCCGAAGCGGCGATCACCGATCGAACACGAGCGATCATCGCCGTGCACGTCGCCGGCGCTGCGGCCGACCTCGACGCCCTCGTCGAACTGTGCGCGCGTCGCGATCTCCGCCTCATCGAGGACTGCGCCCACGCCCACGGCACGTTCTGGCGCGGCCGGGGAGTCGGATCGTGGGGCGACTTCGGGTCGTTCTCGATGCAGCGCTCGAAGCTGATGACCGCCGGCGAGGGCGGCGTGCTGCTCTGCAACGACGAGGACCTGCGCGACGCGGCGTGGGCCTACGCCGACTGCGGCCGTGTGCAGGGCGAGTGGTTCTACCACCACGCGACGGTCGGGACGAACCTCCGCATGACGGAGTGGCAGGGAGCGATCCTCCAGGCGCAACTCGACCGGTTCCCCGAACAGAACCGCATCCGCAACGCCAATGCCGTTGCCCTCATCGAGGCGCTCGAGCAGATCCCCGGCATCCGTGGGCAGCGTCGAGATCCGCGGATGGACAGCCAGGGCAACTACTGCTTCGTCTTCCACTACGACGCAGCGGAGTTCGCCGGGCTCCCGCTCCGCACGTTCGAGTCGGCGCTCGCTGCCGAAGGGGTGCCGATGAGTGTGTCGTACCCGTCGGTCACCGACCTCGCAGTGTTCCGCACTCAGCAATTCGGCCCGCGGTTGCGGGCGCATGCACCGACGATCGACTACCGGAACCTCCATCTGCCCCATGCCGAGGCAGCGGCATCATCGACCGTGTGGTTGCAGCACCGGCTGCTCCTCGCAGACCGCGACGACGTCCTCGACGTCGCCACAGCGGTCGCCAAGATCCATCGCCACGCAGCCAGCCTCATCCGTTGACGAACGCCATTTGGCTCAGCCGGGGGTGGCTGCCCAGCCGGAGATTGCGACGATCCGCAGCACCAGTACCTTGGCGAATGGTCGCTCACGGTACTGCGGGTAGTGCCTCGCCAGCTCCTCGGCCAGCGACTCCTCCCGGTCCGCGACGTCGTCTCCTTGCCAGCGCAACTCGGCGCGCACCCACCACAGTTGCGACCAGTCGTCTCGTTCCCACCGCTCGATCAGCAGGGTCGCCCGCGGGTCTGCCTCGAGGTTCCGCTCCCGTTGCAGTCGCAACGACGTCTTCGGTTTGACGAGGTCGACGGGGACCCCCAGGTAGCCGTCTGCGTCGACCACGTACACAACGGGCACCGCGTCGACGCCACGTTCGGCGTGAATCGTGCAGAACACGCCGTGATCATTTGCCTTGAACCGCGCCAGCGCTTCATCCTCGGCGAGCCTCATCGCCGTCGTCCGCTGGTCGTGCGCATGCGATTGGCGATGGTAGTTGCCGTGACATACCATCGCCCCGTGCGAGGGGAAGTGATGCGATGAATCCGGCTGTCTGGGTGCAACGCCACGGCCGTGCACGCCCCGACGATCCGGCGATCGCCGACGGCGAGCGTGTCCACGCCACCTGGGCGCAGTTCGCCGCACGGACGGCAGGCGCGGCGGGTGGCCTGCGTGATTCGTTCGGCCTCTCCCCCGGCCGGCGTGTGGCGATCGTGATGCGCAACCGGCCGGAGTACCTCGAGGCGATGTTCGCCATCTGGCACGCCGGCCTCGTCGTCGTGCCGGTCAACGCCCGCCTGCACCGGGACGAGATCGCCTACATCCTCGAACACAGCGAATCGGCCGTCGTCGTCACCGACACGGACCACGCAGACGACATCGAGTCGCTCGTCGGCACCGTCGCCTCGCTGCAGGCGGCGGTCATCGCCCCCGGTGACGGTTGGGACCGGCTCACGGCGACCGCTCCTGCGCCGCTCACCGACCGCCGACCGGACGATCCGGCATGGCTGTTCTACACGAGCGGTACCACCGGGCGGCCCAAGGGCGCCACGCTCACGAACCGCAACCTGCTGATGGCCTCGCTCAGCTACTTCGCCGACATCGACCCGGTGACGGCGCAGGACAGCATCCTCCACGCCGCGCCGCTGTCGCACGGCTCGGGGCTCTACGGGCTGCCGCACATCGCCAGCGGTGCGGTCAGCGTCGTGCCGCACTCCGGTGGTGTCGACGGCGAGGAGATCGCCGCGCTCATCCAGCGCTGGCCCTGCATCTCCTTCTTCGCAGCTCCCACGATGGTCAAGCGGCTCGCCGGCGACCCGGCGATCGCCAACGCCGATCTCACTCACCTGAAAACGATCATCTATGGCGGCGCGCCGATGTATCTCGCCGATCTCGAAGACGCCCTCGCCGTGTTCGGTCCCCGCCTGGCGCAGATCTACGGGCAGGGCGAGACACCGATGACGATCACCGCGCTGTCCAAAGCCGACCACGCAGACCGCAACCATCCACGGTGGCTCGATCGTCTGCAGAGCGTCGGCACCGCCCGCACCGACGTCGAGGTGCGCGTCATCGACGACGATGGAAACGAACTCCCGGCCGGCGAGATCGGTGAGGTCGTCGTGCGCGGCGATGTGGTGATGAGCGGCTACTGGAACCAGCCGGACGCCACCGCCGAGGCACTGCGCGGCGGTTGGCTGCACACCGGCGACGTCGGCAGCTTCGATGACGACGGCTACCTGACGCTGCGTGATCGCTCCAAGGACCTGATCATCAGCGGCGGGATGAACATCTACCCGCGGGAGGTCGAGGAGGCGTTGCTCCGCCACCCCGGCGTGGGCGCTGTCGCCGTCGTCGGCCGGCCAGACGCCGAATGGGGCGAGGCGGTGATCGCCTTCGTGGTGCCCGCCGACGGTGTGCCTTCTCCGAGCGTCGAGGAACTCGACCAGGCGTGCCTCGACACCATCGCCCGGTTCAAGCGGCCAAAGGAATACCGGTTCGTCGACTCGCTCCCGACGAACAACTACGGCAAGGTCGTCAAGCGCGAACTACGCGATCGACTGCGCGCCGAAGGCCCGACGGTCGGATAGTCGGATAGTCGGATAGTCGGCGACGCAGGCACGAGATGTTGCAGATGCTGCAACAATCCGTGCCGGCGTCGGACAACCGTCTGCTTCGACCCGCTGCGTGCCGTCGTCTACGGTGCAGCATGCGACGCTGAACCATGGGGGTTCCTGGAGTTCGTCGCTCGACGGCCATCGCCGGCCGGCTCGACCACGACACACGACACACGACACACGACACACGACACACGACACACGACACACGACACACGACACACGACACACGACACACGACACACGACAAAGGGGACGTCTCTCATGAAGCTTGCTCTGTACCTGCCGAACTTCCGCAACAAAGTCACGGTCAGAGAACTCGAAGATCTCACCAGCCTTGCTGAGGATCTGGACTTCGATTCCGTCTGGGCGCTCGACCGCGTCGTCGTCCCGGAAGCCTCCGACCGCGGCGAGCTGCAGTACTCGTTCGGGATGATGGAGCAGATGCCGAAGGCGTTGCCGGTGGCGGCCCGCGGCGAGTGGCTCCACGGCATGCCGCTCATCCCCTGGCTCGCGGCGAAGACGACCAAGGTGCGCATCGGCATGAGCATCATCGACACGCCGTACCGGGCGCCAGGTGTACTCGCCGGCGAGATCGCCACCATCGACCACCTCTCGAACGGCCGCGTCAACGTCGGCATCGGGTCGGGCTGGATGCCAGAGGAGTTCGCCGCCGCCAGCGCCGCGCACATCTTCCCCAAGCGGCACAAGCACGTGCGCGAGACGATCGAGATCATGCAGGGCATCTGGACGAACGACGTGTTCGAATATCACGGCGAGTTCGCCGATTTCGAACCATGCGGGTTCGGGGCCAAGCCGGTGCAGAAGCCCCATCCGCCGATCTTCTTCAGCGGTCTCAAGGACCCGAAGCGCTCGGCGAGCCGCATCAGTAAGTACGGGCTGTCGGGCTGGATCGGCATCCAGGACACGCCGGACGACATCAAGACGTGGCGCGGCGAGATCCAACACGAACTCGGCGAACTCGGCAGCACACGCACCGTCGACGACCTCGAGATCTGCAGCATGATCTGGTTCGTCATCACCGACGCCGAGACCGACCAGACACCGAACGCCAAGCTCAGCAACCTGATGGTCGGTACCGCCGGCCAGATCACCGACAACCTCAAGCGCTACAAGGAAGCCGGGCTCACGATGCCGCTCCTGTGGCCGCCGTTCGCCGACGTCCCGGTGTCGAAGACGCTCGACGACCTCAAGCAACTGCAGGAAGAGATCATGCCGAAGGTCAACGCGACGTAGCAGTTCGACGCAGGCACGAATTGTTGCAGAAACTGCAACGATCGGTGCCGACGTCAGGCATCGGCAGCGCCGCGGAAACCTTGCCACACCGACGGTGCACACTCCGAGGATGAACGATCGTCTCCGGCAGGCAGCGGAACTCGGCACCTCGCAACACGGAGTGCCGTCGACGACTCAGCTCGATGCACTCGGCATCGGACCGTCAAGTCGAAGTAGGTGGGTCTCGTCGGGGCTCCTACAACGCCTCGGCCCGAGGTCGTACACGTTCCTGGGCACGCCAGTCACGTGGATGACAGAGGTGGCCGCCACCGAGGCGGACCTCGACGGCGCAGGAGTCGTCGGCGGTCGAGCCGCATCCCGACTCCTCGGCCTCGACGGGTTCGATGCAGCACCGGTCGAGATCATCGTGCAACGGGAGCACCGCCATCGAAGGTGCTCGAGCATCGTCCGATCGACGGGACGTCGCTTTCAGCCAGGAGACATCGTCCGCATCGGAGGGCTGCCGGTGACCAGCGCACAGCGGACGATTCTCGACTCGCCGATTTTTGGATTCAGCCGCACCGAGACGGTGAATGCCATCGACTCATCGATTCGACTCCGACTCGTGCCCGAGCAACGCCTGCGGACCCGTGTGATCGCTGAACACCACCGAGGCGTGAACGGCGGCCGCTCACTCATCGACGCGCTCGTCGACACCGGCGGCGAGAGCAGGCTCGAACGCCGTTTCCTTGCAGTGCTCCGCCAGCGTGGGATCGCTCGGCCGATGACTCAGAAGGTGTTCCGCACGGACGGGCGGACGATCGCCCGCGTCGACGCGCTGTTCCCTGGCGGATTGGTGGTCGAGGTGTCTGGGCACGGCACTCACGCGACCCGATTTCAGCGGCAGGTCGATGCACAGCGCCAGACGGAACTGACGATTCGCGGCCTGCGAGTCATGACCTTCACCTACGAAGATGTGACGTATCGGCCCGACTGGGTTGCGGACCGAATCCTCGAAGCCTTGAGGCGCGCCGCATGATCGCTCCCCCGTCCCGGTCCGCTCGACGCAGGCACCGAATGTTGCAGAAACTGCAAGCATCGGTGCCTGCGTCGGGCGGGGGGTTCAGCCGTAGTTGTGCAAGAACCAGTTCATGAAGACGTGATCCGGGTCGTAGCGGTTTTTGGCTGCCAGGAATTCGGCGAGGCGCAGGTAGCCGGCGTGGGCCTGCTCTCGCGTGGCGTATGCGGCGTACGGCAGGTAGTAGGTACCGCCCAGCGAGAGGACCAGATCGATGATCTCCCGCGTCCATGCCTGCACGGCTGCGATCTGCTCCGTCGACGTCCCATGGTTGACCACCATGATCGCCCCGAAGACGTCGCCGGCAGGCGAATAGCTGAGCACCGATGCCGTCGTCTGCGGGACGAATCTGATACCGAGGCTCATCATGTTGATCGAGTGCTCGCGAAGGATGACCCCGAGACCGGCGGCAAACGCGGCGTACTGACCGACCGGGACGAAGTATTCCTGCAGAGCGTCGGTATCGGTCGACGATCGGTGATCACCGGGAATCCGGATATCGGCGCGCATCAGGTTGTTGCGCGAGATCAGGTTGACGTTGAATCCGTCGCCGTACCGCTCCTGCATTTCCCACTTGACAACCTTGCCCCACGCATACGAGCGCGACAGGTCGTAGATCAGTTTGCGCAGGCCGAGGTAGCTCATGTCGGCGATGTCGAAGATCCCGGGTGGAGGCGGCGAATCGGCCTCGGCATAGGTGACCATCGACATCTGCATCATCAGCCGATCGTCATCGACAAAACACGGCCTGGCGTACCCGTAGATGATCCCTTTCGTCGCCTTGGCGGCGAGGAACAGACCGGAGAAATCGGTCGCCGCGACATTCGCAACCGTCTGGGTGAGCAGGATGTCGTCGGTGAGTTGCAGCTCGACTTCGAGCACGAGACCGAACAGGCCGTACCCGCCGATCACCAGCCCGAACAGCTCGGCGTTCTGCTCGCGGCTCACGTCGAGCACTCGGCGGTCGGCGAGCAGGATGCGGAACGACAGCACCGTGTCGATGATCGTCCCGAAGCGCAGATCGCTCTCGTGGACGCCGACGGCGAGCGCGCCGCCGACCGTGAAAAAAGGGTACGCCTGCATCACCGAAACGGACAATCCGTGCGGCTGAGCGAACCTTTGGATCACATCCCATGTCGTGCCGCTCTGCACGCGGATCGTCTTGGCATCTTTGTCGAACGCGAGGATCTCGTCGAAGTCGGTGATGTCGAGCACCACCGAACCTGTGTAGAACGTGTGGCCCCCCTGGCTGTGGCGCTTGCCGGCGATCGACACCGTCCCACCGTTTCGCGCCACCTCGGCGACGACATTGCAGAAGTCGGCCTCCGTCGGAGCAAACGCCGACCACGGCCACCGCGGCTGCTTGTAGCCGACGACCTCTTTCACCGATGTCGCGTTCAACCGGCTGAAGTCGTCGATCAGCGTCGAGCCGTCAGGCAGGCCGGGGGTGGCGTTGTACGGCAGGATCGTCTCCGGGTTCGCCAGTGCGTGCGCCTGGTCGGTGAAGAACTGCTCGTACTGGTCCGCAGTGATCGGGATCTGTATCCATGGAGTGCTCACCGGCGCCAGCAGCGGACCGGCCCAGCAGGTGACGTCGGTGCGGAAGAAGACGACCGTGTCGGCCATCGACGGATCGACGAGAATCTGCACATCGATGTCGGGGCGGTGCCCGCGCACCCAGGCCACAGCGGCATCGAAGCCGGCGCTGAACGGGTCGGCCGCGGGGAACGACGACCTCCAAACGTGCACCACCGATGTTGCCATCTGCAACTGGGTGAGGAACGCCTCCGCCGGGTCAGGGGTGTCGGTCATGGGTTCTCTCTCTGTCGGGCGGCCCGTGATCAACGCTCGGCAGCGGCGACCGCGTCACGCAGGACGGCGTTGGCGACGTCGGCGAATGCCGGGCTGCCGAGCGAGATCATGCCAGATTCGGCGAGGACCGCGCGCCGGGCAGCCTCTCCGACCTCGCCGGCCCGAAGATGCGCGCATGCCGCCGCAAGCTGCGCCGCCGCCGACCCCAGCGGATTTCCGGCAGCTGCACGCTCCGCTGCCAGCGCATCGGCCCGTTCGGCCAGGGCGCCATCCGTCACGCCACTCGTCTGCAGCAGCACCTCCTCGGCGAGGTCGATGCCGAAGTTGTCGCCGACGGCGGCGCGCTCCACCGCAGCTCGTGCCATCACCGTCGCTCCGTCGAGGTCACCAGAGCGGAGCAGCGCGTCGGCGAGCCAGGCCCGCGTCAGGGCAAGCGACAGCTTTGCGTCTGCGTTCTCATGGATCGCCGAGATGCGGCGCAGCAACCGCAGTCCCTCTTCGCTACTGCCAGACCGGTGAATCGCATAGGCGTCCACGCAAGCGGCGGCAGTACGAACGTATGCCGACACGGAGACGTCCGGCAACTCGCCGATCGCCGTGATCCGCGCTCTGGCAACGAGCCAGTCGCCGGCGAAGACGGCGGCGAGTGCGGCGCAGATGTTCAGCGACGCCTCGGTCGAGCGCTCGTGGGTCGTGCGAACGAGGGCCAAAGCCTCGTCCATCATCGGTCGCGACCGGTCGAACGCGCCGCGGGTTGCATACGCCAGCGCCAATTGAGCGAGCGAGTAGCAATACAGGCCGGTGGGCTGGGCATCCGCGCTCCGGGAGCTCGAGCCGGCACCACGGTCGAGTCCCTCGATAAGCATCGTCTCCGCCTCGTGGGGCCGGGCCTGTGAAACCAGCACCTGCCCGAGGTGACAGCGGATCAGAGCGACCATCCGCGGCGATCCGGCCGGCTCGACGAGCGACAGGAGCTGCCTCGTTCCCTCCTCAGCAACACGCTGGTTGCCGATCGAGTACTGGATCCAGTTGATCCAATAGCTCGCCATCACGGCGATGGTGTCATTGCCGTCCTCCGTCGCTTCGCGCATCACCGTGTCGAGCAGGTCGACTTGAACCAGCGACGGCATGAAGATGCAGGTCGCAGCCCAGCGCAAAGCGAGCTGCCCGCGGTGTTTGCGCACCGATGTTGTCTGCACGACTTTGCAGGATTCGTCGATGGCCGAGCGCAATTGGAAGCGCGCTTCGGCGAGCGACCTGCGCTCCACCGCCTTGTTGGCGGCGAGCTCGAAATAGGTGAGCGCCAGCTCGCTGTGACCGGCCCGCTGATGATGATGCGCCAACGCTTCGACCATCCGTCGCTGCTCGATGTCGGCAGGCGTTCTCGCCCGCTCGATGGCCTCGGCGATGCGGGCATGCGCAACCCTTCGTTCGCGAAGCAGCAATGTGTCGTAGGTGACCTCCTGGGTGATGATGTGCCGGAAGCGAAAGCGGGCCGTTGCGCCGGCATCGGGTTGGTCCAACGGCTCGATCAGACCGGACTCGCAGAGCACCGTCAACAGTCCCGACAGGCGTCGGACAGAGGTGGCAGCGGCCTCATCGGAGACCCCCGAGATTCCCGTGACCCCCGAGAGCCCCGAGACCCCCGAGACCTCGGCGAGGATGTCGGTCGGGAACTCCCGCCCGATGACGGATGCCAGCTTGAGCATCGACCGTGCGTCGTCGTCGAGCCCGTCGACGCGTCCGAGCACGACGGCCTGAACCGTGTCAGGAATCCGAAGGTCGACGATCTCGCCGGTAGGCACCACCTCGTCGCCAGCTGCCCGCACGCGACCCTGGGTGGCCAGCGCAGCGCAGACCTCCTCGACGAAGAACGGGTTCCCATTGGTGCGCTCGTAGATCGTCGCCGCCAGATCGGCGCTGACGGTGGCTGCTCCGAATGAGCGGGCGATCATCGAGCTGGTAGCTGCCGGCGACAGCGGTCCGAGTCTGATCACCTCGACGTCCACATCGATCGGCTGCGCCCCCGGTCGTTGCGAAACCAAGACCATTCCCGGGCAGCCGGCGATGGCGCGACTCAGCCTCATCAGTGTGGTGTGGGATTCGGCGTCTGCCCAGTGCCAGTCGTCGAGCTGCACGATCGTCGGTCGCTGCCATGCCAAGGCGATGACGAGATCGACGAGCGCAGTGTGCAGATGGTCCGCCATTGCATCGTCGAGCCACTCGATCGGCAGGTCCTTGACCGAGGCGGCACCGAGCAGCAGCAGGTAGGCGGCGACGTGTGGTTCGAGATCAGGATCGAGGGCGATGACGGCGCCGGGCACGGCGGCGAGCACATCATCGACGGAGGCGCCCTGCTCGATGCCGAGGGCTTCGCGAACCACCTGGATGAATGGCAGATACGACGTGTTGGCGCCGAATGCCTGGCAGCGGCCCTCGACGACGACGACCCGATCATCGTCGGCGCGAGCTCGCTGGGCGAATTCGAACGCCAGTCGGCTCTTGCCTGTTCCGGCGTCAGCCTCGACGACGACGACCCGGCCAGACCCGAACCGACAGGCACGGAGCGACGCGTCGAGTTGCGCCAACTCCTGATCGCGCCCAGCCAGGGCCGTGAGGCCGCGTTCGCGCGCGGCGTCGAAACGAGTCAGATCACTGCGTTCGCGTAACACGCGATACACCTCGAGCGGCTTCGCCTTGTTGCGCACGGTGTGGTGACCTGCCGCCTCGATCTCGAAATACGGCTCGACCGCATTGCGTGTCGGCGCACCGATGAGCACTTCGTCGCGCCCCGCGAGGCCGAGTATCCGGGCGGCCGTGTTGATCGTGTCGCCGGTCAGTTCGTACACGCCGTCTCGCTGGTCATTGACCTGGACGACGAGCAGGCCGGTGTGGATGCCGGTGTGCATCCCGAGCGGCACGGGTGGGGCGGGGTCGAGCGTGTCGTTCATGCGGGCGACCCGCTCGTGGAGTGCGAGCGCAGCCGACACGGCGCGTCGGGCATCATCGGCGCCGGCAGTCGGCAGCCCGAAGAGCGACACGATCTCATCGCCAGTGAACTGGTTGACGATGCCGCCATTGGACTCGATGATCGCCGTGCCGTCGCGCTTGATGGTGCCCATGATCTCGGAGATGACTTCCGGATCGAACTGCTCGCACATCGCCGTGTAGCCGGAGAGGTCTGACATGACCACAGTGACAGTGCGCCGCTGGCCCTCGAACCGATCAGGCGACGTCAAGCGCTCCGGTCTGGCCGCGGTCGGCGCGGCAGCCGGGACCCGCACCAGCGCAGACGTCGAGGGCCCCTCGGCGAGGACGAGTGTGCTCAAGCGGTGGCCGCAAGCGGCACAGAACGCGGCGTCGGTCGGCGAACGGCGGCCGCACCGATCGCAGGCGAACACGAGTGCAGAGCTACACCAGCGGCAGACCGGTGCGGCGGCATCCAGCGAGCGCGAGCAGCGAGGGCAGTACATGTCTCTGGCGTCCCCTGTGATCCGAAGCCGAGTTGCGTCGGGCCAGGGTAGTCGAAGCGGGTCGATGGTCTGAGCTGGCGGAAAACAGGCGTGAGTCCGGCCACTACTGTTGCCGCTGCTGTCACGGGAGGCCGTGCAGGCGCTGGAGGGGACGCGATGACGCCGAACGGAGCCGTTCGATCGAAGATGGCAGGACGGGTGAGCGAGATGACCCATGTCGTGGCGATCAAACAGGGACTCACCGTCAAGATCGACGTCGTCGACGATGTGATCGGTGTCGACGAGGCGGCTCCTCCGGTCCGCTGGGCCGACAACCTCCGGTTCGTCTTCGATCTGATCGACCTGTACGTCGCCTCAGGGCAACTCACCCCGTTGAACGACGTCGGGACGATCCACTTCGCGCGGTGGGTCATCCTGCCAGGCAACCAACAACTGCTGTTCACGGCGAACTTCGATGGCGGGCTGGAGCAGTACATCCACGACTTCGTCACCATTGCCAACTCCGGCATCCCCACCCGCCACAACACCACCGGTGCGAAATGGATGGACGCCGTCTGGGGGAACTGCGTCGGCTATCCGGGCACCGAGGACTTCTCCGCCTTCTTGGACTTCATGAGTACGAATCTCGTCGAGACCACGTTGTGGTACCCGACCATCACCGACGTCACCGTCCGCGACACGTCATGGTTGCGCCAGTTCCGCAACCTCTTCGCCACCTTCGAGGACGCTGCGCTCGAGGTCGAACGATCGACGTGGCCACCACGACTGCTCGAGGCGTACGACACGCTCACCCGTGCCGTCAACCGAATCGATGTCACCGATGTCTGAGGTGATCACGTCTGCCAGTGCGGCGTCTGATGTGGCCGCGTCCGACGTGACAGCGTCTGGGGTGACCGTGCCGCTTGACGAGATCCAGTCGGGGATTTTCGACCCCACCGTCATCACCTTCGAGACGCACCTGTTCCTCGGTGTCGCCGACGCCGTGGCCGGCCGGGCATTCGTCCGATCGCTGATCGGCCGTGTCACCACCGAGGCATCGATCCCGTCAGACCCGCTCGCCGCCGCGGCGCAGACGCGGGTGAACGTCGGCTTCACGTGGTCGGGTCTCGCGGCCGTCGGCGTCAGCGCCGAGGTGCTCGCTTCGTTCCCCCAGGAATTCCGCGACGGGATGGTGGCGCGCGGGGTCATCCTCGGCGACGACCCGTCGCATTCCGGTTGGGATCCGGTGTACCTTCCGCCCACCGCCGGCGGCACCGGACTCCACGTCTGGGTACTGGTCCAAGCGCCGGATACCGCAACCCTGGCTGCGGAAGTGGAAGTGATCCGCTCGCTCGCTCTGGCGAACGACGTGTCGGTCATCGGCACCGAACAGGGTGCGCAGTTCGGTGCGGAGCACGGCTCGGCCAAGGAGCACTTCGGATTCAACGACAACCTCAGCCAACCAGGTGTCGCGGGCGTCGGCCAGCCGGTGTATCCGGGCCAGGGTGGCTACCAGCCGGACGGCACGTGGGCGCCGATCCCCGTCGGCTGTTTCCTGCTCGGTCATGCCGATGGGTACGGCGAGATCGCCTCACGCCCCAGCGATCCAGCGCTGCGGACCAACGGCACCTACATGGTGCTACGCAAACTCGAACAGGACGTGGCGGGCTTCAGGTCCTACGTCTCGCAGACTGCGCACCGTCTCGGCATGGACGAAGAACACTGTGCCGCCAAGTTCGTCGGCCGCTGGCGCAGCGGAGCCCCCGCTCGAACTCGCACCCGATCACGACGACCCGTCGATCCTCGTCGATCCGAACACCGCCAATGCCTTCACCTATCGGGCGCCGTGCGGCCCGACGTCGGCGCACGATGGCGGTCCAGCGTCTGCAACGGCGAAAGGCGGTGACCTCGACGGCGATCGCGTTCCCCGCCGGGCGCACATCCGGCGGGTCAACCCACGCGATTCACTCGCTGTCGATTCCGTCGTCGACCCGGCGAACCATCGCATCATCCGCCGCTCGGCGCCGTACGGTCCGTACCTCGACCGGGCCGCCGACGACGGGCAGCGGCGCGGGCTGCTGTTCAGGGCCTTCAATGCCAGCATCCTCGACCAGTTCGAGATGATCCAGTCGGAGTGGGTGAACAACGGCAACGAGGCCAACGGGTTGAGCACCGACCGCGACCCGTTCGTCGGCGCCGACAGCTCCTCCACATCTCCGTCCCCAGAGGGACCACTCGGGGCGAGCTTCACCATCCCGCAGCCAGACGGTTCGTGCCCCACCATCCACAACCTCCCGCAATTCGTCACGCCACGCGGCGGTGCGTACCTGTTCGTCCCATCGCTCAGCGGGCTGTCCCGCCTGTGTGTCGACCCGGTAGTCGCTCGCCCGGCGCCACCGCCGACGTTGCCGGCGGGCACGACCTTCATCGCCCTCTACGAGTCGATCAAGGCGGCACCTGGAAACCCTCCGGAGGCTGTGCTGCAGGAACAGATCGACGTCGTCATGCTCTACCAGCAACACCTCGTGGAACTCGGCAACGAGCTGCGCGCCGCAGACTCGACGAAGATCTTTCCGACCTCGATCGGCGTGCTGTTGGGGACGGCAGCCGACATGACCGAGGTGTTCACCAGAGGAGACGTCTTCTCCGTCTGCGGCTATGGCGAGCGACTGATCGACCTGACCGGACCGTTCATCCTCGGCATGGACGCCGGTCCGCAATACGACCGCGAGTCGTCGATCATGCGCTTCGTGACGCCGGGCAGTGACCTGCAGGCACTCGAACCATGGATCGAGGGTCTCGCCGCTTCGTTGGTCGCCACCGCCGTCTCGCAGTCCGGCACGCCGTTCGACCTCGTGTCGACCGTCGCCGTTCCGGCGCCGCTGCGCTTCGTCGGCCACTATTTCGGCGTGCCGGGACCTGACGACGAGACGTTCATGGCCTGGTTGAGGGCTATCGGCATTTCCGTGTTCGAGTGGTGGTCGGCGTTCTTCCCGTCGATCAAGGACGTCACGACCTCGATCTCCCCGGCATTCGAGGCCTACCTCGACGGCCTCATCCGCCAGCGTTCGGCCGATATCGCTGCAGGCACGACCGTTCCGGACGATGTCCTGACGCGCCTGCTGTCGCTGCCGGGCGTCGACTCCCCGACCCACCCGATGGCGCTCGACCGTCTGGGCATCCGGCGCAACCTCGGAGGTTTTGCCGTCGGTTCGTCCGTGGCCCTGTCGGCGGCCATCGTCAGCGCCGTCCAATACCTGCTCGACCCGGCGAATGCCGGAGCATTGCAGGCCACGCAGGCCGCATCCCGCGCCAGGGACGCCGCCCTGGTGCGTCAATGCATGCTGGAGGCGGCGAGACTCGGCGACCCGAGCCCGCCGTCGGTCTTCCGGACAGCGCTCACCGACGCGGTGCTCGCCAAGGGCACGTTGAGGGAGACGAAGATCCCCAGAGGATCGATCATCGTCCTCAATCCCACGATCGCCATGACGGACCCCGATGCGGTGCCCGATCCGCTGACGTTCCGCACCGACCGCCCTGCCGGCACCTACATGATGTTCGGCGAGGGCATGCACACCTGCTTCGGTACAGCGATCGCCACGATGATCCTCGGCGCTGTCGGCCAGGCGCTGTTCGCCCTCGACGACCTGCACGAGGTCTCACCCATGCAGCCCGGCGTCGGCATCCCCGGTGAGTTCTATCCCGGCAGCTATCTCCTCGCCTCCGGCCACATCTGAAGGTCGGCGACGCCGGCACCGAATGTTGCAGAAACTGCAGGCATCGGTGCCTGCGTCGGACAAGTGGACGCTCGACCATGGGCGTGATCATCGTCGCAACAACGGCCGCCTCGATGCGTCGGCCGGGGCCCGATGGATGACGATGTCGCCGACGGACGACCGGGCCCGCACCGAGATCGTGCCGTCTGACCGATCGGGGCCTTCAGCATGCTCGAGACTGTTCCGCACCGAGCCGAATCGCGTGCGGACGTCCAGCCATGCGGCCACTCCGGCAACGATGCCCACCTCCAGCTCGCCGGCCGCCGTCTCGACCACCACCTCACCGGCGCCGACTTCGAACACACGGACATCGCCGTTCGCGGTGCGGGCCGTGACCCCGGCGCCGGCTTGGCCGATCAGCACGCTGCCATTGGATGACGTGGCCTGCACGTCACCTGCGACCCGATCCAGCTGCGTGCTGCCGTTCGAGTTCTTCACGACCGCCGTGCCTTCGATCGCGCCGAGGCGGATGTCGCCAGACGAGGTGGTGACATCGGCGTTGCCGGCAACATGGTCGACCATCACGTTGCCGAACGACGTCCTGGCGCGCAACTCACCGGTCAGGTCGAGCCGGACGTCGCCCATCGATGTCTTCAGCGTCGTGGTCCCGATTTCGCCCTCGACGTGGAAGTCGCCGATCGCCGAGATGCCGTCGAGCGCCGAGCCGGTCGGCACCTCGAGGGTGACGACCACCGTCTGGCTCCCGCTGAAGGGGGCCCAACTCCTCGGCGACTTCACGAACAACTTGCCGTCGCAGAACTCGACGGTCGTCTGCTCGGCGGCCTTGACGTCGGACGACTTGGACGGATCCATCGGCCCGACGGTGATGACGGTGTCGGCGCGGTCGCTTGCGCTGATGTGGGTGTTGCCGACGATGTCGATGGTGATCGATATCGGGTCGGGGGATGCGAATGTGGGCATGAAATTCTCCTCGAAACGTGAGTGGATGCGGATGACGTGAGTGGATGCGGATGACGTGAAGCTGCGAAATACGCTCATGACGTGGACGATGTGGCGAGGTACGCGCAGGGCCGCTAGCGCGCCCAGCCGGTGAAGCTCTCGCCGCCGCCCGGGTTCGGCCGCACGGCGTATCGTGGCCGGTCGGTCGCTCCGACGGCGGCGGAGACGGTGCGCACCAGCCAGGAGTTGACCGAGAGGCTTTCGCGTCCTGCGATCTCCTCGATCCGACCCTTGAGTTGTTCGGACAGGCGGAGCGTGACGCGCGACGGGCCGGTGTCGTCGTCGGTCACCGGAGGTACCCCGACCCGGTCTGGCGGCGGCGGGAGGGCGTCGGTCGGGCGGCTGTCTGCCGGATGGTCGACCGGCGGTCGCGTCACGACGAACTCGGGGTCCCGGCCGCGCAGGCGCACGTCGACCGAGCCTGGCGCCAGATCGAGCGTGATCTCTGCTGCGGCAGCCGAGAGCACATCGAGCAGCACGAGGCGGGCCGCCGATTCGAGCGCAGCGATGAGACGACCGGCGACGACTCTGGCGTCATCATCGCCGGCCTCTGCGGCCAACTCGAGCCGGCGCTGCAACTCCTCGACGTGCAGTTTCAATTCCATGACGTCAGTATGACGTCATGATGACGCCATGTCAAGGGGCAATGATGTCAGTATGACGTCGATGTCAGTATGACGTCGATGCACCCTTCGTCCGAGGCTGTTGCGCGAGGCACCTCGTCAGCCCACAGTTGCCCGCCGCTCAACACGACTGGCCTGGCCATTCTCGTCACCGTGCGAGCGCCCCCGAGCGAGGCGCCGCATGGCGCCGAGTCGCTGCTTGTTGCTGACGGCTTTCGACTTCAGTCTTTTCGACAGCGAGGCGTGCGATTGGGTCGCCAGGAGGACATCTCGACGGGCTTTCGGCGACCGCACCTTGGCGAGCACGGTGCCCGCAGCGGTCCGGTCGGACGGCATCAGCACGACGACAGGCCCCTCACAGATCCCGAGGCAGGGGACTTCGAAGGCAGACGATCTCGGCAGCGCGTCGAGCAACGGCTGCCATTCAGGACATCGGCGGCACCGCTTCCCGACACAGACCGCTGCAATCATCGATCCGTCATACCCATCACCGATCACCGGCAACCGTGAGATCGTCCTCCTCGACGCTCCGGCGTGCCTCGACCGCCATCGACGGCGGCATTCAGGGCGCACCGGTTCGCCCGCGGCGAACGACGAGACGCCGCTTCACAGACTGCCCAGCCGGGCTATGGTTCAGCGGTGACGAGTCGCCGGCTGCGCGTTCGGCGGTCGTTCGAGGACAGTGATGCCTGATCTCGAGTTGAAGCGATTGTTGAGTTTTCTCGAGTCGCGCAGTGGCAGTGACCTGTCAGTACCAGCGCGGCTGATGTTGGTGTGTCCAGAAGCGCTTGCGGTGAATGGAGCAGGGCTGTCCATCATGTCGGGATCCGTGATGACGATGCTGGCGGCGTCGGACCCGATCGCCGAACAACTCGAACACGCTCAATGCGCGATCGGCGAAGGCCCGTGGTTCGACGCACTGCGAACGAACACTGCGGTGCTCGAAGCAGACCTCACCAGCAGGATCGCCCAGGATCGATGGCCGAAGTTCGCCGAGGCCGCACTGACATACGGGGCCATCGCTGTGTTCGGATTCCCGCTGTGCGTCGACGGTGTACCGTTCGGGGCGCTGGATCTCTACTCCGTGGCCCGCGGTCCGCTTTCCGAATCAGATGTCGGCGACGCACTCCTCATCGCCGATCTCGCTGCCATCGCTGTGCGCCACCAACTCGCTGCCGGGACAGGGATATTCGGGCCCGGAACGACGATCGAAGAGTCGTGGAGCTACCCGGCGGTCGTCCATCAAGCCACCGGCATGACATCGGCGCAGCTCGGCATCGGCGTCGATGTCGCTCTCGTGCGCCTGCGAGCGCACGCCTTCTCCACCGGTCGCCAAACGGCAGAGGTCGCTGAGGACATCGTTGCCCGCCGGTTCCGACTCGAGCCGTGGACCGCCGCCGACCATGACTGAGCAACCGTCGGACCCGGAACCAAGGGTGTCCAACCATCTCCTCGTCCACACCTTGGTGCAGTTGGCTGACACGCTCATCGACGACTACGACGTCATCGAATTCCTCGGGATACTGACCGAGCGGTGCGTCACATTGCTGGACGTGGACGAGGCCGGGATCATGCTCGCAGACCAGCGCGGCACGCTGCAGGTCATTGCCTCGTCGAGCGAACGGGCGAAGCTGATGGAACTGTTCGAGCTGCAGAATTGCGATGGTCCGTGCCTCGACGTCTTCCGCAGTGGTGAGGTCATCGCCGCCGCCGACCTCAGGGAGCAAACCGGTCGATGGCCGACATTCTCCCGTGAACACTGGCGGTCGGTAGCGGCTCCGTGCACAGTGTTCCGATGCGTCTGCGTCGTCAGGTGATCGGGGCGTTGAATCTGTTCCGCAACGGAGTCGGGCTGCTCAGTGACGACGAGGCTGTCGTCGCTCGCGCCCTCGCCGACATCGCCACCATCGGCCTGCTGCAGGAACGCTCGATCACGGAGTTGCGAACCACGACCGGTCAGTTGCAGACAGCGCTGCAAAGCCGCGTGCTGCTGGAACAGGCCAAGGGCGCCATCGCTGAACGTCACAGCATCGACGTCGACGCTGCGTTCGTCTTCATCTGCAATTACGCCCGCAGCCACGGGCGGCTGCTCACCGAGGTCGCCAGAAACATCGTCTACGAACGGTTCGATCCTGGCCAGATCCCGTCAGCCTGACCGTGCGGAACCGAGGTGCGCTGCGTTGGAATCGTCGACCGATCACGGAGGGACGGTCGCGATGACCGACACAGGCCCACATTTCGAGCTTCGCCAAGGAGTCAGGCGGATCTGCGCCGACTTCCCGGATGAATACTGGCGACGGTGTGAGGCCGATCACGCCTTCCCGTGGGCGTTCTACGAGGCCTTCGCCGACGCCGGCTGGGTCGGTGTCGCCATCCCGGCGGAGTTCGGCGGCGGAGGGGCCGGCATCACCGAGGCATCGATCCTGCTGGAGGAGATCGCCGCGTCCGGTGCGTGCCTCAACGGGTGTTCCGCCATCCATCTGTCGGTGTTCGGCATGAACCCTGTCGTCAAACACGGCAGCGATTGGATGAAAGCGACGTACCTCCCGCGCGTCGCCAGCGGGGAACTCCATGTCTCGTTCGGCGTCACCGAACCCGACGCAGGCACCGACACCACCAACATTTCGACGCGCGCGACGAAGGTGGAAGGCGGGTACCGCGTTCGCGGCCGCAAGATCTGGAACTCCAAGGGTGACATCGCCGAGAAGTGCCTGCTGCTGGCGCGCACCACTCCCCTTGCCGATGTCAGCAAACGCACCGATGGCATGACGCTGTTCCTGATCGACATGAAGGTGCCGGAGATCGGCATCGAGCCGATCCCCAAGCTCGGGCGCAATGCCGTCACCTCGTGCGAGGTCTCCTTCGACGACGCTTTCGTGTCCGACGCCGACGTCGTCGGCGAGGTCGGACGGGGATTCAAGCAGTTGATCGACGGCCTCAACCCCGAGCGCATCCTGCTCGCCGCAGAGGCGCTCGGTATCGGCAGAGTCGCAGTCCAGCGGGCGGTTGCCTACGCCAACGACCGCGTGGTCTTCGGGCGTCCGATCGGCAAGAACCAGGGGATCTCGTTCCCGCTTGCCGATGCGCACATGCGCCTCCGGGCCGCAGAGATGATGATCCGCGAGGCGAGTGCCCGTTACGACGCCGGTCTGCCATGCGGAGAGGAGGCCAATTCGGCGAAATACCTGGCAGCCGACGCCGCCTTCCAGGCTGCCGATCATGCGATCCAGACCTACGGCGGCATGGGGTACGCAACGGAATACGACGTCGAGCGCTATTGGCGGGAGGCGAGGCTCATCCGGATCGCCCCGATTTCTCAGGAGATGGTGCTCAACTACGTCGCCGAACACGTCCTCGGCCTGCCGAGATCGTACTGACCTGAAGTTCGCCGACCTGAAGTTCACCGACCTGAAGTTCACCGAGCGGTGTGAGCGAGGTACGAGCGAACGATGGAGGTCGAAGCGCTAACCGGCAGTGGAGTACCCCGGCACGAGTTCCGGAATTCCCGAAGCCCAGGCGCGGAACGACTCGAGGAGTTCACCACGTGTCTCCTCGTCCACGAAGGCGGCGTCGAGTGCATGCAGCGTGCACTCCCAGATCTCGCCGAGCGTCAGACCGAGTTCGTCGTGGCACGACGCCATCTCCTCGGACAGCGTGATGTTGGAAATCGTGGTGTCGTCGGTGTTGATCGTCACCCCCACGCCGCGGCGCAGCAGTGCTGCCAGCGGATGCTCTGCGATGCTGGCGACCGTCCCTGCCTGCACGTTGCTCGTCGGGCAGAGGTCGAGCGTCACTCCCCTGGCGATCAACTCCTCGATCACTGCAGGGTCGCCGATCGCCGAAGCGCCATGGGCGATGCGCCGGGGATGTAGTTCCAACGCTCTCCGGACCAGTGAACCGTTGTCGAGCAGTTCGCCGGCATGGACGGTGATGCCCAAACCGCCTGCACGAGCGACGTCGAAGGCTGCGAAATGGAGGAGCGGGTCGGGAAAGGCCTCCTCGAATCCGGCGAGATCGAACCCGGTGACGCCTCGGTGGCGATGACGTACCGCTGCCTCGGCGACGCTGACGTTGAGCTCCGGGTCGTCGGAACGAAGGGCGACGGCGGTCAGCGTGACGACGACGCTCGATCGCCCCGCCGCAGCGTGCGCTGCTGCAGCGACCGCATCGATCACTTCGTCGAGCGTCAGCCCGCGCTGCACGTGCAACGCCGGCGCCCATTTGATCTCCATGTAACGGACCCGGTCGGCCGCTTTGTCCTCGACCAATTCCGTGGTGATGCGGTGCAACGCCTCGACGTCCTGCATCAAAGCGATCGGCAGCTCGAACGACTTCAGTAGCTCGGCTTGCGATCCCGGGTGCGCTGCGGCTACGAGCACGTCGAACATTCCCTGATACGACGTCGGGGCAGCGATGCCCCGCGTCGATGCGAGTTCGAGTGCAGTGACCGGCCGCAGACAACCGTCGAGATGGAGGTGGAGTTCTGCCTTCGGCATTGCCTGCAAGAAGCGGAACGCTGCACGTGCACTGTGGGACATGCGGTCAGTCTGCCACCGGCGCCCGTTACCCCGCTCTCAACGATACGAGGCGATCGGGCGCCGTCGTTCTCGGGCCACGACGCCACTGCGAACGCTTCGTCGAACGTATCGCACAGTTACGCCTGCTGTTTCGGACGCCCGGTAGAGCGACCGACCAGCCGCACGCCAGGACGGCGAATCGTGGCATCGACGTCGACTGCTCCGCCCGCTCATCGGCCACGATCGAGCCGCCCGTTCACACGACCGGGACGGCGGTCACAATCCAGCGGTAGGTGACCCCACCCGGGCTGCCGTCTGGGTGCGCGCAGGCGACGAAACGCACCCTCGCCGAACCGTCCGGCGAGGGACTGAGGAGCAAGGCGGTCGCTGTCGCCAGCGGCATCAACTGCACGGTTGCAACAGAGAGCGAGATCACCGTCCCGTCGTTCAAGGCCACGGTGATGGTGTCGCCGGCCTGAAGGTTGGGAATGTCGTGGAATGGATGGTTGTGCGAGTTTCGGTGTCCGAAGATGATCGCCGGAATCTGCCCCTGGAGTACTCCCCCGCCGGCGACACTACTCGCCAGGCTGGCGAAGCCCGGCAGGATGTCGACGCCCTGGGTGGTTCCGTCCTTGTTGCCGCACAGCGAGCCGTCGGCGTAGGCGTTCGCCTCGGCGAGCACTGGTTGGGCAACCCCGATCGTCGGAATCGTCAGCGTGCCGACGTTCGTGCAGTTCGACGTTCGCGGCGTCGCCACCTTGGTCGGCTTCGTCGGCTTGGTCGTCGCCGATCCACCGGCCGTGGGCGTCGTCCCAGCACCATTGACCGTGGGTGCCTCGGTGGCAGCGGGAATCGTGACCGCGGCCGCAGTCTCCGGCGCAAGCGTCGATGGAGCGGCCGTCTGCGGCGCGGACGTCGCAGGAACCGTCGTCTCCGGCGCGAACGTTGCCGGAGCGCTCAAGGTCATCGCTGTCGTGTCCGGCTCCGTTGCTGCGGCGGCGAGCGGACTCGTGTGGACCGGTTCGGTCACGACGGCGACGGTCGTGTTCTGCTGGTTGGTCGCCACGGTCCTGACGGAACCACTCCCACGGCCGATGCTCACCACGGCGACGACGACGGCCAGCGTGACCGCAACGACGACGCACAGTGCGATCACCCGCTGACGTTGTGTTCTCGTGTGCTGCAGCACTGCCTGCGCAGCCGGCGATGGACGTACGGGATCCTGCATGACGCAATTGTTGCCGAAGAATCACTGTCCAGGGTGTCACCGTCACCCGCAGCGACATTCCTCATCGTCTGGTCCGGTTCGGGCTGCTGTTCGGCGGGGCTCGGTAGCCTGGGTGAATGGCTGATTGGGCGACGGTTGCCTCGGTCGGTACTGCTGCAGGGACGCTCGTGCTGGCACTGGCAACGTTCGCCTCGGTGCGCTCGTCCAATCGATCGGCACGGGCCACCGAACGAGCCCTGCTCGCCGGGATCCGCCCGGTGCTGAACTCGTCCAGGCTGGGTGACCCCGCCGAGAAGGTCGGCTTCAACGACGACCATTGGATCAAGGTCGAGGGTGGCCGCTGCGTCATCGAGGTGACCGACGAGGCGATCTACCTGGCAATCGCCGTCCGCAACGTCGGCAACGGATTGGCGGTGCTCGACCGCTGGGACGTGCATGTCGGCTGCGGCCACCCGAACCGGGACGGGACCTCTCGGTCTTTCGCCGTTTGACGCGGGACATCTATATCGCCGCCGGCGACCATGGGTTCTGGCAGGGTGCGATCCGCGACCGTGCCGACCCGATGGTGCAGGCGCTCGCCGACGCCGTCGCCGACGAGCAACCGGTCGTCATCGATCTGCTCTACGGCGATCACGACGGCGGCCAACGGACGATCAGCCGTTTCTCGCTCCTTCCCCGACCGGAAGGTCAACGGATCTCGGCGGTATCGCGCCACTGGAACCTCGATCGTTCCGACCCGCGCTGATCGCTCATCCTCGCCCCGCTTGCCGCCGACGCTGCTGGCTGCGTTGTCCCGTGGGCAACCCTGCTGACCTCGGGAGGGCCGCCGGGCGGAACAACGGCCGCCTCCAGCAGGTTGAACACTGGGATCACCATTGTCCGGCAGATCGATCTGGAGGAACACGATGACTCGATATGCCCATCTCAATCTCTTCGTCGCCGGTTACGGCTACCACGAGGCCTCGTGGAAACTGGCGGCGAACGGCTCGCAGGGCGCACCGGGCCTGAGTCATTTCATCGAGATCGCCAGGACAGCCGAGCGTGGGGTTCTCGATTCGATGTTCTTCGCCGACTCTCCAGGCGTCGCCACCTTCCGCACCAGGTTCATGGCGCAAGCCGGATACGACCCCATCGACCTGCTCGCTGCGCTCGTGCCCGTGACCGAACACATCGGACTCCTGGCAACGGCATCGACGACATACAGCGCACCGTGGGATCTCGCACGACGTTTCGCCACGCTCGACCATCTCAGCAACGGGCGCGCCGGCTGGAACATCGTCACCACCGGCAATCCGACAGCGGCGGCGAACTTCGCTGATCGGGCACACCCGGAACACCGAGACCGGTATGCACGTGCCCGGGAATTCGTCGAGGTCGTTCTCGAGGTCTGGGACGGATGGGAGGACGACGCCGTGGTGGCCTCGCCGACAACCGGCCAGTGGGCAGATCACCACAAGTTGCACCCGCCCCAGCACCAGGGTGAACACTTCTCCGTCGCCGGCATCCTGGCGATTCCCCGTTCGCCGCAGGGCTATCCCGTCCTCGCCCAGGCTGGATCCTCGCACGAGGGCGTCGACCTCGCAGGCCGTTTCGCTGATGTCGTCTTCACTCCGCAGTCGACGATTGCCGCAGGCGCGGCATTCCGCCAACGGGTCCGATCCGTCGCCGAATCGTACGGCCGGTCAGCTGACGACATCCGTCTGCTGCCTGGCCTGTCGTTCGTGCTCGGCAGCACAGAGGCCGAGGCGACGGCCGGATGGGATGCGCTGCAGGCGGCGTCGAGCGAGGAATTCCAGTTGTTCAATCTCACACATCTCGCAGGTGTGCCGCAATCACTTGTCGCCGACGTCGACCCCGATGGTCCGTTCCCGTACAGCCTGTTCGACAGCGCAACGAGCCAGACGTTCGGGGCCGCAGTGACGAAGGTCGCGCGTGACGGAGGATTGACGTTCCGCCAGGTCGCCCGGCAGTTCTCGACGCTGCCAGGCGGTCTGCACTTCACCGGCACACCAGAGGGTCTCGCCGATCTGATCGGAGCATGGTGGCACCAGCGTGGCGCGGACGGTTTCACGCTGCAGCCGTTGCGTCTGCCGTTGGATTTGACGTTGTTCGTCGACCACGTCGTACCGCTGCTCCAGGCCAGGGGCATCACCAAGCGCCGCTACGGGGGTGGCACGCTCCGCGACGAACTCGGTTTGCCACGCCCGACGAACGCCCACACACGAGTCGGCGCCGCACGCTGAGCTCCGTACAGCCCCTCGGCGGTCCCTCGGCGGTGCCCTCGGCCACGCTCGACGGACCGCTCTTGCGGGCCTGACCACGACTCAGGCTGTCAGTTGTTTGTAGAAGATCGTGGCGTCGACAAATCCGCCGGCCGGCCACAGCGCAAAGTCGGGAATGATGCCGAGCCGTGTCCAACCGAGTCGGAGGTAGAGGCGTTCGGCCTCGGCGCTGGCGGTATCGAGCACCAGCAGCGTCTTGCCCGCATCGACTGCAGCCGCCTCCGCCTCTCGCATCAAGGCTTCGGCAAGGCCACGCCGCCTGGCACTGCGGTGCACCAACATCTTGGCGATCTCGCCGCGGTGCGATTGATTCTCCGGCCCGCAGAGCACGACCTGTACCGTGCCGACGATCGCCCCGGTCCCGTCCTCTGACGCCACGAGGACGATCCGCTCGCCACGCGATGCGCTGTCGAGTGTCGCCTCCCAGAAGGCGATCGCCCGATCGAATTCGAGCGGCAGCATGAAGCTGACCGATGCTCCACCTTCGACGCAATCGATGAGGACGCTCGCCAGCGACGCGCTGTCGTCGCCAGTGGCATGCCTGATACTGATCCGATCGCTGATCCAATCGCTCATTCGCTCCTCCTCGTCGACAACGCTGCGACGTCACCGACGATAGAGCCACGATCCAGTTGCGCTCGGAGAGCCATGCCAGACTCGGCGAATGCATTCCCGTCGTCGCCAACTGGCTGTCCTCGCTGTCAGCGGCCTCCTCGCCGCCTCGTGCAGCTCGTCGTCGGCTCGGACGGCACCGGCGACGACGTCGCCCACTTCCACCACTTCCACCACCTCCACCACTTCCACCACCTCCGCAGCCCCATCGACCGTGCCGCCGACGACCGCTGCCGCAGCAGTTGCTGCGTCGCTCGAGCCACCTGACCCGACGACGGTCTCGCAGGCGACGGCGAGGCCCCTGACACCGCTACCGCTCGCCTCGTTCACGGTGCAGCCAGGGGTCGAACAACTCGCCGTGCGCGGCGCTATTCCCGGCGAGACACTGGACGCCGTCGACTCGACCGGGAAGAAGGTCACGAGCGGTATGGTCGACACCGTCGGCGCGCTGCTCTTTCGCCAGTTGAAGCCGGGTTCGTACACCGTGCGCACGACATCGGATCCGCTGATGGCGAGTACGACGGCCACGGTGATGGATCGCACGACGCAACCAGCGCAATCGTTCTACGACGCACAGAAGATGACGGCACCTGGGTTCGGCTACATCACGACCAGGGATGGCACGACGCTGTCGGCCGACGTGCTGCTGCCACCAGGTGCCGGGCCGTTCCCGACGGTCGTCGAGTACTCCGGATACGACCCGAGCAATCCGGACAACACCGCACTTGCCCAGCTCTACGTCGCCCTCGGCTTTGCCTACGTCGGCGTCAACATGCGCGGGACAGGCTGTTCCGGCGGGTCGTACCAGTTCTTCGAGTACGTCCAGAGCCTCGACGGCTACGACGCGATCGAGGCCGTCGCCGCCCAACCGTGGGCGCTCGACCACCGAGTCGGCATGGTCGGAATTTCATATCCCGGTATCAGCCAGCTGTTCGTCGCCCAGACAAGGCCGCCGCACCTGGCGGCGATCACCCCGTTGTCGGTGCTCGACGATTCCTACCGTTCAACGCTGTATCCAGGCGGCATCCTCAACACCGGCTTCGCCGTCAGCTGGGCGCAGGACCGGGTCAACTCTGGCAAGCCATATGGCGAGGCGTGGTCGAAGAAGGTCGCCGATGCCGGTGACAAGACCTGCGCGGCGAACCAGGATCTGCGTCTCCAGAACCCGGATCTGTTGCAGATCATCAAAGACAATCCGACCTACGACCCGGCGATCGGTGATGTGATCGCCCCGGTCACCTTCGTCGACAAGATCAATGTGCCCGTCTTCCTCGCCGGTGCATGGCAGGATGAGCAGACCGGCGGTCATTTCCCGGTGATGCTCGACAAGTTCACGTCGTCGCCACACGTCTACGCAACGATGGTCAACGGCCTGCACACCGAATCGCTGAGCCTCGGCATCCTGCCACGTTATGTCGAGTTTCTCGACCTGTATGTCGCCAAGAAGGCGCCGGACGTCTCGGCACTCGCCGCTGCCGGCCCGCTGCTCGCCGGCAAACTCACGGGGGTCGCCGGCCTGAAGGTGCCCCTCGACGACTACAGCGGCCTGACGTTCGAACAGTCGCTCGCCAAGTTCGAGGCCCAACCGCCGATTCGGGTGCTGTTCGAGGAGGGTGACGCCGCCGGGCAGCCGAAGGCTTCCAACCTGCCGCGTTTCGAGGCCGGCTTTGCATCGTGGCCGATCCCCGGCACGAAGCCGCTGGCGTTGTACTTCGCCAAGGGTGGAGCGTTGCAGTCGACAGCGCCGACCGACGCAGCCGGAACCGCCGGAACGGTGACCAGCTACGCGTACGATCCGACGGCGGTACCGCCGACGTTCTACACCGGCAACGGAAACGACATCTGGCATGCCGACGTCAACTACCAGTGGCTCCCACTGCCGGCCGGCAAGAGCCTGTCTTGGATCAGCGCTCCGCTGACCGCTGACACCGTCGCCGTCGGATCCGGTTCTGTCGATCTCTGGCTGCAATCGACTGCCGCCGACACCGATCTCGAGGTGACACTGTCGGAGGTGCGCCCTGACGGGACCGAAGTGATGATCCAGAGCGGCTGGCTACGGGCAAGCCAGCGCAAGCTCGACGATCAGCAATCGACCGAGCTCCGACCCGTGCAAACCCATCTCGCAGCAGACGCCGAACCACTTCCGGCGGGTCGGTTCGTGCCCGTCCGGGTCGAACTCTTCCCGTTCGGCTATGCCTTTCGTGCCGGCTCGCAGATCCGCATCAGCGTCGAAGCACCAGCAGGCAATCGCGCCGTCTGGGCATTCGACGCACTGCCTGGCGGTGCAACGAATCAGATCGCCAGCGATGCCGAACATCCGTCCCGTGTCGTGCTGGCGGTCGTGAGTGGAGTGTCGGTTCCGGCGGGCATCGCCCCGTGCGGATCGCTGCGCGGCGAACCGTGCCGACCCTACGTGCCGCCTGCCTCCTGATAGGTCCGGCCGACGGTCCGTGTGGCCACGAACGGAACGCCACGAACGAAACGTGTCGAGCTGAGAACCCCGTGGTGCCGAGCCGTTCCATTGGCGTACGGGTTCACGCAGCGACCGAGACCGTCTTCGGCGGCGGAACGCTGGCGACGGGGGCGGGCGAGGCGGTTGCGAAACCAAGTGCCGACCACATTGCCCCTCTGACCCTGACGGCGTCAGCGCCGACCAGGGCATTGGCGACGATGATACCCTCGACCATGTCAGCGGCGACCGCCACCCACGGACGGCCCCTCGTCCGGACGGCAATCACCGACCCGGCCTTGGTACGACGGATCGAACGATCGACCCCGGCCACGCGGGGAGGTGTACGGAACCCGGGAACCATCAGCTCCCGACTTCTGGCGGCCCGACCGAGCGATCGGGCGCCCTCGGCAAACTGATTCATCGAAGCGGACTGCATGATGTGATGATGACAGAGGGGTGCCACAGAGTTCTTTGGGGTCTGGATGCTGTTCGCCGTCCGAGCCGGCTCGACCGGAGTCGGCCGAGTTCGGCCGATTGGGCTGCGCTGATCCTGCTTGGCTCGGCGGGGCAGGTCATCGCTGACGGTGGAGGACTGCGGTCAGATGCAGCAAGAGCGGCTGACCGACGGCCGCCATGCGCAATTCGTAACGGAGGACGTCGCCGTCGATGACGACGTCCCGCTCGACCGCCGTGATCGACTTCGCCGTCGACGTCCCGGCCACGACGGTCGACACCAGTGAGATCGTGCCGCCAGTCCCGGTGAAAGCGACATTCCCCTGCTGCACCTCGACCACACCCGTCGGATGGGCAACGACAAGCTCGACGGCGGACGGGGAAGGGTGCCGCCAGTAGCCGCTCTCGCCGTGCAGCGGCCGGCCCTCCGTCGCGTGCGTCGAGCGTTGCAGATACGAAAGGAACGGCTTCCCGACATGACCGAACTGCGCGGTCTCTTCGTAGTCGAACGGCTCGATCGTCGGATAGACGCCGTGCCCGCGCCCCGCCCACGTCCCGAGCAGAAACGCCAACGGTTCGACATCAGGGTGCAGCACAGGATCCATCGGTACAGCGTCACACGTTCTGCCGCCATCGTCCAGCGAGCCTCCCGCTCGATCGTGTTCCGTGGACCGGCATCGATCAAGCGGTGTCGATCCCGCATCTTCGAAAACGTGCCGACCCAGGGCTGCACAACGCCTGGGCAGTTGTGCGAACCTTGACGCCATGGAACTCGCAGAGATCTACGCAGATTGCCGCGACCGACTGATCTCCGTCGGCGCATCGCTCGGCGCCGAACAACGTGCGGCGCCGCTCCTCGCCACTCCGCCGTGGGTCGTCACCGACGCCTATCGACATCTCACCGGCGTGTGCGCCGATGTGCTCGGTGGTCGAATGGAGGGTGCCGGGTCACCTGAATGGACCGCCAGCCAGTTGTCTGCCCGACAGCATCAGTCGCTCGAGCAAGTCAGCGCCGAGTGGTCGTCGCTTGCTCCGGAGATCGACGCAGCGATTGCTGCTGCTGGAGCGAAGATGTCGTTCCTGGCATTCGACGCCTGGACGCATGCGCAGGACGTGCGCGCCGCCGCCGGACTGCAGTGCATCCGCAGCGAAACACCGGTCGCCGTGCTTGCCTCTGCCGCGCTCGACGTCTTCTCCAGGGTCTATCCGGGCAAGGGAGGCCCGACCCTCAGCGTTGTCGTCGACGAGGCGGACGGCTTCATCCTCGGTGAGGGCGAACCCGTCGTGACGTTGCGGACGACGGCCTACGAGTTGATGCGCATCGTCTTCGGTCGCCGCAGCCGCGCCCAGGTCGAGCAGGCCGACTGGAGCGGCGACGGAATTCCCGAGGCGATCGACGCGCTGCACCTCTTCGACTTCCCACCGATCGACATCGTCGAGCCGTAGTCCAACTGTGCGAGACCCATTTCGTACGATGCTTGCGTGACGTACAACCCGGCTCAACAAGCGGTCATCGACCTGCTCGGGAAGTCGGCTGACCGTGAGGAGATCGACGTCGGGATCGGCCCCCGCTTACTCGACGATCTGACCGACGGCCTGACGCCGTTCGTCGATGGCATCGAACTCGACAATCCGCTGTGGGTTTCCAAGCATGCGCTGGCAACGGTGCACGGATGCGAGGCGCATTACCTTGCGGGCCAGGGCGAGTTCGAATGGAGCGTCGCCAATGTGCGCGGCATCGTCGCCCACCGCGGCATCGAATTGACGATCCACATGCGTGCCGAGGCTGCTCCGATGCAGTTGGTCGACGAAGCACTGGCGAGGCTGATCAACGACGATCGAGCCGCCGGCCAGTTCATCGGCGGGCTCGGCGAGTTCGATCTGGCCGATCTGCGCAGCACCGCCGTCGACAAGGTGTCGGCCTTCCAGGAGTCGTTCCCGCCGCTGAAACCTCAGTGGGTGCCCCGGACGGAAAGCCGTTCACGCGTCGACCTGTTCGGCGGGCGGATCGTGCTGCAGGGCAAGACCGACCTGACGCTCGGCAAGCCGGGCGACAAGGTCATCATCGACCTCAAGACCGGCTCGGTGTCACCGATGCATCGTGAGGACCTGCGCTTCTACGCGCTGCTCGAGACGATCAAGCTCGGCAAACCGCCGCGGAAGTTGGCGAGCTACTACCTCGACACGGCGCGTGTGCACCCGGAAGACGTCACCGAACCCGTCTTGGATTCCGCCGTGCGCCGGGCAATCGACGGCATCAAACGGCTGATCGCCATCACCAGAACGGGGGAAGAACCTCGCGTCCGTCCAGGGCCGCAGTGCCGCTGGTGCCCGCTGTTCGCGACGTGTGAGCAGGGTCAGGCCGAGCAACGCAGGCGCGATCAATTCGAGTAGCGGCGACCACCGACGTCGCGCACCACGCACGCCGACAATGAACACATCGGTGCATCGCTTCAGGCGGACGACCTCTCGCATCTCCAGACGATCCCTGCCCGGTAGGGCTGCACCCGCCTCATCCGCTATCGGGACATGAGGGCGACAGGCACGCCGAGGCCGACAGAGCTGCGCACGCTGGCGATGAAACGGCCCGGCTGCACGGCCTTTCGAGGCACTGGGATCACATCCGGGCCGAGCCTTGCAGTGACCTCGTCGAGATCGTCGACGATCATCACGAGTCCCCACCACACTGCGCCGCCCGGCGGAACCTGCGGCGATTCGACGACCTCGACGATCACGTCGCCGAGGCGGAAGAAACCCTGTTGCACGCCGTTGCCCGCATCGCGGATCCTCTTCAACGGCTCACCGAGTGCCAACTCGATCGCACCGCAGGTGCGATGCAAGTCGGGTGTCATCAGTACCACATGGTCGATCATCTTCGCGCCGACTGGATGAGGCGCCTGTTCGGACGAACTCAGGAGAGCGGCGGAAGAGGCACGACCCCACGGAGCACCGTCGATCTCGAACGCCCAAGGGTCGGTGCCGCCCTGCCCTGATGGCCGCGGCGCCGACAGCGCAGACGATTCGTCCACATCGTCGACGAGCACACGGCGTATCCCGGGCTTGCCACCGACAAAATGGATGGCCACCGACCCGACGACAGCACGGCCCCCGGCGATGTGCAGGCCGATGGATTCCCACGGCTCGACCTCCGCGCCGATCTCGACGGCGACGATGCGCGTCATCCCGGTTCTCGCCAAGCCCGACGGACCAGCGGAATGTGCAGGGGAGCGAGAAGGCGCTCGTGCCACCTCGACATCGTTCGATGGTCAGCGAGCGCCTTGCGGGTACTTCGGGTCGATTGTTCGGGCCAAGCAGTCGTCTCGACTGGTTCGGTGCCGGCCTCGCCACGGATGGCGGTGGACGACACAGGGCCATGGCTAGCCGCGGCCCATGTTCGGGCGCTTGCCGTGGTTGGCCTTCGAACGGCGCAGCTTGGCCTTCTTCTTCTTGGTCTTCTTTGACATAGGGATTCGATGCTATCGGTGTTCGTCGTGCCGGCCCACCCCGATGCGACGGTTACGATCTGCGGAGGTTCTCACGGCACGACGGGCACGTACATGGTTGAATCGAAGACTGAAGCGCAGGCGGATACGGGTACCGACAACGACATGACGCCCACTTCCGCTACTGGACCCACGACGACTTCGGCTGCTGACGTGGAGACGAACTCAGCCGAGCCGACGGCATCACGCATACAGGATGGAAAATCCAAGCGGAAGCGGAAGAATCCTGCATGGCTGGCCACGATGCTGGAGGTGCACACACGCTTTGGTGAGGTCGGGGGCGACACCTCGGCGAAGGCCATTGCCTTCTCGATGTTCGCTTCGCTGCTGCCGCTGCTGATCGTCGGTATTGCCGTGATCGGCTTTATCTCCCATTCGAACGCCAACTTCGCAGGCGATGCGATCACCAAGCTCGGACTGACCGGGTCGTCCGCCGACACCTTCAAGTCGGCGATCTCGGCCTCCGAGAACAACCGGGCAGCGACGAGCATCATCGGCTTCCTGTCGTTGCTGTGGACAGGCATGGGGTTGGTCTCGGCGATCAAGGTGGGCGGTGATCGAGCCTGGCAGTTGGCCGACCGCGCTGCATCGAGCCTGGCGAGGGTCGCTGCGTGGCTCATCGGGCTGATCGTGCTCGGCGGAGCGGTGGTCGCCTCTTCGGCATTCATCCGCTTCTTGCCGGGCATTCTCGCGCCGGTGCTGTTGCTGACCGGGCTGTTCGTCGGCATCGCCCTCTTCTGGTGGACCGGTTGGATCCTCACTGCGGTACGCCTCCCGCCGAAGTCCCATCGCCCAGGAGCACTTGTCGGCGGAACGCTGTTCTACCTGATCACGACGTTCGGTACGACGTTTCTGTCGAGCCAGATCGCCAAGTCGTCGGCGGCATTCGGGGTGATCGGCGGCATCATCGCCATTCTCGCCTGGTTTGCGCTGCTCGGGCGTCTGTTCGTCTACTCCGCAGTCATCAACGTCGTTCTCCACGAGCGTCGGTACGGCACGGTGACCGCCACCGTCTCGGCGCCGGCGCTCCCCTCGTCGCTGTCCCATCCCTCGCCGATGCCGCCATACGACTCCAATCGCTCCGGCCTGATCAGCCCGACCGAACACAAAAAGTCGAAGGTGCAGCAACTCCTCGCCAAGGTTCGCAAACGCCGACCCGAAGCCGACGCAGTCGCGGTCACCTGAATTCCGCGATCACGGGGCGGGCTCGACCGCGCCCGCCGACGTCGCTGCCACTGCCGCCGCACCCGTCGACGCTGGCGCCTGACATCGCATTCGCTGCGATCTGAGGCTCCAGCGTCAAAGGGAGAAGGCAGCGGTCAGCGACGACGCTCAGGCGGCGAGCGTCTTGTCCTTCGTCCACGCCAGGAGCTGTTCCATCGGCCAACTGTTGATGACCTTGTCCATCGGCACGCCTCGCTCGGCGGCACGATCACACCCGCGTGGCTGCCATTCGAGTTGGCCGGTAGCGTGCGCATCAGAGTCGATCGAGAAGTAGCAGCCGTATGAAATCGCCAGGCCGAGGAGCTCTCGTGGCGGATCGAGGCGCTCCGGGCGGCAGTTGATCTCGACCGCCGTCCCGAACTGCTTGCAGGCCATGAACACGATGTCGGCATCGAATGTCGACTCGGGACGCTTGCCGATCAGGCGGCCGGTGCAATGCCCGAGGATGTCGACGTGCGGGTTCGCGGCGGCGAGCACCATCCGCTCGGTCATCTTCGCCTTCTCCATACGCAGCTTGGAATGGAGGCTGGCGACGACGACGTCGAGTTGGTCGAGCATCTCGTTGTCCATGTCGATCGAGCCGTCTTCGAGGATGTCGCACTCCATCCCGCTGAGGATGCGGAAAGGTGCCATTTCCTCGTTCAGTCTGGCGATCTCCTCCCGCTGGTCGACGAGACGTTTGCGGTCGAGTCCATGGGCGATCGTCAGGCGTGGCGAATGGTCGGTGAGGACGATGTACTCGTGCCCGAGGGCTCGGGCGGTCGTCGCCATTGCCGTGATCGTCGCTCCGCCGTCGCTCCAGTTGCTGTGCAGATGGCAGTCGCCTCTGATGGCTGCCATGTATGCAGCGCCGCCGTCCGTCATCGAGATCTGCGTCTCTGCCTCGATCTTGTCGATGTAGGCATGCTCGCCTGCGAAGGTCTCCTTGACGAGCCGGACCGTTGCGTCGCCGATGCCGTCGAGTTCCTTCAGCGTCCCGTTGGCCGAACGTTCCTCGACCTCCTCAGGCGGAAGCGAGCGGATGACATCGAGCGCTCTGACGAAGGCTTTGGTCTTGAACCCGTTCTCGAACCCGCGGTCGAGGCAGTGCACGACGCGTTCCAGCGCCTCGACAGGGGTCATCTGGCCAGCGTAGCCAGCGGCGCAGGTAGCCTCAGGCCTTCGATATGGAACGCTTCGGCCTGGTCGGCCTCCCCAACGCGGGCAAGTCATCGTTGTACAACGCATTGACCGGCGGTGGAGCCCTCGCCGCGCCCTATGCCTTTGCGACCAAGGACCCGAACATCGGCGTCGCCAAGGTGCCGGACGAGCGCCTCGACCGCCTGGCGGTGATGTCGAAGAGCAAGAACATCGTCCATGCCGCCGTACAGGTCGTCGACATCGGCGGACTCGTCGAAGGAGCCTCGAAGGGTGAGGGCCTCGGCAACAAGTTCCTCGCCAACATTCGCGAAGTCGATGCGATGGTGTTCGTGCTGCGGGCGTTCACCGATGACGACGTGTCAGGTCCGGACGATCCGTTGGAGCACATGCGCGTCGTCGAAATCGAGCTGGCACTCGCCGACCTCGAAACGATCGAGAAGCGCCTGCGTCAGGCCGAGCGGCAGATGAAAACCGACAAGTCGCTGGCTGCCGAGGTCGACGCGTTGGGCATCGCCTATGCCGCACTCAGCGACGGAACCCCGTTGTACCGCGCCGGCCTGAAGGCCGACGTCCGCGAGCTGCTTGCTCCCTACTACCTGCTCACCAACCGCCAGGTGCTGGCCGTTGTCAACGTCGGCGAGAACGAGTTGGACCGTATTCCCGAGGTCGAACAAACGGTTCGCGACGAGTTCACATCTGCTGGCGACAACGTCGAGGTCATCGGCATGTGCGTGCAGTTGGAAGCCGAATCGGCGACGATCACCGATCCGGACGAGCGTGCCGAGATGCTCGAGGGATTCGGCCTCGGCGAGGGTGCACTGTTCCGCATGGTTCGATCGGCGTACCACCTGCTCGGGCTGCGTACCTTCCTGACGACGGGCGAGAAGGAGAGCCGCGCCTGGACGTTCACCGCCGGCTCGAAGGCGCCAGAATGCGCCGGACGCATCCATTCGGACATCCAGCGCGGCTTCATCCGCGCCGAGGTCATCCAGTGGGACGAACTGCTCGCCCTCGGCGGCTGGAACAAGGCCAAGGAAGTCGGCAAACTGCGCATCGAAGGCAAGGAGTACGAATTCGTCGACGGCGACGTCACCGAGTTCCGCTTCAACGTCTAACAGGGGCGATCTTGAGGAAGGACCGGGGCAGGCTGGTAGCCCGTGTCACCGAATGTCGCCCTCTTTGTAGACATTCGGTGACACGGGACGTGCGAGTCGAGCGGGGTGGTTGCCGTACGGAACGTGACGTCGAAAAGGCGCTGCGATCTGGCAGCCTGGGACCATGACCGTGTGGTTCACCTCCGACCTGCACTTCGGGCATTCCAACATCATCGGGTACTCCGGACGACCGTTTGCAGACGTCCGGGAGATGGACCGCGGATTGGTCGAACGTTGGAACGAGGTGGTCCGGCCAGACGACACCATCTGGGTGCTCGGCGATCTGGCGATGGGGAACATCGCCGACTCGTTGGCGCTCGTCGGCGAACTCGCCGGTCACAAACGACTCGTCACCGGCAACCACGATCGCTGCTGGATCGGACATCGTCGTCACGCCGACGTCGCCAAGATCGAGATGTGGGCAGTGCGCTACCTCGACGCCGGGTTCGACGAGATCCACCAGGGCAAGATCACCCTCGACGTCGGGGGCCGTCGTGTCGACGTCTGCCACTTTCCCTATGCAGGCGACAGTCACGACCTGGACCGCTACGTCGACGAGCGACCGATCGACGGTGGCGGCTGGCTGCTGCACGGCCATGTCCACGAACGGTGGCGACAACGTCAGCGGATGATCAACGTCGGTGTCGACGCCTGGGACTACCGACCGGTCGACACTGCCACCCTGGTCGCACTGATGGAACATGGCCCTGCGGATCTCGAACGGCTGCCGGCGACGAGTGGATCGGCGCCGATCCCGGTCAACTGAACTGTCACCGCACGACCGGGCCGTAGCGCCTGTCACAGCGACGCGACCGGCCGTGAACTCGTAACCTGGCACCGGGGTTACAACGAAACGGGGAAATCACATGGCTGCAGGATCAATGACACCAGCGGAACGCGACGCCTTCCTCACGGACGTCCACGTCGGCATCCTGGCGATCGACGAGCCGGGCCGCGGACCGTTGGCGATGCCGATCTGGTACCTCTATGAGAACGGCGACGTGCTCATCGGTATGGACGGTGGCTCGTTGAAGGCCCAACTGCTCCGCGCCGCTGGCCGGGCGACGCTGACGGTGCAGACCGAGACTGCTCCGTACAAGTACGTCAGCGTCGAAGGGCCCGTCGTCGTCGAGTCAACCCAGCGGGACGACTTCGAGATGGCCAGCCGCTACCTCGGACCGGAACTCGGTCGGTGGTACGCCGACAACAATCCGAGTACGTCGCAGTCCGTGCTCGCCAGGCTGACCCCAGAGCATTGGCGCACGATGGACTTCGCCAAGGCAATGGCCGGCTGACGCCCCGCCGACCATACACCGCCGGCTGACGCCCCGCCGACCATACACCGCCGGCTGACGCCCCGCCGACCACACACCGCCGGCTGACGCGCCGACCACACACCGCGGGCTGATGCCCCGCCGACCAGCGACCGATGCGCAGCCATCGAACCTCTATCCTGGTGAGTCATGGCTTGGATCGTCAGCAATGCCAGGGTGCTCGCCTCGATCGAGGTCGCACGGACGCCGAGGGAACGTGCCAAGGGTTTGATCGGCCGTGACGGATTCGAGGGTGCTTTCGTGATCGACCCTTGCCGATGGATTCATACGATCGGCATGAGGTTCCCGATCGACGTCGCCTACGTGAACGCCTCAGGCGAGGTCATCAAGTCGTCGACTGTCGGCCGTTACCGTCTCCCGATGCCTGTGTTCAAGGCGAAGTTCGTGATCGAAGCGACGGCCGGCGCATTCGAACGGTGGGGTCTGCACGTCGGTGACCCCATCGAGATCCGCTCGTGAGCGGGCAACTGATACTCGTCGCCACCCCGCTCGGCAACCTCGGTGACATCACCGCCAGAGCGCTCGACGTGTTGCGATCCGCCGACATCATCGCCTGCGAAGACACCCGCAGGACCGCGGGGCTGTTGTCGCATTTCGGCATCGAGCGCCGGCGGCTGATGATCGTCAACGATCACACCGAGCCGGGCCAGATCGCACCGATCCTCGAGGCGCTGTTGGCAGCCAAGACCGTGGCGCTCGTCAGCGATGCCGGTTCCCCGGGCATCAGCGATCCGGGCGAGCGGCTGGTACAGGCGGCTGTTGCCGCCGGCCACCTGGTGACGGCGACACCAGGTCCGTCAGCGGCGATCATGGCCGTCAGCCTCAGCGGCTTGCCGGCGGGCAGATGGGTATTCGAAGGATTCCTGCCGCGTTCAGGCGGCGGCAGAACGGCACGCCTGCACGAACTCGCCGATGAGTCGCGCACCATCGTGCTGTACGAGGCACCCCACCGAATCGCACAGACGCTGCAGCAACTCTGCGAGGTGTGCGGTCCTGATCGAGCGGTCGTGCTGGCCCGTGAGTTGACCAAAATGCACGAGGAGGTGTGGCGTGGAAACCTCGGCCAATCGCTGCAACGCGTCGCTGATGTCGAGCCTCGTGGAGAATACGTGCTCGTGCTCGCCGGGGCACCACCTGCTGGTCCTTCTACAGACGCCGACATCGTCGACGCCTTGACGGCGCGCATCGCCGGTGGCCTGGACAAGAAGACGGCAATCGCCGAAGTCGCCGGGGAACTCCGTATCGCCAAGCGCCATGTGTATTCGCTCGCCCTCGCACTGCGACCGTTGTGAGCAGTCCGCTCTACCGCAAGGCGCGCCAGCGGTGACCCTGTCCGGCGTGACCGGCCTGCAATGATCTGACGATGGAACTCGACGAGTATCGGCGCATCGCCGCAGCCAGCGAGCGCCACTGGTGGTATCGGGCCACACGCGCACTGCTGCAGCAGACCATCGTTCCACTGCTCGCGCCGGTGACCCCCGACACCGTCTACCTCGACGCCGCCGGCGGCACCGGAGCGACCGGTCAGTGGTTGGCGGAACGGGCGATGACCGTACTCGACGACTACGAGCCGTTCGCCCTCGGCGTTGCCCGCAGCGTGTCAGACGGGTATCGACCGGTACGCGCCGATCTGAACCATCTGCCACATCGCAACGCCTCGTTCGATGCGGTGCTGTGCGTCACTGCCCTGTACCACCGCCTCAATCCGGATCCGCAGATCGTCGTCGACGAGTTCGCCAGGGTCGTCAAGCCGGGCGGCCTGGTCTGTCTGATGGAACCCGGCGTCAAACGAATCTGGCGCAGCCACGACGACGTCACCCACGCCGCCAGGCGGTTCAGCCTCGAAGACCTTCGCCGGCTCGTCCGCATCGCCGGCCTGTCGCTCGAACGATCGACGGGTGCGTACTCGTTCCTCGTGCCCCCGGCAGCAGCGTTGTCGGTGCTCTCTCGAAAAGCCGCCACCAGCGATGCGTCGTCCAGTGATGTCGGCCGCAGTGGCGGTCGCCTCAGCAGCGTTGCAGGTGCTGTCGCCTCGGTCGAGCGAAAGGTGCTGCAACATGCCAGCCTGCCGTTCGGTCTCTCCGTGCTGGCGATCGGCCGCAAGGACGTGCCATGAGCACCGCCGAGAACACAGCACCAGACCCTGCGACGAACAGCGCGACGAACGACGTAACCGCCGGCGTGAGGGACTCGGCGCTCGGCGAATTCGCCGGGTCGCTGCACCAGTTGAACGCATCCAGCGCAGCGTTTTTCGATCTCGACCGCACGCTGATCACGGGTTCGTCGGCGTTCGTCTTCGGGGTCAGCGCGTGGCGGCGCAAACTGATCAGTACCCCGGTGTTCGCCAAGGATGCAGCGGGCGCGATCGCCTTCAAGCTGCGCGGCGACCGTGGGGGCGATGTCGCTGCGGAGGTACGACAGCGCATCCTCGGAGCGGTCAAGGGCGTCGCCTACGACGACCTCGTCGGACTCAACGAGTCGATCCTGCCGAAGCTCCTCGAACGTGTTCGACCCGAGTCCAAGAACCTCGTCGAGATGCACCGTCGCAAGGGCCGGGCAACGTACATCGTCTCGGCATCGCCACGTGAACTCGTCGAGCCGCTCGCCAAGGCATTGAACATGACCGACGGCATAGGAACCGCCAGCGAGATCGTCGAAGGCCACTACACGGGGGAACTCGCCGGACCGTTCTGTTACGGCCAGGGAAAGGTCGATGCGATGGTCGAGTTGGCGAGATGGGAGGGTTTCGACCTCGCCCAGTGCTACGGCTACAGCGACTCGATCAGCGATCTGCCGATGCTCGAAGCGGTCGGCCATCCCGTCGCCGTCAATCCTGACAGCGACCTTCGCGACATCGCCCTCGAACGCGGTTGGCCGGTCGTCACCTTCGCCCGCAGGACGAAAGCAGTCATCCGACGGACGTCCGCAGCCATTGCGGCCGTCGCTGTGGCCGGTGGTTCATTCGCCGCCGGCATCAAGGTCGGAAAGCACGTCGCCTCCGCATAGCAGCATGCTGCTATGCACCAGTCGGCTCGGCTGAGCGCGTCGATGAACTGGGCATTCGCGTCGATGTGCGCCTGCCGAGATACCAATTTCAGCATCCTGCTAGCGCTCCGCTTCCGTGTCGAAAACGGGCGGCGGCGCGATCGAGACGCCAGCTACCATTGCGGGGGTGACTCCTACGTCGAACAAGCGCCGAATGCATCAGCCCCATCATGGGCTGGCCGGAGCGCGCTGATCCGCCCGACGCCATCTCCGAACTCACACACCGTTCGCAGCACTTCCGGGAGAATCCAATGACCACTGTCGACAACAACCACTTCTATCTGACGACGCCCATCTACTACGTCACCGCCAAGCCGCATCTCGGGCACGCCTACACGACGATCGTCGGTGATGCCGTGACCCGCTGGCAACGTCTGCTCGGTAAGGAGGTCAACTTCGTCACCGGTACTGACGAGCACGGGCTGAAGGTCCAGCAGGCGGCCGAGGCCGCTGGCCAATCGCCGCAAGCCTTCGCCGATTCCATCGCCCCGCTGTATGCCGAGGCGTGGAAGAAACTGAACATCGCCAACGACGACTTCATCCGCACCACTGAACCTCGTCACAAAGTCGCCGTCGCCAAACTGCTGCAGGCATGTTACGACGCCGGGGACATCGAGCTCGGTGTGTATTCCGGGCTCTACTGCGTCTCGTGCGAGGAGTACTACACCGAGGATGAGTTGCTCGACGACGGGCCGGGCAATGAAAAGCTGTGTCCGATCCACAAGCGTCCCGTCGACCATGTGGAAGAGGAGAACTACTTCTTCAAGCTCTCCCGTTTCGAGCAACGCCTGCTCGATTGGTACGACACCCATCCTGAGGCGATCGTGCCTGCGCACCGTCGAAACGAAGTGATCGGTTTCATCAAGGGCGGGCTGCGCGACTTCTCGATCAGCCGGACGTCGTTGCAGTGGGGTATCCCGCTGCCGTGGGACGACAAGCACGTCACCTATGTGTGGTTCGACGCGCTGACCAACTATCTCAGTGCCGTCGGCTTCGGGCAGGACGACGAGCGCTTCGCCGAGTGGTGGCCGGTCGATTATCACCTGATCGGCAAGGACATCATCCGCTTCCACTGCATCTACTGGCCGGCAATGCTGCTGTCCGGCGGCGTCGAGCCGCCGAAGGGTTGGGCCGTCGGCGGGTGGCTGCTCGCCGGTGGCGAAAAGATGAGCAAGACGTCGGGCAACGTCGTCAACCCGCACGAGCTGATCGACGACATCGGACTGGATGGCTTTCGCTACTACGTCCTGGCCGAGACGCCATACGGCTCTGACGGCGACTTCACCTACGAGGGTCTGACAGCCCGCTACAACAGCGACCTCGCCAACAATCTCGGCAACCTGCTGAGCCGCGTCGCCACCGTGATCGCCAAGAAGACTGACGGCATCGGCCCGAAACCAGCACAGCATTCGACGCTTGCTGCCGTTGCCGCAACGGCCTACGCCGACACCGCAGCGGCATGGGATGTCGTCGCTCCGAGCCGCGCGCTCGAAGCGACATGGACGCTGCTGCGAGCGACGAACGCCTACCTGGAGACGCACGAACCGTGGAAGGCTCAGCCGGGCGAAGCGCTCGACGCCGTGCTCGGTGACGCCCTCGAAGCGTTGCGGATCGTCGCGCTGTTGGCGTCTCCCGCAATCCCCGACACGGCCCAGACGATCTGGGAACGAATCGGACTCAGCGGGAAGGTCTGCGACCAACGGCTCCCGGACGCTGCGAGTTGGGGTCTCTATCCGGGAGGCATCGCTGTCACGAAGGGCGAGTCGCTCTTCCCCCGACGCTCGTGAACCAAGTGGTACACACGACGGATGGTCAGTACTTCGATAGTCACTGCCATCTGACACCGGCGCTGACCGGCGGTGTCGAGTCCGCTCTCGACACCGCCAGAGTCAATGGAGTCGTGGGTTTTGTGACGGTCGGCTGCGATCGCCAGAGCAGCATCGAAGCGATTTCGCTCGCTGCTATTCATCGTGATGTTTATGCGACTGTTGGCCTTCATCCGCACGAGGCAACACATGGAACGGCCTCGATCGTCGACCTGCTCGGCGACAGCGACATGCTGCGGCGCAGCAAGATCGTCGCAATCGGCGAGTGCGGGCTCGACTTCTACTACGACCACTCCCCACGTGAGGCCCAGCGGCAGGCGTTCGCCGAACAGATCCAAATGGCGCATCACTACGACCTGCCACTCGTCGTTCACACCCGCGAGGCGTGGGCCGAAACGTTCGACATCCTGCGTGCAGAAGGTGCACCGTCGAGCACCATATTCCATTGCTTCACGGGCGGCCAGGAGGAGGCGCATCGATGCCTCGACCTCGGTGCCTATCTCAGCTTCAGCGGCATCGTGACGTTCAAGTCAGCGGGCGACGTACAACGCGCTGCGGTAGCCTGCCCACTCGATCGACTGCTCGTCGAGACGGACTCCCCGTATCTCGCTCCGGTGCCGCTACGCGGAACGCCGAACCAACCGGCGAACGTGAGAATCGTTGCCGATGCGATAGCAGGACTCAAAGCGTTGGACCGACTCGACGTCGCCTTCGCGACAAAGTCGAACGCCAATGTTGCGTTACGGCTGGGGATTTCGTAATGTTCCCGTAATTCAGCGGGCGGCTGCGAGGCCCCGCCGTTACCTCGGAGTGCCAGTTGGCCAAGAGACGAAGGATGAATTGAACGGTGTTGCAAGGAGCTGATAGACGTCGTGTGCTGGTCGCCAGCATCGTCACGGTCATTGCTCTGCCGTTCCTGTGGGCCTCCAAACAGGACAGCCCCTCCTCCCAGCAGGCTGGCGTTGCCGCCATCGGCGAGTCCGGCGGGATCCAACTGGCTGGGGCGACATCGGCCACGACACCGGCGACGGGAGACGTGTCCTTCGTTGCCAGCGAGCCGGGGTATCTCGGACCGGACACCGCCAGAACGGCACCGGGTTCGATCGCCTTGACGGTCAAAGTTGCACCGACCGGTTCACACGCCACCGGCGAGGCCACCTTCCACGACCTCGCGGCGGGCGGCAACGTCTGCCAGACCAACGTCGCGCCGGCGGGCACCACGCTGCACGTCACCGACACAGACAATGGCCGAACCGTCGATTGTAAGATCGTCAGCGTCGTGCCGGCCCCGAAGGGCATCCTCATCGTTCTCGGCCCGGACGCCTTTCGCGTGCTCGCCGATGTGGTCGAGTCACCGATCCCGGTAGCACTCGCCTGGTAATCCAACTTCTATGACCATCACGCGCTCGAGCGCAGTCGAACTTTTGCGTCGCTACGAAGTCGCTCCCCGACGCGCCCTCGGACAGAATTTCGTCGTCGATCCCAACACCGTCAGACGAATCGCCCGCATCGCCGATGTCGGCCGGAACGATCATGTTGTCGAGATCGGTGCCGGGCTCGGTTCGCTCACGGCGGCGCTCGCCGAGACCGGAGCGTCGATCATCGCCTACGAGGTCGATGCCGGACTCATCCCTCCCCTCAAGGAGACCGTCGCCGGCTATCCGAACGTCAACGTCGTACACGCAGACGTCACCGAGATCGATTGGGCAAACGAACTGTCCGGTGCGGAATCGTGGGTGCTCGTCGCCAACCTGCCGTACAACATCGCCACGCCGTTGGTCATCGGTCTGCTCGACGACGTCCCCGCCGTCACGCGGATGCTCGTGATGGTGCAGAAGGAGGTCGGCGAGCGCTTCGTCGCCTCGCCGCGCACGCCGGCGTACGGCTCTGTCACGGTCAAGATCAACTACTGGGCAGAGGCACGGATCGCCGGGCTGGTGCCACCAACGGTGTTCCTGCCGCGACCGAATGTCGATTCAGCGCTGGTGTCGATCAGCAGGCGCGACAAGCCGGCCGTTCCCGTCAGCGTCGACCGCGAGTGGTTGTTCACGCTCATCCGGACGGGTTTCGGTCAGCGCCGCAAAATGCTGCGCCGTTCGCTCGCCGGGCTGGTCGAGCCGGAGGAGTTCGTGCGGGCCGGAGTCTCACCCGAGGCCAGGGCGGAAGAACTCGACGTCTACGCCTGGGGCCTGCTGGCCTCGAACACGCACCGCCGCTAGCGGATGTCACCGTCTGACGCGTCGACGACGAGCACCACGGCGATCCTGCGGGCGCCGGCGAAACTGACGACAGAACTTCGCGTCATCGGCGTGCGAGCGGACGGCTATCACCTCATCGACGCCGAGATTGTCAGCCTCAGCCTGGCGGACACGGTCCGGGTCACCGCGCCCGCGAGCGGCAGTGACGAGCACCGGTTGACGGTCACCGGCCCGTTCGCCGAAGGTGTCCCGACGGACCAGAGCAACCTGGTCGTCAAGGCGTTGCGTCTGGCGGGACGATCGGGCGACGTGCACCTCGACAAGCAGATCCCCCACGGCGGCGGTCTCGGCGGTGGATCGTCGGACGCAGCGGCCGTGCTGAGGTGGGCGGGCTTCGGCGATCTCGTCGCTGCGAGCCGGCTCGGGGCCGACATCCCGTTCTGCCTGATCGGCGGGCGGGCCAGAGTTTCTGGCATCGGCGAGGTCGTCGAGCAACTGCCACCGCGGACGGCGACCTACACGATCGTCATCCCGCCGTTCGGCATGTCGACACCAGCCGTCTATCGGGCATGGGACGACCTCGGCGGGCCGCGGGGCAGCAACGGCAACGACCTCGAACCGGCGGCGATTGCCATCGAGCCGAGGCTCGTCAGTTGGAAACGGATGATTGCCGAACGCGCCGGTGCCGCTCCGCGGATGGCAGGGAGCGGCTCGACATGGTTCCTCGATGGTGCATACGAAGCACTCGCGGAACAGTTGCCAGGGGCGATCGTGCTCGTCGTGACGACCTGACGTCAGAACGGCCGACAGCGTCGATCGGAACGCCGTCGGCGAGGCGACTCAGTGACAGTCGCCCGCTGCCTACTTCTGGCGACGTTGGAACCGGGTTCGCTTGAGCATCTTGCGGTGCTTCTTCTTGCGCATGCGCTTGCGGCGCTTCTTGATTAGCGAACCCATAAGGGGAACGACCATACAGCCCTTTTCGACAGTTGGCGCTCACGGCTCCGGCCTTTCTGCGAAAGCAGATTCTTTGACGACGACGTCGGCGATATCGTGTTGGCGACCCATTCGGGGGTCGTCCAAATGGCAGGACAACAGATTTTGATTCTGTGAATAGGGGTTCGATCCCTCTCCCCCGAGCTCATGCCAATTTCTGCGATCGTGCTCGCCGCCGGCGAAGGAACGCGCATGCGTTCCAATCGCCCGAAGCCGCTTCACCTCATCTGCGGCCGCCCGATGGTGATGCACGTCATCCACGCCGTCGCTCCGCTCGGCCCCCAGCGGACCGTCGTCGTCGTCGGCCACGGCGCGGAACAGGTGACGAAGAAGGTGCAGGAGCAGTCTCCGGCCAGCGCCAACGTCAGTTTCGTCGAGCAACGTACCCAACGTGGCACGGGCGACGCCGTGATCGTCGGGCTCACGGCGTTCGACGACGACGATCTCGACGACACCTCGACCATCGTCGTCGTGCCTGGCGACGCTCCGTTGCTTCGACCGGCGACACTCGAGGAGCTCGTCACCCTGCACGAAACGAACGGCTTCGCAGCGACGGTGCTGTCTGCCGTCATGGACGACCCGACGGGATACGGACGCATTCTGCGGGCCAAGGACGGGCGGGTGTTACGCGTCGTCGAGCAGCGTGACGCCTCGAATGATGAACGACTGATCAACGAGGTCAATACGAGCATCTACTGCTTCCGTCGCGACCTGCTCGGCCCTGCGCTGCGGCACATCCGAGCCGACAACTCGCAGTCCGAGTACTACCTGACCGATGTGATCGAGGTGCTTGCGGGGATGGGCCATCGCGTCGGTTCGCTGGTCGTCGCCGATCCGGCGGAGACATCGGGCGTCAACGACCGGTGGCAACTGGCGCTTGCCGAACGCGAACTCCGGGCGAGGACGAACAAGCACTGGCTGCTCAACGGCGTCACGATGCTCGACCCGCGCCAGACCTTCGTCGACGTCACCGTCCGACTCGGACGTGACGTCACGTTGTTTCCCGGCACCATGCTGCAAGGCCACACCGTGGTCGGAGACGGAGCGGAGATCGGGCCGGATGCGCGCATCATCGATTCCGCGATCGGCGCCAACGCCCACGTCGAGAACTCCGTCGTGCGACATGCCGAAGTCGGTAGCGGCGCCCACGTCGGGCCGTATGCCAGCCTGTCGCCCGGAAGCACCGTTGCCGACTTCGAGGTAACCGGGGCGTTCTACACTGGCTCAGCCGAGTAGCGGCTCTACACAGTTCCGAGGGGATCTCTGGCGATGGATGCCGAAAAGATCACAACCAAACGGATGGCGCTCTATTCCGGGCGTACACATCGTGCGTTGGCCGCGGAAGTCGCCGATCACCTGGGCATCGAGCTCGGTCACCCGAACATCGTCGAATTCGCCAACGGTGAGGTACGGCCGCGTTTCGGCGAATCGATCCGCGGCAGCGATGTGTTCATCATGCAGACCCACTACGGCTGCGATGGACACTCGATCAACGACTCGATCATGGAACAGCTCATCATGATCGACGCCGCGTACCGGGCGTCGGCAAAGCGCATCACCGCAGTGTGCCCGTTCTACGGTTACGCCCGCCAGGACCGCAAGGCCGAGGGCCGCGAGCCGATCACGGCGCGCCTCGTCGCCGACCTGTTCAAGGCGGCCGGCGCAAAACGCATGGTCAGTATCGACCTGCATTCCGGCCAGATCCAGGGGTTCTTCGAGGGGCCGGTGGACCATCTGACGGCGATGCCGGTCCTCGAGAAGTACGTGCGAGCCAACGCCACGGCGCCGGTCATCGTCTCGCCGGACGCCGGCCGTATCAAGGTTGCCGAGCGCATGGCACAGCACCTCCACGACCTCGGTGCCGACCTTGCCTTCATCCACAAGCGCCGCCCGAAAGGCACCGCCAACGTGGCGGAGGCCAAAGAGGTCATCGGCGATGTCGAAGGGCGCCTGTGCATCCTCACCGATGACATGATCGACACCGGCGGCACCATCACCAGCGCCGTGGACATCCTGCTCGATCGTGGCGCGACCGAGGTGTGGGCAATGGCGACGCACGGCGTGCTGTCCGGTCCGGCAGTCGACCGCCTGAAGAAGTCCCCCGTCTCGCGGGTCGTGATCACCAACACCCTGCCGCTCCCGGCGGAGAAGATGTTCGACAAGATCGAGGTGCTGTCCGTCGCCCCGATCATCGCCGATGCCCTCAACGCTGTCTTCGATGATGCCAGCGTCAGCGAGATTTTCGGGGGCGAAAACCAGGCCTAGGCAGCAGTGCGAACCGTCGCCACGCGGCCGCCGGACATCGACGCGCCGAGCGCAGCGCGCTCTCCAGCTCTAGGCTGGACGGGCTGTAGTGCAGTCGTCACCGAGGTCGGCTGTGTGAGGAGATAGTTGTGTCGGACAATCAAACTGCGGTGCTTGCCAGACGTCACTGCGTCGGTCTCGCCCCAGCATTGGTGATCGTCGTCGCCTATCTGCTGATACGACCGAAGGCCCTCGACTTCGCGAGCGGCGACTTTCGCGCCCAACTCTTCAAGCGCCACGTGCTGCTGTGGAACAACCTGTGGTTCGGTGGACACTCGTTGCCCGGATACGGCATCGTCTCTCCGGTCCTCAACGGAGTCTTCGGAGTCGTTCCGGTCGCCGTCGTCTCCGTCGTCGTCAGTTCGTGGTGCTTCGTGCTCATCTGCCACTGGTGCACGGAACGCAATCCTTCACTCGCCAATCCGCGCCTCGCCATCATCCTGTTCTCCGTCTCCACCTGCGTCAGCCTGTGGGGCGGGAGACTGACGTTCGGGCCGGCGGTCGCCTTCGGTACCGCGTGCATCGCCGCCCAGCAACGAGATCGCATCATCATCGCCTGCGTCTGTGCGGCACTCTGCGGGCTGTCCTCTCCGGTCGGCGTCGTCTCGCTGGGCATCATTCTCGGTGCCTGCTTCATCGCCAACGCGCTGCCCCGTAAGCAGCTCGTCATCACCTCGATCGCCTGCGTCGTCCCGGTTGGCGCCGTGATGATCCTCTTTCCCGAGCAGGGCTGGTATCCGTTCACCTGGCGCAGCCTGTTCATGCTCACGCTTGCGCTCAGCATCGTCGGCTGGTTCGGCCGGCGATACAAAGTGATCTGGGTCGGCGCCGTCTTCTACTTCGTCGTCGCCGTGCTCGCCTTCATGTGGCGCTCTCCGCTCGGAGGCAACATCGTGCGACTCGGGTGGCTTGCCGCCGGTTCGGTCGCCGCCCTGACGATCACCAACCATCGTCGTACCCTCGTTCCGGCATTCGCCATCTTCACGCTGATCTGGACGTGGGCCTACGTGAACCTCGGTTTCGTTCCCAAGGATGTCGTGGCCGATTCTGCGTTCTTCACACCGCTGTCGAATTATGTGTTGGCGATGCCGGGTGGTCCGCAACGGGTCGAGGTGTTGCCGACCGTCTCGTTCAGCCAGGCAGACGGTTTGGCGCTGCAGATCGGTATCGCCAGGGGATGGGAGACCCAACTCGACCGCGAACTGAACCCCGAATTCTTCGGTCACCAACTCACCGCCCAGAACTTCCATGCCTGGCTACTGCGCAACTCCGTTTCGCTCGTCGCCGTTCCGCAGGCCCACCTGCACGAGAACTCGCTCGACGAAGAGGCGATCATCAACTCCAATCCGGGGTATCTGCAACTGCAGTGGTCGAATCCGAATTGGCATCTGTACCGCGTCATCGACGCCCAACCACTTGCCGACAATTCGGCGACCGTCACCCAGGTCGAACCGGACTCACTCACCATCGATGCGCCGAAGCTCGGTACGACGACCGTCCGATTCCGCTACACGAAGTGGTATCGAATCGTGTCCGGCGATGCGTGTGTCACTGAAAGCAGCGACGGCTGGATCGATCTGGCCGTCCATTCACCGGGCACGATCCACATGCAGGCGACGATCTTCGGCAACGGCGCAGAGGACACCAATCAGGAGCAGTGCTCGGCCGCGAAGTGAGCTTCGGCTGGTGACGACGTCGGCGCCCGGGCCTGGTGACAACGTCGACGTCTCGGCCGTGACGTTTCAACTCCTGTCGCTGTGCCTCTAGGCTTCAGGGCCGTCTGTTTGACGCCCCGGAATCTTGCTTGAGGATCGCGCTGTGCCTGAAAATACTCTGACCGTTACCACTGGCCGCCTGTCAGGCTCGGCTGCTTCCCGTCGTCTGCGCGCCGAGGGCCACATTCCCGGTGTGCTCTACGGCCACGGCATGACGCCGGTCCCGCTGTCGGTCGAACGTCGTGAACTTCGCCTGGCGCTCGCCGGGCCGGCCGGTTTCAACACGCTGTTGAACCTTGCCGTCGACGGCAAGACGTTTCCGGCGATCATCAAGGATTTCCAGCGTCACCCGATCAGGCGCAACGTCGCCCATATCGACTTCCAGCAGGTCAGTCTCACCGAATCGATCACCATCTCGGTACCGGTCCGCCTGGAGGGTGAGGCCAAGGCAGTCCTCGCCGTCGACGGTCTCGTCGACGCGGCGATGGACTCGATCGAAGTCGTGACCACGCCGAACAACATGCCGAACGAGATCGTCATCGACATCTCCGACCTCCAGCCTGGCGATGTCATCCGTCTCTCCGACATCACCCTGCCGGCCGGCGTCACTGCGGTCGCCGACCCGGACACGACGATCGTCTCGGCGATCCACGGATCGACGGAAGCCGATGGCCAGACCGAGGCCGAGGCCGAGGCTGCCGACGCCGCAGAGGCCGCAGACGCTGCCGGCGACACACCCGCCGAATAATCGTTGATGCTCGCACCATCGGTGCGGGAGACTCATCTCTGTGGCATTCCGCTCCTCTGAACGACGCGGCACGCCGAGCGATCTGCTGGTCATCGGTCTCGGCAACCCCGGATCCGACTACGCCAGATCGCGTCACAACGTCGGTGCAGAGGTCGTCGAACGACTCGCAGCGGTCCACCACGCCAAGCTGAAATCCGGCAAGGAACGGGCACTCACCGGCGACGTGACGATCGCCGGAACGCGGGTGAGTTTGGCGTTTCCGACGACATTCATGAACGATTCCGGTGTCTCGGCACGACTCCTCGTCCGCCGCTACGGGATCGAGGACATCGCCAAGGTCGTCGTCGTCCATGACGAACTCGACCTCCCCCCTGGCATCGTCCGCGTGAAAGTCGGTGGCGGTCTCGCCGGCCACAACGGGTTGCGCTCGATCGTCCAGCATCTCAAGACCCAGGACTTCGTCCGCGTGCGTATCGGGGTCGGCAAGCCGCCGTCGAAGGAGCAGGGCGCACATCACGTCCTCAGCAAGATCTCCAAGGCCGAACGGATGCTGTTGGACGAATCGGTGATCACCGCCACCGAGGCGGTCGAGGTCATCGCCGAATTCGGCACCGATGAAGCAATGCGTCGCTACAACACCAAATCGCCTACCTGACTCTTCCGCCTCGTCGCGCCGGCGAACCTGCGATCGCCTCCCACGCAGCGTTCGTGCACGACAGCCACGCATCCTGGCTCGACTGCACGAACACGTCGCGACCGGCGGCCCGCACGTGTCCGGCACGGTGCCGGGCAGCGGTTCGCACGGACGTTCGGTACGCTCATCGGAGCCGATGAGTCTTGTTTCACTCCCTCCGCTGCTGCGCAATGAACCCGCCTTCGCCCAACTTTTGGGGCGCTCGAACGCGCTCGTGGCCGTACCGGAGGCTGCCCGCCCGCTCGTCATCGCCGGGCTCGCGCACCTGACGGCTCGACGTCCGCTCGTCATCGCCTGTCCGACCGGGACGATGGCCGGGCAGCTCGCAGACGATCTGTCGCAGTACCTCGACACCGGCGAGGTCGAGCTCTTCCCTGCCTGGGAAACACTGCCGTTCGAGCGCGTCAGCCCCTCGATCGAGACGATGGGTCGGCGCCTTCGAGTCATGCATCGGCTGCAGTCGAAGCAGACGTCGCCGACCGTCGTCGTCGCCAGTATCCGCGCCCTGCTGCAGCGGCTCGCCCCGCCGAGCGCCGACACCGAACCGGTGTGCATCCGGCCGGGCGACATCCTCGACGCCGACGACCTGCTCCGCCGGTTGGTGTCAGCCGGTTACCGACGAGAGGAATTGGTCGAACACCGCGGCGAGGTCGCCAGGCGCGGGGCGATCATCGACGTCTTCCCCTCGACGGCCGACGGTCCGATCCGTATCGACCTGTGGGGCGACGAGGTCGACCGCCTGACGGAGTTCAGCGTCAGCGATCAGCGATCGACCGACGAACTGCAATCGGTCGAGATCTTCCCGGCGCGCGAGTTGCTCGGTTCCGAGCAGCTGCGTGAGCGCGCCGCAGGCCTCGTCGCCACCGAGCCGTGGGGTCGCGAGCAGTGGGAGCGACTCGCTGAAGGCCAGTTGTTCGACGGCATGGAATCGTGGCTGCCGTGGCTGACTCCGGACGAACGCCTGCTGACCGACGAACTCGGTGACAGGGCGCAGATCATCCTCATCGAGCCGCGCCGGATGCACGATCGCGCCGAAGATCTGCTGGCCGAAGAAGCCGACCTCGCCAAGGCGTTGGCGTCGAGTTGGGCCCGTGACGCAGAGCGCCAGTTCCCGCGCTTGCACGCCCAATCGGATCGGTTGCTGTCCGGTGCCGACGGTGCCGCGTGGTCGATCGTGCCGACGCCCGATGCCCCCGACGCGCCGGCTGTCGCCGCCTCGACATGGTCACCGGTCGTCGGCGACAGCTCGATCCTCGTCGCCCGCCTGAAGACGCTGCTGTCCGAGAAATATCGCATCGTCGTCGCCGCCGACACTGCGAACTCCGCGCAGCGGCTCGCCGCGAACCTGCGCGAAAGCGGACTCGATTTCACGATCCTCGACGGACCGGAGCCGGAACTGTCGAAGCCTGGCGGCTATGTCGTCGTCTCCCCGCTCCATCGCGGCTGCACGATCCCGAGTGTGCAGTTGGCGATCGTCGCCGAGGCCGATCTGACAGGGCGGCGCCGGGCACATCGCCAGCCACGGCCGCGCAAGCGCCAGGCAGCCGGCTTCTTCGAAGACCTCAAGACGGGCGATTTCGTCGTGCACTATCAGCACGGCGTCGGCAAGTTCGCCGGCATGACGAAGCGCACGATCGGCGGGGTCGAACGCGACTACCTACTGCTCGAGTACAAGGGTGGCGACAAGCTCTACATCCCGAGTGACCAGATCGACGCCATCCGCCAGTACGTCGGCGGGGAGACACCACCGTTGCACCGCCTCGGCGGATCCGATTTCGCCAAGGCCAAGTCGAAGGTTCGTTCTGCCGTCCGTGAGATCGCCCAGGAACTCGTCGTGCTGTACCAACGCCGGCTGCATGCGCCAGGTTTCGTGTTCGGGCCTGATACGCCATGGCAGCACGAGATGGAGGATGCCTTCCCGTTCGCCGAAACGCCTGACCAGCTCACGGCGATCGCCGACGTCAAGGCCGACATGGAGGCGAGCCATCCGATGGATCGCCTCGTCTGCGGCGATGTCGGTTTCGGCAAGACGGAGATTGCCATCCGCGCCGCATTCAAGGCGATCCAGGACAGCAAACAGGTCGCGGTACTCGTCCCGACGACGCTGCTTGCCCAGCAACACGGCAACACCTTCGCCGATCGCTTCGCCGGCTACCCCATCCGTATCGAAGTGCTGTCGCGCTTCCTCACCGCCAGTCAGGCGAAGAAGGTCATCGCCGGCCTGCAGTCCGGCGAAGTCGACCTCGTCATCGGCACCCATCGCCTGCTGACGGACGGGCTGAAGTTCAAGGATCTCGGGCTGCTGGTCGTCGACGAGGAGCAGCGGTTCGGCGTCAACCACAAGGAATCGATCAAGAAGCTCACGACCAACGTCGACGTGTTGACGATGACGGCGACGCCGATTCCGCGAACACTCGAAATGAGCCTCGTGGGCATCCGCGACCTGACGCTGCTGCAGACCCCGCCGGCCGACCGCCAACCGATCCTCACCTATGTCGGGGAGTACGACGAGCGCGTCGCCGTCGAATCGATCCGCCGCGAACTGTTGCGTGAGGGCCAGGTCTTCTGGGTGCACAACCGAGTACGCACGATCGACGAGGCCGCTCAGCGGCTGCGCGAACTCGTGCCAGAAGCCCGGATCGCAGTCGCCCACGGGCAGATGGACGAGGGCACACTCGAACAGATCGTCGTCGACTTCTGGGAAGGCCGCTACGACGTGCTCGTCTGCACGACGATCATCGAATCGGGCATCGACATGCCGACCGTCAACACGCTCGTCGTCGAGCGTGCCGACCTGCTCGGCCTGGGTCAGATGCACCAGTTGCGTGGACGCGTCGGCCGGTCGGGTTCCCGCGCCTACGCCTACCTGTTCCATCCCCGCGACAAGGCGCTGACCGAGGAAGCCTACGAACGCCTCAAGACGATCGGTGAGTCGACCGACCTCGGCAGCGGCTTCAAGATCGCCATGCGCGACCTCGAAATCCGTGGTGCAGGCAACATCCTCGGCGCCTCGCAGTCCGGCCATATCGCTGCTGTCGGCTACGACCTCTATTGCCAGATGGTCACCGAGGCCGTCGCCGAGATGAAGGGGGAGCCGGTCAAGCCGCCGGCAGAAGTCAAGCTCGACGTCCCCGTCGACGCCTACCTGCCCGTCGACTATGTGACCAAGGAAGAGCTGCGGCTCGAGGCGTACCGCCGGCTGGCGAACGTCAGCACGAATACCGAGGTCGAAGACATCCGTGCAGAGTGGGAGGACCGCTACGGTCCGATCCCTGCGCCTGCCGAAGCGCTGCTGATGGTCGGACTGCTCCGGGCTGAGTGCCACCGTGTCGGCCTGACCGAGATCTCGCTGATCGGCACGTCGGCGAGGATGGCGCCGATCGTGCTGAAGACGAGCGAGACGATGCGCCTTCGCCGACTCGCCCGTGATGCGATCTACAAGGAGGACCTCCGCCAGATCGTCATCCCGCTGAAGAAGAGTGTCGACCCGGCGACGCAACTCGTGGCAATCCTGCAGGAACTCGTTCCCGTCGTCTAGCACTGCACGTCGACGATCCATTCGTAGGCGGTCGCTCGCTAGCCTGTCCCGTCGTGAAGCCACGCTCCCTCGCCCTTGCCTCCGTCGGTCTGCTCGCGGCGTTCTCGCTGTCATCGTGCACGTCCGTCCAGCAGGACGCGGCGCGCGTCAACGGCCACCGCATACCGCTGAGTGACTTCGAAGGCGACGTCAAGATGGTCTCGACGCTGAACAGCCTCGGCACGAACACGGTCCCGACGGCAAACGCCCGCCAGATCCTCAGCCTCGAAATTCTCATCTATCAGTACGAAGACCGCCTCGACGCTGCCGGAACCCCGATCAGTGACACAGTGCGTCAAGAAGTGCTGAGCTCGGAGCAGGCTTCGCAGGGGTTCACCGGCTTGCCGAAGCGGATTCAGGACCTGCAACTGCGACTCGACGCCATCAAGGTCGCGATCCAGGGCAATGCAGCTGCACAGAAGCCGCTCCCGGGTGAGACCGTCTGGGTCAATCCCGCATTTGGTCAATACGAAGCTGCCACCGGGGTCGTCGCCCTCGGCACGGTCTCGACGACCCCTGACACATCGGCGACCGCCGACACCGCACCAGCTACGTCGCAGCCGTAGTACGCGGGACAGTGACCGTGCCGTTGCCGCGCATCGTCGTCATCGGGCTCGGGCCAGGTGGCCCGGAGTATGCAACCTCGGCGGCGCTCTCAGCGATCGACCGGATCGCCCATCGGTACCTGCGGACCTCGCAGCACCCGTCCGCTTCGCTGCTCCCCGAGGCGACCACCTTCGACGCGATCTACGACGTCGCCGACAGTTTCGACGACGTCTATGTCGAGATCCGCGACACGCTCGTCGCCGCGGCCGCACTGCATGGCGAGATCCTCTATGCGGTACCCGGTTCTCCGCTCGTGCTCGAACGCACCGTCCGTTACCTCCGCGCTGACGACCGCATCGAGCTGCAGGTACTGCCGGCCGTGTCGTTCCTCGACCTCGCCTATGAACGGCTGGGCATCGACCCGATCGAGGCCCGTGTGCGGCTGATCGACGGACATGACTTCGCGACCGCCGCTGCTGCAGAAACGGGTCCGTTGCTCGTCGCCCACTGCCACGCCAACTGGGTGCTGTCGGACATCAAGCTCGCGGTCGAAGATGCTGCAGGCGACGAAGCGGTCGTCATCCTCCAACGCCTCGGGACTCCGGAAGAACTGATCACGCACACGACGTGGGCGGAACTCGACCGCACCGTCGAGGCCGATCATCTGACGTCGATCTACATCCCTTCGCTCGGTTCTCCGGTCGGCAACGAACTCGTGCGCTTCTACGAAATAGTGCGCCGGCTGCGCCTCGAATGCCCATGGGATCGCACGCAGACGCACGCCTCACTTGCCAGATACGCCGTCGAGGAGACCTACGAACTCGTCGAGGCGATCGGTCAATTGGGCGAGGACGGCGATGGCGACGACGAGCTCGAAGGCGAGCTCGGCGACGTACTGCTGCAGGTCGTGCTGCACTCGGCTATTGCCGAGCAGGAGGGTCGCTTCACGCTCCACGACGTCGCCAGGACGATCAGTGAGAAGATGATCCGCCGCCATCCCCACGTCTTTGCGGATGTCTCGGTGGAAACCGCCGACGACGTGGCGACGAATTGGCAGCAGATCAAGCAGGCCGAGCGGGCTGCGCGCGGGGAGACCTCGGCACCTGCTTCCGCGCTCGATCGCCTGCCGGGTGCGCTCCCGTCGCTCGCCTACGCCGACGCGCTCTCCCGTGCTGCCGCCGAGGTCGGCTTCGATTGGAGCGAGCCGATCGACACGCTCGCCAAGGTTGCCGAGGAGTTGGAGGAGGTACGCGAATCGTTCGATGACGACGAGCATCTGCCGAGCGAGATCGGCGACCTGCTGTTCGCCGTCGTCAACGTCGCCCGCAGGCGCAGGATCGATCCCGAGATCGCCCTCCGACAGGCGAGCGCCAAGTTCGCACGGCGCTTCCGCATCGTCGAACAACTGGCGGCAGCACGCGGCACCGACCTGGCGACGTGCGGTGTTGCGGCGCTCGATGTGCTCTGGGAGCAGGCAAAGACCCTGACCAACCCGAGGTGAGCCCATCCGCGTCGTCAAAACTCGCGGCGACGGATGCCGGGGGCGTCGTCACCCGATGGGGTAGCCTCGCCCCGTTGTCGAACCTTCAACTGCTGGAGCACCTGTGAGCGAAATTGAATCCGTCGTCGGGCGCGAAGTCCTCGATTCCCGAGGCAATCCCACCGTCGAGGTCGAGATCGCCCTCGAATCAGGCGCCTTCGGTCGAGCGATCGTGCCATCCGGCGCGTCGACAGGGGAGCACGAGGCCGTCGAACTCCGTGATGGTGGCGAGCGGTATCTCGGCAAGGGTGTCAGCAAGGCCGTCGCCAGCGTCAACGGCGAAATCGCCGACACGATCGAGGGCTACGACGCGCTCGAACAGCGCACCATCGACCGCTTGTTGATCGACCTCGATGCGACTGACAACAAGGCTCGTCTCGGCGCCAATGCGATTCTCGGCGTCAGTATGGCAATTGCCAAAGCCGCGGCAAGCGAGCTGCAGATCCCGCTCTACCGGTACGTCGGCGGGCCCAACGCCCATGTGCTGCCGGTCCCGATGATGAACGTGCTCAACGGCGGCGTCCACGCCGACAACACCATCGACCTCCAGGAATTCATGATCATGCCGATCGGCGCTCCGAGCTTCAAAGAGGCGTTGCGCTGGGGTGTCGAAACGTATCACACGCTCAAAAAGGTGCTCCACGACCGCAAGCTCGGCACGGGTGTCGGTGACGAAGGCGGCTTCGCCCCGAACCTGGCGACGAACGAAGACGCCATTCGCCTGCTCGTCGAAGCCATCGAAAAGGCTGGCTATACACCGGGCGAAGACATCGCCATCGCCCTCGACCCCGCCACCAGCGAGCTCTACAAGAACGGTGCCTATCACCTCGAAGGTGAGGGCAAGGTGCTGTCGAGTGACGACTTCGTCGCCTACTGGACGCGTCTCGTCGACACCTACCCGATCGTCAGCATCGAGGACGGGATGGCAGAAGACGACTGGGACGGCTGGAAGTCGTTGTCGAGTGCGGTCGGCTCGCGGGTGCAACTCGTCGGCGACGACCTCTTCGTGACCAACACCTCCCGCTTGCAGATGGGCATCGATCGAGGCATCGCCAACAGCGTGCTGATCAAGGTCAACCAGATCGGGACGCTCACGGAGACGTTGGAGACCGTCGACCTGGCAACCCGACACTCGTACACGAGCGTCATGAGCCACCGCTCCGGCGAGACCGAGGACACGACCATCGCCGATCTTGCCGTCGCCACGAACTGCGGTCAGATCAAGACCGGCGCACCCGCACGATCGGATCGCGTTGCCAAGTACAACCAGTTGCTCCGCATCGAAGCGCAGCTCGGAGAGTCCGCGGCCTACCGCGGCAGAGCGGCACTCGCCGGTCACTGAACCGGACGGTTCATCGATGGCTGACGACGACGAAGCCTCCGGAAGGACGAGTGGTAGCAGGCTGCTGCCACGTCCACGGATTCACGGCGAACCGCCGCGCCCGAAGAAGCGGGCGGCGACCTCGACCAACGCCATCGAACGGGACCAGCCGGGTGACTACACCAAACTGATCCTGCGCCACCGAAACCGAATCCTGCTCAGTGTCGCCGCCACCATCGTCGGTGGCGCGTTGATCATCACGCTCGCCCTGCTCCCGATCCGTACCTGGTTTTCGCAGAACGACGAGATCAAGAAGGGCCAGACCGAACTCGATGCGCTGAATGCGGCCAATGCGATCTTCGAATCGCAGAACGAGCGCCTGCAGACGTCAGAAGGCATCAAGGATGCAGCACGTAAGACACTCGGCCTGGTCGATGCCAAGGAGAAGAAGTCGCCACTGCTCCCCCCGCCGTCGCTGTCGCCGCAGATGCCTGCAGGACTGCCGTACTCGCTCGTCACCGACATCTTGACCGTGCGGACCAATCAGGCTGCCGCCAAAGCTGCCTCGGCCACGACGGTTCCTGCGCCGACGACGACCCCGGCGACGGCGCAGCCGCTGATCACCACGGCTGCCGCCGATCGGGCCAATGAGACCGGTGGCACAGCCGCTCCGGACCTGACACCTGATTCCACCCCGCCCGGCACATAAACGCTACCGCGAGCCAGAAATGGGCTGATCGGCACCGAACCTGTAGTGTCGTTTGAACTGATCGACTACCGACCACGGGGGTTTTTGTGACTGGCGCCAGCATTCTCGGCACACGGGTTTTGCGTTTGGAAGATCCGAAGTTCTTGACGGTCGGTGGCACATACTGCGCCGATCTCACGGACCCGCGCCTCGACGGCGCTGCGCATGTGACGTTCGTCAGAGCCTCGGTCGCCCACGCCAACATCGTCTCCATCGACACCTCCGCTGCCAAGGAATCCCCCGGCGTCATCGGTGTCTTCACTGCGGAAGACCTCGGCTTCACCGAGATCCCGGCGGCGTTCAACCCCGGCGCGTCCCGCGGATTACTCGCCATCGGCAAAGTCCGCTATGTCGGCGAACCCGTCGTTGTCGTCGTCGCCGAAACGCCCGCACAGGGCGAAGACGCCGCCGCCCTCGTGGACATCGACTACGACCCGCTCCCCGTGCACGTCGGCGTCGAAGCCTCGATGGTGTCGAGCGATCTCATCTACGAAACAGCGGGCAGCAACGTCGTCTTCGCCTCGACAGCGCTCGGCATGCCCGGCATCACCGACGACAGTTTCTTCGAGGATTGCGAAGTCGTCGTCGAACAGCGCATCGTCAACAACCGCGTCGCCCCGTGTCCACTCGAGGTCCGGTCATCCGCCGCTGCGTGGGTCGACGGCCGGCTCATCGAATGGACGAGCAATCAGAACGCCCAGGGCACGAAGGACGAAATCGTCAAGGCCAACGGCCTCGAGCCGGCCGATGTGCTGATCATCACGCCGGACGTCGGCGGCGGTTTCGGCGCCAAGATCGGCAGCTATCCGGAAGACAAGATGCTCGGGGCGATCGCCAAGGCCATCGGCCGGCCGGTGCGCTGGCTCGAGACCCGTGGCGAATCGATGCTCGCCCTCGGCCATGGCAGAGCGCAGGTGCAGTTCGCCAGACTCGGCGGTGACCGCGACGGCACGGTCAAGAAGTATTCATTGAAGATCCTCCAGGATTCAGGCGCAGCGGTCGAGATCGGAACCGTGCTGGCTGCGTTCATGACCAAGCCGATGGCTTCCGGCGTCTACGCCATCCCGGCCATCGAATGCGAGGCGTATTCGATCGCCACCAACACCACGCCGGTCGTGGCCTATCGGGGAGCCGGCAGGCCGGAGGCCACGGCGGCGATCGAGCGGATCATCGACATCTTCTCCGTCGAGATCGGTATGGACCCGGTCGATGTCCGCCGCAAGAACCTCATCCCGGCATTCACCGAGCCACATCAGACCGCAGCCGGCCACATCTACGATTGCGGCGACTACGCCAAGTCGCTCGACATCGCCATCAAGGCCAGCGACTACGCCGGCCTGCGCGCAGAGCAGGCCAAGCGCCGGGCAAGCGGCGACGTCAAGCAGATCGGCATCGGGGTCAGCGTCTACGTCGAGATCACCGGTGGCGTCGACCCGAAACAGGAAGATGCCAAGATCGAGGTGTTGCCGGACGGACGGGCGATCGTCTACACCGGAACGTCTCCTCACGGCCAGGGGCACCAGACCGCGTGGGCGATGCTCGCACACGAGCAGACCGGCATCCCGATGGACAAGATCGACCTCGTATGGGGGGATACCGACCTCGTCCCCAACGGTGGCGGAACGATGGGCTCGCGCTCGCTCCAGCACGGCGGCGTCGCCGTGCACGAAGCATCGATCCTGCTCGTCGACAAGGCCAGGGAACTCGCAGCCAAGATGCTCGAGGCCGACGTCGCCGACGTCGTGCTCGACAAGGAAGCTGCTGCGTTCCACGTGCAGGGCACACCATCGCTTTCGAAGTCGTGGGGTGACCTCTCGGTCGCTGCAGCCCCCGACGGCGGATTGATCGTCGATCACCGTTTCATCGCCCAGAGTGCCACCTTCCCGTTCGGTACTCACGTCGCCGTCGTCGAAGTCGACACCGAGACCGGTGAGGTCCGGCTCGAGCGCATCATCGCCGTCGACGATGCCGGTACGGTGCTCAATCCGCTGCTCCTCGACGGCCAGCGCCACGGCGGTATCGCCCAGGGCGTCGCCCAGGCGTTGTACGAGGAAGTTCGTTATGACGCCGACGCCAACCCGATCACCGCCAACCTTGCCGACTACTCGATGATCTCGGCGACCGAACTGCCGAGCTTCGAACTCGTCTCCTGCGTCACGCCGACGCCGGTCAACCCGTTGGGCGCCAAGGGAATCGGCGAGTCCGGCTCGATCGGCTCGACCCCTGCCGTGCAGTCCGCCGTCGTCGACGCCGTCGCCCACCTCGGCATCCGACACATCGACATCCCGTGCGCGCCGGAGCGCGTCTGGGCAGCGATCCAGGCGGCGAAAGCCTGACCCTGCTCGACCCGCCTGACCCTGCCTGACCCCGCCTGAGCGGGCGCGGCCGGTGACCGCCTACGATCGTGCGATGGCTGCATCACCGTGGGAACAACTCGAAGCCGGCATCACCCTCCCGTTCCATCCGGATCTGCAGGTTCCGGAGCTGCACCAGATCGAACTCGACGTGCCGACGATGCCGGCCATCGAATTCATCGAAGAGACCGCCCGCAAGGCTGTCGTCGAACAACTGTCCGGTTCCGTCACCTCAGGGATGACCGTCGCGGTAGGCGGCGGTAGCCGTGGACTGACTTCGCGGGTCGAACTGCTCCGCGGAGCGATCAACGGCCTTCGCGACCTCGGTGCCGAACCGTTTCTCGTTCCGGCAATGGGCAGCCATGGCGGCGCGAAGGCCGAGGGTCAGCGGGCAATGCTCGAGTCGCTCGGCATGACAGCGGAAGCGCTCGGAGTCGAAATCCGGGCGACGATGCAGACCGTCGAGATCGCCCACACCGCCCGCGGCATGCCGCTGTACCTCGACAAGCATGCAGCGGGCGCCGATCGTATCTTTCCCGTCAACCGCATCAAGCCGCACACGTGCTTTCGCGGGCCGATCGAAAGCGGCCTGGCGAAGATGACCGTCGTCGGTTTCGGCAAGCAGCCCGGGGCAGCACAGATCCATTCGTGCGGTCCGATCGAAATGCGTAACCGCATCCTCGACGGCATCGAAGCCGTCAAGGCGACCGGTCGACTGCTCGGTGGTCTGGCCTCGATCGAATCGCCGTCGGGCGATATCGTACGTATCGAAGCGCTGCGCGGCGAGCAGATCGGTGGCGAACGCGAACGCGAGCTCACCGACGTCGCCAAAGCACTCGTTCCGGCGTTGCCATTCGCCGAAATCGACGTGCTCATCATCGAGCAGGGTGGCAAGGACATTTCCGGGACGACCATGGATCCGAACGTCACCGGCCGTTTCTGGGTGCACGCCTTGGACGACCCCGCGGAGCCAGACGTCCATGCGATCGTGCTGTTGGGCATCACCGAAATCTCGGCTGGCAACGTCCTCGGTATCGGGTTTGCCGACTTCATCCCGTCAGCGGTCGCCAAGACGATCGACTGGCAGAAGACCTACGTCAACTGCTTCACCGCAGGAATCGCCGGGCTGCGGCGGGCACGGATGCCGATGGTGCTCGCTTCTGAAGACGACTGCATCAAGGCGGCGTTGTCGATGTGCGGGCGCGATCTCCACGCTCCGAAGCGGGTCGTGCGCATCGAGAGCACCCTCCACATGACGACATGCTGGATCAGCGACGCCCTCCTGGACGACCTTCCCGCCGGTGCCCGCCTCGTCTGATCGCTCGTTTCCAGGCAGGTGGACGCAGGCACGAAATGTTGCAGATTCTGCAATCATCCGCACCTGCGTCGGCCACCGATGATCGCCGACGCCGAGCCGAGTCCACCGCAGTCCCCGTAGGCTCGCCGGATGCCCGAGGGCCACACGATCCACCGCATCGCCATCGACCACACCAAGCTGCTCGTCGAGGGCCCGGTCGCAGTCTCATCGCCGCAAGGACGGTTCGCTGAGTCTGCGGCGCTGGTCGACGGTGCGGAGGTCGAACGGATCGAGGCCTACGGCAAGCACTTACATTACGTCAAGACATACCCACTCACGCATTGGGCGTAGAATCGGGCTGTCTCGCGTCGATCCCACGCTTAGCGTTTGCCTTCTAGTTGGCCCAGGTGGCTGTCAGGGTGGCCAGTAGCGGCGAGCAGTTCGTGGCCCCGTCTCGCGATGGATCGGTTTGCCGTCGAGGATGGACATCGTGACCCGATGTCCATTGTCAGATCGCCAGCCGAGGTTATCGCTCACGACCATCTGGCCGGTGCCCTCTCCGTAACCCACGGATCAGTTCGAGCGCTGACGAACTGATCCGAGGATCCGTCCATCGGCGACGGTGATCTCGTTGCGGTGCCAGTGTTCGAGGTAGCCCACCGCATCTCCTTCTGCAGCTCGGTCGCCTGAGCACGTGCCCACGCGAGGATCTCCCCCTCAGACTTCACCGGTGGCCCCTGTCGCGTGCCCACGCCTCGACATCGGCACGCAGCCAGAGCACGCAAGTGC
>JANXUF010000112.1 GCA_025356335.1 Actinomycetes bacterium
CGCGTTGGCGAACCGACCGTGATGACCTAATAAGAGCCTGGCCCCGGACACCCCCCGAGTGCCTCATCCCTGTCCTGTCACACCCACGGCCACCCAACGCAAACTAACCCTTGACAACCATAGGAGCATCGGTACCGGACAGTGCTGGGCGAAATGGATGGGGTTTCGAAAGGGTCTCGGCGCCAAGTGCTACGCGCGATGCTGGTGAGGTGACACTCTCGTTCGAGTCGTTGGTCTGGCCTGACGACGCAGAGGCAGCGATCAGGTTCCTGACATCGAACGAGTGGCCATTTCACGGGTTGCCCCGCCTCTCGTACGACCAGGCGGCACAGGTCAAGCTTGCGGGCGACGACGTCGCTTCGTTTTGGATACGAGCAGACACCGAAAGGATCGGGCTGATCCGGGCATTTGATCTCGAAGACCTCGATGCCGGCAGCCCGCTGTTCGACCTGCGCATCGCCGAGGGCGCTCGCAAATTCGGCGTCGGACGTGCGGCCGTGACCTGGTTGACCGCCCACCTGTTCAGCACCCATGTCGAGCTTCATCGCATCGAAGCAACGACGAGGCACGACAACGTGGCGATGCAGCGAGTGTTCGAACGCTGTAGTTACCGCCTCGAAGGCCGGATGCTCGAGGCGTGGAAGAACGCCGACGGGACGCGATCGGACACGCTGACCTACGCGATTCTCCGAAGCGAGTGGCGGGCGCTGCCGTGTTCGTGAAGATCTGCGGGATCACACGGCCCGGTGATGCGATCGCCGCCGTCGTCGCCGGTGCCAACGCGATCGGACTCAACTTCATCCCCACCTCGAGGCGCTGCGTCGACATTGAGGTGGCTCGAGCGATCCTGGCCGTCGTAACCCCACCACATCATGACGGTCGGCATCTTTCGGAACCACCTGGCCAGCGAGGTTCTCGACATCACGGGGGAGCTTCGCCTCACCGCCGCTCAACTGCACGGCGACGAACCTCCTCAGGTCACTGCTGCAGTCGCCGCCGGTGTGGAGACCGTGATCAAGGTGGTGGCGGCCGGGAGCCGAGCGGTCCATTGCATCGACGAGCACGCCGCAGACATCATCATGGTCGACTCGCCGGATCCAGGCAGTGGTGTCCCGTTCGATTGGAGCCTCGTTGGCAACCTCGTCACTGAGCACAAGATCCTCCTCGCCGGCGGTCTACGGCCCAACAACGTCGCCGAAGCAATCCGCCGGGTTCAGCCTTGGGGTGTCGATGTCGCCTCGGGCGTCGAAGACGCACCGGCGCACAAGGATCCGCGCGCGATCGCTCGCTTCGTCACCGAAGCGCGTGCCGCAGCGAACTAACCAACCGACCAGCATCACAAGCGCTCGCGGTGCGCAGCTCGTTAGCGCCGCGCCACAAGTGCGGGTTCGGGTCGCGTATCCGGCGGTATCGGATAGTGGCAGCCTGTGGTCGTCTCGCCGAAATTGAGGAACCGGAACCTCATCGTCGTCGTCCAATCAGCATGAAGATCCGTACGGTCGTACTCCTGCTCGTCGTTTTCGGCGCTGGGTGTGCACCGCAGCACCCACGAGCCAGCGAACCGTCGACACCTTCATCAGGCACGGCACCCCCTTCGAAGGCACCCCCCACTGCTACGAGGACAACCTCGGGAGTAACCGTCGCAACGGCACCGCAGCCGACCCAGGTTGTGACGACAGCCGCCACGTTGCTCACGTTGCCAACCGACAGCCAGTTCAGCCTCTACACGCATTGCGGCGTGAACGGCGCGATGATCAACGGGAACTGGTGGGCAGCGACACCGTCCCTCAGCGACGGTTCGGGCAACCCGCCGCCAGGGTGGGACAACCCGATGCAATCGGGAACACTCCATTACCTCGACGCAACAACTGCGGCTTTTGACGCCGGAAACTCCCGGAACATCATTCTCAAACGGACAACGTCGACCGACTACCCATTCATCTGCTCATAGCGGGAAAGGAACACCTGAGGCCGCTGATCCGGCGGCACCGGGCACTTGGTCGCATTGATATTCTCCAGTCATGAATCGGACGGAAGGGCGTCATTGGCCGTAACCGGCGCAGCGAGGCTGTTGTTTGTAGCCTCAATTCCGATCGTGTGGATTGGCGTCGCGCTGACGCTCTGGAACTTTGGGCGGCCGGGCGGACCGGCGGGAACAGCGAGTCCGATCTGTCTTGGGATTGTGGCGACCTGGTTGGTCGTGAGGAAGCTGATGGGCCGTTCCGTCTCATGGGCGGAGATGCGCCGCTCGAGACCGCGATGGGTGCGTCTGATCGTTGAGGGCGTCGACAACGCAGACCGTCCCTGATCGGACACGCCCCCCCGTGGCGACAAGCTGCCCCGGGCGGGACGAAGCAGCCGCCTCTCAATCCCGGCGGTACCGGGCAGCCGTCGGCCGTCACGATGTCTATGGAGCACGCAGAAAAGGAAAAATTCGTGATCTACAGTCGACGCGCCGAGAGAGGTGATGTGATGGCTTTGTTCGGGATCGTCATCGCAGTCGTTGGCGTAGCAACGGTTCTTCTCCGACACGAGCTTGAGAATGCAAACCAACGAATCTTCTACGAGATCAATCTCAAGGCGCAGCGTCCGCCGCAACTCTTTCGGAGCGAGACATACCTCGTTTTCGGTTCTGCCCTTGTTGTCGCTGGAGTCGTAGTCGTGGTGCTGAATCTGGCATAGCACGGCTTGGGTGCCGGTGGGCCGTGCAGGCTTTCAAACCATTGAACTGCCCCGGTTACGTTCAGCCGGTGGACAGAACGGCCGGATGTTGAAGCGGCCATGCCTGCCGGCGCCGGCGTGAGTTGGGTGGCTGCGGGCGAAGGTTGCGATGGCGTAGCGTCAACAAGGATGAGGACAGCTTCCACGCTTTTCCTCATCGTCGTTCTTGGATCGTGCGCCTCGAGCACCACCCTTCCTGCCAGAACCACGACGCTGACTTCCCTGAGCCCCACTCAAGTTGCGCTCTCGTACTGTGGGAGCCATCAGGGAACGCCAGAGGAGTACGCGGCTGGGGCTGTGAAGTTGGGTGTCATCTCCTCAGCTGAACAAGATGCTGTTCTCAAAGTCGTCAGCCAGTTGCAGGCAACTGGCAACTGCTGACGCGAAAATCGATGGCCCCTTGCGGCTGCAGTTGACCTTGCCCTCAAGAGCCCAGGCGAAATCCGGCGTTCTGCACGATGGCTGTGTCCATGAGCCGCGGTGCCGGGCAGTTCGGTCGATGGTTTCAGTCGGATCTGTCCGTGTCTCTCCAATCATGCGAGTGGCGGAAGCCGGAGGCCGTGCACTCTGTCGCTGGGTGACTGTCCTGTTGGGCATTTTGCGTCGCTCTGATAGCGGCGGGAGCGTCCTCGTGGTCGGTTGCGCCACGGCGGTCCCAGTCCGCAGTGCCGTGGATCTCGCGTCGGTTGCACGCCCACTCACCGTCCCGGGGGGCCCTTGACCTCCGCTCTCGAATGACTATAATTCTGGTCATGTCTGACGTGTTGCCGCTTGCCGAAGTCAAAGCCAAGTTCTCCGAGATGGTCGATCGCGTCGAGCAACAACACGACCGCATCACCGTCACCCGCAACGGTCGGCGGGCCGCCGTGCTAATGAGCGCCGACGACCTCGCCTCACTCGAAGACACCCTCGAGTTGCTCTCGGACCCGACGGCGATGGCACAGATCGAACAGGCCCGCCGGGAGGTGGCCGCGGGCAACACCGTGTCAGCCGACGAGATCCGCGCCAAGTATCTCCGGCAGTGATCGAGCCGCTCTGGACACTGCGTGTCGCCGCGTCGGCAGAGCGGCAACTCGCTCGACTACCCGACCGCGTCGCTGCTGCAGTCGTGGAATTCATGGTCGGGCCATTGTGCGAGAACCCTCCAAGGGTCGGTCACCCGCTGCAGCGTGAACTGGCGGGACTCTGGTCCGCGAGACGAGGTGCCTATCGCGTCGTCTACGAGATAGACGACCAAGCAAAGACCGTCACCGTCCTTCGGATCGAGCACCGATCCGATGTGTACCGACCGCGATAACGCCGCCAGATCCGCAGATCGACGCCGCTTCCAGCCGACATCGCTACCCGTAGAAACCCCGGCGACCCGTAGCCGTAAGGTGCCGGTATAGGGCACTCGCGTAACGTCCGATCGAGGCTCCCGGGTGGCCGGAACTGGCTCACGATTCGAGCGTGTCCCGGCTCACAGTTCGATGCCGAAGCTGTGTGATTCGATCTCGATTGTGGGTTGTTGGCGGTGGATGCCTCGTGTTTCGGCCCACGATTCGACGGCGTTGGCGAGCGATTGATGGAACTCCCGGTTGACGTCCTTGCTTGCTGGCTGGAGGGCGTCGATGAGGTCGAGAGTTTGTTCGCTGGTGATCGGTTTACCGGTTGCCCAGTCTTTCCAGGCGTCGAGTGCTTCGATGCGTTGTTGGGCGTTGGCGAATCGTTCGGGGATGGCGGTCCAACTGTCGATGATCCGCAAGCCGCAACTGTCTTTAAAGCGTCGTAGCTCTTTGTATGCCGCTGAGGTTGCTTGCTGGAACGGTTCCCGCTCGGCCGTCACCTCAGCCAGGTGTGCCCTCGCTTCGACGGTGGTCTCGGTTGCCGCTGCCAGATCGGCTCGCGCTTGTTTGCGGGTGCGCCAGCCAGCGTCAGCGAGATGCTGTTTCGCCGACCGTTCGGCTGCGTCCGCGCTCGCCACCGCATTCTTTGCCACGCTGAGCTCCTTGTTGTACGGACGGCACGCTTCTTCCGCCTTGTCGTGGCGTTGCTCAGCTATCGCGATCGCCTGTTGCCGCTCAGCTTGACGTTGCTCCTGGGCACGGAATTGTGGTTCGAGTTGCGAGTACTCCTCGACAACGAGGCGTCGTAGCTGCGACCACCATTCCGGGATCTGACACCGCACCTGCAGCACCGGTGCTGGCGGCGGTGTGGGTGGTTGGTGGTCTTGTTGTTCGAGTTGGCGTCGTACGGTGGTGGCGGGGATATCGGCCCGGTCACTGACGAGGATCGTCTCGAGGACTTCACGTGCTTCACGAATGTCGCGAGACTTGGTGACGACGAGGATCATGTTCTCTTCCTGGCCACGAGAGATCGAGACGTAGAACCCCCTGCCTGTCGTGGCTGCTGTGGCGAGGGTGACACTCACCGTTTCCGTACCGGACTGGTTCCCTGGTCCGTCGCCGCGTAGGCGAGGCGGACATGCTCACTGGCGTAGTCGCCGGGGAGGGTGGCGGTGCCGTGTCCATCAATACGGGACACGGTCACATCACCCGTGCTGGTGTCGGTGTGGGTGACGGTCCACATGTCACGGTTGCGGATGGTGTCGCCTGCTGTCGTGTGCAGCCGGCGGTTGTTGCGTCGTGTCGCCACGACATCACCCACATACGCCTGGGCCCCGTCGGCGATCACTGAGCAGCGTCCCGGGTTGATGTCGCCACGTTGCAGGCGGCGGTCTTGGATGAGTTCGTTGATTGCTTCGACATGCGCGTTCGTTGTCGAGGTCACCGCTGTGGTCTTGCCGGCGGCATGGTTGTGGATCCAGGTGTCGGCGGTGCGCTCCAAGTGCTCGGCGAGGGTGCCGGGGATGATCCGTCCGTGTGCTTCGTAGGCGTCGAGGCCGCGGGGGTCGCCGTTGCGGATCTGGAGGGAGGCGGCGGCTTCCCAGTCGTGCGTGAAGCGGTGCACCGTCTCCAACGCCACCGTCCGTCCTGTCGTGCACAGTTCGTTGAACAGCCCGCCACGGGCGACACCTTGCAACTGTCGAGGGTCACCGACAAGGACGAGGCGCCAGTCGTGTGCGTCGGCGATCCGTGTCAGCGTGTACAGGTCATGCGTGCCGAGCATGCCGGCCTCATCGACGATGAGGGTGGTGCCGGGACCGATGTCCCACGGATACCCGGGTGCCCGGTCCGGTTGGGACCATTCGTACACGAGTTTGGCGACCGTGTCGGCGACCATTCCCGTCTCGGTTTCCAGGACTTGGGCGGCTTTGGCGGTCGGAGCTACACCGAACACGGGACGGTGGACCGTGTGCAGATCGGTGACCGCCGCACGCAGCATCGTCGTCTTCCCGGTCCCTGCCGGGCCGACGATCAACACCAGGCCGTCGTCACCGGCGACCGCCGCGGCGGCGTCACCCTGCAACACATCGAGTCCCTTCCGGGCGACGGTCGTGGAGGGTGTCGGGTCGTCGAGTTGTTGGTCGATCGCCCACGACAACACATGCTCCTCCTGCACCAACACCGCCTGACTCGTCACATGCGCAGCGACCGGCTCGATCCAGATCGGACGGCCATCCGCCACCCTCGTCACCGCACCCTCAGCCTGTGCGGGGTCGAGATCGACACACTGCTCGAGAACCTCCTCGACTGCCAGGTCCAAGATTTGCGCCCACCGCTTTCCTCCCGCACCGTCCATCGGGTACTGCAGATCGCAGAGGGTGCGGAGAAGGTCCATGCGGTGCCACGCCGACTGGCGCTCCGATACGACATCGATCACCTCCTCGACCGTTACCCGCACACCCGGTCGGCGGTCACGGCCGGCATCGACGATCGACTGCACCAATGTTTCGGGTGTGACGCCGACAGCGGCGGCCTCATCCAGCCACCGCTCACGCAAATGTTCGGCGTCATGGCCCGTCTTGCGTGTCCGGGTGTCCAGTGCGGCTTCACGGCCGAGGGCTGCACGCTCGAAACGGTTCGGGTCACGACTTTCACGGTCGATGAACTCGGCGACCTTCGCCGTCATCGCCACATCGATCTCCGCGGTCCGTTTCGAGAACCGTGCCAGCAACTCCGGCGGGACACCGGTGATCTCCGCCTGACCCTTGACGATCTCGCCGAACCCGACACCGAACCGTTCCGTCAACTCAGCACGCAGGACCGACTGGTACAAGCCGCCGAGGGCGCGTTGATGCTTCTTCAACAGGCGGGCGTCGAGCGCCAACCAACTCCCATCCGCTGTCTGCACCTTCGAGGAGATCACGAGATGCGTATGCAACTGCGGGTCATCCAACCGTGACGTCGTCTGACGGAACGAACCGATCATCAAACCTGCTGTTTCCGGATGCAACCGCGCACCATTCGACCGGACCCGTGTCGTCGCCCCGAAACGCTCCAACGTTTCGACGACGGATCGGACGGCGAGATCGTGCGCTTGGAGGAGGCGGGTGTCGCCGGTGAGCGCCCACCACACCGACAACGACTTCGGTGCCGACACCGTCGCATCAAACCCCGCGACCGCCCGGATCACTTTGCAGTTGGCGAGGGTGCGGTCCTTCAACGGCAGGCCGAGCGTTGTCCCCGATATTGGGTCACGGCCCGACAACAACAACTCCAACCGCTCCGTCGACACCACCGACCCTGCGATCCCGAAACCATCCGCCTCACCACCGACCCAGACACCCGGCTCCTCACCGTCGGCCTGGGTCAGGTACTTCGTGTAATACGCGGCGGTCACCCCGGCGGACCCGGCGTACAGCGTCGTCACCCGGATCATGACCACACACACCTGGACACGGGCACCTGTCTGTCATTCAAGGGGTAGCTCAATCGGAGGGTCATGGTGGGTGGTCCTCAGTCCCAGACCGCGAACGACAGTTGCGCGGGATCGCGTCGTGCGACTCGACCGCGAGGCGGTACTACAGAGGTGTGCGTGACGCAGGTGTGTATCGAGACGTCGACCGGTTCGGAGGTGTGCGTCTGCACGAAGCTGACGGCATGAGGAACAGTGATGCTGTAGGCGCCTGCATCGAACGTTCCGGCCGGCGTCCTCGCCGGCACAGGCGTCACGATCCCCGCAGCCTGCAGTCGGCGGAGCGCCCGAGCGACGGTGTCCTTCGCCAAACCCAACGACGCACCGAGTGCGCGGACCGAGACCGCCGCCGTGCAGTCGTCGACGCCACCGGTCGAGCACAGCAGCATCTCTTCGAGCACAACCCACGCCGTCGGGCCCACCTCGCGCCAGAGCCCGCTCACAGCTGCGCCGACGACGATCGAACGACCAGCCGGGCTAACGCTCACGAGGAGCCCCAGACGTCTGGACCTCCGCATCGCAGAGCCTTACGACTCGGCCCGTTGTCGCCAACACCATCAACGCCCAGTGCGGCACGCTAAGGCATCCCGGCCCCAGACGGATGACGGGCATTCCTGCCGTCCCGCCGGACTCCAGGTACTCGTGAGCCATTGCATACGCACGCGAGCGACCGATGTGCAAAATGCGCGCCTCCTGCTCGATCGTCAGCAGCAGGACGCCATCCTCTGCCTCATCGAACGACACGATCGGGTGCATCACCCTCTCCTAATTACACCCCTGTCGTTCCGCCTACAACCCACAGAAATCAAGGAGATCGGAGCCGGGCGCACCAGATGATACGTGGCGGTACACCACGGTTCATGGTGGTTCACGACGGACAATCGGCTATGACGCATTTCACATCAAGTGACCCGTGCGCATTTCTGGGACACGGTTGAATTATGCGTCGGCGGTTTTTACAAGGTTGCATATCGAGCATCGTCGATGCACCGCCGAGATCAGATGTGGTCACGCACCGTGTCCAGCCGAAACGGCGGCAAATCGGGAACTCGACATCCGGCGTCCAGCACGACTCGGTCTTGCCGATCAGTTCCGCCGATCGCTTCGGATCCGGCGTCGAGACGTGATCGACCGGCGACGGACATCCGACGAACGACGACGGCTGCGACGCTGCCGTGAAGGTTCGCAAACCGGCGGAGTAAAAATCGCGCGGACCTGTCGCGGACCTGGCCACCTCGACGACCCTGAGCGTCAGACCATAAATAGCCGCTGAGCTGGGGTTTCTCGGTGGGCGATGCGGGCCTCGATCCCGCGACCCCCACCGTGTGAAGGTGGTGCTCTTCCGACTGAGCTAATCGCCCGAGAGCCGGAGAGGCTAGCAGCCTCCCTGGCTCGATTACTCAGCTGTTGCTGTCCTTGACTGGCGTCGTCAGCAGGCTGCCGTCCTTGTTTTCGGCAATACAGATGATGCGGGTCGAGCCGGAGCCTTCCCACACGGCCTTCGTCGGATAGATCACGAAGATCCCGAACTGTGAACTGCCATCCGGCGGCGTCCCGACGTAGCTCTGGAACTCCGCTTGGCAGGCCTCGCCGACCTGCCGCTGTGCCTCGCTGTCGCCCGGATAGGAGCCGGGAGTCTGGAACGACTGCGCAGCGAAGACCTCACCCTGGTGCGGCGACGCGCACGATTGCTTGACGAGGCCGATGCGGATCGTGCCCGTTGGCACCTCGACGCAATCGCCCGCCTTGATGTCGCTCAACGATGTCTTGTTGTTCGTCGCTGCGAAGATCCAGAATCCAATCGCCGCGAGCACGCCGATGATGCCGAGGATCACGCCGGTCATCGCCTTGCCTCGGCCGGTGACCTGGCCACCGGATCGCTTGATCTGTTTCAGTCCCTTGAACCCGAAGATGATCGCCAGGATCGATGGAATCCCGACGATGAACGTGAAGATGCCGACGATGCCGAGCACCATCGCCGCAGTGCCGGTGCTCGTCTGGCCGGTCGCAAACGGCGGCATCGGCTGTGCACCGTACGGATTGGCCTGGTAGGGCGGCGGTCCGCCGGGAAATGTCGGCGGCGGCCCGCCTGGCATCGACGGCCGGCCCGCTGCGGCCCACGGCGTGCCCGTCGCTTCGCCGAATTGCGGCGGCGGCGGCGGGGTCGAACCGAACGACGGTGGTGGCGGGGTCGAACCGTAGGACGGTGGGGGCGGCGGTGGGGTATCCGACATGGAACTAACGTACGTCACGAAGAGGCGCTCGGTTCGGCTCATCTGTTGACGATGACAAAAGCACGAGCCGCAGTACGTGGACGCCTTCGCTCAGGAGGTCGGCGGCCCGGTCGCGCGACGCATGCATGCAAACCCGAGGCCCTGGCGGTCACGGTGGGTCTCGAGATCAGCCGGGCAGGTCTCGGTGAAGGCAACGACACTGACCGTCACGCCGTCGTGAGGTTCGGAACAGTCGACCACTGACACATCGAGATTTTCGAGCACCTTCAAGCATGAACCCGGCTGGATCATCGGCCGAGCCGTCGGCGACGTCTTTCCTCCGGATACGACATTTCCGGCGATGACGATCAGCACCATCACGACGATGCCGGCGAAGATCATCCAGCGGACCGGGAAATGCGGGCCGTCGGACTCGGGGCGCACCGTGACCGGGTATTTCTCCTCGTTCCGCCGCTGCGTCTCGGCGGGCCGGACCGTCGGACGGTCACCGTTGCGGAGCGAGGCGTCGTACATCCTGCGCCGACCGGGATCGGACAACGCTCGCCACGCCGAATTGAGTTCGGCCATCTCGGCGCTGTCCTGGCCGCCACCTGCGTCAGGATGGTACATACGGGCGAGCCGGCGGTAGGCGAAACGGACTTCGTCAGCGCTGGCGTTTGGTTTGATGCCGAGTCGCTCGTAGTGCGTCACAGACAAATCACGCTAGGTCGTTCGCGCCGATACCGAACCGTGAGTTCGACCAATCCCGACGACCGATCCCGCCGAGCAATTCCGACGACCGAGCGAGACGGCCCGCCAGCAGGCAGACCGACGTCGGGAAGAGGAAACGCTTCAAATCTCGGGGCCCCCCGCACTGTCCGACACCGAACCTCCTGCTCGCCAGTACAGACCGTCTGCACGCTCCATGAACCCGGCATCGACGAGGTAGCGGCGCAACGCAGCGGTATCGCTGTGGCGTTTGCCGAGGATCAGATTGACCATCTTCTCCGAATAGCGCAAGCCCGGCTCGAAGTCCTGGGCGAGCCAATCCAGTAGCTGCATCCGCAGCGCGTTCTTGGCAGGAATCTGTGTGATCCGGCCGTCGCGTACGAAGGCGGGATTCGGTTCGATCACGTCGTCACCCCTTCATCCCATCGACCGTCAACCCGGTCGGCCGTCAGTAGCCGAGCTCGGCATCGACGATGCCCAACAGCTCCTCACCCTTGCGGAAGCGCTTGACGTTGGCGGCGATACGCGCCGACAACAGCTCCGCTTCCATCTCGGGCGTGTTGCCGACATGGGGAGTGAGGATGCAGTTCGGCGTCGTCCACAGCGGATGCCCGTCCGGCAGCGGCTCGGGGTCGACGACATCGAGTGCCGCTCCACCGATCGTTTCACTACGCAGCGCTTCGACCAGGTCGTCGGTGACGACATGGCGACCGCGGGCGACATTGACGAGCCAGGCGTGCGACTCCATCGCCTCGAGTTCGTCGTGGCCGATGATGTGCTCGGTTTCCGGCGTCAGTGCGAGTGCCAACACCACCAGGTCAGCGGCGGGAAGGGCATCGACGTAACGGTCGGCTTCGAGCACGTCGTCGGCGCCGACCATCTCGTGCGCGTGATTGCGCACGACCGTGATGTGGCAACCGAACGGCGTCAGCAGCGGGATCAACGCCTTGGTGATGCCCCCTCCGCCGAGGATCGTCACCCGTGCGTCGTAGAGGCTGCGCCCGATCGAAGGGCCCCATGACGTCGCCCGTGCATACGTGCCGACCCCGCGGAAACCGGCGAGCGCGAGCGACAATGCCAGCTCTGCGACCGGACGACCGAACACGCCTTTACCGCACGTCCACGTCAGCCGGGAGTCGATCAGCTCGAGATAGCGGTCGACGCCCGCCCATGGGAGTTGCACCCACTGCAGTTCTGGTGCATCTTCGAGCACCTCGGCGAGCCCTTCAGCATCGGCACCGCCGTACCAGATCAGCCCCTGTGCTTCATGGACAGGGACGACATGGCCACCGCCGGCGGCGACTGCTGTGGGAATCCAGTCGGGCACCTCGTTCGGAGCAACGGCGATCCGAGGTGCGTCAGTACTTCGCATGATCCGCCAAGGCTAGAGGGTGCAGCGTGAACGGTGCAATCAAACGAGCGACGCTCGGATCTTGCGCCATAGCCCCCGAACAGGCATGATCGTTCGAATGCAACGGATCTCCGCCCAGGGTGCGCACATCGACGACATCGACCGGGCGATCATCGAGGCGTTGCAGAACGACGGACGCCTGCCCTATACGAAATTGGGCCAGACGGTCGGGCTCTCCGAGGCCGCCGTCCGTCAGCGTGTCCAGCGTCTCATCGAGACCGGCGTGATGCAGATCGTCGCCGTCACCAACCCGCTGTCGCTCGGCTACCGGCGGATGGCATTGATCGGTGTCAGGGCGGAGGGTGACACCAGCATCATCGCCAAACAGCTCGAGGACTTCGACGAGATCGAATACATCGTCATCACCGCCGGCTCGTTCGATTTGATGTGCGAGGTCGTGTCCGCAGACGATCGGGCGTTACTGGCACTGACGAATCGCATCCGCGGTGTTCACGGTGTGAAGTCGACGGAGTCGTTCATCTACCTCGACCTCGTCAAACAGACCTATACCTGGGGCGCCCACTGACAACGTCGCTGGGCGACGGCACACGGATTCCGCCGCCGGCACATCTGGAAGAATGACACCATGGCTCTTACCGTCGGTGTCCCCAAGGAAGTCAAAACTGAAGAGCATCGGGTGGCGATGACACCGGACGGTGTCCGCGAACTCCGACGCAACGGCGTCGAGGTCTTCGTCGAGACCACGGCCGGCGATGGTGCCAGCTTTCCGGACAGCGACTACGTCTCAGCCGGTGCCACCATCGTCCCGACGGCCGCCGATGCCTGGTCGCAGCAGATGGTCGTCAAGGTGAAGGAGCCCAAGGCCGAGGAGTTCACCTACCTGCGCGACGACTTGACGCTCTTCACCTACCTCCACCTCGCCGCCTACCCCGAGGTCGCCAAGGCGCTGATCGCCGCGAAGACGACGGCGATCGCCTACGAGACCGTGCAGGTCGAGGGCGGTGCGCTGCCGCTGCTGGCACCGATGTCGGAGATCGCCGGCCGCCTCGCGCCGCAGATCGGAGCCCACTACCTCGAACGCCACAACGGCGGGCGCGGCGTACTGATGGGCGGAGCGCCAGGCGTCCGCCCAGCGAAGGTCGTCGTGCTCGGGGCCGGCAATGTCGGCTGGAACTCGGCGTGGATCGCCGCCGGAATGGAGGCCGAGGTCGTGCTGATCGACCGCAACCTCGACCGCCTGCGGTTCGTCGACCAGATCCATCGCGGCCGAATCATGACAGTGGCATCGAACAGCGGCGCAGTCGAGCGGTCGGTGCTGGATGCCGACCTCGTCATCGGAGCCGTACTCGTCGCCGGTGGCCGAGCACCCGTCGTCGTCACCGAGGACATGGTTGCGGCGATGAAGCCCCGCGCGGTGATCGTCGACGTCGCCGTCGACCAGGGCGGGTGCATCGAGACGATCCACGAAACCACGCACAACGACCCCGTGTACGAACTACACGGCGTGGTGCACTACGCCGTCGGCAATATGCCGGGTGCCGTCCCGAACACGTCCACCTATGCGCTGACCAACGCCACGCTCCCCTATCAGGTGCAGGTCGCCATCCACGGAGCGGCCGGAGCATCCCGTCGTGATCCCTCCCTCGCCTTCGGTCTCAACACTTTCGCCGGCTTCGTGACCAATGCTCCCGTCGCCGACTTCCTCGGCGTCGACTACCTCGACCCGCTGCAGGCGTTCAACGCCGCCTGAGGCAGCCCGCGTCCATTCCACTTGGGTAGCGGAGTGTCTCGGCGTACCCGTCCGGCAACGCAACACTCCGCGCCGTTCCCATGGCGTCGCCGAGTGTTTCGGCGTACCCGTCGGACACCGGAACACTCCGCACCGGGGGCGTAGAGTCCGAAGATGGCAACCGCTCTGCAGGATCTGACACTCGCCGATGTGGCGGTCGACTTCGGTGACAACGCTGCGCGGGTCGACGAATTCATACGGCTCGGGCGGGAGTTCTGGCTGGTCGGCGGCATGTTCGGCCCGGTCGTCACGCGCTACGAAGACGTCACCGCGATCCTGCGCGACAAGCGCTGGCACAGCGCATCCGGCAAGTTGGCAGAACTGTTCGGTGTCACCGATCCGGAGTTCATCGCCAACCAGCAGGTCAGCATCCTGTCGGCGGAGGGCGACGTCCATACGCGCCTTCGTCGCCTCGTCTCGCCGGCATTCTCGCCACGCAATGCCGACGCCCTGCGCCCCTTCATGCGCGACGTCGTGAACGGTCTGGTCGACTCGGTTGCGGCGGCCGGCAAAGCCGATTTCGCCGTCGACATCTGCGAGTCGTACCCGATCCCGATCATCTGCGAACTGCTCGGGGCGCCTGCCAGTGATCGTGATCTGTTCAGCCGCTGGGCCAACGACATCCTCGAAGTCTTCTCGATGGACATGGCGACGAAGATCGGCACGATCATGAAGGCGCAGAACGAGCTCGGCGACTATACGAATGCGATGATCGAGGAGCGCCGCTCGAAGCCTGCAGACGACCTGCTGACGCTGCTCATCGCCGCCGAGGAGGCCGGCGACAAGCTCAGCAACGACGAACTCGTGATGATGGTCAACGCCGTGATCGTCGCCGGAACCGATACGACCCGAAACCAACTCGGCTGCGCCGTCGCCCTGTTCGCCCAGCACCCGCAACAATGGGCGTTGCTGGCAGAGCGACCCGAGTTGGCCCCTCGGGCCGTCGAGGAGTCGATGCGATACTTCGGGGCGGTCCGCGAGACGGCCAGGTTCGCGAGCGTCGATATCGAGTACCGCGATGTACTCTTCCCACAAGGGACATTCATCGGTTTGTTCCTCGAAGCGGCCAATCGCGACGAGACGATGTTCCCGGCTCCTGGCGTGTTCGACATCACTGCACCAGCCCCGAAGTCGCCGCAGTTGACGTTCGGTTCCGGCATCCACTACTGCCTCGGAGCGTCGCTGGCGCGTGCCGAACTGCAAGAAGCACTCCCGATCCTCGCCAGGCGCATGCCGAATCTGCAGCTCGACGGACCGACCGTCTGGAAGCCGGAAACCGTCGGCATCTTCGGGCCCGAACGTCTGCCGGTCACCTTCGACCCAGGTCACTGACCGCGAATCGACATTCATTCGACCCGGCCGCGAGCCATGAAGTTCGCTCGACCCGCATCGACGGAACGGAGAGAGCGAGGGAGCGCAGCGACCAAAGCGAACGAGAAACGTCGAGGGATCAGCGTGCGTTGCGCCACATCAGCCACATCGTCGGGCCGTCGTGCTTGTGGGTGATCGTGCCGGTGACCTCGAACCCGAAACGTGCGTAGAACGGGACATTCGATTCCTTGGATGATTCGAGGTACATGCCGACGCCCTCGTTGTCCGCCCGTTCCACCATCGGTTCGATCAGCGCGCTGCCGGCGCCTCTGCCCTGGTGTTCCGGAGCGGTACCGATGAATTCGAGGTAGTAGTGCGGCTCGGTGGGATGCCTCTTCTCCAGCGCCGTCAGCACTCCGAGGTTGCGTTGCAACCGCCATCCGTACAGTTTCAGAAATGTCGCCAGGTTGCGGACGACCTGCGTCGCCGGGATCTTCCACTGCCCAGGAGGTGCCCAGATCGATGCCGCCTCGTAGCCGGCGGTCGTGAACACCAGACCGTGTGGCAGTTGGATCTTGAGGAAGGCCGTGAAGAACGGCGTCACTTTGGGAATCGGCAGTTCTTTGCCGCCGACGAGGAACAGCTTGACCGGATCATCGGCGAAGGCCTTCGCCAATGTGACCGATATCGCCTCGATGTCGGATGCCCCGGCGTTTCTCACTTCGATCCCCATGGACGGTGACGCTACTCTTGACCCGCGGGTCAAGAAAGTCGACACAGGTCGAGAACGTCGACAGGAGTGTCGACAGGAGTAGGGAAGCACCACAGGACGATGACACACGACGGGGGAAGGTCAAGGGACGTCGAGGACCAGCGGCACGGCTTCGCGCCAGGTTCGATCCGCGCGGCGTGGTCGTACCGTGACTTCCGCCTGCTGTGGCTCGGATCGTTCTGGTCCAATGTCGGCACCTGGATGCAGAACGTCGCCCTACCGGCATACATCGTCTCGCAGACGCACTCCGGGTTCAAGGTCGGCGTGATGGTCTTCGCCCAACTCGGTCCGCAGTTGCTGCTGGCGATCCCGGCAGGCGTACTCGCCAGCAGGGTCTCGCGCCGCAAGCTGCTCGTCACGATGCAGAGCGCACAGCTGCTCGGCTCGCTGGTGCTCGCATTGCTCATCTCGCGCCATAGTTCGTTCGAGTCGCTCTTCTTCGTCAATCTCTTCATCGGCATCTGCAACACGCTGAACGCCCCCGCGTTCCAGTCGGCACAGCCTGAGCTCGTCAGTCGCAATGATCTGCCGGGAGCGATCGCTCTCAACAGTGCGGCGCTCAACGGCAGCCGCGTGATCGGGCCGGTGATCACGGCTCTGCTGACGCTCGGCGGTGTGACGATCGCCCAGATCTTCGTGATCAACGCCGCCACCTACCTGTTCGTCATCGCCGCGTTGGCGGTCGTTCATCTACCCCCGCCGACGCGCTCGACCGAGGCCGGATTTCGACAGTTGACGACCGGACTGCGGATCGCCCGCCAGAAGAAGATCGTCGGCAGGGTGATCCTGTCGATGGCGTTGTTCTCGTTCTTCACGCTCGTCTACATCGGACAGTTCGCCAAGATCGCCGACAGCGCTATGCATATCGACACGACGGGGCCGGTCTACCTGTGGCTCTACGCCGTCTGGGGTTTCGGCGCATGCCTCGGAGCGATCAGCGTCGGCACGTTGCTGACCCGCGTGGACAAGCGCAGGATCGTCACCCCCGGTCTGCTCGGCGTCGGCGTCGCCCTCGCCGCCTTTGCTCTGCAACGCCACGCCGGACCGGCCTTTCCGATCGTCTTCGTGCTCGGCTTCTTCTACTTCCTGACGGCGACCGGCATGGCAACGGTCCTGCAGCAGAACATCACGCACTTCGAACGACCGTTCGTCATGTCGCTGTGGTTCATGGCCTTCGGCGGCACGGTGGCGCTCGGCAACCTGGCGTTCGGCCCGGTCATCGACCGGTTCGGCTCGCGCTGGGTACTGCTCGGTGGTGCCGCCTTCTCGATCTTGCTCTCCTGGTTCTGTGATCTGCGCCGCCCGGAGTTCGACTCCGAGATCACTACCGAGACGGCGACGGCCACGTCCGGCCGGGCCCTCGACTCAGACGGGAGTGATCCCGGCAAGCCCATCGACAAATCGTTCGAGCCGGCACACTCTGCTGCCCTTGAGCAATACGGCGTCGCCGGCGCCGATTGAGCCGACCGCCGACACCGGATCGTCGGTCGGCGTCACGCCATACAGATCAGTTGCGAATGCAACGATCGTGATGCCACGCTCGTGCGCATAGTCCGCAACGCCGGCATGGTCGGCAATCGGGTCGGCGATCTCGGCCATCAGCCCCAAGACTGCAATCCTCCGCTCGGCCGGCAGCGCTGCCAGGGTGTCGAGCGCGGCGCGCAGCGATGTCGGGTTGGCGTTGTACGCGTCGTTGATCAGCAATCCTCCAGCTGCCGTCGTACGCATCTCCATCCGCCACGCCGACACGGTCGCTGAACCCAACGCCGACGCGATCTGATCGAGTGGGACGTCGAGCACGAGCCCGATTGCCGCCGCTGCCGCAGCATTCATCGCCATGTGTTCCCCGGTCTGGCCGACCTTCACCGGGGCGCTCCCCCACGGCGTTGCGAGTGTGAAACTCGCCCGGCCGCGTTCGTCCAGCGACAGTTCGGTGACGCGCACCGCACCTGCGTAACCGTAGGTGAGCACCGCAGCATCGGTCATCGAGGACATCCTGGCGACACGCTCGTCGTCGGCGTTGAGGATCGCTGTCGCACCTGCCGGGAGTGCTTGCACGAGTTCCGCCTTGGCCCGTGCCACGCCCTCGATCCCACCGACGTGCTGCGTATGAGCATCACCGACTCGTGTCACCACGCCGATCGTCGGCTGCCCGACACGGCACAGCCTGGCGATCTCGCCGAAGTGGTTCATCCCCATCTCCAAGACCAGTACTTCGGTATCGTCGGCGGCGTTGAGGATCGTGCTCGGCAGACCCTGGTCGTTGTTGAACGACTTCTCACTTGCCGTGGTTCGCCAGCGTTCGGCGAGCACTGTCCTGGCGAAGTCCTTGGTACTCGTCTTGCCGACGGAGCCGGTGATACCGACGACCCTGTCCGGCAGTCGTCGACGTGCCCACCTGGCAAGCTCGAGGAATGCCTCCGTCGTATCAGCGACCTCGACTGCCGTGGCTCCGTTCCCATCGCCGCCGGCGCCTCCAACTGGAAGGGCTGGGCGCGCCGTCAGGTAGGCGGCAGCACCTCGCACGAGCGCACCGTCGATGAATTCGTGTCCGTCGCGAGCAGCGATGACCGGCACGAACAACTGCCCTGCCGAGACCGTCCGGCTGTCGAAGGAGACACCATCGATGTCGACATCGGGTCCGATCAGCCTTCCGCTTGTCGCGTACGCCACATCGCTTGCCCGGAATCGCATCGGCCCACACAGTACCGTCGATAACGAATGACGACAGGAGACCATCCAATCTCAGCGGCGCAGCTCTCGAAACGATCGTCGAGCCCGGGGACTGACCGGCAACCCTCCGACCAACCATCGACGGGCCCGATGGCATCGGACGAGCTGATCGATCTGATCGTGCTCTTCGGTGGGCAATCGGCGGAACACGACGTCAGTTGTACGACGGCGGCTCATGTGATCCGCGCCGCCGATCCGGCGAAGTACCGCATCGTCCCGATCGGAATCTCTCGTGATGGAACGTGGGCGCTGGCCACCGGCGCCTCGGCTGCGCTCGCCGGCATCGGCGCGTTGCCGAGCCGCCTCGACCCGACAGGGACGCAGGTGACGCCGACCGACATCTTCGGTGGTTCCGCAGCCGCCGGGGGGACGACCGTCGTCGTGCCGCTGCTCCACGGACCGATGGGAGAGGACGGCACGGTGCAGGGCCTGCTCGAACTCACCGGCGTGCCGTATGTCGGCAGCGGTGTGCTCGGCTCTGCACTGAGTATGGACAAGGCGATGGCCAAGGAGGTACTCGCCCAGCACGGCATCGCCCAGACCCGGCACCGGGCGTTTCACGAGGCGGACATCACTCCCGGCCTGCCGGCAGAGCTCGCCGCTGACCTCGGACTGCCCGTGTTCGTCAAGCCGGCGAACATGGGCTCCTCGATCGGCGTGTCGAAAGCGAAGACCGTTGAAGCGCTGCGCGATGCGATCATCGTTGCGCTCACCTATGACGAATGGATCGTCGTCGAAGCAGCGGTGACAGGACGCGAAATCGAAGTGGCGGTACTCGGCAACCTCGACCCCCGGGCGTCGGTTCCCGGCGAGATCGTGCCTGGTGCCGAGTTCTACGACTACGAGGACAAGTACCTCGACGACGGGTCGCAGACGCTGGTGCCTGCACCACTGACCGCTGTACAGACTGCCGAGGTACAGGCACTGGCGATCAAGGTGTTCAAGACCTTGCGTTGCGAGGGCCTTGCCCGCATCGACTTCTTCTTCGAGGAGGACGGCAGAGGTTTCCTGATCAACGAGGTCAACACGATGCCTGGCTTCACGCCGATCTCGATGTATCCGAAGTTGTGGATCGCCAGTGGCCTGACGTATGCCGCGCTGATCGACGAACTCGTGCGGCTGGCGATCGAACGTCAGCAGCGCAAACGCCACAAGACCTCCCGATGAGCTCGGTGCGGCCCGATGTCAGCAGCGCTGCCGAGGTCGAACGGTGGAACTGATCGGTTCCGGCCGCGCCGCCGACATCTTCGACATCGGCAACGGCCGGGTGTTGCGCCGCAGTCGCGTCGGTGAGAACTACGAGAACGAGGCCAAGGTGATGGAGTGGGTCCGTGCCCACGGTGTCGCCGTGCCGGAGGTCTTCGACGTCGATGGTGACGGGCTGGTCATGCAGCGGCTCCACGGGCAGACGCTGTTGACCACCCTCAGGGCGAAACCGTGGACGGCCTGGCAGATCGGTGCTGCCCTCGGTGCGTTGCACCGGCGGCTGGACGACGTACCGGTTCCTCAGTGGCTGATCGACATGAAGGAACCCATCGAGTCGGTGACACCAGGATCTGGGTCCCGCTCTGGATCTGCGGTGGGCGTCGTCCACCTCGACCTCCATCCCGACAACGTCATGCTCCACGACGGGGTCCCGTTCCTCATCGACTGGACGAACGGTCGCGCTGCGCCGCGTGCCCTCGACGTGGCTACGTCGTGGCTGATCCTCGGCAAACTCGGCCGCTCGACCAAGCGAGGCGAACGATTGATCGAAGGTGGGGTGCGACGGACGATGATCAAGGCGATGCTGCGGGCGAACGACCGCCGCGCCGCACACGCCCAACTACCGGCGACGATCCGCTGGCGACTGAACGACCGCAAGAACCTGCCTGCCGAGCAAGCCGCACTCCATCACTGGCTCGACAAACTGACCAGCTGAAGACTGGCGCCGGGCTGCGATCACATCCGAACCTGCGCCTCGACCCGAGCCCGCGTCATCGGACGCCGGCACCGATCCCGTGCGAACCCGCCCACATCCGTGCCTGCGCCACCACCCGAGCCCCACGCCCACCTGAGCGCGCGCTCTTCCCGCCGCTGGACACCTCGGGGCCCGGTCGTGCGGCCGCGGATCGCTTCGGGGGAGGGCGCACTGCCGCCGTAGGGTGAGGTTGATCCTCGAGACAATGGAGTTCGACCCATCATGAGCGACGCCCTACCCACTGAGATTCCCCCGACGATGCGCCAGATCAGAACGCTGGTCACCGCCGAGGGGCAACTGCAGTTGTCGATCGCCACGATCGACACCCCCACTCCGGCGGCGAACGAGATCCTGGTGCGCATCGAGGCAGCACCGATCAATCCATCCGATCTCGGCCTGCTCCTCGGGATGGCAGATGTCACCAAGGCGACGTCCTCGGGTCCAGCCGACGATCCACTCGTCATCGCTCCTGTCTCGTCGGCGGTGATGGCCGGTCTGGCGGCACGCGTCGGCGAATCGATGGCGGTCGGCAACGAGGGGGCCGGCGTCGTCGTGGCGGCCGGCGAAACGCCAGAGGCACAGGCCCTCGTCGGCAAGACGGTCGCGATCATCGGCGGTGCGACCTATGGCGAGTATCGGTGTGTGCCGGCGATGATGGCGATGGAGCTGCGTCCCGGCACCACCGCCGAGCAGGGGGCTTCGTGTTTCGTCAACCCGCTCACGGCGCAGGGCATGACCGAGACGATGCGCATGGAGCAGCACACCGGGCTGGTGCATACCGCAGCGGCATCGAACCTCGGCCAGATGCTCAATCGCCTGTGCATCGCCGACGGCGTGCAGCTGGTGAACATCGTCCGCAAGCCGGAACAGGCTGCATTGCTGCGCGATCAGGGTGCTGCGTACGTCTGTGACAGCAGTGCAGCGACATTCCTCGACGATCTCACGCAGGCGCTGATGGCGACTGGCGCGACGATTGCCTTCGACGCCATCGGCGGAGGCGTACTCGCCGGTCAGATCCTCGGCTGTATGGAGGCCGCGGCAAACGCGACGGCTGCCGAATACAGCCGCTACGGCAGCACGGTCCACAAGCAGTTGTACATCTACGGAGGCCTCGACCGCAGCCCGACGGTGCTCAACCGCAACTTCGGCATGGCGTGGGGCATCGGCGGATGGCTGCTGACACCCTTCCTCGGCAAACTCGGCCTCGAAGGCATGCTCCGCCTCCGCAAGCGTGTCGTCGACGAGATCGACACGACGTTCTCCAGCACCTACACCGACCGCGTCTCCCTCGCCGGAGCACTCAGCCTCGAAGCCATCACGAGCTACGCCAAACAAGCCACCGGTCAGAAATTCCTCATCGTCCCGACGATGCCCTGAACGCGTCAGTCAGCGGCCGGAGCGAGGGCGGCTCTGAGGAAGGCGAGGAGTTCCGCCCGTAGGCGACGCAGGCCGGTGGCATTGGCCTCCCATCCGAACATTCGCAGCGCCTCTGGCTCGGTCGCCACGCCGACGACGGTGGCGTAGACCAGCGACAGGGTCAGACGCGGATCGCCGCGGCGCAGCCGGCCTGCCTGCATTTCGTTGGTCATCCAGGCAACAGCTCGATCGACGAGCGGTCCGAGTTGGGCAGTCAGAACGGCACTGATATCGGGGCCGAGACGATTCAGTTCGCGAACGAGGCCGAGCAGCGCCGGCCGGCGGACCGCAGGCCGGAAGACGGCCTTGACGACCGCCTCGATACCGGAGAATCCTTCGCCGGAGTTGCGGGCGGCGGCCTCGACGGCGGCAATCAGCTCCTCGGAGGTGTGTGCAACGACGCTGCGCAGCAACTCGTCCTTGGACGCGAACCAGTAGAGCACCGTCTGTTTGGCGACACCCACGGACACGGCGATCTCGTCGAGGCTGACCCCTTCGAAGCCGCGCGAACCGAACAGGTCGAGCGCCGCATCGAGGATGCGCAGTCTGGTGGGTGCGAGTGGTTTCGTCATCTTCAGCGTTGCCCGACTTCGTGGTCGTTCGAGAAAACAGGAGGTTGTCTCTACCAAATGGTAGACGACTGTGCTAGAACGTACCCCCGTGATCGCTGAGTCTCTTGCGGGTAAGCGCATTGCCATCACCGGGTCCACCGGATTCGTGGGAACGGCGCTCGTCGAACGACTGCTGCGATCTGTCCCGGACTGCGAACTCGTCCTGCTGATCCGTGACGGCAAGCGGACCAAAGGACCGGAGCGACTGCGCCGCGAGATCCTCAAGAACGACTGCTTCGACGTCCTCCGCCGCCAACTCGGTGGCGCCGTCCCGTTCGAGGAGGTCACGACCAGGCGCATCAAGACGATCGCCGGCGACGTCAGCGCCGATGGTCTCGGTCTGTCCGCAGCCGACGGGGCAATCCTCGCGAGCTGCGACGTCGTCATCCACTCGGCCGCCGCCGTGGCCTTCGATTCGCCGCTCGACTCGGCGATCGAGATCAACCTCCTCGGACCGACCCGCGTCGCTCAGGCTTTGCAGGGACTCGGCGTCGCCCCGCATCTCGTCGCCGTCTCCACGTGCTACGTCGCCGGGAACCGGCGAGGTAACGCCCCCGAAGAACTCGTCAGCGCCGGCCCGTTCGATCTCGGCCTCGACTGGCGCAAGGAAGTCGCCGGTGCTCGCCGGTTGCGCAGCGACCTCGATGCCAAGAGCCGCGAACCCGAGGCGCTCCGCCGATTCCGCCACGAGGCACGCACCGAACTCGGCGCCGCCGGGACCCCTGCGCTGGCTTCGAAGACAGAGCAACTTCGCACCCGTTGGGTCCATGACGAACTCGTCGAGGCCGGGCGCGCCCGCGCCGCCAGCCTCGGATGGCCGGATGCCTACGCATATACGAAGGCGCTCGGTGAACAGGCGCTGACCGAATCGAAGGGCAACGTGCCCGTCAGCATCGTGCGCCCATCGATCATCGAATCGGCGTACGCCGAACCACGCCCGGGCTGGATCCGCGGCTTCCGGATGGCCGAACCGGTCATCCTGTCCTATGCCCGCGGCCTGCTCAAGGAGTTCCCCGGCGTTCCAGAAGGCACTGTCGACGTCATCCCCGTCGACCTCGTCGTCGCCTCGATCATCGCCGTCGCCGCTGTCGGTCCCGACCGAGCGCCGGCGATTTCGCAGGTCGCCTCCGGCTCACGCAATCCGCTCAAGTACCGCACGATGATCGATTGCATCCGCGACTATTTCACCGAGCATCCGCTCTACGACGCCGAGGGCTCGCCGATCCTCGTCCCTGAGTGGACGTTCCCCGGTCGCGGCAGGGTGCAGGCGCAGCTCGAACGGGCGAAGTCGATCATGACGCGCACCGAGAAACTGCTGCAGGCACTGCCGTTGCGCGGCAAGCAGGCTGAGTGGACCGCCAAGCTCGAGGACAAGAAGACCGAGGTCGAGCGGGCGCTGGAATATGTCGAGTTGTACGGCCTGTACACCGAGTGCGAGGCGATCTACTCCGTCGACAATCTGATGAGCGTGTGGGACATGCTCGATGCCGACGATCAGGCGGCATTCTGCTTCGATCCGGCGATCGTCGACTGGACGACGTACATCACCGAGACGCACCTGCCGAGCGTCGTCGAACACGGCCGCGCCAAGAGCACGCCAGGTAAGTCGAACATCGAAGCCCGACCGCAGCGACTGCGTAAGCAGGTGTTGTCCGAGGAACGCCACGTCGCTGCGTTCGACCTCGAGAACACGCTGATCGCCAGCAACGTGGTCGACAGCTATTCGTGGCTGGCGACACGCCGTCTTCCCACCGAGGACAAGATCCGCTACGTCCTGCAGACGCTGAAGGAAGCGCCGTCTCTGCTGTCGCTCGACCGCAAGGACCGCAGCGATTTCCTCCGCCACTTCTACCGTCGTTACGAGGATGCACCGGTCGCCCAGATCGAGACCGACGTCCAGGAACTGTTCACCAAGCTGATCCTCACCAAGAGCTTCCCTGCCGGGATCCGCCGGGTGCGAGAGCATCGGGCCCTCGGCCACAAGACGATCCTCATCACCGGTGCGCTGAGCTTCGTCGTCGAGCCGCTGCGGCCGCTGTTCGACGAGATCGTCGCCTCCAGCATGACGATCAAGGCGAACGGCCGCTATTCCGGCGAACTGTCGGAGGTGCCACCCACCGGCGAAACGCGTGCACAGGTACTCGCTGACTATTGCTCGTCGCTCGGCCTGCGGCTCGATCAGTCGATCGCCTATGCCGACTCGACTTCCGACCTGCCGATGCTCGAAGCCGTCGGCTTCCCCGTCGCCGTCAACCCGGAGACGCGCCTCGCTGCTATCGCACGTAAACGCGGCTGGCTCGTCGAGAACTGGTCGAAATCGCCAGGTGGCCCACGCCCCCTGCTCCCCGTCGCCGCCACCCGCTCCAAAGCCGGTGCCGTATGAATCTCTCCATGCAGTCACGCCGACGCAGGCTCCAGATGTTGCAGATTCTGCAACATTCCGTACCTGCGTCAGAGGGAACACCATGAACCGCGAGCTGCGTATCGAGCGGTCGCTGCCGAAGTTCGCCGCTGCCAAGGTCGCCGGCCTCTTGTCGCCGGGCCGAGGCAGTTCGTATGGCCCGTTGTCGCTCGTCAACGCCGACCCCCTCGACCTGCCGGCCGATGGATGGTTGACGATCAAGCCGCGCCTCGCCGGTATCTGCGGATCGGATCTGTCGACGATCGACGGCAACGCCAGCCGCTACTTCGAACCGATCGTCAGCTTCCCGTTCGTGCCTGGTCACGAGGTAGTTGCAGATGCAGATATCGATGGCGTGTCTCGTCGAGTCGTCCTGGAGCCGGTCCTCGGTTGCGCGACACGCGGCATCAACCCGATGTGTCCATCGTGCGCCGCCGGCAACCTCGGCAACTGTGAACGCATTGCCTTCGGCACGATCGAGCCGGGGCTTCAGAGTGGCTTCTGCTGCGACACCGGCGGCGGCTGGAGCCAGTCGATGCTCGCCCATGTCAGCCAGTTGCACGTACTGCCAACCGATCTCAGTGACGAGGATGCCGCACTGATCGAACCTGCCGCCTGCGCGATCCACGCAGCGCTGCGCGGAGGTTTCACCGGCGGCGAGACCGTCGTCGTCCTCGGCGCCGGCACGCTCGGGCTGCTCACCGTTGCGGCACTGCGAGCGTTCACGCCCGTCGAGAACATCATCGTCGCCGGGCGGTATCCGCATCAGGTTGCGCTGGCGAGGAAGTTCGGTGCCAACAACACCTGCCCGACGCCGGAACTCGCTCGCCTCGTCCGCTCGTTCACCGGCTCGATGGCCTACGGCAACCAGCTCACCGGCGGGGTCGATGCGGTCATCGATTGCGTCGGCGACAGCGCCTCACTGACCCAGAGTCTGGCGATTACGAAGCCCCGCGGCCAGGTCGTCGTCGTCGGCATGCCGGCCAAGGTCAGCCTCGAACTGACGACACTGTGGCACCGCGAAACGTCGCTGGTCGGCGCGTACGCCTACGGCACCGAGACGATGCACGACGGCGTGCGACGGCGCACGTTCGAGATGGCGATCGAGCTCGCATCCACCGCTCACCTCGGCCAATTGCTCACAGCCACCTATCCGCTCGACGAGTACAAAGACGCCATCGAACATGCCGCCAACGCCGGCAAACGCGGCGCCGTAAAAATCGCCTTCGACATGCGTCAGGTCTCCAAATGATCGCCGCCGCATCCCAACAGTGTTTCTCGCTGACCCAGCGAACGAGTGAGGTCGACTGATGCCCCGTCCAGGTTTTGTTTTGGAAGTCGACAAGTCGACGCCGCCGACGTTGTTCTGGCGTGGCGAGGGGTTCAGCCTCGAGAAGCTGCCCGCTGACCGCAGCCGTGTCATCTACGCGCCGGAGCCACTGCCGGCGCTCGACGACATCGACGGCGCCATCCGCCACGCGCTGTTGAACCCGATCGACCAGGATCCGCTGCCGACGCTGCTGTTTCCGGGCATGAAGCTGACGATCGCCTTCGACGACGTCAGCCTGCCGTTGCCGAAGATGAAGCGCCCCGACATCCGCCAGCGCGTCATCGAAGCTGTCCTCGATCTCGCCGCCGAGGCCGGGGTCGACGACGTGCACATCATCGCCGCGTTGGCGCTCCATCGTCGGATGCATGAATTCGAGCTGCGCCACGCCGTCGGCGACCGTGTCTACGACGCCTTCGCGCCACGAGGGATGCTCTACCAGCACGATGCGGAAGACCCGACGCTGCTGTCGTACCTCGGCACGACGCCGCAGGGTGAGGAAGTCGAGATCAACAAACGCGCCGCAGACTCGGACCTGCTCGTCTACGTCAACATCAACCTCGTGGCGATGGACGGCGGCTGGAAGTCGACGGCGACCGGCCTGGCGAGCTATCGCAGCCTGCGCCATCACCACAACCCCGACACGATGCAGGCCAGCCGCAGCTTCATGGACCAGCACAAGAGCGAGTTGCACAAGAGCAACTGGCGTATGGGCAAGGTGATGGTCGACAGCGGCGTCAAGGTCTTCCAGATCGAGACGACGCTCAACAACGACACCTTCCCGAGCCCGTTCGGCTTCCTGTCGAAGCGTGAGTGGGAATGGAGCGCCAAGGACCGCGCCAGCTTCATCGGCACGAAAAAGGCGCTCGACCGCACGCCCAACCGCATCGCCCGCAAGATCTTCCACAACATCGAGGCGCCGCACCAGATGACGTCGGTGCAGTGCGGCGAAGTCGGCGCCGTCCACAAGATCACGACCGAGCACGTCTACAAGCAGCAGCTCGTCGAGGTCCAGGGCCAGACCGACATCCTGACGATGGGCATCCCGTACATCAGCCCCTACAACGTGCACTCGATCCTCAACCCGATCCTCGTGATGTGCATGGGCCTTGGTTACTACTTCAACCTCTACCGTGGCAAGCCGCTCGTGCGTGAAGGTGGCGTCATCATCATGACCCACCCGACGCCGTGGGAGTTCCACCCGGTCCATCACCCGAGCTACATCGACTTCTTCGAGCAGGTGCTGAGCGAGACGACCGACCCGCATGTCTTGAGCGCCAAGTACGAAGAGAAGTTCGCCAACGACGAGTGGTACCGCCACCTGTACCGCACGAGCTACGCATACCACGGCGTGCACCCCTTCTACATGTGGTACTGGGGTTCGCACGCCATGCAGCACTGCGGGCGGATCATCATCGTCGGCGGCGAGGCGCGGTCGGTCCGCCGCCTCGGCTTCACTCCGGCGTCGACGTTGAACGATGCATTGGAACTGGCGAGCGACGTCGTCGGTCGCAGCCCGACGATCACCCACCTCCACGCCCCGCCGATCATGATCGCCGACGTCACATGACCAAAATGAAACTGAGTCCAATTTTCCGCCAGTTCTGTCGGGTTTTGGGCCGCAGAAGTTCGGCATCCGGGAGCCGGGTCGGCTGATGGCGACGCGGCCTTCTGTCCCGATCCCGTTGGCGGCGCGCCGCGTCACGGCTCGCGCCGTCCGTTCGACGCGCCGCACCACGGTGTCGGTTCGTTCGACGATCGCCAAGGCCGGCTTCCCCTACCGCAAGCCGTCGGTGCCAGGGGGCATCAGCGTGCCGAAGGAGCCGTCGAAACTGGGAGCGAACTTCGATACCGAGTGGGCGCGCTCCCCGGTCGCCAATGCGGTCAGAGCCGTCGTCACCGAGGGACCGTTGAGGATGCTCGTGCACGGCGTGGCGACGCCCAGCGTCTACGGCGCTGACCGGCTCGAGGACTTCAAGCCACGTGACGACGAGGACGCCCGTCCGCTGATCTTCACGCCGAATCATCACAGCCATCTCGACACTCCTTTGTCGATCACCTCGATCCCGATGCCGTGGCGACGCAAGCTCGTCGTCGCTGCTGCCGCCGACTACTTCTTCTCGTCGCAGCTGAAAGGCACGGCGGCAGCATTGATGCTCAACGCGCTGCCGCTCGATCGTGAAGCCACGGGGCGCAAGTCGATGGAGCAGATCACGGACCTCATCGCCGATGGGTGGAGCCTGGTGATCTATCCGGAAGGCGGACGCTCCCCTGATGGCTGGGGTCAGGATTTCAAGGGCGGGCCGGCCTACCTGTCATCCAAGACCGGCGCGCCGATCGTACCGATGTTCATCGACGGCACCGGCGCGATCTTCGGCAAGGGAATGAAGCGCCCGAAGCCCGGCAAGACGAAGGTCGTGTTCGGCGCACCGATGACGGCTGCCGAGGGCGAGTCGACGCGCCGTTTCAACGCCCGCATCGAGCGTGCCGTCTCGATCCTCGGTGACGAATCGCTGACGGACTTCTGGACCGCTCGCCAGAACGCCGCCAAGGGATCGACGCCGGATCCCAAGGGTCCGGAATTCCAGAGCTGGCGCAGGACGTGGACACTGAACGAGCAGCGTAAGCGAGGCACCACCGGTCTGCGTGTCCGCCAGAAACGGGTGTGGCCCGAGCTGTAACAGGATGCTGAAATTGGTATCTCGGCAGGCGCACATCGCCGCAAATGCCCAGGTCATCGAGGCGCTCGGCCGAGCCGACTGGTGTATTTCAGCATCCTGCCAACGGGCGCCAGGAGCGTCACCTCGTCAGTTCTGAGAGCGGCCGTCGGGCCTGACGGTGGTGCCCACAGCGCCGTCGTCGATGGAAGCGGGGTGAGGACGGACTGCGGGAAGACCGTCGAACAGACGTCGCATGTGACGACCCGCCCGCTGACCTTGCCAGGCACGAGTGGCACCCAGAACAGCGTGAACCACCGACGCACCGCCCTCAACGCATAGGAACGTTGGACACCGCACGTCGGGCAATGGAACCGACCCTCACCGATTTTGGTCGATCGGTTGCGGAAACCAAAGATGACGAGCAGCATGGCCTGTCCTCGAGATGCCCGGACGAGTCGAGACCGGGCGAGACCGGGTGAGACCCGGCTAGGCCTTTTTTGCCGGGAGCTTGATGACGTCGCCCGGGTTGATGTGATGAGTCACGCCGTCACTCCAGCCGTTCGCCGCCACGATCGCCTGGGCAGTCGTGCCGAACTTCTTCCCGATCCCGCTGAGCGTGTCGTTGGCGACGACGGTATACGTCTGGCCGGCAGCTACCGAACCGGGAACCGTGGTCGCACCGCCTTTGACCGTTGTGGTCGTCGCGCCCTTGACGGTTGTGGTCGTCTTCGTTCCGGCCTTGGTCGTTGCCGTCGGCGCAGCGGTCGGAGTCGTCTGCGCGGCCGTCAGTTTGCAGTTCGCCGGCAGCGTGAACGTCGCTCCGACTGCCGGCAGGAAGGCACTGGCGTCGCCGGTATAGCTGTTCGCCGTCAGGATGTCCTGATAGCTGCAATTGTAGGTCTTGGCGATCCTGACGAGAATGTCGCCTGCCTTGACGGTGTACGTCGTCGAGCCGTCAGCTGCGGCACCGGGAACGGTTGTCACTGGTGCACCGCCGGGTGCTGTGACGAGCGGTGGGGCAGTCGTCGGCGGCGTCGTCGTCGGTAACGTCGTGAAGACCGTGTTCCTGGAAATCGGCGCCAGCGTGGTGGCGGACTTGGAGGTACTCGAGCCACACGCGGCGAGACCGACGACGGAACAGAGGGCAAAAAGAGAGACAGCACGTCTGCGCATAGCCACGAACTGTACGCCAGCAGTGCGTTGAATGGGTGGCACCACCACATCGCAGTCCGGCCGACCCGACGGTCGCGGCCCTATGCCGCCCGCTCTTCTACAGCAGCTGACGTGTCATTGGAAGGATCGGTGCTGGAAGCGCAGTCTCACCCACGAGGAAGCGATCGACGGCGGCGGCACACGAGCGTCCCTCTGCAATCGCCCAGACGATCAGGCTCTGACCGCGACCCATGTCTCCGGCGACGAAGACGCCGGGAACCGACGACATGAAGTTGATGTCACGGTCGACATTGCCGCGAGGATCGAATTTCGTACCGAGCTGATCGAGCCAGCTGCCACGCTCCGGTCCGACGAAACCCATCGCCAGCAGCACGAGATCAGCCGGCAGTTCACGCTCGGAACCTTCGATCTTGCTGAATTTACCGTCGACCATCTCGACTTCGTGGAGTAGCAAGGCTTTGACGTTGCCGTTGTCGTCGCCGATGAAGCGTTCGGTGTTGACGCTGTAGACGCGCTCGCCACCCTCCTCGTGAGCCGACGACGTGCGCAGCACGAGACTCCACTGCGGCCATGGATTGTTCGAAGCGCGGGTCCGTGGCGGCTCCGGCATGATCTCCAATTGCGTCACCGATGCAGCACCGTGGCGGTGCGACGTGCCGAGGCAATCGGCACCGGTGTCACCACCACCGATGATGATCACGTGCTTGTCCCTGGCGTTGAGTTCGGCATTGGCGAACGACTTGTTCGACAGCGGCAGGAACTCCATCGCCTGATGGATACCGGTGAGTTCACGCCCGGGAATCGGCAGGTCGCGCCATGCCGTTGCACCGGCGGCGAGGACGATCGCGTCGGTCGTCGCCAGTAGAACCTCGATGTCGATGTTCTTGCCGACTTCGGCGTTCGTACGGAACTCCGTCCCCTCCGCGACCATCTGGCCGATCCGTCGATCGAGGTGTTTCTTCTCCATCTTGAACTCGGGAATGCCGTAGCGCAGCAGGCCGCCGATGGCATCGGCGCGTTCGAGCACGATGACGTCATGACCTGTACGGGTCAATTGCTGAGCAGCGGCGAGACCGGACGGTCCCGAACCGATCACCGCGACGCGCTTACCCGTCTTGACGCTCGGCACCTGCGGGGTGATCCAGCCTTCGGCCCACGCACGGTCGACGATGCTGACTTCGACCTGCTTGATCGTCACCGGGTCGGCATTGATCCCGAGAACGCACGCCGTCTCACACGGCGCCGGGCACAGCCGACCGGTGAACTCCGGGAAGTTGTTCGTCGCATGCAGTCGGTCGATGGCATCCCGCCAGTGCTCGCGGTAGACGAGGTCGTTCCAGTCGGGGATGAGGTTGCCGAGCGGGCAGCCGTTGTTGCAGAACGGGATCCCGCAATCCATGCAGCGGCCCGCCTGGTGGTTGAGCGCCTCAGCCGGGAACGGCTCGTAGACCTCGTTCCAGTCTCGCAAACGCACAGCGACAGGCCGGCGTGTCGGCATCTGGCGACTCCATTGCAGAAAGCCCGTCACCTCGCCCATGCTTATTTTCCTCCTTCGGTCGCCGCTCGCCGGGGCTCGCTTTGACCTCGCTCGGATGCGTTGTGGGGGGCTTCGCCCTGCCTAAACGCCTGCGCTTCGTCTGACGCGATTCGGGGGCCAAACGCGCCAACCCCATGCTTCATGCGCATCTCACTGTCGACTATCGCTTGCACACCTGGCGTCTTCGTTGTCATCGTCGTCTCCACCGTCACTTGCCTCCCATGACGAGGGCCAGGGTGGCGTCTTCGTCGAGGCCTTCGGCTTCGGCTTGCTCGAAGGCGGCAAGCACTCTGGCGTAGTCGATGGGCATGACTTTGTGGAACCTCGTGACACTCGTCTCCCAGTCGCTGAGCAGTTCGGCGGCGCGCTGTGAACCAGTCAGTTCATGGTGTTGTTCGATCAGTGCTCTGACACCGTCGGCGTCGTTGCCTTCGAGCTTTTCCAGGGCAACCATGTCGAAGTTGACGCGGTCTGCGAACAAACCGTCCTCGTCGAAAACGTAGGCCGCCCCACCGCTCATGCCGGCACCGAAGTTGCGCCCGGTCAGGCCGAGCACGACCGCCCGACCGCCCGTCATGTATTCGCAGCCGTGGTCGCCGACACCCTCGACAACGGCGTCAACACCGGAGTTGCGCACACAGAAGCGCTCGCCGACGACTCCGCTGAGGAAGATCTGGCCGGCAGTGGCGCCGTAGGCGATGACGTTGCCGGCGATGACATTCTCGTGGGCGACGATCGGTGAATCGGTGCTCGGGCGCACGACGATACGGCCACCTGACAGTCCCTTGCCGACGTAATCGTTGGCATCGCCGGTCAGGCGAATCGAGATGCCTCGAGGCATGAACGCCCCGAGGCTCTGTCCTGCCGAGCCGGTGAACTCGATGTTGATGGTCTCGTCCGGTAGGCCAGCGGCGCCGTACCGTCGCGTCAACTCACTGCCGAGCATCGTGCCGACCGTGCGGTTGACGTTGCGGATCGGCAGGTCGAGCGACACCTGCTCGCCGTGTTCCAGTGCAGCCGACGCCAACTCGATGAGCTTGCGGTCGAGTGCTTCGTCCAGCCCGTGGTCCTGGCTGACCGACTGATGGAACGTCTGGTCGTAGTGGTTGTTCGGCTGGGCGAGGATCGGCGAAATGTCGAGGCCTTTGGCCTTCCAATGGTTGACTGCCCCTTGCACATCGAGCAGTTCGACGTGGCCGACGGCTTCGAGCAGGGTGCGGAAGCCGAGCGAGGCGAGCAGTTCACGAACCTCCTCGGCGATGAACTCGAAGAAGTTGACGACGAACTCAGGCTTGCCGCTGAACCGCTTGCGGAGCTCCGGGTTCTGGGTGGCAACACCGACCGGGCAGGTGTCGAGATGGCAGACGCGCATCATCACGCAACCACTGACCACGAGCGGTGCGGTGGCGAAACCGAACTCCTCGGCACCGAGCAGGGCAGCGACGATGACGTCGCGTCCCGTCTTCAGCTGGCCGTCTGCCTGCACGACGATGCGGTCACGCAAACCGTTGAGCAGCAGTGTCTGCTGCGTTTCGGCGAGCCCCAACTCCCACGGCGCTCCGGCATGTTTCAGCGACGTCAACGGTGAGGCACCGGTGCCGCCATCGTGTCCACTGATCAACACGACGTCCGCCTTCGCCTTGCTGACGCCGGCGGCGACGGTACCGACTCCCATCTCCGAGACGAGCTTGACGTGCACGCGGGCCAGAGGATTGGCGTTCTTGAGATCGTGGATGAGCTGCTTGAGGTCTTCGATCGAGTAGATGTCGTGGTGCGGAGGCGGACTGATCAGGCCGACGCCCGGCGTCGAATGACGGGTCTTGGCGATCCATGGGTAGACCTTGTGACCTGGCAGCTGGCCGCCCTCACCCGGCTTGGCACCCTGCGCCATCTTGATCTGCAGGTCGTCGGCGTTGACGAGATACTCGCTGGTCACACCGAAGCGCCCGGAGGCGACCTGCTTGATCGCCGAGCGCTTGGAATCGCCATTCGCTTCCGGTGTGAAACGCTCGACGTCCTCGCCACCCTCACCGGTATTCGACTTGCCACCGATGCGGTTCATGGCGACAGCCATCGTCTCGTGTGCCTCTGCACTGATCGAGCCGTAGCTCATCGCGCCGGTCGAGAAACGCTTGACGATCTCCGAGACCGGCTCGACCTCGCCGATCGGGATCGCCGCTCCGACGGTGTCCTTGAAGGCGAAGAGGCCGCGCAGTGTCGCCAGTTTCGCCGACTGGTCGTCGACCAGGGCGGTGTACTGCTTGAAGATGTCGTACCGCTTGGCGCGGGTCGCATGCTGCAGCTTGAAGACCGTCTCCGGGTTGAACAGGTGGTACTCGCCCTCACGACGCCACTGGTATTCGCCGCCGAGTTCGAGCTTGCGATGGGCGCGCTGCTCGGGGTTCGCCGGATGAGCCAACGCATGGCGCGAGGCGACCTCGACGGCGATCTCTTCGAGCCCGATCCCTCCGAGGCGACTGACGGTACCGGTGAAGTACTCGTCGACGAGTTCCCGGCCGAGGCCGATCGCTTCGAAGATCTGCGCACCGGTGTATGACGCGACGGTCGACACTCCCATCTTCGACATCACTTTGAGCACGCCCTTGCCGGCGGCCTTGATGTAGTTCTTGACCGCCTTGTGCGGGTCCATCCCGCTGAGTCCGTTGAGCTCGGTGCGGATCATGTCCTCGACACTCTCGAAGGCCAGATACGGGTTGATCGCCCCGGCGCCGTACCCGATCAGCAACGCCATGTGATGGACCTCACGCGCGTCTCCGCATTCGATGATCAGACCGACTTTGGTCCGTTGCTTCTGACGGATCAGATGGTGGTGCACGGCGCTGCACAGCAACAGCGAAGGAATCGGAGCGTTGAATTGGTCGCTATTTCGATCGGACAGCACGACGAGGGTGGCGCCCTCTTCGATCGCCTGACTGACCTCGTGGCAGATGGCATCGAGCGAGCGCTTGAGCGCCAGGCCTCCGCCGGAGACGCGATAGAGACCGCCGAAGACGACGGTGCGGAGCTGCGCATAACGCTCAGCTGCCGGGCCTTCTGAGATGTGGATGATCTGCGCGAGTTGGTCGTTGTCGATGATCGGGAACGGCAGCGACAACTGTCGGCAGCTGTCGGGACCCGGAGCGAGGAGATTCGATTCGGGGCCGACCGACGAGGACACCGCCGTGACGACTTCCTCACGGATGGCGTCGAGCGGGGGGTTGGTGACCTGCGCGAACAACTGTTGAAAATAGTCGAAGAGCAGACGGGAACGGTCGGACAGCACGGCGATCGGCGTGTCCGTGCCCATCGACCCGATTGCCTCGACGCCTGACCTGGCCATCGGCGGCAGGATGATCTTCAACTCCTCGTGGGTGTAGCCGAACATCTGCTGGCGCCGCAGCACGCTCTCGTGGCTGAACACGACATGCTCGCGAGGCGGCAGGTCGCGCAAATCGACCATGCCCTCCGCTATCCACTGACCGTACGGCTGCTCGGTCGCCAGCCCGAGTTTGAACTCGTCGTCGTCGAGGATGCGTCCGGCAGCGGTATCGATCAGGAACATCTTGCCGGGCTGCAGTCGGCCACGTTTGATGACCTTCGACGGCTCGATATCGAGCACGCCGACTTCGGAAGCGAGGATGACGAGGTCGTCGTCGGTGATCCAATACCGACTCGGGCGCAGGCCGTTGCGGTCGAGCACCGCGCCGATGACCGTGCCATCGGTGAAGCAGACGCTCGCGGGCCCGTCCCAGGGCTCCATCAACGACGAATGGAACTGGTAGAACGCCCGCTTGACGGGATCCATCGACGTGTGGTTCTCCCACGCCTCCGGGATCATCATCAGCATCGCGTGTGGCAGCGATCGTCCGGCGAGATGGAGCAGTTCGAGGACTTCGTCGAAGGTCGCTGTGTCGCTGCCGTCCGGGGTGCAGATCGGAAAGGCCCGCTCGAGGCCCGGCAACAGGTCGCTCTGCAGCAACGATTCACGCGTGCGCATCCAGTTGCGGTTGCCCTGCACCGTGTTGATCTCGCCGTTGTGGGCGACGTAACGGTACGGGTGCGCCAGCGGCCAACTCGGGAAGGTGTTCGTACTGAAGCGGCTGTGCACCAACGCCAGTGCAGACACCATCCGCTCGTCGTTGAGATCGACGAAGAAGTCGGCGAGCTGCGGAGTCGTGAGCATTCCCTTGTAGATCAGCGTGCGTGCCGAGAGCGACGGGAAGTAGGTGGCGAGTTCCGGAGCGAGTTCGTGCTCGATACGTTTGCGGGCGACGAACACCTTGCGGTCGAGGTCGATGCCGCGAGCGCCGCCAGGATCGGCGATGAACAGCTGCCGGAAACTCGGCACGGAGTCGAGCGCCGTGCGGCCGAGCGAGGACGGGTCGACCGGAACCTCGCGCCAGCCGAGCACTGTCAGCTGCTCGTCGGCAACGATCGTTTCGATCGCCCCGACCGCACGATCGGCGAGCGCGGTATCGCCGGGCAGGAACGCCATACCGACGGCATACGCACCAGCATCGGGCAGCTCGAACGCCGTCACGGCCCGCAGGAAGTGGTCAGGAACCTGGATGAGGATGCCGGCACCGTCGCCGCTGTTGGCCTCGGCGCCGGTGGCACCACGATGTTCCAGATTGCACAGTGCCCCGATCCCCATCGCCACGATTGCCCGCGACTGCACCCCTTTGATGTTGGCAACGAACGAAACGCCGCAGCCGTCGTGTTCGAAGCGTGGGTCATACAGCCCTTGCGGGCGGGGCAGGTCTGGTCGCATCGTGGCTCCGGTAGATCGGGGTCGAGAAAGTGTTCACGGTGCGGGACGACGTTGGCCCGGATCGGATCAGCCTAGAAGGTCGGGGCTGCGAACGCCACTGAAATCGGCTGCTGGATGCCGAGGAGGGACGGAGCAATGACGAAGCCATCACGGGCTTGGCGCGCCGGCAGTTCCGTGGGACTGGAAACGATGCGAACGCCGTCCCGAAACACCAGGGTGACACGGCCCGACGGCCGTCGAGTCGCCCGATCTCCGCGGATCACCAGCGGATCACCAGCAGATCATCAACGCAGCGCCAGCGATCGTCGCTGAACCCGCTGGTCATGTGGTAAAAGTGGAGGATGTCGATGTCTCCTCCCCCTCCCCCACCCGGCTATCAGAGCTACGGCGGCGGCAACTTCGCCGGAGCCGGAGCCGTGCCGCATCCACGTGGCACGATCGTGCTGGTGCTCGGTATTCTGAGCATCGTCTGCTTCGGCATCCTCGCCGGAATCCCTGGGATCGTGATGGGGACCAGCGCACTGAAAGAAATCGACGCCAACCCTGGTCGTTACAGCAATCGCAGCACCGTCAACGCCGGCAGGATCTGTGCCATCGTCGGCACCGCGCTGAGCGTCCTCGGGATCATCGTCCTCCTCGCCCGCAAGTAGTCTCGCCGCCGGTTCGGCGCGTTCACGGCGCCGGACCGTCAACGCTGAACCCGTGTCCTGAACCCATGTCTTGAACCCGTCAGTCCTGCAATACGTCAGTCCTGAGGCACCGTCAGTCCTGAAACACCGGTGGCCGTTTCTCGAGACCGGCGACCACTGCTTCGTTCTGGTTCGGCGTGCCGATCTGTTCACCGATCAATCGGCGTTCCGCTGCGAACTGTTCGGCGGCGCCCTCCGTCGCCATGCGGTTGAACAATTCCTTGGAGGCGCGCACTGCGCCTGGGCTGCGATCGGCGATTTCACGCGCCAGCACCATGGCGTCGTCGTACGGTGTCTCGGTGACGTGCGTGGCGATGCCGTACTCGCCGGCCTGCGTTCCGGAGAACACCCTGGCGGTGAACGTCAACTCCTTGGCGACGTCGGTCCGGACGAGTTTGCTGAGCGTGAACGTGCCCGTCATGTCCGGAACGAGACCCCAGTAGACCTCACGGACCGACATCTGCGTTGTCGGGTGGACGAAGCGAATGTCTGCGCCCAAGGCGATTTGCAGCCCACCGCCGAGTGCATGCCCGTGGACAGCGGCGATGACGGGTACGGCGAGCTCCTGCCAGACCCAGCAGATCTGCTGGCCGAGGTGGGTGATCCCGCCCTCGGTCAACTGTCCGGGGTTCCCGCTGCGCTCGGCGCTCGACGGATCGGCGATCACCGCCATCGTCGACAGGTCGAGGCCTGCGCAGAACGAGGCACCCTCGCCGGAGAGCACGACGACCCGGACACCAGGCTCGGCTTTCAGACGCTCACCTGCCGCAGCGATCGCCAGGAACTGTTCGGCGTCGAGGGCATTGCGCTTGTCCGCCCGATTGAACCGGACATCGGCAATGCCGTCGCTGATGGTGATGAGCACGCGATCGGACATCCGCACAGTCTGGCGAATGCATCGCATCACAGCCGTATCGAAGCCCGGCACTGACTGCATCGGGGGTGCGTCAACGCTTCGGTTGGTGCTCACCGAGCGACACATGCGACACTTCGCCATGCGCTTGAATCTGTCTGCCGACGAAGTCCTGACCACCACCAGAAGTGTCCGCAAGCGGCTCGACTTCGACAAGCCGGTCGAGCACGAGGTGATCCTCGAGGCGCTGGAAATCGCCCTCCAGGCACCGACCGGTTCGAATCGACAGGGATGGCAGTGGATGTTCGTCGAGGATCAGGCGAAGAAGGAAGCGATCGCAGCGATGTACAGCAAGAACTTCGAGGCCTACTCCTCGATGCCCAGCCCGTACAAGGAGGGCGACCAGCGCCTCGCCCAGCAGCCCGCCGTGAAGTCGTCTGCGCAGTACCTCTCCGACAATTTCGCCAAGGTACCCGTACTGATGATCCCGCTGATCGAAGGGCGTCACGACAGCGCCGGCGTCATGCAGGGTGCCTCGGTGTGGGGCTCGCTGTTACCGGCGGTGTGGAGTTTCATGCTGGCGCTGCGCGAGCGCGGTCTCGGATCGGCATGGACGACTCTGCACCTGGCGAACGAACGTGACGTCGCCGATCTCCTCGGTATCCCGTTCGAGCAGTACAGCCAGGGTGGCCTCTTTCCGATCGCCTACACCATCGGGACCGATTTCAAGCCGGCAAAACGGATGTCGATGGACAACATCGTCCACTGGGACACCTGGTAGCGGAGCCATCCAGCGGTCGCGCCGATTCCGGCATGGCCGGTCTGCACGTGACTGCGGCGTGCCTCGGTGCAGCCGCGGGCGCTACTCGACGAGGCGCAGACCTGTCGGCGCTATCGACGGTGCAGCTTGAGGAAGTTCGACCACGAACTCTGTCCGCAGCGACGGGAAGATGTGTTCGCTGATCAGCACCGGATGACCTGCAAGGTCCGTGGTGACGCGTTCGCAGCGCAGCACCGGTGATCCTGCCGGGATGTCCAACAGCGCGGCGTCGCCGGCAGAAGCCGCGTCCGCTCCGATCGTCTGTGTCGCTCCCCGTAGCTGGACCTTCAACAACTCGTAGAACGGCGAACGCTCGACATCTCGGCGGCTGAGGTGCTGGCCGAGCTCGGCAGGACACCAGACGGTCACGACGGCGAAGGGCTGTCCATCGGCAAGGTTGAGCCGCTTGACGCGAAGCACCTGCTCGACTCCGAGGACCTGCTGCACGTGGCTGGTCGCTCTGACGAAGGCGAACTCGAGAATGCGGCGTTGCGCCTCGATCCCGAGCGCCGCCATCTGCGCTTCGATCGTCGCCAGTTCACCGAGCGATTGGCGAAACGGCGCACCGGCCACGAACCAGCCGAATCCCTGCCTGGCGTCGACGAGCCCGGCTTCGCGCAACACTTCCAGCGCTCGACGGATCGTCACCCGTGACGCCGAGAATTCCTTCGACAGCTCCGCTTCACTCGGCAGCAGACGGCCAGGCGGCAGGTCACCGGTGATGATCCGCTCTCGAACCGAGTCGGCAATCACCTGATAACGAATCGACCGCACGTCTCGATTGTGGCAGAACCCGAGCGTTCTGCGTCGGTCGATCCGTCGAGCGAGCACACGGCGATTGCATCTGTTGTCGGGAACTTGTATTGTAGTTGTATACATAGAAACCTGCCGCCGAGCAACCGGATCGCAGCGACACTGCGAACGATGACAGACTCGGATCAGCAACTCCACAAAGGGATATGACGTCATGGCCGTGAGCGCAGGAACACCAATCGAACTCGTCGAGCAGGTCTACAGCACCCTGACCGAGCGGGCGGCACTCGGCCGCAAACGACTCGGCCGCCCGTTGAGTCTCGCCGAGAAGATCCTCATCAACCATCTCGCCGATCCCGAGAACCAGGAGATGGAACGAGGTGCGAGTTATGCCGACTTCCATCCCGACCGCGTCGCCATGCAGGACGCCACCGCACAGATGGCGTTGCTGCAGTTCATGACAGCCGGTCTGCCGGAAACCGCCGTGCCGTCGACCGTCCACTGCGACCACCTGATCCTCGCCAAGCAGGGTGCCAAGATCGACCTCGGTGTGGCGATCGACGACAACCGTGAGGTCTACGACTTCCTGCGGTCCGTCTCAGCGAAGTACGGCATCGGCTTCTGGGCCCCGGGCTCCGGCATCATCCACCAAGTCGTACTCGAGCACTATGCCTTCCCTGGCGGGATGATCATCGGCACGGACAGCCACACCCCCAACGGCGGTGGACTCGGCACGGTCGCCATCGGTGTCGGTGGCGCCGACGCCGTCGACGTGATGACCGGCTTCCCGTTCAACGTCCGCTGGCCGAAGGTCATCGGCGTCAGACTGACGGGCACGCTGTCGGGCTGGTCGTCGCCCAAGGATGTCATCCTCGAAGTCGCCCGCATCCTGACCGTCGAAGGCGGCACCGGGGCGATCGTCGAGTATTTCGGTCCTGGGGCCGACTCGATCTCTGCCACCGGCAAAGCGACGATCTGCAACATGGGTGCCGAGATCGGTGCTACCTGCTCGGTCTTCGGCTACGACGCCAACATGTCCGCCTACCTCAAGGCGACGGGTCGCGAAGCGATAGCCGACGCCGCCGACAAGGTCGTCGACGACCTGCGAGCTGACGAGGGCGCGCTGTACGATCGCCTCGTCGAGATCAACCTCGACGATCTCAAGCCGCTCATCAACGGGCCGCATTCCCCGGACCGCGCCAATCGCGTCGGTGCCCAGGTCAAGGGTGAGGCGATTGCCAACGGATGGCCACTCGACATCTCCTCGGCACTCATCGGCTCGTGCACGAACTCGTCGTACGAAGACATCACCCGTGCCGCTTCGGTCGCCCGCCAGGCCGCAGCCAAAGGCTTGAAGGTCAAGGTCGAGCTCCTCGTCTCGCCGGGCTCCGAGCAGATCCGGGCGACGATCGAGCGTGACGGACTGCTCGCCGACCTCGAAGCGATCGGCGCCACGGTGCTGGCAAACGCGTGTGGCCCGTGCATCGGCCAGTGGGAACGGGCCAAGGAGATCACCGACCACGCCAACACGATCGTCAACTCGTTCAACCGCAACTTCCCGAAGCGCAACGACGGCTCGGCGAACACGCTGAGCTTCGTCACCTCGCCAGACACGGTCATCGCCATGGCACTCGCCGGTCGCCTCGATTTCGATCCGTCCGTCGACACGTTGACGAATGACGAGGGGATCGAGATCCTGCTCGATCCGCCGGTGGGCGAAGTCCTCCCGGCCAACGGTTACGATCCCGGCGTCGACACCTTCGTCGCCCCGCCGGCGGACGGCAGCGGCATCGACGTCGTCGTCTCCCCGACTTCGTCCCGCTTGCAACTGCTGCAGCCGTTCCCGGCGTGGGACGGCAACGACTACCTCGGCCTGCCGGTGCTGATGAAGGCACAGGGCAAGTGCACCACCGACCACATCTCCGCCGCCGGCAAGTGGCTGACGTACCGCGGCCACCTGGAGAACATCTCCGGCAACCTGTTCATCGGTGTGGTCAATGCCTTCACCGGCGAGGTCGGCCAGGGCAAGGACACCGTCGACGGCGAGACCCGCAGCTTCCCTGACATCGCCAAGCACTACTCGCAGCAGGGCATCCAGTGGACCGCCATCGGTGACCGCAACTATGGGGAGGGTTCGTCGCGTGAGCACGCAGCAATGGAGCCGCGGTTCCGCGGCGGCGTGGCGATCTTCGCCCGCAGCTTCGCCCGGATCCACGAGACCAACCTCAAGAAGCAGGGCATGATCCCGCTGACGTTCACCGACCCGGCGACCTACGACCTGATAGAGCAGGACGACCGCATCAACGTCCTCGGTCTCGCCCACCTGACGCCCGGGGTCAACGTGCGGTGCCAGATCGTCAAGCCGGACGGCACCACGCTCGACTTCGAAGGCCTGCAGACCTTCAGTCCCGAGCAGATCGAGTGGTTCAAAGCCGGGTCTGCGCTGAACATCGTCCGCGCCAAGGTCGCCGCCGAGCAAGCCGGCTGAACCACTCACTCTCCCAACGCATGGAGTTGGATAGGTTGCGCCGATGGAGATTCGTGAGGCGATACGCACCACCGGGGCCGTGAGGTCCTTCACCGACCAGCCCGTCGACGCTGCTGTCCTGGCCGAGATTCTGGACGACGCCCGCTACGCGCCGTCAGGCGGTAACCGTCAACCGTGGAAGGTCGCTGTCATCCAGGACCCCGATCTGCGCCGGACCATCGGCTCGCTGATGCGCGGCGTGATGCAGGACTATTTCGCCATCGGCGCGACTGGTCGCACGCCGTTCAACGCGCTCGACCCCGACAGCTTCCAGCCTCAGCACGAGACCGGTCCGGAGACACCGTTCCCCCTTGTCGAACAGATCGAGAAGGCGCCGATCGTCCTGGCGATCGCCGCCGATCTCGCCAAGGTGGCGATGATGGACTACGGCAATCCCGTGCGCCCGCCGGTGACCGCAGGCGGCTCCGTCTACCCGTTCTGCTGGAGTATTCTACTGAGCGCACGTGCGCACGGTCTCGGCGGTGTGATGACGACCTTCCTCTCGAGGGTCGAGTCGCACGGTGGCGCAGCCCTCGGACTGCCGTCCGGACACGCGCTGGCGGCAACGATCGTCATCGGCCACCCGATCCATCAGGCGACGAAACTCAAGCGTCAGCCAGTGTCGGCCTTTACCACGGTCGATCGTTTCGACGGTCATCCATTCGCTGGCTGATGAGTCGGCAGCTGGATCGAGGACTCCACAACCGGCGACGCTCTCGACGCTGTCGAGCTCGATGAGCTCGATGAGCTCGATGACGAGATGCGGTATGAGAACTCGACGACGATCAAGCTGAGCGTGCAGACCCGTGATCGAATTCGCGAACTCGGCGGCGACACATATGAGGACACGATCGTCGAGGCGCTCGACGTTCTCGAGGCCGAACGGTTCTGGGCACAGGCTGAGGTTGCCGGTGCATGGCGCCGTTCGCTCCCGGATGCCGAGCGAGCGGAACTGGAAGCGGCAGAGGCCGCAGAAGTTGCAGCCATCAACGCCGGCTTCAACCGTCTGAAATGATCGATACGGGCGATATCGATCTCGCAGATTTCGGTCAGGAAATTCGCCGCACGCTCGTCGTTTCGAACGGGCGCTTCACCGCTGCGTCAGGCCGCGCGATGGTCGTCCCGCAGTTCCTGGGCCTCGTCGAGCAGGTGCATCGAGGGCACGCTCTTTGCCGTCGATCTACTCCGCAGTGTCGCCACTGAACATCTGCTCGATCGAACCGACCGAGCACCGGCGGCCTTCCGACGGGCGATCACACAGATCACCTGACGTCTGCCACCGCAGGTCAGTCTGTGCCGGGCCGACGGACCGCTTCGGCCGCCTGCGTGTTCTGCTTCTTTGCGCCGGACGGGTTGGCTCTGGCGATCTGTTCAGCCGTCGGCGTGATCTTCTTCCGCGACTCGGCCGGCAACAGATCCATGATCGCCTTCATGATCGCCGTCGTGTCGGCGTCCGGATTGCGGTGCTTCAGTTCGACAGCTGCACCGACGCGGACCGTGACCTTCGGTGGGCTGGTGATGTTCAAGACGTTCGGCAGTCTGGCCGATCGCGGCCAGACCTCTTCGGTCCCCCACAGCCCGATCGGAATGACAGGGGCACCGGTCATCTGCGCGAGTTTCGCAGCACCCCACCGACCTTTGAGCTCGGGATCGTAGAAACCAGCACCACGTGGGATTGTCCCCTGCGGCATCAGTACCACGAGATCACCGGCCTCGAGTGCTTCGGCAGCCGCCTTCAGCGGTTCGTCGGATCCGGATGCGCGTTCGACGCGTATTCCGCCCATCGCCTTCGCCAACTGGCCGATGATCGGAACGTCGAAGACTTCTTTTTTCCCGAGGAAGCGGGCGGCACGGCCGGACTTGCCGATGACCATGGCGATGGTCAGCGCGTCGAAATAGGAACGATGATTGGCAGTGACGATTGCCGCACCGCGCGTGGGGATGTTCTCGACCCCGCTGATGTCGAAGCGGGCGAACGGGATGAGGCGGGGGTTGACGGCAGCACTCGTCAACTTCTGCACTTCGAGTCCGAGCATCGGGACCTTCTGGACACCTGGAGGGACGTCCAGGTGCTGTGTCGGCCACCTGCGGGCGGCGGCCATGATCGTCAGGCTCGGGTCGGGGTTCACTGCGAACGGATGGCCGACGGCAGAGAGCAGCGGGGCGTCGAACACGCTGTCGGAGTAGGCGTAGCTCTGTTCGAGATCCGCACCGTTGGCGGCAGCCCATGTCTTGACCGCGTCGAGCTTGCCGGTGTTCCACACGAATGGCCCAGCGATCGTTCCGTCGTAGGTGCCGTCGGCATTCACGCCGTAACGAGTTGCCAGCGCGTCGTCGAAGCCGAGCAGATCGGCGAACGGCTTGATCATGTCGTAGGGCGTGGTGGTCGCCAACACGAGGCGACGGCCTGCGGCGCGGTGTTCGGCGAACATGCCTTCGGCGTACGGTTGCAGCAGGTGGGCGAGACGGGGCGCAGCGATCACGCCTGCTTCCTGTACCAGGCGGCGCTCCTTGCCCTTGGCCATCCCTGCCGCCTGACGGGCGAGCGCCATCGACGGCAGGTTTTCACCGAAGGTGTTGAACAACCAGTAGAGGACGCTTTCGCCCGGAAACGGCCGCCCGCGGAATCCGACCTCGTGCAGCGCCTCGGAGATCACCGGACCGCTGGCACCGGACAGCAGCGTGCGGTCGAGGTCGATGAACGCCACACCTGCGCTGAGCACCGGTTTGGTCTTCGATCGCACCGCGCTCGGCTGCTTACGGGGCGTGGCCGATTTCGATGCTGCTGCCATGGGCGTCATCGTAGACCACTCCTCGTGCCGTGGTGCGTGCCAGATCAGTGCTGGGCGGATGCCGGGGTCCGCCGCCGACACAACGAGAAAAAGGGAAGAAAACGGGAGAAGCGCCGCTTGGGGGAGCGGCGCTTCTCAACCTGAACCTCGGCCATTTGGGGGAAACGGCCGCTCGGTTCTTTCGAGCCGGGATGGGGGATTCCGGCTTCGATTTGTTATGTGAAAGTATGCACGTGAATGCGTGATCGTTCAAGCGCATTGCTGGGATATCTGCTATCACTTGTAGCGATGGATCTTCGACAGCTGTCCGCGCTGGTTGCAATCGCCGATCACGGGTCGTTCTCTGCAGCGGCGAAAGCGCTCTACACGGTGCAATCGAACGTCTCCGGGCACATTTCCCGGCTCGAGCGCGAACTCGGCGTGACGCTCATCGACCGCACCGGCAGGGGGCTGACCAACGAGGGCATGATGGTGCTCGAACGCGCCCGCCGGATCCAACGCGAGTTCGAGGGCATCGCCGCCGACATCGCCTCACTCGGCACCACCGTTGCCGGCGACGCACGGATCGGCGTCATCGGTACGACAGCCCGTTGGCTGATGCCGCTCGTGCTCCGTGCGCTCGGACGAGATCACCCGCTGGTCCACGCCATCCTCGCAGAGGGTACGACGAGCAATCTCGTGCCGCGCCTGCTGTCCGGCGCGCTCGATGCGGCCATCGTGCATCTGCCGGTGGACGAGCCGGAACTGCGCGTCGTACCACTCTTCGCAGAAGACCTCGTCGTTATCACGCCCGCCGATCATCCGTTGGCGACGGTGAGCGAGGTGTCGTTGCGAACGCTCTCGGCCTATCCCCTGCTCCTCCCCCCGCACGGCACTGCGCTGCGCCGGGTCATCGACCGCGCCGTGCACACTGCAGGGGTGACATTGATCGCCCAGGCGGAGATCGACGGCGTGCGACTGCTGGCGTCGCTGGCGCAGGAGGGATTCGGCCCGACGATCGTCCCGACCACGACCGTTCCGATCTGGGTCACCGGCGAGTTCCGACGCGTCGCGGTCCCGGAGTTGCCCCGACGCGTCGTCGGATGGGTGCAGTCGCGTCGCCCCGCCGCTGCCGCACCGGCAAAAGCGACGCTCGACGTCCTCCGCAACGTCATCGCCGAACACGCCGCCGAACAGCCCGGTGTCTACCTCGACGAACTCATCCCCCTCGCCACCCGCTGACCCGGAGCGCCGAGGTTCTCACAACAGACACGAAATCGAAAGTAGGGTCGAAGGCCGTGGTGATGACCGTGTCCGTTCCGTTGCGTGCCAAGGCGCCAGGCGCAGCGCACGCCGCAGTGTCCGAGATCGACGGGCGTCGGGTCGTCGTCATCGACATCGATGCCTCGGTGCGCAAAGGGGCGCTGTCCTCCCCGGCCTCGCAGACGATCGCCACCGCCGCAGACACAGCGAGGCAGATGGGCCTGCCGCTGATCGCCTTGATGGGTTCGAGTGGTGCCGACATCGTCGAGGGTTTCTCCGCACTGCACGGATGGGGTCAGGCCGCCAAGGCGATGGCCTCGTGTTCTGGCATCGTCCCGGTGATCGCCGTCGTGACCGGACCTGCGGTGTCGGGACCTGCATTGCTGATCGGTCTCGCTGACCACGTGATCATGACCGAGGACTCGTACGCGTTCGTCTCCGGACCGGCGATGGTCGCCGAGTTCACCGGCGTGTTCGTCGACAACGACGAACTCGGCGGGGCCAATTCCCACGCGCGCTTTTCCGGCGCCGCCAGCATGGTCGTTGCCAACCGCGAGGCGGCGATGGAGGCTGTCGTCCAGATCCTCTCCTACCTCCCGTCGAGCGTCGACGACGACGCGCCCCGGTGGCCGTGCGACGACCCATGGGACCGCCCGGTCCCGGAAGCCGGCGCGTTGATGCCGACGACGTCGACGGGCAGTTACGACATGCGCGGTGTGATCCGAGCACTCGTCGACGACGGAGAGATGCTCGAATTACGAGCCCGTTGGGCAGCCAACATCGTCACTGCGTTGGCGACGATCGACGGGCGTCCTGTGGGAATCGTCGGCAACCAGCCGCTCGCCCTCGCCGGAACGCTGGATATTCCGGCGAGTCAGAAAGCAGCGCGGTTCGTCGCCTTCTGCGATGCCTTCAACCTGCCGATCGTCACCCTGGTCGACACGCCGGGTTTCTATCCGGGAAAGGACCTGGAGTGGCGTGGCATGATCCGCCACGGCGCGCAGCTCGTCTTCGCCTACGCCAGGGCGACCGTGCCGCGCATCTGCATCGTGTTGCGTAAGAGCTACGGCGGCGCATACATCGTGATGGACTCGAAGAAGATGGGCAACGACCTGTGCCTCGCCTGGCCGATCGCCGAACTCGCCGTGATGGGAGCGGGGCAGGCAGCGGCGATCCTCCAACGTCGGGCGACGGCGGAAGAGCGCGCTGCATTCGAGGCCGACTACGCAGAGCGCCTCCTCAATCCGTACGTTGCCGCAGAACGCGGCTACATCGACGGTGTCATCGAGCCCGGCGAAACACGTGCCGAGATCGCCAGAGGCCTGCGAATCCTCGCCGAGAAGCGTGAGCACCTCCCGGCGCGGAAACACGACAACACCCCCCTCTGATCACCGTGCCTCCGCTGGGTCGACGCCTGCGACCGCCGCCTTGGGAGACGCAGCCTCGTTCTCGCTAGCATCACGGCCGGGGACAACAGCCCCATCCCAAACCGAGACAAAGGGGACGAGCAAGGTGCCCGACACGATCACCATTACCGACGACCGCACTGGCAAGACCGTCACCGTGCCGATCAGCGGAGGGGTCTTTCCCTCGTCTGCGCTCCGTGAACTGGACCCGAGTCTGTTCATGTACGACCCCGCCTACTTGTCGACAGCCGCCTGCAAGTCGGAGATCACCTATCTCGACGGAGACAACGGCATCCTCCAGTACCGCGGCTATCCGATCGAGCAACTCGCCGAGAAGAGCACGTACCTCGAAGTCGCCTACCTGTTGCTCAACGGCGAACTGCCTGACAAGGTGCAGCTCGAAGCGTGGACCGACGACGTCACCCACCACACGTTCATCCACGAGAACATGCGCAAGCGTTTCGTCGACGGCTTCCACTACGACGCCCACCCGATGGGCATGTTCGTGTCCGCTGTCGCCGCCCTCGGCACGTTCTACCGCGATGCCAAGCAGATCGACGACAAGGAATCCCGCGACAAGCAGATCCTCCGCCTGATCGCCAAGATGCCGACGCTCGCAGCGATGTGCCACCGCTTCTCGGTCGGTCAACCGTTCGTCTACCCGAACAACGATCTGTCGTTCCCGGGCAACTTCCTCAACATGATGTGGAAGGTCGGAGAATACGAAGTCGACCCGCGCCTCGAACGGGCGATGGACGTGTTGTTCATCCTCCACGCAGACCATGAGCAGAACTGCGGCACGACCGCGATGCGCGTCGTCGGTTCGAGTCACGCCGACCCGTACTCGGCCTGCTCTGCCGCTGCCTCGGCGCTCTACGGACCGCTCCACGGCGGCGCCAATGAGCAGGTTGTCCGCATGCTCACCGAGATCGGCAGCATCGACAACGTTCCGGCGTTCATCCAGGAAGTCAAGAGCGGCACGGGAAGCAAGCTCATGGGCTTCGGCCACCGCGTGTACAAGAACTTCGACCCGCGGGCGACGATCATCAAGAAGGCCGCCTACGACGTTTTCGAAGTAACAGGCAAGAACCCGCTCCTCGACATTGCCCTCAAGCTGGAAGAAGCTGCGCTCAGCGACGACTACTTCGTCAGCCGCAAGCTCTACCCGAACGTCGACTTCTACTCCGGCCTCATCTATCAGGCGATGGGTTTCCCGGTCGACATGTTCACCGTGCTGTTCGCCATCCCGCGCACCGCCGGCTGGCTCGCCCACTGGCAGGAACTGCTCGGCGACAAAGACCAGAAGATCTCCCGCCCCCGCCAGTGGTACACGGGTGTCGAGGCCCGCGACTACGTCGACCTCGGCGACCGCGGCTGAACGGCAGTTGATCCGCTGCCATGGAGCTCTCCGATGCCCTGCGCTTCGCCCGATCGAAGCGCCAGGCCGTGCTGACGACCATCAAGGCTGATGGCCGCCCGCAACTCTCGAACATCACCTACTGCCTGAACGAGGCGAACGAAGTCCGCATCTCGATCACCGCTGATCGTGCCAAGTATTTCAACCTGTTGCACGATCCGCGTGCCTCGGTCCACGTCACCTCCGAAGACTTCTACGCCTATGCGGTCCTCGAGGGCACGGCGACGGTGATGCCGGTTGCTGCTTCGCCGGACGATCCGACGGTCGAGGCGTTGGTCGACCTCTACCGGCTGATCGCCGGAGAGCATCCGGACTGGGACGACTACCGAGCGGCGATGATCGCGGACCGCCGGACCGTTGTCTCGATCCCGGTGGAGCACGCGTACGGCATGCTGCGCCCGACCTGACCTGTCTGGGGGCAGGGTCGGAGAACGAAACAAGTACGAAACGCTGCTCGTTTCGGAGGTGGAACTCAGCAGTGATCCCTATGGTTTGCACTGTGGCCAATCAGCGGATCCTCGTCGTCGACGATGAACCGACGGTGCGCGAGGTCGTTGCCAGCTATCTGCAGCGTGACGGTTACGAGGTTCGCGAGCTTGACCGAGGTGACACGGTGCTCGAGACGATACGTACGTTCCAGCCGGACCTCGTGATTCTCGACATCATGCTGCCGGGTGTCTCCGGGATGGACGTACTGCGGCAGTTGGATCACGCCAGGACGCCGGTGATCCTGCTGACAGCCAGGGTCGAGGAACCCGATCGCATCCTCGGCCTCGAACTGGGGGCCGACGACTATGTGACCAAACCGTTCTCGCCTCGCGAGCTCGTTGCCAGGGTACGAACCGTTCTGCGGCGGGCCCTGCAGGACCCCGGTTCACCAGACCTGTTGACCTTCGACACGTTGACGATCGACCAGAAGGCCCGCGAGGTCTGCATCGGTGCCGGGCCGGTGGCGTTGACGGCCAAAGAATTCGACCTCCTGGTGTTCCTCGCAGGGAGCCCCCGCCAGGTCTTCTCACGCGCTCAACTGCTCCATGCGGTGTGGGATTCCTCGCCGGACTTCCAGGACCCGGCGACGGTGACGGTCCACGTTCGGCGTTTACGGTCGAAGATCGAGCCGGACCCGCTGGCACCGCGTTGGATTACGACGGTCTTCGGCGTCGGGTATCGGTTCGAACCGTGAACAAGCGTCTCGTCGTGTCGCTCGGAGCGCTCGCCGTGCTGGCAATCGTCCTCGCCGATGTCTTGCTCCGACCACCGACCGGGGGCGAGCGGATTCACCTGACGCTCATCCTGCTGCTGCCTGTCGTCGCCACTGCTGTCACCGTTCCACTGCTTCGTCGATGGGTGTCCCGTCGGGCCAGCGTCGCCGGCGCCGCACTGTTCGTCGGGCTGTGCTCGCTCGGGCTCGGCGCAGTCACCACGTCGGCGGCATCGAACGCGATGTTCCTGTCGAGTCACGACTACCGGCTGTTCCTCGTCGTGCTGATGCTGTCGTGTGGCATCGCCCTCGTCGTCGGGGCGCAGCTGACACGGCCGCTGGCGACGGATATCCGCCGGCTCGGCGAGGTTGCCGGTCGCGTCGCCGAGGGCGATCTGCGGGCCCACACCGGGATCGATCGCCGTGACGAGGTCGGCAAGACGGCAACGGCCGTCGATGTGATGGTCGACTCGTTGGCCGCTGCCGCAGACGAACGCGACCGCAATTCGGCTGCTCGCCAGCAGTTGTTCACGAGCCTCGGTCATGACCTGCGCACCCCGCTAGCGGCAATGCGCGCCGCCGTCGAGAGCCTGCAGGACGGCATCGCCCCTGACCCGGACCGCTATCTCACGATCCTCGGCAATCAGGTGAACAGCATCGAGGTGATGCTCGACCAGCTGTTCGCCTACGCACGTATCGAATCAGGTCATCAGGGGGCGAGCCGTGAGACCGTTTCGCTCGCCGAACTCGCCGACGAAGCGGTCGAGGCGTTGACCCCGCTCGCCCATCGCTTCGACGTCCGCCTCCGCCTCTCGGCCGATCAGCCGGGATTCGTGAACGTCAGCAGCGTCGAAATGTCGCGGGTTCTGCGGAATCTGATCGAAAATGCAATCCGTCACAGCCCTGAGAACGGATCAGTATGTGTGACGGTAACGGAATCCGAGCCAGGCCTCGTTCGAAGCAGCTTCTGCGGACCCGACCTCGGCGGACCCGACCTCGGCGGACCCGGCCTCGGCGGACCCGACCTCGTACAACTCAGTGTTCGTGACCAGGGCAGCGGATTTCCGACGGAGTTCCGTGCTCAGGCGTTCGAACCGTTCACTCGTGCCGATAGTGCCCGAAACGCCAGAACCGGTCATGCGGGTCTCGGTCTGGCGATCACCAAGGGCATCGTGACAGCGCACGACGGACACATCTGGTTGGGTGACGGACCGGGTGGTGAGGTCCATGTGACGCTGCCGAAAAGCGTCACATCGATTGCGCAGCCTCAGGCGGTACAACAGACGCAGACGGCGGAGCGAGTGAAGGAGCTTTCATGAGAACGAATCCTCGATCCGAACGCGAAGTCGACCAGACCAAGGTCGTCGCGCCACCCACCGAGCCGCGGATATTCGGCTTGCTCGCCGGTCTCGTCTCAGGTGCGGTGGCAGTCGCCACCGGGCTCGTGATCGCCGGCATCATCACCGTTGTCTCGCCGATCGACGCCGTCGGCAGCGTCGTGATCGATCACGTCCCGTTGGGCGTCAAGGAGTTCGCCGTCAGCAACTTCGGGACGAACGACAAACTCGCGCTGCGCATCGGCATCTACACGATCTTGGCGATCGCCGCGATGGCGCTCGGCCTGCTCGCCGTGAACCGCCCTGTGACCGGCGCTGCCGGGATTGGCGTCTTCGGAATCGTCGGAATGCTCGCAGCCTCCAGTCGACCGTCGCAACCGACGTCGGCGCTGTTTCCCTCGTTGATCGGTGCAGCACTCGGCGCCCCGCTCCTGTACTACCTCGCCACGAGGATCCGTCCGCTCCGGTCGCTCGAGATACCAGGCCGTTCACGGGTTCCCCTCGGCATGGATCGCCGGCGGTTCCTCATCACCTCGGGCGGGGCGGCCGCCGTGGCCGTGGCCGCCGGCGCCGGCGCGCGGGCGTTGGAGAACAATCGGGTCAGCACGCTCGATGCCAGCCGCCCGTCGGCACTTCCGCCGGTCTCGTCGTCCACTCCTGCGGGTGGCCCGTCGGCGAATACGTCCAGTACGTCCAGCGACCCGCCGGCGAGTTCGTCCAGCGGCCCAGCCGTGGGTGCCGGCGCTGATCCGGTGACCCCGTCGAGCACTCCACTCGATGCCGCGAACGTCGATTCGGCGATTCCGTTCATCACCCCGAATGCGCAGTTCTACCGCATCGACACCGCTCAGTCGTTCCCGAACATCAACGTCAAGACGTGGAAACTCGACATCAAGGGGATGGTCGACAAGCCGATCAGCCTCAGCTACGCCGACATCTCGGCCATGCCGCAGGTCGAGCGGACGATCACGATGACGTGCGTGTCCAACGACATCGGCGGCGATCTCATCGGCACCGCTGTCTTCCAGGGCGTGCTGCTCAAACACGTCACCGACATGGTTGGTATCCATGCCGGCGCCGAGCAGGTATTCGGAACGAGCGTCGACGGTTTCACCTGCGGCTTCCCGGTCAGCGTGTTGCAGGACGGCCGGGACGCGATGATCGCCATCGGCATGAACGGTGAGGCGCTGCCGCTTGCCCACGGTTTCCCGGCGCGCATCGTCGTGCCTGGCCTCTACGGCTATGTCAGCGGGACGAAATGGGTGCAGTCATTGGAGATGACGACGTGGGATCGGGCACAGGGGTACTGGATCCCACGTGGCTGGTCACGAGACGGACCGATCAAGACGCAGTCACGGATCGATGTCCCCCGTCGCGGCGATAAGACGCCTGCTGGGACGGTCCGTGTCGCCGGCGTCGCCTGGGCACAGCACCGTGGCATCGAGAAGGTCGAGGTCAACGTCGATAGGGGTCCCTGGCAGCTCGCCATGCTCGGGGCCGACGTCACCGACGACGCATGGCGTCAGTGGTACATCGACGTGACGATGGCCAAGGGCAGCCATTCCGTGCAGGTACGGGCCACGGACAAGACCGGTGCCACCCAGACCGAAGAAGTCACCGACGTCGCGCCGGACGGAGCCACCGGCTACCACACCCGCACGATCGGCGTGTCGTAGCAGAGGGCTGAGGCCGACGTCCTGTCCTGTCACGTGTCGTGTCACGTGTCGTGTCACTGGCGATGTAGACCGCCTGATTGCAGCCGGCTACGTCCCCAGTAACGAGCCGGTAACCACGCTGTCGACCGGCCGGGCCTGCGATCGGTCGTCGCCGAGGCGTAACGCTACGGAGCGATCTGGACGACGATCTTGCCGATGTTGGCGTTGGCCTCCATGTGGCGGTGGGCCTCGGCGATCTGCTCGAACGGGTAGATCGAGTCGACGACCGGCTTGAGCACTCCGGTGGCGAACAGAGGCAGCATCTCGGCGGAAAATCGCCTGGCGAGCGCCGCCTTCTGTTCGAGTGGACGGCCGCGCAGCGTCGTCCCGATCCACCTGGCACGCTTCATCATCAGCAATCCGACGTTCACCTGCGTCGTCGCGCCGGCCATCGTCCCGACCTGCACGATCGTGCCGTTGACGGCGATCGAGGCGAGGTTGCGGTTGATCTCGTCACCGCCGACGACGTCGAGGATCACGTCGACGCCGTTGGGGTGCGCTGCCTTGAGGTCACGCTGCCAATCGTGTGGCGAGCGTTCGAGGACGAGGTCGGCACCGAGCGCTGCGCAGGCCTCCATCTTCGCTGCCGAGCAGGTGACGGCGATCGACGCTCCGATGGCGCTGGCTATCTGCATACCCGCTGTGCCGACGCCGGACGCGCCGGCGTGGACCAGCGCCCATCTTCCGCTCGTCAAGCCGCCCTGGACCACGAGCGCGTCCCATGCCGTCAGGAAGACCTCAGGAATCGCCGCAGCGTCGACGAGTTCGATCGCGGTGGGGACGGCAAGTACCTGGCGCTCGTGTGTCGCAACCTTCTCGGCGTAGCAGCCACCGGCCTCGATGCCCATCACACGATCCCCGACCTTCCACAGCGTGACACGCGCCCCGATGGCGGACACCGTGCCGGAGTACTCCATACCGGGAATCTCCGGCACGACCCCGCGCGGGTCCGGGTAGTGGCCCATGCGCTGCAGCACGTCGGCGCGGTTCAGCGCCGTCGCCGTGATATCGACAACGACCTCGTCGGGACCTGGTGCGGGGTCAGAAGTCTCTTCGATCGTCAGAACTTCCGGACCACCATGGGAATGCAGAACAACAGCGCGCATCCCTGCAGTCTCGCCGAAGCCGGCGGGGTTCCGTCAGCCGGCGGCGACTTTGGCCTGCAGGCGACGATCCAGCGTGTCGAGGAAATCCTCGGTCGTCAGATACGGGGCATCCTTGGAGATGAGGATTGCCAGATCCTTGGTCATCTCGCCGGCTTCGACGGCTTCGATGCACACGGCTTCCAGTTGGTCGGCGAACTCGATCAAAGCGGTGTTGCCGTCGAGCGTGCCGCGATGCGACAGGCCGCGGGTCCAGGCGAAGATCGAGGCGATCGGGTTCGTCGAGGTCTTGTTGCCCTTCTGGTGCTCGCGGTAGTGGCGGGTGACGGTGCCGTGGGCTGCTTCCGCCTCGACCGTCTTTCCGTCAGGCGTGAACAGCACGCTCGTCATCAGACCCAATGAACCGAAGCCCTGGGCGACGATGTCGGACTGCACATCGCCGTCGTAGTTCTTACATGCCCAGACGTACCCACCCTCCCACTTGAGCGCAGCGGCAACCATGTCGTCGATCAGGCGGTGCTCGTAGGTGATCCCGGCAGCCTTGAAGTCGGCGGCGAATTCGTTGTCGAAGACCTCCTGGAAGAGGTCCTTGAACTGGCCGTCATAGGCCTTGAGGATCGTGTTCTTGGTCGACAGATACACCGGATAGTTGCGGTTGAGGCCGTATCTCAGGCTGGCGCGGGCGAAGTCCCTGATCGAGTCGTTGAAGTTGTACATCCCCATCGCCACGCCGCCGTCGTCGCCGAACTTGGCGACCTCGAACTGCATCGGCTCGCTGCCATCGGCGGGGACGTATGACATCGTGACGGTGCCGGCACCGGGCACCTTGAAGTCGGTTGCCTTGTATTGGTCGGCATGGGCGTGACGCCCGATGACGATCGGCTTGGTCCAGCCAGGCACGAGGCGCGGGATGTTCGACATGATGATCGGCTCACGAAAGATGACCCCGCCGAGAATGTTGCGGATCGTGCCGTTTGGCGACTTCCACATCTTCTTCAGGCCGAACTCCTCGACGCGGGCTTCGTCCGGCGTGATCGTTGCGCATTTGACAGCGACGTTGTACTGCTTCGTCGCCTCGGCGGAATCGATCGTCACCTGGTCGCCGGTGGCGTCACGGTGCTCGATGCTGAGGTCGAAATAGGCGAGTTCGATTTCGAGGTACGGCAGGATCAATTTGTCCTTGATGAACTGCCAGATGATGCGCGTCATCTCATCGCCATCCATCTCGACGACCGGATTGTCAACCTTGATCTTGCTCATCGACTGCCTCTTCCACGAACGCTGCACTTGTATCGGACTTGTCCACTCTAGCCACCTCTTCAGGCGGACGTGAAGACAGCAATGCTTTCACGCGGGGCCGCCAATCGACCGACTCGGTCGACAGGCCCGTCGACCGCATCTCCGCCCGCATCTGACCAAGGAGATCGGCGACATCCTGAACATTCGGCGGCAATGCCTCAGCGAGGATGTCGCGCAGTACGCCGGCGAGCGCAGGGCTCGAACCCTGCGTCGACACAGCGACGATGACTGGTCCGCGCCTGGCGACGGCAGGCAGGATGAACGAGCAGCGGTCAGGATCATCGGCGGCATTGCACCACAGGCCCCTCGCCTGGCAGTCATCGAAAACCTGCTGCTGGATCCTGGAGTCGTTCGTCGAGACGATCACCAATTGCACCCCGTCGAGGTCCGTTTCCTCGTATCGGCGCTCGATCATGACGATCAGCCGTTGCGTCGCGAGCGCCCGGATCTCATCGGCGATCTGCGGAGCGACCACCGTGACCTGTGCGCCGCATGCGAGCAGCGACTCGAGCTTGCGGGCGGCGATCGGTCCAGCGCCGACCACGAGCACGCGCCGGCCATCGAGCCGTAGGACCACGGGATACCCGTCAGTGATCGATGCCATCCGGCCAGTCTTCCCGCTCACGCCGAGGTCGGCGGAATCGGTACGCTCTGCGGATGTCAGCGCTGCCGTTCGCCTCGTTCATCGCCTCGCACGCTGAACTTCGGAACGTCTACCGCGAACCGTCGCCGCTGGTGCTGAAAAAGGAGCGGCCGGATCTCGATCCGGCGACGACGATATTTCTCGAACGTTGCCGATTCATCTCCATCGGCACCTTCGACGCCGATGGCAACGCCGACGTCTCTCCACGAGGAGGACCGAGCGGGTTCATCCGTGTGCTCGATCCCCGGCACGTGGCGATCGCCGACCTCGGCGGCAACAACCGCCTCGACACGATGCAGAACATCATCGCCAGCGGCCGGGTCGGCTTGCTGTGCATCGTCCCCGGACAGAGCGAGACCGTGCGCGTCAACGGCCGCGGCTGGGTCACCACGGACCCGAGAATCGTCGACGCCTTCATCCTCCCCCGCCCGACGAAGGCGGCGATCGTCGTCAGGGTCGAAAGCACCTACATCCACTGCGCCAAGGCCTTCATGCGCAGCGGCATGTGGGATCAGGACGTCTGGGCGGAACTCGCCGACACCCCCGATGCGTCCGACATCATCGCCGCCCAGGGATTGTTGAGCAGCGACGTGTCAGCAGCGGCGATCCGCGAGGATCTGCGCCAGGATTACATCACCTCGATCGCCGCCGAGCAATAAGCCCCGTCCACCACCCGCCAAACCCATTCGAGTATTTCCGTGACAGGAGTCGGCGAACGAGTGTTTCCTCCGCGGCGCGGGGCGTGTTCCTACTCGATTGCAGCCAAATACTCGATTGCAGCCAAATACTCGATCAGGCGGTGGGGACGAGGAGGTGACGTTCGCGACGGGCGCTGAGTTTCTTGGCGAGTCTGCCGAGGCGATCGACGTAGGCGAGCAAACTATCGCGGGCCTGTTCGGCTGCGTCGCTGAGACCGGTCAACTTGTCGATCGCCCAATTGCGGTACAGCACCGGGACGAGCACCTGATCGTAGTGCAACTGCAGGTCGTAAATGCCGGCGTCGGCGATGCGCGCAGAATGCTTGTCGAAATCGACGATGCCGGTGCCAGGCATCGCGAAGGTGCGCACGACCTGCTCGGCGGCGATCATGACGGCCGACGGATCGAGCTCGATCGCTTTGGTCGTGAGGTCACGGTAGAAGAGGTGATGGAGGTTCTCGTCGGCGGCGACGCGTGCCATGACCTCGTAGCCGACAGGATCACCGATCAGTTTGCCGGTGTTGCGGTGGGCGACGCGTGTCGCCAACTCCTGCAGGGTCACGTAGACCATGCCGTGTACGGGGCTGTCAGGCGTCGGGGAATCGCCACCGCTGACCTGGGCCATGCGGCCGCGCTCGAGGGCGACCGGATCGATGGCGCGGGTGACGGTGAGGTAGTCGCGGATGACGATGGCATGGCGGCCCTCCTCTGCCGTCCAGCGGCGGCCCCATTCCCCCCATGCGCTGTCACGCCCGAACATCGCTTCGACGTCACGGAAATAGAACGGAAGGTTGTCCTCGGTGAGCAGATTGACGAAGAGCGCGCTGCGGAGATTGTCGGTCAGCTCGGCCCCGCCGAGGTCGGCATCGCTGCAGGTCCACGGCTTGCCCTTCTCGAACGGCCGCGCCCGATCGTATGGCACCAATTCGTGCGGGAACCACTCTTTCGTGGAACTCATGTGGCGGTCGATCAGACACGCAACCGTCGGTTCGAGATCGCTGAGTAGGCCTGGCATCGCTTGCATGGCTCCATACTACCTACCTACTGGTAGGTAGGGAAGGCAGGATCTGCGATCCACAGTGAACTCTTACCTCGATCTGAAGGAACCATCAACCGGCTCGTCGTATCGCCGGCCATAACATCGGCCGGTAGAGCGGCCCCGAGAGACCGCTGGCGACGAGAGGAAGCAATGCGACCACGGCTGCGAGAACTCGGTATCTCCATCGGTCGACACCCGACGGGTCCGAACAATGCGATCACCGATGTGCCCGGTGTCGCCGTCGGACATACGACGATCATCGGCGATGCGCAGCGGGTTGCGAGGACCGGCGTCACGGTCGTGCTGCCGCGGACGGGCGAACACTCGACCGACCTCTGCTACGGGGGCATCTACTCCTTCAACGGCAACGGTGAGATGACAGGGTCGCATTGGCTCGAGGAGTCCGGGCTCATTGGTGGCCCGATCGGCATCACCAACACCCATCAGGTCGGCGTTGTTCGTGACGCGCTCGTCGAGCACGAACTGCGACACGACGACGGTGGCGCCTGGTGCTTGCCGATCGTCGCCGAGACCTATGACGGATTTCTCAACGACATCCGTGCCTTCCATGTGGTCAAGGACGACGTCTTCGCGGCGTTGGCAGCCGCCTCGACAGGGAAGGTCGCAGAAGGCAACGTCGGCGGCGGCACCGGAATGATCTGTCACGAATTCAAAGGCGGCATCGGCACCTCGTCACGTGTGGTCGGCACGGGTGCCGGCACGTACACCGTTGGTGTGCTCGTCCAGGCGAACTACGGCGAACGTCGGCTGCTGCGCCTCGACGGCCATCCGATCGGCGCGATCCTCCACACCGACATCGTGGCCCCACCGAGCGATCCGTCGATCAAAGAGGGCGGCTCGATCATCATCATCATCGCAACGGACGCGCCATTGCTCGCCGATCAATGCAAGCGTCTCGCGCGCAGGGCGACCGTTGGTCTGGCCCAAGTCGGCGGCACCGGCAACAACAGCAGCGGCGACATCTTCCTCGCCTTTTCGACCGGGAATCGCATCACTGCCGATGCAACCGAACCCATTGCCGTCACGACCATCCCGCTCGAACGGATCACTCCCCTCTTCCACGCAACCGCTGATGCTGTTCAGGAGGCGATATGGAATGCCCTGTGCGCAGCGGAGACGATGACTGGCCACCTCGGCCGCACCGTTCAGGCGATCCCGCTGGATCTACTCGTCGACGCGTACCACTCCGGTCACTCCGCCGAGTCCGGCCTGGCCGTCGGTGAAGTGGACGGATGAGTGTCCGAGCGGTCGGCGAAGGTCAGTCAGGGTGTGGACCGACGGACATGCCGATCGGGGTGAAGCCGCGCAGCAGCGCCGCCGTCGTTTCGGAGTAGCGAGCAGGCCAATCGCAGTCGGGTGGACCCATCGGGCGCAGTTCGAGGCTCACGATCCCGTGGAATGTCGCCCAAAGATCGGCTGCCAACGACTGCGCGTTCTCGTGCACCAGTGCGCCGGCGTCGATGGTCCGCTGTGCGGCCGCTGCGAGCATCCCCAGCGCCCCCATCGCTGCGGCCCTCGTCTCGTCCGTGGCGACGAGGTCAGGGACAGCGCCCTCGAACATCACGCCGTAGTAGGTGCGATTCTCGAGGGCGAACCGCCGGTACAGCATCGCGCAGCGATACAGGTCGACGAGCGGGTCTTCGGTCTGCGCTGACGTCGCCATCAGCGCCGTCAGCCTGGCAAACCCTTCGATGAACAGCGCCTGGACGACGCCGTTCTTGCCACCGAAGCGCGAATAGACGTTCATCGTCGAGCCGCCGGACTCGGCAACGATGCGCCGAACGGTCAACGCTCCTGCACCCTCCTCTGCAAGCAGGCGGCGGGCAGCCTCGAGGATCGCCAACCTGGATTCGTCGACGTCGAGCGGCACAGTCGCAACATACCGGGCGGGCTGTGCCCGACGATCGCTTGGTGTGACCGCTGTCATCGAAACTCCTCTGGAACAATGTAATAACGTTGTTATAGAGTAGCCGACATGAGCCTCATCGAAGCCCCCTCGATCCACAGCCCAGCGGTCAGCGAGGCGGTGCACGAGCGCCGCTGGTCTGTCCTCACCGTGCTGTGCCTCTCCGTCTTCCTCATCGTCGTCGACGGCACGATCGTCAACGTCGCCCTCCCGACACTGTTCCGCGAACTCGGTGCGACAACGAGTCAACTGCAATGGGTCGTGGACGCCTACACGCTCGTCTTCGCCGGCCTGCTGCTTGCAGCTGGCAGCCTCGGTGACCGCTTCGGTCGCAAGGGCACACTCGTCACCGGCATGGCGCTCTTCGGATTGTTCTCCGGGTCGGCGGCCCTCGCCGGGTCCCCCGGCCAGTTGATCGCCATGCGTGCAGCGATGGGTATCGGCGCCGCCCTGATCTTCCCAGCGACGCTGGCGATCCTCGTTTCGGTCTTCCGCAACCCGGCGGAACGGGCGAAGGCGATCGGCATCTGGGCGGCAACCAGCGGACTCGCCGTCGCCCTCGGCCCCGTGACTGGCGGATGGCTGCTCGAGCACTTCTACTGGGGTTCGGTCTTCTTCGTCAACGTTCCGGTCGTGATCGTCGCCATCATCGCCATCGTTCTCATCGTCCCGACGTCACGGGACAGCCACGTCCAACGCTTCGACCCGCTCGGCCTGCTGCTGAGTATCGCCGGGATCAGCCTGCTCGTGTACACGGTCATCGAAGCACCGGATTGGGGCTGGGGTTCCGGCAACGCGGTCGGCGGATTCGCCGGGGCGGCCGTACTGCTGTCGGCCTTCATCCTCTGGGAGCGTCGCTCGACGCATCCGATGCTCGATGTCGGGGTGTTCGCCAACGCCCGCTTCACGGCTGCGAGCCTGTCGGTCACGTTCGCCTTCTTCGCCCTCTTCGGCTTCATCTTCATGGTGACGCAGTATTTCCAATTCGTCAGGGGCTACGGCACGCTCGAGGCAGGCGTTCGGACGTTGCCGTTTGCGCTGTTCACGGGTGCCGCAGCTCCGCTCGCCGCCAAGTTCGCCGGTCGATTCGGGACAAAGGCGGTCGTCACCGCCGGACTGTTCGCCATGGCCGTCGGATTCACGATCTCGGCGACACTGGCTGTCGACTCGAACTACCTGATCGTCGTGCTGGCGATGGCTTTCATGGGTGGCGGCCTCGGACTCGTCAACGCACCGGCAACCGAATCGATCATGGGTTCGTTGCCTCCGGACAAGGCCGGCGTCGGATCGGCCGTCAACGACACGACCCGCGAACTCGGCGGCACACTCGGAGTGGCCATCGTCGGCAGTCTGTTCAGCTCGGTATACGGCTCGAAGTTGGCGGCACTGCTCAGCGGTTCGGCCGTCCCTCCCGCAGCGCTCGCCGAGGCCAAGCAGTCGGTCGGCGCCGCGGCCGAAGTTGCCACGCAGGCAGCGAAGAGTGTCGGACCTGCCGCCGGTCGTGCCATCCACGGCGCAATCAACACCGCCTTCATGGACGGATTCCATGCAGGCAGCTTCGTGTCGGCCGGGGTCGTCCTGTTCGGATCGATGCTCGCCTTCTGCTTCCTGCCGGCGAGAGCCACGCAAGCCTGACGCCCTCCGGCACGTTCTCGGCACGAGTACCTGCGGCTCAGCCGAGTACCTGCGGCTCAGCCGAGTACCAGCCAGACGCTCAGAGGACCGCACATACTCGGCCGGGCTGCGCATACTCGGGCGATCACCCGATGAAACGGCACACGGGTCTACGGGCGCGCGAGCGTGGCGACAGCGCCGATGACGAAGACCACTGGCGGGTGGACGTCGAGCGCATCGACGTTGCCGAGGACACCGGTGACGACGCGCTGATGCGCGGTCGTCGCGTTCTCGATGAACGCGACCGGCGTGTCCGGAGAAGCACCGGCGTCGATCAGCGACCGGGCGATGAGACCCCGTTTACGGGCACCCATCATCACCACGAGTGTGTGGTGCGGACCCATGGCTGCAAACGGCTTCCAGTCGATCGGCTCATTGTCGTTCGCGTCGTGACCGGTGATGATCGTCACCGAGCGGGCGAGATCGCGATGCGTCACCGGGATCCCGGCAGCGCTCGGTGCCGCCAACGCCGAGGTCACCCCTGGCACGACCTGATAGTCGATACCGGCCTCTGCCAGCGCTTCGACTTCCTCGCCGCCTCGCCCGAACAGGTACGGATCGCCGCCCTTCAACCGCACGATCACTCCGTGTGGATGCAGTACAGCGGTCTCGACGAGTTGCTCGTTGATGCGTGCCTGGATCGAACTGTTGCCGGGAGATTTCCCGACGTCGATCATCTCAGCGGATTTGGGTGCCAGCGCCAGTGTCTCGTCGGCGACCAGGCGGTCGTAGAGCACCACATCGGCGGCACCGAGCAGCCTGGCGGCTCTCACGGTGAGCAATTCTGGATCCCCCGGGCCTGCGCCCACGAGATAGACCGTCATTCGGCGGCGATCATCGCCGCGCCGACGGTGGCGTTCGTTCGTGCATCGATGACGATGAAGCTACCGGTCCGGCGGTTGACCGCATACGCATCGATCGCCAGCGGGGCACTGAGCGTGAAACGGACGGTGCCGATTTCGTTCGACGCCAGCGAATCCGCCGGGCCATGTTCGAGTGTTGTGACGTCGAGGCGATCGTGGATCTCGCCGACCATCGCTTGGGCGACCGTCGACAGGTGTTTGACGATGTACCGTCCTCCGCTCGTCAGCGGCTGGTCGCCCAGCCAAGCGACCGTCGCCGTCAACTCGGTGGTGACCTGCGGCGGCAGCACGACCGACGCGAGCACGGTGCCACGACCGATATCGAGTTGATCGGCGAGTTGCACCCGCACCGCCGGTGCCTCCCCCTCGACAGCCACGATGGTCGACGATCCACCCGATGGGAGCGCAACGACCTGCTGACCCACCGAGACGGAGCCAGAGGCCAGTTGGCCGGCGTACCAACGCTTGCCGTCATCCGATTGAGCGTCTGGACGAACGACCCACTGGATCGGCAGGCGGAGTGCGTCGTCGATCGTCGACGTCGTCGGGATCGGCAGGGTCTCGAGATGTTCGAGCAACGAGGGACCGTCGTACCATGGCATCGACGCCGAACGCGCCACGACGTTCGTACCGTCCAGCGCGCACAGCGGAATCGCTTGCACACTGTCGACGCCGAGGCGACTGGCGAGGGCAACGAATGCGGTGCGGATTTCCTCGTAACGCTCCTGCGACCAGTCGACGAGGTCCATCTTGTTGACCGCCAGCACCAGGTGGCGGATGCCGAGCAGCGCCGACAGCGCCGTGTGCCGGTGCGACTGCTCGCGCAGCCCATGTCGGGCATCGACGAGGATCACGGCGACATCCGAAGTGGAGGCGCCGGTCACCATGTTGCGCGTGTACTGCACGTGGCCCGGCGTATCAGCGATGATGAACGAACGTTGCGGTGTCGAGAAATAGCGATAGGCGACGTCGATGGTGATGCCCTGTTCGCGCTCGGCACGCAGGCCGTCGGTCACGAGTGCGAGGTCGAGACCTTCTCCACCGCGGCGAGCCGTGGTCGTTGCCAGTGCCTCGATCACATCGTCGAACAACGACTTCGAGTCGTGGAGCAGACGTCCGATCAATGTCGATTTGCCGTCGTCGACGGAACCGGCGGTGGCGAAACGCAGCAGATCGGCCTCGACCACACCGTTGTCGACGTTCTTCGGCCCATTTGCCGCCAGAAGTGGCGGCTCGGTGGACTCAGTTTGGGGCGTTGGCATCAGAAGTAGCCTTCACGCTTGCGGTCTTCCATCGCCGCTTCGCTGAAGCGGTCGTCGGCACGGGTCGCGCCGCGTTCGGTGATGCGCGTGGTCTCGATCTCGGCGATCACGTCCCATGCGTTCGCCGCGTACGAACGGACGGCGCCGGTGCACGTCATGTCGCCGACCGTGCGATAGCGAACCGTCTCGAAGAACGGAACCTCACCGTTGCGCGGCGGTGTCCACTCCCCCGTCGCCAGCAGCATCGAGTCACGCTCGACGACTTCACGTTTGTGGCTGTAGTACATCTCCGGCAGATCCACGCCGTTGTCGGCGATGTAGTGCCAGATGTCGAGTTCCGTCCAATCGCTGAGCGGGAAGGCCCGCAGATGCTCGCCCGTCTTGATGCGAGCGTTGTAGATCTGCCACAACTCGGGACGCTGGTTGCGCGGATCCCATTGACCGAAGGAGTCGCGGAACGACAGGACGCGTTCTTTGGCACGAGCCTTGTCCTCGTCGCGACGAGCACCACCGAAGGCGGCCGCGAACTTGTTGTCGGCGATCGCTTCGAGTAATGCTGTCGTCTGCAGCCGGTTGCGCGATCCGTTGGCACCCGGATCGGCGACAAGCCCGTGATCGATCGCCTGCTGCACGCTGGCGACGACGAGGTCGAGGCCGAGTTCGGCGACGACCCGATCGCGGAATTCGATGACCTCGGGAAAGTTGTGGCCGGTGTCGACGTGCATGATCGGGAACGGCAGCTTGCCCGGCGCGAATGCCTTGAGTGCAAGGTGCAGCATGACAACAGAATCCTTACCGCCCGAGAACAGAAGCACCGGCCGGTCGACCTCTGCGGCCACCTCGCGGAAGACGTAGATCGAGTGCGCCTCGAGTGCGCGGGCCAGGCGGTTCACAGGTGCAAACCGCATTCCGTCTTGCCGTGGCCGGACCAGCGGCCGTCACGCGCATGCTCGCCGGCGGTCGGCTTCCGGGTGCACGGATAACAGCCGATCGACGGATACCCCTGATCGAGCAGCGGGTTCATCGGCACCTCGTTGACCATCGCGTAGGTCGCCAGATCGTCGTCCGTCCACGCCGCCAACGGGTTCAGCTTGACAAGGCCGCGCTTGTCCCGGTGGACGAACGGCGTGTCGGCCCTCACGGGCGAATCGCTGCGGCGCACCCCGGAGACCCATGCGTGCTTCGTCGACAGCGCTTCCTCCAACGGCAGCACCTTTCGCTGGTTGCAACAGCCGTCCGGATCGGTTTCCCAACGATTCAGTTCGATGCCGGCGGGTGCCGCCATGATCCGCAGTTCGACCGGGTAGCGACGACGAACGTTCTCGACGGTCTCGAGTGTCTCCGGGAAGTGGAACCCGGTGTCGAGGAAGACGACTTCGATGCCAGGGACCGCCTTCGAGGCGACGTCGACGAGCACCACATCGGACGTCATTGCCGACGTCACACAGATATTCTCCACGCCGTGAGCCTCTGCGAGCCACTGGATCATCTCGATCGGCGAGAGCGACGCAAATGACGCATCGAGCTCGCGAAGGTCGTCCGGAACAACGAGGGCGGTCATCCGGTCGAGGGTATCCGCCCAATCCAGAGTAATCAAATCAACTTTGAGGTGATTTGCGCCTGTGTGGCGATCGATCCGGAATGACGTGGCTGATTGCGCGGCGCGAGGTCTCGCCTCTTACGATCGTGGTGCATGGACTTTTCGTGGACTGACGAGCAAGACGAACTGCGCAGCCGAGCGAGGGCCGTGGCCCAGCAGGCTGTGACGACCTACGGGCGTTCCAACGACAGCTGGATCAACGGGTACTCGAAGGAGTTCGCCAAGGAGATGTCGGCGAACGGTTGGATCGGCATGACGTGGCCGAAGGAACACGGCGGCGGTGCTCGGCCCCCGATCGAACGGCTGATCGTCGCTGAGGAGATGATCGCCGCCGGCGCACCGATCGCCGCAATGTGGTTCGGCGACCGCCAGATGGGCCCGACACTCATCGCCTACGCCAACGCAGATCAGCAGGCCGAATTCCTGCCGGGCATCCTGTCAGGCGAGACGACGTGGTGCATCGGGATGAGCGAGCCGAACGCCGGCTCTGACCTCGCCTCGCTGACGACCCAGGCTCGCCTCGACGGCGGTGACTACGTGATCAACGGCCAGAAGATCTGGACGAGTTTCGCGGCGGTCGCCGATTACTGCTACCTCATCTGCCGGACGTCGACAGACGGTCCCCCGCACGCCGGGATCTCCGAGATCGTCGTGCCGATGAGCACTCCGGGGATCGAGATCCGCCCGATCACCGATATGACCACCAACCGCCATTTCTGTGAGGTGTTCTTCACCGACGTCCGCGTGCCGGCGGCGAACCTCGTCGGCGTCCCCGGCGCGGCGTTCAAGCAGACGATGCGCCAGTTGGAACACGAGCGCGGCGGAATCGACCGGCTGCTGTCGAACTACGCGCTCTACAAGATCGCGCTCGAACGTGCCGATACGAAGGATCCGTTGGTTCGCCAGCAGATCGCTTCGATGGAGATCGGCTTCCGCATCGGCAAGATCCTCGTGACGCGTGAGGTGCTGCGCCAGGCACCTGCAGGATTCTCGGCGGCGACGAAGTGCTTCTGTACCGAACACGAGGTCCGGGTCGCCGATTTCGTCTCGCAGATCCTCGGTCCGGAGGCGACGATGTTCGACGACATCACGCGTGGTCTCCTCTATGCACCCGGCTACACGATCATGGGTGGCACCTCGAACGTACTGCGCAACATCCTCGGCGAACGCGTCCTCGGCCTCCCCAAGTAAGAAACTGAGTCCACTGAGCCGCCAGTTCTGGCGGCTCAGTGGACTCAGTTTCTGGATCGTTCCGACGAGGGTGCGCGCCGGGTGCTGGGCATAGGTTCTGGCGATGGCTGATCTCCTTGCTCTCAGTGCGCACATCATCGACGACGGGGTGCTCGACATCCCGCCGAACCGGGTGACGAACGAACTCTCGGAACTTGCCGACGACCTGGCGATCGTCGAGAGCTTCAGCCACAGCACCGCCCTACGGACCGGCGAGGGGCTGGTGTGCTTCGACGCCTCCGGGGTGCACACGGGTCAGGCGGTCGTGGCGGCGATTCGCGACTGGTCGGGTGCACCATTGCACTCCCTCGTCTACACCCACGGGCATGCAGACCATGTCGGTGGCAGCGCCGCGTTCGCGGCATCGGCAGAACGCGCCGGCCAGCCTGTGCCGCGGGTCGTCGCCCACGAGAACGTCGGCGTACGCCTCGACCGGTACGACCTGACGAACGACTGGAACCTGCTGATCAACCAACGCCAGTTCGGAGGGGTCGCTGAAGATCTGAAGCTGTCGATCGGCGGAGACGAGCGGCGATTCCTGCCGCGGGCGACGCTCCGTCCGGACGAAACCTTCACGTCGGCGCGCACCTTCGAAGTCGGGGGTATCACGATCGAACTCAACCATGCCCGCGGCGAGACCGACGATCACCTGTGGGCTTGGCTCCCCGATCGAAAGTGGATCATGGCTGGAGACTTCGTCATCTGGAACTTTCCCAATGCCGGTAACCCACAGAAGGTCCAGCGATACCCGTCGGAGTGGGCAGCCGCGTTGCGGCAGATGGTCGCTCGACGACCCGAGTTGCTCGTCCCAGCGCATGGTCTGCCGATCGGCGGCGCGGAGCGCATCGCAGTCGTGCTCGGCGATATGGCCGACGCGTTGGAATCGCTCGTCGACCGGACGATCGAGATGATGAACGCCGGAGCGACACTCGACACCGTCATCCACACGGTCAAGGTCGATCCGTCGGCCTTGAACAAGCCGTATCTCCGCCCGTTCTACGACGAGCCGGAGTTCGTCGTGCACAACATCTGGCGTCTCTACGGCGGATGGTGGGATGGCGCAGCGTCACGGCTCAAACCCTCGCCGGACGCCCACCTTGCAGCAGTGCTCAGTGAACTCGCCGGTGGGCCGGGAGCACTGGTTCGACGAGCCGAGTCCGCCGTTGCCGACGGTGATCTGCGACTTGCCTGCCACCTCGTCGATTTGGCCGGTTGGGCGGCCCCGGACGACACCGTCGTCCACGGGGCACGCGCTGCGATCTACGAGACCAGGCGTCGAGCCGAGCCGTCGTTGATGGCCAAGGGAATCTTTCGAGCTGCCGCCCGCGAAAGCGAGGCGATCAGCAAAGTCAGCTGACGGTCATCTTCCTCTTCAGGAACGCTGCCCAACTCGGAGGCTCGTCGGTTACGTTGACGACCTGGCCAGCGGCGACCGTCACCGACGCGGAACCCGTGCCCGTCTTCTTCGGGATGAAGTAGGGAATAGTCCTCGAGCTGATGTGCTCCAGGACTGGCGCACCATACTCCTGGTCGTCGACGAATCGTGGCTGTCTGTTCACCGCCCGTCGGTGGTCGACGTGCCAGGACATGTGATCGGTTCGGACATGGATCGGGACGGCGCGTCCGGTGGACGACTAGCGTTCGAGCGATGACGAAGCACGGCGAGCGAGATGCTGCGCCGGGCGCCGGGATGGAGATTGGGATCGAGATCGAGAGGGAGATCGAGAGGGAGATCGAGCTTCCGGGCGGGATGGGATCTGGCGGCGGAGTCGTCCGTGTCGGCGACACGGTCCGGCGTCCGCAACGGAGTTTCACCGACACCGTCAACCGCTTCCTGAGGCACCTGGAGTCGGTCGGGTTCACCGGTGCGCCACGAGTCCTGGGCACCGACAGCACGGGGCGCAGCGTCCTCAGCTTTATCGAGGGCGACGTCGGGATCCCGCCGTTCCCGTGCTGGACCGCCGGGGACGAACTGCTCGTCAGCGTCGCCGATCTACAGCACCGTCTGCATCGTGCTGCCACCGGCTTCGTCGAGCCGGCCGATGCCGTCTGGGACCGGACCAACCTCGGAGAACCTTCGCCATCGGCGATCGTCTGCCACAACGACCTGTGCATCGAGAACGTCGTCGTCCGAGACGGTGCAGCAGTTGCGTTCATCGATTTCGACTTCGCCGCCCCGAACGACCCGCTGGTCGATATCGCCATCGCTGCGCGGCATTGGATCCCATTCCGCGATCCGGTCGATCTCGACCCTGGCAGAGCAGACATCGATCCGGTGGCGCGGTTTGCCGCATTCTGCGACGCCCAGCATCTCGTCCCCGGTCAACGGATCGCCGTGGTGGCCGCAGCACTCGACTTCCTCGATCGCGCCCTCGTGTCGATGAAAGCCAAGGCCGGCTCCGGCCTCGTCCTCTATCAACAGGTGTGGGAGCAGGGCTATCCGCAGCAGAACCGGCGGTCGCACGCCTGGTTGCAACAGCACGCAGACGCGCTGGTCACGACGTGAGCTCAGCCGCCGATGTCGGCCTTGAGAACGACGTCGCCGGATGATTCTTGAGCGACGTCATCGGGACCGGCAGCGTGCTCGCGGGTGACGGTGAAGGTCGGGTAGTCGCCCAGGGAGACTCCGGCCCACAGCGTGACCTTTGCACCGGTGTGAAAGGTCCCGACCGGAACAAGTTTTGTCTCGTCGGCGCTCTTCAACCAGGCTTCGTAGAAATCGTCGTGGTCGAGGCGCGGAAGGCCCGTGGCGTCGAGTTCGATCCGCACACCGGAGTTGGTGGTGAAGACGGTCACCTTTCCGGTGGCATCCGCCAGGGCTCCCTGGCCGCGCAGCGCCGACGTCGTCCCCTGCGCATTGTTGGGAAAATGCTTCACGATCAGGACGCCGCCGACGATCACCGCTGCGACGACCAACCCGGCGGCGAAGTTTCCCCAACGGCTTGCAGGTCTGGCGCCGTAGCGCAGACGACGTGAGTCGATCGACACGACGTTCGTGGGTGGCGCGCTGGCGTACGGCGCAGGTGGGGAGGCAAGCGCTGATGGAGAGGCGATCGGCTGGGCTCCTCCGCCGGCGTGCGGCACCGGCGGAGCAAAAAATTCGGTGTCGACGCGATGTTCGCCGGCGATCGCCGCAACGACGCTGTCTTCAAGTGAACCGGACGGTTCCTGCCACAGACTGGTGTCGCGCAACAGGGCGCGAAGCGACTCCATTTCTTCGCGCTCGTCGATGTTCAGGTCGATGGGCTCGCCATCGTCCTCGAGATAGTGCGCCACGGTGCTGTCGCTAGCCACGGTCCACCTCCTTCGCCAGGTCTACGTCGTAGACGGGAGATCGGTTCATCGCCGGTTCACGAGACAGCGTCCTCGCGCAGGTGACCCAACTTGGCGGCGAGCAACTTGTGGATTCGGAACGAGCGCGACTTGACGGTACCGATCGGAACACCGAGCATCTCGCTGATCTGCGTGTGGGTGTAACCCTCCAGGTGCTGCAGCCGGACCAGTTCCCGGTCCTGCGGATTCAGGGTGTCGATCGCCTCGCGGACCTGCCAGACGGTGTAGGTCTGATCGATGTTCGGACCGGCAACAGACAGCGAGGAGTCGCCAGCCTTGACGCTGTCGAGGTCGTCGTGGGCTCGCCGGGCTTCTCGCCGTTGGACGTCGATCGCCGCGCGCCTGGCGATGGTCGCCAACCACGGCCCGAGTTCCCGGCCGGCCTCGAACGACTTGGCAGCCTTCCACGCCTGGAGGAAGGTCTGCTGCGTGGCCTCCTCGGCGAGCGCCCGATTGGACAGCACACGGTTGGCGACTACGAACACGAGGCGTCCGTATTCACGGTAGATCGTCCTGACCGCCTGCTCGTCTCCGGCGCGGAAGGCGTCGACATCGCTCGCAGTGATCACTGGACAGCATCGTAGACGGGACTGCACGTTGCGCGATCGATTTGGTGGTCAACTCTGGCGGTAGAGCACCTTCGGATTCCCGTCCGTCCAGGTCACGCTCAGTTCACGTCGACGGATACGCCAGCCAGCGGCCGTGCACAGCAACGTGTCCTCGTAGCGCCCGGCGACGATGAAGTTCGGGCCGCCCTCGGTGCCGGCGACGGTGTGCTGGGCGACGAAGTAGCACCTGCTCGTCGCCACATCGCCATCGATGCGGATCTGATGGTTGCTGACGACATGTTGACTGTGGTCGAGTGGTGTCAGCGCATCGCTGACCCGTTCTCTGATGGCGTCGAGTCCGATCAATTCCGATCCGAGCAACGCTGTTGCGTCGGCCAGGAACACCTCGTCGAGCGCATCCCAGTCCCCGGTGTCGAGCGCCCAGCAGTACGCAATGGTCACATCGACGATCGCTTGTCGGTTTTCGAGGGAATCTGAAACAGCGAAGGCTGTCACTGCTGCTCCATCACCTCCAAGGTACTTCGGCCGACTTCGCGGACACCGATCCAGCTGGACGATCCAGCAGTGCCTTCAGTGCCGACCGGAGCGGTTGTTCCCGAACGGGCGGGACTCGACGAGTTCGTGAAGCGCCCGCTCGACTTCCTGGGCGAGGATCAGGCTGCTCATCTCCCTGGCGATCGGCCGAAGCGCGCCGAGCGCGGTTGCCAATTCCTCGGCGCTGGCAGCTCCGGCGAAACCGGAACCTGCTCGATCGACGAGCAGTTTGACGGTGTCCTCGACGGCTTTGGAGAGTCGTCCGCGGAGTAGATCGCGGATCCTTCCGGCGATCTCGATATCCACGCCGGCAGCACGGAGCTGCAACGCCAGATCGAGCAGCGCCGGGCTCGGCACGTCCCAACTGCCGTCGTGGTTGCGATGCGCATAGCGGGCGTCTTGCAGCTCACCGATGACACCAGCCGCAGTATTGGCAACGGTCGCTCGCAGCTCGTCCTGGGTGAGCGTCCGCGGACGATCGTCAGACCATGGCGCACTCAACGTCGCATCGACACCCAACCATGCCGAGACGGTTCTGGCCGGATTGTCGTTGACGACGAGTTCGCGGATCGTATGCAGAGTCAGGCCGCGGTCACGCAGTTCGTTGATCAATCGCAGCCGTTCGAGGTGGTCGTCACGGTAGACGCCGTCACGTCCCTGCTTGTCCGGCTTCGGCAGCAGTTTTTCATTCTGGTAGTAACGGATCGTCCGCTCACTCACCCCGCTGGCGTCGGACAGCTCGCCGAGGCTGTACAAGGGCTTCGGCGCGACCTCGTCACCTGTCAGCTCCTCCGCGACGTTCTGTTCACCGGTCGGCACATGCTCAGTCAACCACATCCGATTCGATCGTGACAGTGACTACTGTGACAGTAATCACTGTCATCCAATGTTGACAGCAATTACTGTCACCGTCATAGTTGGTCCATGACCGTTTCGACGCTGCCTCGTACCGCCCTCCGATCAGCGCAACTCGTCGCCGCTTCGGAACGAATGACGCTCGATCCGTTCACCGACGTCGACTGGGCTACTCCGATCGACGATTCGGCTTTCCACCTACCGCCGGAAGTCCTGCCGCTGTTCGGGACGACCGTCTGGCAGGCAATGACGCTGGACCAACAGATCACCTACAGCCGCCATGAGACCGCTGCCGTCTTCGGCGCGAGCATCTGGTTCGAGAACGCGCTGATGCAGATCGTGCTGCGCGACCTCGTGACGATCCCGGTCACCGACCCTAGCCACCGCTACCTGCTGGTGGAGATCGCCGACGAATGCCGCCATTCGATGATGTTCGGCGAATACATCCGTCGGGCCGGCACGCCCGCCTACGGCCCGAAGCGCGCCTCCGGGTCGTCCGGCGGCACGGATGGTGGACGGGTGCTGTCCTACCTGCTGATACTCGCCGTCGAGGAGTTCCTCGACTACGTGAACCGCTTGACGATGCGTGACGAGCGCATCCATCCCGTTTCTCGGCAGATCGCCAAGTTGCACGTCCTCGAAGAGGCCCGCCATGTCAGCTTCGCCAAGACCTTCCTCGGCGAATTCTGGCCCACCATCGACGCTGCCGATCGCCAACTCGTACTGGACAATGCCGCCGAACTGGTCGGCAGCATCGTCCACCTCAACCTCGATCCGGCGTTGTACGAACACCTCGGCATCGACAACGGCATGGCCATTGCCGAGTCGAATCCGGCGTACCGGAAGACGCTCATCGCCGGCCTTGCCAAGCTGACGACGTTCTGTGAAGACATCGGCGTCATCGACGGGGCGCATCGCCTGCACTGGGAGCTCCTCGGACTTGTCGCCCAGCGCACGGTGTGAGTCCACAAGACCCCCGGCATCTCGATGGGCGGCGTCGAGAGGCGACGTCAATAGGCGACCTTGGCGCGTTCGAAAATGCGTCGCGGGTTGTCGATCAACATCTGGTCCACCTGCTCATCGGTGACACCACGCTGCTTGAGTGCCGGAACGACGTCACGGGTGATGTGCAGGTAGTTCCAATTCGGCGTGACGATCGGCAGCTGATCGTCCGGCAACCAATCGTTGAAACACGCTGCGTCGTGCGAGAGCACCATCTGGTCGGCGAAACCCTGTTCGCAGAGCGCAGCGACGGTGTTGACGCGATCCTCGAACGGCAGCAGCACGTCGATCCCGAAGCGGTCCATACCGATGAACGAGCCGCGGTTCATGATCTCTTTGAGGTAGTCGAGATCGGTGGTGTCACCGCTGTGGCCGATGACGACCTGCGTCGGATCGACACCCTCCTGATCGAAGATGTCCTGCTGCTCGAGACCGCGTCTGGTGTGGGCATGGGTGTGTGTGGAAATCGGCACGCCTGTGGCGCGATGGGCCTGGGCGACAGCCCGCAGCACGCGCTCGACGCCGCCGGTGACACCCGGTTCGTCGGTCGCGCACTTGAGGATCCCGGCTTTGACGCCTGTCTCCCCGATGCCGGCTTCGATGTCGTGGATGAACATCTCGGTCAGCAATTCCGGCTGGTCGAACAGCAGACCGGGACCACGGAAGTGGAAGTAGTGCGGGATCTCGTTGTAGGTGTAGAGCCCGGTGGCGGCAATGATGTTGATGTCGACGGCCTCGTTGACACGCTGGATGCGCGGGATGTAGCGGCCGAGGCCGATCACCGTCAGATCGACGATCGTGCTGACACCGTTGGCCTTCAGGTCGGTCAACCGCTCGATCGCGTCGGCGACGCGGGCCTCTTCGTCCCATCCCGTCTCGTAGTTGTTCATCATCTCCGGCGAGAGCACGAACACGTGCTCGTGCATCAGTACCCGCCCCAAATCGGCGGTGTCGACAGTGCCGCGAACGGACTCGATGGATGCCATGGCGGTGTTCTCCTATGATCGAGAGGCTGCGGCGCGAAGTGCGGGCATGACCTCGGTTGAGAATTGGGTGATCTGGTCGAGTACTTCCGTACGCGACATCCCGGGGTACTGCAATCGCACGCACAGGCGGTGGTCGCGGGAATCCGAGAACTGGGCCGCCAGCGGGGCGAGGGCGGCGACGACCTGTTCGGCCGCTCCCGACACGATCGTCGGTGGCAGTTGATCGCTCGGCAGTCCGAGGATCTGGGCGATCATCTCCCCGACTGCTCGACCGCCACCGACGTCGGTCGATGATCCGTACCAGTTGGCGTAGCGGTCGTAGAGATGAGTGACACCACGCAGGATCGACGACGTGTCGCCTTCCGACGACGCCTTGGGCGTCAGCGCGCACCACGTCGCCGTGCCGATCGGCAGCGGGTCTGCTCGCCCCAGGCGCTCTGCCGCACCGTCGAGCACATCGACCCGTCGGATGGTGTCATCGAGGTCTCCGAGTGGCGAAATGTAGCCGTCGCCGAGTGCAGCGGCCCGTTCGATCGCTGCGTCGACCCAACCGCCGAGCCATATCGGCGGCGGAGATGCGGGAATCGGACGAACGACCAGTCCGTCGACGGACGTCGTCACCCCGCTGTGGCTGAATCGTTCGCCGGTCCATGCCTTGCGACAGACCGCCACGCACTCGTGCAACCGGGCGACTCGCTCGCGCTTGGGAACACCGAGTGCAGCGAACTCCTCGTCGCGGTAACCGATCGCCAGGCCGAGCAGCAATCTGCCGTGGCTGAGGACGTCGATGACGGCGGCGTCCTCTGCAAGGCGCAGCGGGTTGTACAACGGTGCGAGCGCGACGTTGGAACCGAGCGTCATCCGCTTCGTCACACCCGCCAATGCGCCGAGCACGGGGAACAGTCCGCTCATGTAACCGTCATCGGTGAAGTGGTGTTCACTGACCCAGAGCCCGTCGAATCCTGCAGCCTCGACCGCAGCGGCGACTGCCAGCACGTCGTCATAGACCTCGGTCCACGGTGTCGGATCCTCCGGTGCCCGTTGGGCGGTGACGAGGCCGTAGTCGATCAACAGTGCCACGATCAATCCTCTCCATCTGCCGGGAAACCGGCTGCGGCAGCAACGCTGGTCGAGGGACCGATCGGCACGCCCATGTCGCCGTTCCAGTCGTCCCACGGCTGAGGGTTCTGGGCGTAACCCCCGCTGGCGCTCCATCCACCGTCGACGTTCAGCACCGTGCCAGTGACGAAACTCGATGCCGAGGAAGCGAGGAACAGCAGCGGACCGACGAGTTCAGGCAACTCCCCCATCCGCCTCATCGGAGTCCGGCTGCGCATCCAGTCGGCCATCCCGGAATCTTCGAGCAGGGTGCGGGTCATCTCGGAGACGAAGAAGTTGGGTGCCAGGGCGTTGACCCGCAGACCTCGATCCCCCCATTCGCATGCCAGCAGCTTCGTCAATTGATTGACGCCGCCCTTGGCAGCGAAGTAGCCGGCGGTACGGTTCTCCGAGCCTGCGTTGCCGAAGATCGACGACAGGTTGACGATGCTGCCACCGCCACCGCGCAACATGTCAGGTGCAGCGGCGCGCGTCATGTAGAAGAGGCCGGTCAGATCGGTGTTGACCATCTTGGCGAACATTTCCGGCTCGCAGTGCTCGGTGCGAACCAACCGCCCGTCTGCCCATCCTGCGTTGTTCACGAGGATGTCGACCCGTCCGAACATCGCCATCGTCTCGGCAACCACCCGCTCGCAATCGGCATACACGGTGACGTCGCCGCCGACCGACAGGCATTTCCGCCCGAGTCCCTCGACGATCGCTGCGGTGTCGGCCAACTTGTCGACGGATCGGGCCGTGACAACGACGTCTGCACCTGCGCTGGCGAGGATCTCGGCGAACAACACGCCCAAACCGTATGACGCGCCGGTGATGATCGCGACCTTGCCGTCGAGACGGAACGGTCCGACGATGTCGACGGTCATGACAGCGTTCCGGCGGCGAGGCGATCGCGGAGTTCGCGTTTGATGATCTTGCCGCTGACCGTCTTCGGGAGCTCGTCGAGGAAGACGACCGCTTTCGGCTTCTTGAAGCCGGCGAGGTTGTCACGCGAGACGGCGATGATCTCCGCCTCCGTGGCTGACATACCGGCGCGGAGCACGACGATTGCCGTGACCTTCTCCCCCCACATCACATCCGGCACGCCGACGACTGCGGCTTCGGAGACCGCTGGATGCAGATAGAGCACTTCCTCGACCTCGCGGCTGTAGACGTTCTCGCCGCCGGTGATGATCATGTCCTTCATCCGGTCGACGATGTAGAAGAAGCCTTCCTCGTCGCGTCGCGCCATATCACCGGTATGGAACCAGCCGTCCTCGAACGCCCTGTTGGTCCCCTCCTCGTTGCGGAAATAGCCGAGCAGCACCTGTTCGCCACGGATCACCATCTCGCCGACAACGCCGGGCGGGCACTCGACCATCTGTTCGTCGACGACCTTGACGTCGGCCAGCACCATCGGCGTACCGCACGACGACAGCAGATGCTCCTCGCCGTCGATCGCTCTGGCGTGCGCCGCCTTGGGGAACGTGAGCACGTTGCCGCCGAGTTCTGTCATCCCGAAGCCGGAGTAGACGATCGGGCCGAATCGGGCGATTGCCGCTCGCAGGATCTCGACGGGCATCGCCGCCGCGCCGTAACCGATACCACGGAGCGAGGTCAGTTCGAAGTCGTTCACCTTCGGATGCTGGAGAATGAAGTTGAGCATCGTCGGCGCCATCGACGTCCCGGTGATCTGGTGCTCGTCGACGAGTTGCATCCACAGGCCCGGCTCGAACATCGGCGTCAGCACCACCCTGCCGCCACGGAAGTGGTTGACCGGTACGGCGTACCCGGAAACGTGGCACAGCGGAAAGGCGATGAGCGCCCGTTCGTCCGGTTGCGGTTCGTACTCGATCACCGAATTGAGCGCAGCCACGATCAGGTTTCGATGTGACAACATCGCCCCCTTCGGAAAACCCGTCGTACCGCTCGTGTAGAGCAGCCACGCGGTCGAGTCCTCGTCGACGTCCAGATCTGGCTCCTGTGCCGCCGCGGCCCCGACGACATCGGCATAGCTCACCTGTGTGTCGGATGTCGTCTCGCCGATCACGACGACGTGCTGGACGGTGGGCATCGTCGCCAGGAGCGGCTCGACCTGCTCGACGAACTTGGCTTGTATCACCAACACGGTTGCCTCTGCGTTGTTGAGTATCCATGCCCATTCCTTCGGATGGAGCCGGTAGTTCAGAAACGTCAGTGCCATGCCGGCAGTCGGCACTCCGTAGTACATCTCGACGTACTCCGGGACGTTCTCGGCGAGCACGGCGATGCGGTCACCCGGGCTGGCGAGTTGCAACATTGCGTTGGCGACCTGCAGCATCCGGTCGTTGAGCTCGCCGAACGTGACGATCGAATCACCAGCGATCACGGCGATCTTTTCCGGTGTTTTTCGTCCGTTGAGCCTGATGATGTCGCCGAGCAGCATGACGTTCCCCAGTTCGAGTCGTGACCAGCGCGATCCCCAAATCCGCTGACTTGACAAAGGTATCACCTTTAGCGGCAGAATTCAGAGTCGTCGTACAGGGGGTAGGACGTCAGCTGGAGGGAACGACATGATCGTCAAGCAGGGCCGCACGCCGAACATCGAACCATTCGACATGAGCGGCGTCGAACGGTCCGCCGACGGTGTCCTGCGTTACACCGGCCTGCCGTCGTCGCTGGTGGCGATGTTCCGTTCGGCCGTCACCGCCCAGCCGGATGGCGAGGCGCTCGTCGAGCTCGGCGGTCAGCGGGTGTCGTATCAACAGCTGTGGGATCGTAGTAGCCGGGTCGCCGGCGGGCTGATGGCGAACGGCGTCGAGCGCGGCGACCGGGTCGCCATCCATCTCGCCAACGGCAACGACTGGGCCTATGCGTTCTTCGGAGTGCAGATGGCAGGTGCCGTCGTGGTGCCCGTCAACACCCGCTTCAGTGATGCCGAAGTCGACTACGTGATCACCGATTCCGGAGCAAAATACGCTTTCGAGCCTGGGGTCGCCTTGCCGGACGGCGAGCCTTTCGTCGTCGACGATCTCCAACCGGCCGACCTCGCGGCGATCTTCTACACCAGTGGTACGACAGGCTTCCCGAAGGGGGCGATGACGACCCACGAGAATTTCCTGTCCAACTGCGAGACGTGCCGCAGGGTCATCGGCGTGCTCGACGACATCCGTCTGCGCAACCTCATCTCCGTGCCGATGTTCCACGTCACCGGGTGCAACAGCCAACTGCTGTTGACGATGTATCTCGGCGGCACCACGGTGATCATGCCGGCCTTCGACGTCCAAGCGTTTCTGGCGGCGATCGTCGACGAACGGGTCAACATGGTCACGTCGGTCCCGGCGATCTACTGGCTGGCGATGAGTCAACCGAACTTCACCGACTTCGATGTCAGCGGCGTCCGATACCTGACGTATGGAGGCGCACCGATGGCGCCGGAGATCATCGCCAAGCTGCGCCATTATGTTCCCCGTGCACGGCTCGGCAACGGCTTCGGTCTCACGGAGACGTCGTCGGTCTCCACGTTCCTGCCGGACGAGTACTGCGACTCCCATCCCGAAACCGTCGGCTTCGCTGCACCGGTCGTCGAAGTCGATCTCGTCGAAGTCGACGAATCCACCGGGGTCGGCGAACTACTGATCCGTGGGCAGAACATCGTCGCCGGGTACTGGAACAAGCCGGAGCAGACCGCCGACACCTTCGTCGATCACTGGCTGCGGACCGGCGACCTCGCCCGTGTCGATGACGACGGATTCGTGCAGATCGTCGATCGCAAGAAAGACATGGTCAACCGCGGCGGCGAGAATGTCTACTGCGTCGAGGTCGAGAATGCGCTCGTCCAGCATCCGGAGATCTACGAGGTTGCGGTGATGGGCGTGCCGGACACGATGATGGGTGAGAAGGTCGGTGCCGTCGTGGTGGCTGCCCCGGGGACACATCCGGACGCCGCAGCGATTCGAGCCTGGGCCCGCGAGCAGATCGCCGACTTCAAGGTTCCGCAGTACATCTCCTTCCGAGACGAACCCTTGCCGCGCAACCCCGGTGGGAAGGTGCTGAAAGCGGTGTTGCGCAAGGAGACCGAATGGGGTGAACAGATCCGCTGAGCGGGTTCGCCCGACGCCGTCACCGAAGCTCTCTCAGCCGGCAGCGTCGGCGATCTTCGCCATGATCGTGTCGTCGAGGTAATAGCGCCGCGCCCAGATACCGCTTGCTGCTTCGCCCTCTAACGGCATCCGCCAACTGAGCACCCGGCTCGACGGCGCGTCGAGCGACACGCCGAGCAGCGCACGCGGCTGGTCGATCGTGTTCTGCACATACGCCTCTGCAGCCTCGACCGGGATATAGCGAGACGCTATGGCGCGATATGTGTCGCGCCATTCGTCGTCGGCACCAGGTGCGTACAACAAGTCGGCGACTCCCTGGACGGTGACCTTGCGGTACGGCAACGAGTCTTCGTCGATGGTCAGCCCGACCCGTGGATCACGAAGCAGGTTCGCCAGGAACACAGAATGCACCCGCGGCGTGAAGACGAGGCGACGGCGATCGACGAGGTACCAGATCGGGACATTGCGCGGCATGCCGTCGGCGTCGACGGTGGCGACACGCAACAGGTGCCCGGGTTCGTCGAGAAAGATCGAGGCTTCGGATTCGGTGAGCTTCGGCATCAGAACAGGTCCCAGTACGAGTCGCGGGCCCGCATCTTCTCTGCGGACTCCTGGAGGATGATTCGCCCGCTGCGCATCACGTACGCACGGTCGGAGATACGCAGCGCTTGCCCCACGTTCTGTTCGAGGAGCAGCACCGACAGACCGTCGTCGGCGAGCGTGCGGACGGCCGTGAAGATCTGTTGGACGACCGCCGGTGCCAGACCAAGGGACGGCTCGTCGAGCAGCAGTAGCTTCGGTGAGGTCATCAGTGCCAAGCCGAGGCTGACCATTCGCTGCTGTCCACCCGACATCGTCCCCGCCAGTTGCTTCGATCGTTCCTGGAGAATCGGGAACAGTTCGTACACCTGTGCGAGCAAGGTCTCCTGCCTGGACTGATCCTTGAGATTGGCGGCTCCGAGCAGCAGGTTCTCGTACACCGTCAGATCGCCGAACACAAAACGTTCCGACGGGATCAGCGCCATTCCCCTGCGCACGTTCGCACGCGCCGACGAGCCGGTGATGTCCTCACCGGCGTAGCGGACTGATCCCCCGGATGGCTTGTAGGCGCCGAGGACATTCTTGATGATCGTCGTCTTGCCGGCACCGTTGTGGCCGAACAGCGAGACGATCTCCCCGGTTCCGACCGTCATGTCGACGTCGAAGACGACGTGCTTTCGACCGTATGAGCACGACAGGCCGGCCAGCGCCAGCAGCGATCCGACTCTCGATTCGGACGGTCGCGAAGCGGATGCTGCGGATTCGGATGTCCCCGACTCAGACGGTTCCAAAGTACGCCTCCGCGAGTCGTGGTGAATTGGTCAACTCTTGGAACGTGCCCTGATCGGTGATCCGGCCGAGTTCCATGAAGTACGTATGGTCGGCGAGCCGGTCGACGACATGCAGGTTGTGCTCGACGATGCAAACCGTCCGTCCCTGCTCGCGCACCTTCTCGATCAGGCTGAGCATGGCGTCGACCCATTGGGTGTCGATTCCGGAACACGGCTCGTCGAGCAACAACACGTCGGCGTTCGTCGCCAGCACACGTGCGAGGGCGACGAGCTTCGACTGCCCGAACGACAACGCCCCGGCCGGACTGTTGGCGAAGTCCGCCATCCCGACGAACTCGAGCCACTCCATCGCCGTCTCACGCACGGTCTGTTCACGCTTTCGGACCCCGGGAATGTTACCGAACAGCGGTCCGAGGTGTTCGCCCGTCTGGTCCTGCACGCCGAGCATCACATTCTGCAGGCTGCTCAGCCTCGGGATGACCCTGACATCCTGCCACGATCGCACCATCCCGGCATTGGCGACTCGGTTCGGCTTCATTCCGACGAGTTCCTCGCCGTTCAACTTCACCGAGCCCTGATCGGGAGCGATGAAGCCGGTGAGCAGGTTGAAGACTGTGGTCTTCCCTGCACCGTTCGGACCGACGAGGGCGGTGATCGTTCCTTTGCGGAGCACCATAGAGAGTTCCTCGGTGGCAACGATGCTGCCGAACCGTTTGGACAGGTTGGTGACCTCGAGCACGACCGGAGCGTCGCTCCAGTTTCTCTCGCGCTGTTTTTCCTGCGCAATCGACTCGCCGACCTCGAGCCGCGTCTCCCATTCCTGTGCTGCAGCGGCGACAGCAGTCGGAACGATCTCGTCGGAACCGTTCGTCGAGCGCGAAGGCCTCCATGTCGCCGGTTTGAGCACGTTGAGGCCCTCCGGCAGCAATCCCTGCGGCCGCAACCGCATCAGCACCGCGAGCAGCAAACCGTACAGTGTCAAGCGCCATAGCGCCGCGGTCTCCGGTGCCAACGACACTGCCCACTCGAGCAGCGGCTTCGTCAACACGACGGTGGCTGCACCGAGGATCGAGCCGGCGAGGTTGCCGGTGCCGCCGAAGATCACCATTGCGAAGATCGACAACGACACGTCGAAACCGAACTGGCTCGGCGTCGCCAGGCTGTTGAAGCCGGCGAGCAGTCCACCGGCGAGCCCGGCGAGGCCACACGTGATCCCGAAGACGACGACTTTGTAGAGCACCACGTTCTTGCCGAGCGACAGCGTCGCCTTGTCGTCGTCGCGGATCCCCTTGAGTACCCTGCCATACGGCGATTCACCGATCCGGTGGCAGATCAGGAAGACGACGGCGAGGATGACCGCCAGCGGGACGAGCCAGTCGGTCGTCTGCAGGAGTTGGTGCCCGAAGATCGAGGCTGGCGGAATGCCGATGAGGCCATAGGTGCCGCCGAGCTGGGCGAAGGTCGTGAACAACCCGAGCAGGACCGACGACACGCCGAGCGTCAGGAGAATGAGGTATTCCACCGAGAGGCGCAACGCCGGCAGCGCAACGGCGGCACCGACGACACCGGCGATGAGCGCACCGACCAGCGCACCGAGCAGCACGTTCCACCCGTGCGACAGTGCGAAGTACCCGGCTGCGTAGCCCCCCACCGCCCCGAACGAAGCGTGGGCGACCGACACCTGGCCCATGTAGCCCAGGAGCAGATTGAGGGAAAGCGCAAAGATCGAGAAGATCAGGATCTGATCGATGTAGTTGGATGCGACCTGCACGATGCTCCCTTATGCCCGACCGGTGAGGGCGGCGCTGAGACGGGTGAAGACGGTGCGATTCACCGAGAACGAGATCAGGTACAACACGAGGATCACGAACACCACGAGTTGCGTCCAGCGGACCGGCAGCCAGATGGAACTGATCGTTTCGATCAGGCCGATGCCGATCCCGGTGAGGAAGACGCGAACCGGCGACTTCGCCGTCCCGCCGAGAAAGGCGACGACGAAGGCCAGCACGACCGGTCGGAACCCCATCGTTGGTTCGACCGAATACTTCAGTGCCGCCATGATCGCTGCGAACCCTGCGAGGAAACTGGCGATAGCGAACACGACGAGGTAGATCCGGGCGGGATCGACGCCGATCAGCAGTGCCATCTCGGGGTTGCTTCGCGTCGCCTTGATCGCCCTGCCGAGCCCCGTGAAGCGCAGCAGGCAGGTCAGTAGTGCCACCAGCAGCATCCCGCCGATCACCGAATAGAGATCGATGTTGATGATGTCCGCACCGAGCACGTTGATCGGCGAGATGCTGATGCCGAGCAGCGAATGGGTCTGCGCGCCCCAGAAGATCTGGATGAGGTTGCCGCCGGCGATGCCGAGGCCGAGTGCGGCGACGAAGACAGCGAGCAGGGCATTGCTCCCGGCCCGCGCTGCAAGTGGCCGGTAGACGAATGCCTCGATACCGACACCCATCACCACGGTGATCACGATGCCGACGATCGCCGCCGGCCAGAACGGCCAACCGACCCGGTCGAACAGCGTGAAGGCGAAGAACGCTGCGAGCGTGTAGAGCACGCCGAAGGCGTAGTGGAATCGTCCGGTGACGCCGAGGATCAGCGCAAAGGCAACGCCGAGGATGCCATATGCGGATCCATTGACGATGCCGGCGGCGATGAGTTGTCGGACGGTTTCAAAGGTGACTGCGAGCACCGCGGCGGCCTCACTCTCTTGTCGTTGGCGGCGGAAAGAACACCGGCGGTGCCTCGTGCACTCGCACGGGGCACCGCCGGATTCTCAGGGCTGTATGGAATCGTCAGGCGAGTCGGTAGTCGTCGCCGTTGATGTCGTAGTACGCCAACGCCTTGACCTTGCCGTCCTTCTGCTCGAAGATCCCCATCGGACGCCGGATGACCGAGTGCGTCTTCGGGTCGATCTTGTATTGACCCACCGTCGTGGCGTCACCGCCGTAGACGCTTGCGGCGCTCAGGTCCGCTTGGAACGCCGCGTCCAACTGATCACCACTGTTGATGTCGCCACCCTTCTTCAAGACCCGCCGGATCATGTCCCACATCGCCAGCGTGTTTTCGTAGAAGTTCGCAGCGTAGAAGTCGGGGAACACCTTGTACTCCGCTTGGAATTCGGAGATGAACAACTTCGCCAACGGGTTGACGCCGACGTTCTCGTCGAAGTAGTCGGCGGCAAATGTGAAGCCGTACTTGTCGTAGGCACCCTTGGCTGCATTGACGCCGTCAGGAGTCAGTTCGAAACCGATGAACGGGCAGAGCGTGCCGCCGCTTGTGTACCACTGCGAAGAAAAGTGACCCGGATCCTGGCCCGAGCCGTAGGCGATGAGAATGTCCGGGAGATTCGCCTTGATCTTCGGGATCAACGTCGAGTAGTCGGAAGCTCCGACGGGATAGACCTCGTACAGACCATTGAACTCGAAGCCCTGCGCTGTGGCTTTGGCCAGCAGGTCGGCTTTGATCTCGCCGTTGACCGGTTCGCCCAGATCCCAGACGATGTAGCCGAGCTTGGTCTTGCCTGGCATTGCCGTCTTCAGATATTTGAGCGCACCGGGCAGCGCGTCGTTCGGGGTGATGGCGCGGGTCCCGTAGAAGTACGGCTTGCCCTGACCGAAGATGCTCGTTCCCCCACCACCGTCGAGGGTGAACATCTTCGCCTGCTCCGTCGCCGGCAGCATCGCCCCGAGGTCGTCGACATACGATGCCAGTTTGGCTGGAACCTTCTTGGCAACGAGCTGACGCATGGCGTCGACGCCGGCCTGGGCATCGCCGCTCTTGTGATCGAGCGTTGTGACCTGAATGTCAGGTCCACCGGCCGCCTTGATGTGCTTGACAGCAAGATTGATGCCATTGGTCATCGTCTTGCCGTAGTACGAACCGGGACCGGTCAGCGCCAGCACTGCGCCCATCTGCCATGTCTTTCCACCACCGGCGACCGATTTGTCGATCTTCAGGATGTCGATGAGTTTGGCGCCGGCGCCGGAAGACGAACCGCCGCCCGTAGCGGTCCCACCCGTTGTCCCACCAGGTGCAGCGGTCGCTGCCGACTTGCTGGCGCTGCTTCCGCATGCTGCCAGCAGCGGCCCGCCGAGCATCAGCCCGGCGCCGGTGAGCCCCATCACTTTGAGCAGTTCTCGGCGGGTGCGAGCAGTGAACTGCTGATCCGCGCGGTCACAATCTTCTGTAGACATGGTCTATCCCCCTTGTTGTCGAGATCGTGCGTCTCGTCCCCCAGCCGAAGATGACATCTCTATCACCTTCGGCTATGGCAGTCTGCCTGCAACATCAGGCAACTGTCAAGGCGGCGCCCAATTCTCCGTCAGAATTCGTGCGGCGACAGCTTCAGTGTGTGCGGTATGCCAAGGGCGTTGCAGTACAGGTGCGTCAGCTGCTCGACGGCGACCTCGAACTCGTGCGTCTCCCCGAGCACGAACCACAGGTAGGCGAAGCGGTCGATCATCGCCCCGAGGGCATTCGCTGCGTAAACGGCATCGATGTCACGCCCCACCACCCCATCGATCTGCCATCCGGTGATCGCCCTGCGGGCGCGGTCGCGCCAATAGCGATTCGCCTCTCTGCGTTCCATCGCCAGACGCGGGTTCACCGTCGACGCTTGTTCCATGATCCGTTGCATCGCCGCGGTTTGCTGGTACGCCCGGAAGAAGCCGCGGTTCGCCCGTTCGATCAGCGAAGCGGCATCACTCCCCTGACGCGGTTCGGCACTGGCGATCGCCCTGAACTGCAGATGCATGTCTCTGACGACCTCGCCGAAGACTTCCTCTTTGGAGGTGAAGTAGATGTAGAACGTCCCGTAGGCAACGCCGGCGGCAGACGAGATGTCGTTGACGTTGGTATCGAGGTATCCCTGGCGCTCGAACAACTCGCGCGCCGCCGACACCAGCCTGGCGCGGGTCCTGGCGCCTCTCGGTGTCAACCCCGAAGCAGCGTCTGGCGGCGCATCGTCCAGTGGAGGGACAGCGTCTGAGGAGGCAGGACGGCTCATGACCGGCTTTCGTCGAATGTGATGATGGGATCAGGTCAGCTGAGCAGGATTCCGACTACCCGGATGCCATCCGGCAACCAGTTCTGATGGGCGCGCCCGCCGTCCGTGCACGCCCATCGTAACCGTTGATACCGGACGCTACGGACGGGCGAATACTTGTGGTTCGGGGTCCGCCGGTCCGGCGGCTGGTACCGGGTTCATGCGAAAGTTCGGGTTGCGCCTGAGCAGTTCTCGGCGGGCGATCGTCATTTCGTGGACCTCGTCCGGACCGTCGGCGATCCGCAGCGTCCTCTGGTGCGCATACATCTCCGCCAACGGGAAGTCAGCGCTGACACCGGCTGCTCCGTGGACCTGGATCGCCCGATCGATCACCTTGAGCGTCATGTTCGGGATCGCCACCTTGATGCCGGAGATCTCCGTAGCGGCCGCCTTGTTGCCGGCTGTATCCATCAGCTGCGCCGTGGAGAGCACGTACTCCCGCGCCATGTCGATCTCGATACGGCTCTGGGCGATCCAATGCTGCACGAGGCCGCGCTGGGCGATGAGCTGACCGAACGTGGTCCGCACCAGCGCCCGATCGATCATCAGGTCGAGTGCTCGTTCTGCGACGCCGATCGAGCGCATGCAATGGTGGATTCTCCCCGGCCCGAGCCTGGCCTGGCTGATCGCGAAGCCGCCACCCTCCTCACCGAGGAGGTTGTCCACCGGCACGCGAGCGTCGTGGAAGTCGACCTCACCGTGGCCACCGCGATCCTCGTAGCCGAAGACGCTCATCGATCGCAGGACCGTGACACCTGGCGTGTCCTTGGGGACAGCGATCATCGACTGCTGCAGATGACGCGGTGCTGTGGGATCGGTCTTGCCCATCACGATCATCACCTGGGCGCGATCGGCCATGATGCCGGAGGCGAACCACTTGCGTCCGTTGAGGACATAGTCGTCGCCGTCACGCTCGATGCGCAACGAGATGTTCGTCGCGTCCGAGGAAGCGACGAACGGCTCGGTCATCGCAAACGCCGAACGGATCTCTCCTTCGAGCAACGGGGCGAGCCATCTGCCCTTGATCGCCTCGGAGCCATAGAGGTGCAGCACCTCCATGTTCCCGGTATCCGGTGCCGAGCAGTTGAGTACCTCCGAGGAGAAGCCGACCTTCCCGAGTTGCTCGCTGATCGGCGCATAGTCGAGGTTGGTCAGCTTGGTGCCAGGCTCGCCGGCGCGCAGATGTGGCAGGAAGAGGTTCCATAAGCCTTTTTCACGTGCGGCAGCCTTCAACTTGTCGAGGATCGGCGGGTAGCTGTGGTGGCCACCTTCTGCGTATTGGCGGTGGTATTCGGCTTCGTTCGGATAGATGAACTCGTCCATGAACTGCTTGACATCTGCTTGCATCTGCAAGCCGATGGTGCTGAACGTATGAGGCATGAGGATCTGCTTTCGTCGGGCGTTTCGGCTACTTGATGGCGATCGGGTTCACGGGCGACCCAGTTCCGTTGACGACCTTCAACGGCGCAGCAGCGTACAGGAACGTGTACTGGCCGTCCGCTGCACAGTCATCGGCGAGGTCGTCGAGCCAGGCGATCTCCGTCAAGGTGATTCCGAGGTTGCGCATCAGCGCGTTGTGCAGCGGCAGGACGACGCCGGACACCGGGTCGACGGTGACCTCGTTGGCGATCGTGTCGGTCACGATGTTGGGGATTTCCATCTGCTGGAACCAGGCGACGAGTTCGTCGCTGTGGGTCAGGCCGGGCTCGACGAAGTCGCCGTAGAACTCTTCACGCGAGACCCGATAGAACTTCCCGATCCATCCCGTTCGGATCACGAGAATGTCACGCCGCTGGATCTCCGTTCCCTGCGCTGCGGCGCATGCCTGGAGGTCTTCGTGGGTGAAGGTCTCCCCGACGTCGAGCACGTCCTTGCCGCGCCATCTGGCGATGTCGAGCAGGATGCCTCTGCCGACGACGCCCTTTTCGGCGATTGCACAGACACTCGCCTTGCCCATCCCGCCGATCGTCGTCTTGGCGTCGTAGCCGTTCCAGATCTCCCCGTCGTACCAGACATGGCCGAGCGCGTCGTATTGCGTCGATCCCTGCAGGAAACAGGTCATGTAGTCGTCCGCATAGTGGGCACCACCGGCCGACTCGACACCCTTACCGGCGATGAAATGGCCCTCGTCCATCACGTTGATCCGAACCGCGCCAGTACGGCCGGGCCATACGGGATCGCCCGCCGGGTTGGCCATCTTGACCTGCAGCGTGAACGTCTTGCCGGACTTGATCGAGCCTGCTGCAGCGATCACGACCTCGGGCGTGAGGTAGTTGAGGCTGCCGACCTCGTCATCGGGCCCCCACTTGCCCCAGTTCTTCGGTGAGTCCTTCAGCAGTTCCTTGACGGACGGCCCGACTTCTTCATGCGTATGTGTCACTCACAAACCCCCAGATGATGGCGCGATTGCGCTGCAATGTTCCCCTGGCGCACACGATTCCAGAATATGACGACATTGTCAACTGGAAGCGCAGAATCACCCTTTCCAGCCTGAACGACGCTCATCGAGCATCATGACGAATGAATCATGAGAGTGGTTCGACGGCCTCGATGACGACGCCACGACACAACTCGTCGACGCCGCGAGACAGCCTGACCTGCACGGCCTGAGTCAGCACGTCGCATACGTCGCTCGACGCGTGCGGTTCGGCGTGTGATGATGGGCTCCATGACGGAGCCGAAACCGAAGGGCACGTGCCGTCGCTGTTACCACCCGATCGCCGAACACTCGGCAACGCCTGGCGGCCCGACGGCGGACGACCCGCGCAAGCTGTATCGATGCGAAACATGCGGATGCGCCTTCCACTGGCATCCCAAGGACGGGACGAAGACAGCAGCCGACTGGCGGTTGAATCCATCGACCGGCCGATGAGTTCGGTTCGACCCCGACGTCTCACGATCATGGAGTCACACCCAACCACACCATCCGCAGCCGAATTGCCATCTGCGGCCGACCTGGCAGCGACGAACAGCGTCCGGTTTCCCAACGAATCCGACGACTATCGTGATGCCCGACAGGCCCTGTTGGTCGAGGAGATCGAACTGCGCAGACAGGTCGAGCGAGTTGCCTCGCTTCGGCGGGCATTGCCACCCGGCGGAGCCATCACCCGCAACTACCAGTTCGTTGCCGAAGGCGGGTCCGAGGTCACTCTCGCCGATCTCTTCGGTCAGCATGACACACTGATCGTCTACAGCTACATGTTCGGTCCGCAACGCCAGGCGCCGTGCCCGATGTGTACCTCGTTCATGGGTGGCTTCGACCACAAGATCGCCGACATCCGCCAGCGAGTTGCGATCGCCTTCACTGCGCGCTCATCGATCGATCGCCTGATCGACTTCAAGCAGTCACGCGGATGGACCGCCCTGCCCGTCTACAGCGACGCAAGCGGCGACTACACGAGGGACTACGTCTCCAAGGACGATGCCGACATGCCGGCATACAACGTGTTCGTGCGTCGCGACGGCGCGATCAGCCATTTCTGGAGTGAGGAGATCAGCGGCGACATGGCCGACCCTGGACAGGACCCCCGTAGCGCCGTCGAGATGGACCCGCTATGGCTCCTGCTCGACACCACACCGGAAGGCCGCGGAGGCGACTGGCATCCGAGCCTGACCTACTGAAGTCTCCCGGTCAGCTGGTCGATGGCCGCGCTGCACGGCTCGGTGCGCAATCTGCTTACGTCAACTCGATCGTCACGTCCGGCGTCTGCAGGATCGCGCTGCTCGACCGCAGCGACGCCGTTCGCAGCAGCAGCAGGAACCGAACGGCGTATCGACCTGGCCCGATGTCGACCGTCTGCGGGTCCTGGTACGCGGGATGGGCGTGACGTATCGCAACCTCGTAGACGTAGCGCTCGTGGGCAGCAATCGAGATGTCGTCCTCGGCGAGTTCGTCGTCGGTGTTCGATGCAACCCCGTTGCGCGACACGGCGATGACGTCGAGGTAGGCCTTGCGTTTCCCGAGATCGGCGGTCTGACGATGCAACTTGAGACGTGAAGCCGGTGCGGCGAGCCCGATCGGCCAGCCGTCGGCGTCGCCGAGTACATAGGTCAGGACGTCGTATGGGTTGTGGAGCTTGCGTGCCTTGTCTGCAGCGTTCTCGATCGTCACGGTGCATCGCAGCCCATCGACCGCCGTCTGCACCGACTTGTAGTCGAGTCGAGCGGTCAGCCCGTCCGGAACGGTCTCTCCCTTTTCGATCGGCTCGAGCTGGACAAACGAAACAGACCCGGTCTCGGTGCTCACCAATTGTTCGCTTTCGCAGCGGCCTTGATCGCCTTGATGCGCGGGTTCGTGATCTTCCGCTCGGCTGCGTCGGTCCATAGCCAGTGATCGGCCCAGATCATGTCGACGTACTTCGCATCCCACAGGTTGCGCAGCCCCATCAGCATGTTGGCGTATGCCGCAGTCCCCTGGATCGCCGCGACCGCTTGACCAGACGTGCTCATCGTTGCGGCATCGTACGGGACGGTCAACGCCTGGAACATCTTCTGGATCTTCGGTTCGACTCGCTTCAGCGCCGGTTTGATGCGCTTCTCGTGCACGCTTTCGTGGTTGTCGACAGCCTGCACTGCGTACCAGTCCGAACCGTTGAGGCCGCGAAGCTCGTCGATCATGTGCTCGTAGTTCGCCTGTGTCGCTGCCGCGACCGTTGCTTCCTGACAGCCCGCGGGCAGGCGGACGACCTTCGAGTAGTCACCGGTCAGTGCGGTTGCGGCCAAGTGCCAGTCGGTGCCATCGTTGTGCGCAGTGACGGTCGGCCGGACCGCCTCGGTGTCGCAGATCCCGTAATCGGTCGGATCGAGCGCTGCTGTTGCATTCGGTCCCGCTCCGACGTTGTTCGTCGCAACCGTCGCGACGACGGATTTGAGATCCTTCTTGCCCTGGACGAACCCGCCCTTCGTTTCCGGCAGATACATGCGCGGGTCGAGCGCGTCGATGCCGCGACCCTTGTGCTTGGCCTGCGACCTGGCTTCGTCGGAGACTCCGCCGAGTTTCAGTTTCGCGGCCTCTGATTTCGACTGCGGGTCGGCATCGGTTTCGTGGGACGTCTTCGTGTCCTCGACAACTTTCCCGTCCGCCTTGCCATGTCCCCCAGCGCCGAAGCGCTTGAGATCCGTCACGTCCGTCGGATTCAAGGCACCTTTCGTTTTGAGCCCGCCCGTGGACGTCTCGCCGGTCTTCAATTTGGCGGCCTCACCGGCGACGACCGGGTCTGCAGCTGTCTCGTGCGATGTCTTCGCCTCCGGCGAAACCGAACCTTCGGCTTTTCCGCGTCCTACCGCTCCGAAACGTTTGTGGTCGTCGCTCCCGTCGCTCGGGCCCTGAATGCGTGAGTTCGGCATCGTCGGCGAGTTCAACCTCCTGACTCGCTGTTGGCCCGTCGGCATCGTGGCGACAGCATCGATGACCGACGTCCTCACGGCGCTCGGCTGCGTCAACTGTTCGGTCGTCGCTGACGCCTTGCGTTGAGCCGTCGCCCGCTTCCTCGCCAGCGAGTTCGCCTCTTCGGCCTTTGCACGATGCGCATCCCGCTCGTCGACAAACGACTGCATCACCGACCTCCATTTCCTTCGTCCGGACGGCCGACGACAAACACTCGCCGTGCGTCACCCCACAACCACTCTCATAGTACGCAGTTTCTACGGGCTGTGCTTTACTGGGACAGTGAACGGGGCGGGCGACATCAGCACTGCTGATTCGGCGTGGCTGACGTTCGCCGACGCTGCGATCTGCCGGCTTGCCGTCCTGCATCGCATTGGTCGCGGCATCACGCCGGACCGTACAGAGGGCGCTGGCATCGACGACGCCGAAGTCGATGCATTGCTCGAAGAACTGGCAGGGGTCGCTGATCCCGCACAGGCCACGAAGGCGGCCGAACGTCTCGACCCGATGGTCGCGAATCAGCGAGATGCCTTCGTCGAATCGCTGGCAGAACCGACGGCATTCTCGGCGATCGTGTCCAACGCCCGCCTGTCCGACGCCGAGGCGGAACTGCTTGCCATCGCTGTCGGTGGTGAGCTCGACCTGCGCCTCGCGCGGCTGGTCGCGTTCATCCAGGATGACGTGACGCTTCGACGACTCACGCTGCAGACGATCGGGCGTCTCTTCGGCGGGCTCGAACACGTCCCGAACGTGGTTGGACACGACGGACAGCTGCGACGGGCCGGACTCATTTCGCTCGCCGAAGAGGGACCGTGGGCCGGGCACACGGTGGTGGTTGCGCCGGCCGTGATGTGGGCGCTCGTCGGCGACACCGCATCCGACCCGGAACTGGCCAGGGTGCGGCGGATCGACGCCGCAGACGTGGCCGGATATCCGTTCGTGGTCGTGTCGGGCAGCGACCGCGTCAGGCGGCTCGATGCAGCAGCCGAACACGCGCTCGGCAACCGCTTTCTGGCGACGACGGAGCCGGTCACCGAGGCCGGCTGGGTGGCACTCGTCCGCGAGGCGACGCTACGGGGAGCAGGTCTGATCCTCGAAGTCGACACTGACGAACTGTCGGTTGGCAGTGTCCGGTGGATCGAGCGGGCTACACACTTGGCGTGGGCAATCTCGTGTCGAGCAGCGCTGTCGCTACGCGGATTGCCCGATCGCCAATGGATGGAATTCGAAGCACCGGAACATCGAGCCGATGCGGGCGAATGGGCGACAGCGTTCGGGCTGGTGGGCGACCCGGTCCACAACCTCAGCCGCGATCAACTCGAACTGGTCTCTCGAGCCTACCGCGCCCGAGGTGATGATCTCGACGGCGCCGTACGCCGCCTCGTCGCCGGCAAACTCGAGCGTCTGGCCAAACGGGTCAGAGCGACCAGAGGATGGGACGACATCGTCCTGTCGGCTGATCGGATGGCGCAGCTCCGCTCGATCGTCACGCGCTATCGTTTTGCAGCAACGGTCTATGACCGTTGGGGGTTCGACGCCGGCCTCTCCCGAGGTCTGGTCGCACTGTTCTCCGGCCCATCCGGCACGGGGAAGACGCTCGCTGCTGAAGTGATCGGCGCCGAACTCGGGCTCGACATCTTTCGTCTCGATCTGTCATCGGTTGTCAGCAAGTACATCGGCGAGACGGAGAAGAACCTCGAAGAGGTCTTCGAAGCGGCGTCAGCCGGCAATGTCGTGCTGTTCTTCGACGAAGCGGACGCGCTGTTCGGTAAGCGTTCCGAGGTCAAGGATGCGCGCGACCGCTATGCGAACATCGAGGTCTCGTACCTGTTGCAGCGGCTCGAGAACTACGACGGCATCGTCGTCTTGGCAACGAACTTTCAGAACAACATCGACGAGGCATTCGTCCGCCGCATCCACGAACGTGTCGAATTCGTCCTCCCGAACGAACCGGAGCGATCGACGATCTGGCGGCAGAACATCCCGGCTGCAGCGCCGATCGACGGGCTCGACATTCCATGGCTGGCGAAGCAGTTCGAGCTATCGGGCGGCCAGATCCGCAATGCAGTGGTCCACGCCGCATTTCTCGCTGCCGCCGACACCGGGCCGATCACCATGGAGCGGATGGTGCTGAGCGTTGCAAGCGAGCTGCGCAAGGGCGGTCGCCTCCTCAAGCCTGCGGAGTTCGAGCCATACCATTCGCTGATTTCGCAGGTGAATCCGACAACAGGCTGATCCCCGGAGTCGTCGGGGCACCATCATCAGCTGCGAGACCCGTTTTGGAACGAAACCGCCGGGCGAATCTCGTAGCAGGCACCAACGCTCGCAGTGGATGCGATAACAGGTGCCTGCAGTTGCCAGCTCCGACCGTGCCAACGATTCGTGACGCCATTGCGTGCCGATCGAATTCGGCGCGGCGGCAGCTCGCCATGTGTCTACACTGACACCCATGAATGTGGCTACGTCGAGTCGGGTCGAGGTGGGCGTCAGGGAGTTGAAGAACAACCTGAGCCGGTATCTCGAACAGGTCGAGCAGGGTGTCGAGGTCGTCGTGACGGATCGGGGTCGACCGGTGGCACGGTTGAGCGGTGTCGATTCCGTGGAGGGAGATCGGCTTGCACGATTGATCGATGCCGGGCTTGTCCGGCCTCCGGCGTCGCGTGTCAGGCAACGCCCGGTGCCGCTCGATGCGGGTGGTTCGGTCAGTGAGTTGGTGGCCGAGCAACGACGGTGATCACGTACGTCGATACGTCGACCTTGGTCAAGTTGCTGATCAACGAGGCGGGTACTGACGCTGCGATGCGGGTCTGGGATGCCGCTGACGTGCTGGCCGTTGCGGAGATTGCTCACGTAGAAGCCAGGGCCGCACTGACGGCAGCGCATCGGCACGACAGAGTCACGGATGACGTGCTCGAGGGAGCGAAGGGGGGCCTCGATCTGTTGTGGTCGCAGCTCTCGATTGTCAACGTTGACGCCGCCCTGGTTCGCCTTGCGGGTGATCTCGCAGAGTTGCATGGTCTGCGCGGATATGACGCCGTTCACCTCGCTGCAGCGCAACGAATCGGTGCGGACCTGTTCAGCAGTGCAGATCGCCGTCTCTGCGACGCTGCCTCAACGGCAGGATTTCACATCGCCAATCCGCTCGAGACCGTGGCCCGAGCCCAGTTGATGGAACCGATGTTCGAGGCGGACAGGATCGTCGGGGCGGCGACCGAAGGACTCGGGCGTGAACGGGGTTCCGCTGCCGACGAGCGCAAAACGACTGCCGAACTCGAATGACGGCTTCCGAGTGAGCGGCTACACGATCGAGGAACTCACGTCGGCATACAGGGACTGGATGTTCGCCGACTCGTGGATATTCGACGCGGAATACAGCAACCTCGATCCATACCTTTCGGAAGAGCAGCCTCACATCGGCTACATCACCCAAGCGATCTATGTGAAACCGACTACCCCGCCCACAACCGTGGCGATCACGATCGGCAACCTCGACGGCAAGCCCGGCGACAAGCAGCAACTGAAACTGTTCGTCGGGGAGACTCCCGACGATGAGCTTCCGTCGCGGGCAACCGACCTGCGTTGGCGTGATTCAGCCCAGCAGCCGGGCAGCTGAACTCACCTCCACTGACAGCAGCTCCGCCAGGTATCCGGCGGTGCCGGGCCGCCGGGTGGACGTGGCATTGTTGCGTTGACGTAGCACCCTTTGGGAGGCCGTGTTCCATTCGCCGGATGAACAGCCTTGGTATGCCGAGCAAAGGCCGGCGCGAGCCGGACACAACCCATGCCAAGGCGACTCCTTTGTCGACGGCATCGGACTTGAGGGGTATCCACGGTCGACCTCCTCGATCACACCGCGGCGGACCACAACGGCGTTGCGGCTTCACCCTGCAGAAGAAGCCCTATGAGCTCGTCGCGTCACACCGATTGGAAGATTTCCCAGAGGTGACTCCTGAGGTGACAAAGGAAGCGGTCTCGAATGCAGCACGCGCCGACAGTGGTGGCGGGGCTCACAGCGCCTCGCCGTCGGCGAGGAGCAGATGGAGCGCCGCGCACGGTACCTGCGGCGGCCGACGCGATCGTCTGGCCGGCGTGGGGACGATCCCACTGTCGACCGCGACGCTGTCACATCTATCGTTGCAATTCCTAGGACGCGCTCAACCAGGCTCGAAGAGCATCGCGGACGATCTTCGAGGGCGTCGTCTGATCCCGGACAGCGCGCTCGTCGAGTTCCTGGCGCGTCTGCTCGTCGAGGCGGATCTGGATGACGCTCGACGTCCCACTACCGAGCGGCGGGCGCCCGGTGCGGCGACCGCCTTTGAGTCGCTCGACATCGGGCAACGTGGTTTCGGCCTCGAGTGCCATCCGCTCGAAGTCGGCCTCGGTCACGACGTCGCCGTTTGACAACCCGAGGATCAGCACCTGGCCGGCTCCATCCCGTAGGCGTCGTCGTCTCTGTACAGCGCGAACTCCACAGCGTGAACGATTGCGGCCTCGGTCACGCCGTGCTTGAGCGCTGACCTGCGAACCTGCACATCCAATATTGTACTACAAAATTGCCGTGCCGACATGCGCGGAGCAGGCAGGCGTTCCCGACGCCGCACACCCGATACGGAATTGCGGATTCCGACGACCGGCCACGGCGACGCTCGACGTGTGGACCACGTCCATCTCATGTCGCCTGATGCCGTCGAGTGCAGATCGGTACCTCCCGGTTCTGTGCACCTGGCGTGCACGTCGGCCACTCCGTCAAAAGCACCACCGGCATAGCCTCTGACCTGGGGTTTCTGGTGGGCGCGACGGGACTCGAACCCGGGACCTCTACCGTGTCAGGGTAGCGCTCTAACCAACTGAGCTACGCGCCCCTTTTCGGGACACGGCATCTTAACGGTCACTTGAGCCGCAAGGACACTTCATTTGCCAGCAGTCGTCCTGTTCTCGTCAGTACGACGCGCTCGCCGCGGACCTCGACCAGTCCTGGCAACGCTTCGACGTCCAACGCCTCGACCGGCACGCCATCGCGCGTCCGCACGCGGAGCTGTAGACCTTCCACACGACGGGTTTCGGCGTCGAGCGTCTCACCGGCAGCCTCGGCACTCTCGCGGCGTTCGATTGCTTCGATGTAGCGCTCAGGCGTTCGCAGGTTCCACCATCGACGACCTGCCCGGTGCGAATGGGCGGCACAGCCGAACCCCCGATAGTCGGCCTGCGCCCAGTACAGCTGGTTGTGCTGCGACTCGTGGCCAGGCTCGGCCCAGTTGGAGATCTCGTAGTTCTCCAAACCCGCTGACGCGAATCGTTCATCGGCGAGTTCGTACTTGTTCGCCTGATCGTCGTCGTCTGGAAAGCGTTCGGGCGTCGCCGCCAGCGGCGTCCCGGCTTCGACGGTCAGGCCATAGGCACTGATGTGCGGCGGCCCCAACGCCAGCGCACCGTCGACCGTTGTCCCCCAATCGGCAAGTGACTCGCCGACTGAGCCGTAGATCAGGTCGAGGTTGAAGGAACGAAGGCCCGGCTCGTCGCGGATGGCATCGACACCGGCGCGAACATTGTCTGGATCGTGCGTCCGGCCCAATGCCTTGAGGACGTGTGGCGCCATCGACTGCACGCCGACACTGATGCGGTTCACACCCCCGTCGACGTACGACCTCAACAGCTCGGGGGTGATGTCGTCAGGGTTGCATTCGACGGTGATCTCGGCATGTGCGGTCACCGGAATCGACGCAACGATGGATGCGAGCACGGCGCCGGGGACGCGACTCGGGGTTCCGCCGCCGACGAAAACCGTCGAGGCGATCGGCATCCCGATGTCGACAGCCCGTGAGATTTCGAGACGAAGTGCCGCCAGGTAGCGGTCGATCAGGTGATCGCGATCCGTCCATGTGGCGAACGCACAGTAATCGCACCGATGGATACAGAACGGGATGTGCACGTACGCGCCGAACGGTTCAGCGGCGTCGCCGCCAACTGTCACTCCGTGCGATAGAGCAGGTCAAGGGCCTCGAGTCGCGACTCCACTTCGTCGATCGGAACGTCGAGCATTGCCGCAATCGCACGCCGGTCGTCTGTGCGGATCGTCAACACTTTGCCGTTGAAGTCCTGACGTTGCACCTGGATCATCCGGAAGAAGCGCTGCAGCATTTCGAACGGCCCGCCGCTCAAGTAGTTCAACTTGACGAGATCCAGCACGAGTTTCCCTGCACCTTGATCGGAACTCTGGTATTCGCTGACCAACTGCTCGTCCCGAGGCAGCAATTGATCGATCGGCACGGCGTAGAAACGAGCCAGGCGCTCGAGGCGCGGGACGGAAATCGCCCGCTCACCCCGCTCGTAGGCACCGAGCACGGACGCCTTGAATTCCAAGGTGGAGTTCAGCTCGACCTCCTGAAGCGACAGCCGCTTTTGTCGACGGATGTTCCGCAGACGTGCACCGATCTTGCGGCTGTATGGCGAAGAAACGCCTTCGTCATCGTCATCGAACGTACTCATCAGTAGTTTCCTCACTCAGCGTACCGGCGCACCTCACCGACGACGTTGTGCGCGCAGGCTACCGCGGCCGTCCGGTGAAGGCAAATGATTGCGAGCGCAAATGACGTGCCCATCTCGCGGTTACGAATCGGTCGATCTGATCACCGCTGCGAGCAGCACACCTGCGACGATCGCGGCGGTATCAGTTCGCAGCACGGTGTTTCCGAGGCCAAGCGTCTCGTGATCACCGGCGGCGACGATGTCGTATTCCCGTGGTGACCAACCACCCTCCGGGCCGACTGCCACCACGTTTGGTGTTCGAGTCCCGCCGACAGGTGCGGCGCCGAGCATCGCCACGGCGACACCGCCTTCTGCGAGCAACTCGTCCAAGCTCTGCACCACGTCGATCTGCGGCAAGGACAGCCGCCTGGACTGCATCGCCGCACCTCTAGCAATGGTCTGCAAACGCAGTAGGTGGCGGGACGCCTGGTCCCGATCCCAACGCACAACGGAGTGATCCGATCGCAACAGAACGATTCGTGTCGTCCCCAGCTCGGTGAGCTTCTGTACGATCCAGTCGATGCGGTCTCCCTTGGGAACGCTGACAGCAACGCCGAACGGTGCTGTCGGACGCGTCGGTGTGACGATGTCACCGCTCACTATCAACGCCGACGTGGACCGCTGGAACGTGCAACTGCGCCAGCGCCCCTGACCATCGGTCACCGACACCGGTTCTCCATCGCGGAGTCGTAGTACACGACTGAGATGATGGCTGTCATTCAGGTCGAGGAGCGGCTGCTCCAAGGAGTCGACGAAAACGTGAGCTGACGACGACACCAACGCCGGGTCGGGCCCCCAGCGGGGCGACATCAACTGAACGCGGATTTGATCTTGGAGAACAGACCCTTTTCCGGGGGATCGACCTGCTCGTTGCGTTCGCCGGCGTAGCGGCGCAGCAATTCGGCCTCCGACTCTGACAGCTTCGTCGGCACCTGGAGCATCGCGACGACCCGCAGGTCGCCCCGGCCACCCCGGCTGTTCAGTCGGGTGACACCGTGACCACGGATGACCTGCTGCTTGCCGTGCTGCGTGCCAGGAGCGATGTGGACGTCGACCGATCCGTCGAGGGTGTCGATCGACGTCGACCATCCGAGCGCTGCCTGGGCGATGGAGACCGGGAGCGCGACGATGAGGTCGTCACCGTCGCGGGAAAAGCGTTCATCGTCGGCGACTCGAATGTGAACGTAGAGATCACCGTTTGCGCCGCCGCGGGGCCCTGCTGCGCCTCGCCCCGTGAGTCGCAGCGTGGCACCGGTGTCGACTCCGCCAGGCACATCGACCTGTAGCGAACGGCTCTCGAGCACACGTCCGTCACCGCGACAGGTCTGGCACGGCGTGGCGATGACCTGCCCCGTCCCACCGCAGCGTTGGCAGGCCGCAGCGGTGACCATCTGGCCGAGCAGGCTCTGGCGGACTCGACGGGTCTGGCCACTTCCGCCACACTCAGAACATGTCACCGGCTTGGTGCCGGATCCGGCACCGGTCCCGCCGCAATCGACACAGGCGACCGCCGTGCGGACCGTCACCGGGATCGACGCACCGAAGACCGCCTGCTCGAACGTCATGTCGGCAACGATCTCGACATCCTGGCCGCGAGGCGGGCCTGTCTGCGCACGCCCACCGAACGGACTGCCTCCGCCACCAGCGCCGCCGCCGAAGAATGCATCGATCAAGTCGCCGAGGCCGCCACCGCCGCCACCGAAGCCGTCGCTCTGGCTTCCGGCACCGCTGATGCCGGCCTCACCGAAACGGTCGTAGCGCGAGCGCGTCTCGGGATCCGACAACACTTCGTAGGCGCGGGCCAACTCCTTGAACTGCTCTTCTGCTTCGGCGTTGCCAGGGTTGGCGTCCGGGTGCAGTTCCCTCGCGCGTCGACGGTAGGCGCGTTTGATGTCGTCGAGGCCGGCGTTTTCCGGGACACCGATGAGTTTGTAGAGATCTGCCATTGCTAACTCTCTGCCAGTCGCCTGCCGAGGCGGTCACTGACCACCTCGACCGCGGCCAACGCTTGTGGATAGTTCATTCTTGTGGGGCCGAGAACGCCGACCGTGCCGACATTCTCGCCTTCGATCGTCACAGGTGCAACCACGACGGAGCATGCCGACAGCGGTTCGACACCGTGTTCGCCGCCGATCGCAACGCTGAGGCCCCGATCGAGCACGTCCCGCAACAACGTGACGACGACGTACTGCTGTTCGAGCGTCTGCAACACCGAACGCACGATGTCGACGGCGTCGAACGCACTGGCCATCGAGGCGGTGCCGCCGACGTAGACGGCCTCGCCGCCACTCGCCCCGGAGCGGATCGCCTCGAGCGCCGACTTGGCCAATTCGTCACTCTTGGGGTCCTGCATCGGACGGAGTTCAGCGACGAGACGAAGCTGCTTGCCGATCAATGCGGTTTGCAGATGCGATGTCGCCGACGCCAGTCGAGCGTCGGAAACGTCGTCGGTGAGTTCGAGCGTGTGATTCTCGACACTGCCGCTGGACATGACGACGACGACCAGCGCAACACGGGCGGAGAGGCCGACGATCTGGATCGATCGCACGACTGCCGCCTCCGGCGTCGGGCCGACGATCATCGACGTGTAGTTGGTCAGCCCGGCGAGGAGACGACTCGTGTCGTGCAGCATCTGTTCGAGCGCACCGTGGGCGTGCGAGAAGAAGTCGCCGATCTGCGCCCGTCCGACGGAATCGAGGCGGCCTGGTTGGGCGAGGTGGTCGACGAAGAAGCGGTATCCCTTGTCGGTCGGGACCCGCCCGGCAGACGTGTGCGGCTGGACCAGGTAGCCCTCCTGCTCCAGGACCGCCATATCGTTGCGGACCGTCGCAGATGAGACGCGGACCCCTGGGGCGTCGGCGACATGCGTCGAGCCGACCGGCTGGGCGGTCTCGATGTACTCCTGAACTACGGCCCGGAGAATTGCTGTCTTTCGCTCGTCGAGCATTCCGCTCCTGTCGTCGAAGGCACGTCTTCCCGCGCAACGCTACCGGGTGCAGGTCTCGCGTAAATAGTGGTCGCTGCTCCGGCGGCAAGACTCGTCCGTGATGTTGGTCGATACCCTCACCGCCGCCTCTCGTGATCGACGTGGGGTATGCCGATTTCCACCCCGGACGCCACAGGATTCGCTTCGATGACCGTCGACAACTTTCTCATCATCCGCCACGGTCAGACAGAGTGGTCGGCGAACGGTCGCCACACCGGATCCACCGATATCGAACTGACGCGGGAAGGTCGCATCGAAGCCGGCTCCCTCAGTTCACTGCTCCTCGATCTCATGGGCTCTCCGATGGAAACGACCATCTACGTCAGTCCGCGGGCGCGTGCTCGCAAGACAGCGGAGATGGCCCTTGGACGGGAGATCGCCGCAACCGCCATTGTCACCGACCTGCTGGCCGAGTACGACTACGGCGACTACGAGGGCCTGACGACGGAACAGATCCAGGAGACTGCACCGGACTGGGACATCTTCCGCGACGGCTGCCCGAACGGTGAATCCTTGTCGGACGTCACTCGGCGTTGTGACGAGTTCATCGCCATGTCCGAATCGCAGAACGGCACCGCGCTCGTCTTTACCCACGGGCACCTGAGCCGCATTCTCACGGCACGAATGCTCGGCCAGCCCGGCGAGGAAGGGGCGGTGCTCCTCAACGACACGGCGTCGATCGGAGTCGTGCGCGACCGGCGCGGGACGTACGTACTCCAGGGATGGAATCTCCGCCCACTCGGAGCGACGCGCCCGCACCGCTGATCGACCGGTTCCGCTACAGACGCATGCGGATCGCCGCAGCATGGGCTGGGAACCCTTCGATATCGGCAAGCGTGATGATCGACGGTGCGAGCCGCCGCAGCGCCGCCTCGCTCGCTCGGGCGATCGCCGTGCGCTTGAGGAAGGCCTCCACGGTGATGCCGCTGGACACCCTCGCAAAACCGTTCGTGGGCAGCGAAGCAGGGCAGCCGATCAAGAAGTTCGCCGCCGAGAAGGGGGTGTCCTGGCCGAGCAGGATCTCGCCGGCGTGCACGAGTTGAGCCACGAGATCCGCTTCGGCGTCCGGGTCGACCGCAACCTGCAGATGTTCCGGGGCGAAGGCGTTGGCGACTGCCGCCGCGGCAGCCAGGTCGTCGACGAGCACGGCACCACCGTTGACGCCGAGCGAGGCTTGTGCAGCTGCGCGACGCGCCGGCGGAAGTTCGGCGATCTGCACAGCAAGGTGTCCATCGACGGCGACGGCGAGACGCTCCGATGTGGTCACCAACAGCGTGCACGAATCGGTGCCGTGTTCGGCCTCGATCAACAGATCCGCTGCCAGGCGGATCGGATCGGCGGTCTCGTCGGCAATCACCAGGCTCTCGGTCGGGCCGAGGGCCATCATCGTCGCCGTACCGAATCGCTGCATCTCGACCTGCGCGCACGTCACCGGCCAACTGCCCGGTCCGACGACCTTGGTGACTTTCGGAATACGTTCGGTCCCGAAGCCGAGCGCAGCAATGCCGGCAGGACCGTTGACCCGAAACACATCGTGCAATCCGAGTTCGTCGGCGACGATCAACACGACAGGATCGACCGCCCCACCGGTGCCTGGCTTCGGCGGGACGACAATCGCGAGGCGTTCGACACCTGCCACCACCGCCGGCGTGCCGAGTTGGGCGAGCACACTCGGGTAGCTCGCCTTGCCGCTCGGGCAGAACAAGCCGGCGGAGGCGATCGGCGTCACTTTCTCGCCGATCATCAGGCCCGGTTCGCTCTCGAAACTCCAGTCGCCGCGGCGTCGCATCAACTCGGTGTTGAAGCGGCGGATGTGGTCGATCATGTCGACGACCGCTTCCTGGATCGCCCCGTCCACGAACGTGCGGGCATCTGCGAATTCGCGCTCGGTCACCGCCAGCCGATCCGGCGTCACCGTCACACCGTCGAACTGTGCCAGCGCCCGACAGACGGCATCGTCACCGTTGCGCCGCACGTCGTCGATCAACTCGCCGATCTGCTGGCGCAGCGAATCCGGGATGCCGCTTTCGAGCCCGCGGTCGCACAGCGCTGTGCGATCGGCGTCGGAGAGGTCATTCCAGTGCAGGGTTCTGAGCACGCCCATAGCCACGAGACGGTATCGACGAACCGTCGGAATCAGGTCTGTCGTCGACCACCACATCGCCGGAGGACCGTCGTTGCGACCAGCCGGAGGACCGTCGTTGCGAACAGCCAAGCATCTGCCGGCACCGTGATCTGCCAGAATCCGAACTGACATGGGCCACCGCACAGCACCGTTGATCCGCAGTGCACCGCTGATGGGCACCGTCGCCAGTATCCACGTCTACGACGATCAGCCCGACGGAGTGATCGACGATGCCATCACCACGTTCCTCGAAGAGATGGAACGGTTGGAAGCGATGTTCAGCACCTTTCGCCCGACGAGTGAGATCAGCAGGATCAACGCAGGCGAACTCCATCTGCTCGACGCCAGCGGCGAGGTGATCGAAGTCCTCGACGCCTGCACGAGTCTCGAACACCTGAGCAATGGTGCGTTCACGGTTCACCCGATCGGCAGATCACCGACCGATCCGGCCGGCTTCATCGATCCTGCAGGGTTCGTCAAGGGGTGGGCGACCGAGCGATCAAGCGAGCTCCTCACCGCTGCGCAGCTGCAGCACTGGTACGTCGGCGTCGGCGGCGACGTCCAGACGCACGGCCGTCCGTCCGCTGACTCACCGTTCAGCGTGGCGATCGCCGACCCCAACCAGGCCGGCAACATCGTCGTCGTCCTCGATGTCGCCGACGATCACGCTGTCGCCACGTCGGGGATCGCCCAGCGCGGCAACCACATCTGGTCCCGATCAGCTGCACGCAACACGCTCGCGTCGATCACCGTTGCCGGCCCCCACTTGACGTGGGCCGATGCCTATGCGACCGCCGCTTTCGCCATGGGAGACGACGGTGTCCAATGGATCAGCGACCGCGTCGGCTACGAAGCATTCGCCGTCCGTCTCGACGGCAGCCACGTGACCACCCTCTGACCGTCGAATCCCTGAGGACTGTTCCGATCGGCGGTAGTTGTCCGGTTCACAAAAAAAAGTTGCCCCTCAGGTTGGCTGTTAGGACTCCCTAATGATTCACTGGAGGAATGGCACCGGCGGTGGTTTGCAGATGGCGCTGATCTGTCATTGCGCCGGCATTCGCGAATCGGTGATCGTCTCGTCGATCCGCGAGGGCGCAACATCGATCGACGATCTTCGTCTGCTCTGCGGCGCGGCAGCCGATTGCGGTGGCTGCGAGAGGTCGTTGCAGGAGCTGATCGACGAGCACATCGTGTATGAGCACTACGTTGCGCTGCGTTGGGCTTCGTAGCGCAACGGCGGCCAGCGAGAACGGGACCCGGTAGGGTCGCAGGATGCAAGGCGATCCGAAGATCATCGAAGTGCTGAACGACGTACTGACGGCCGAATTGACGGCGATCAACCAGTACTTCATCCACGCCAAGATGGCCAAGAACTGGGGGTACAAGCGGCTCGCCGAATACATCCGCGACGAATCGATCGACGAGATGAAGCATGCCGACGCGCTGATCGAGCGGATCCTGTTCCTCGAGGGTATGCCAAACATGCAGCGCCTCTACCCGATCAAGGTCGGGGAGACGGTTCCCGAACAGTTCCATCTCGATCTTGCGGTCGAGTACGAAGCCGTGAAGCGCCTCAACAACGGCATTGCCACCTGCGTGGCCGCCGGCGACAACGCCACCCGTCACCTCCTCGAAGAAATTCTGGTTGCCGAGGAAGAGCACGCCGATTGGCTGGAGACGCAGATCGAAGCGATGCGCCAGGTCGGCGAGCAGGGTTACCTCGCCCAACAACTGCACGACTGACGCGCGCCGACCGGGCTGCGAGTCAGACTCTGAGGACGACCTCGAAGGCCAACAGGCTGGAGCCACTGGATACGGGCCGCTGCGGTGCCGCTCCGTTGGTGGCGTCGTTGGCGTGGCCTGCAGCAAACGACTGACTGTCGACCCATGCCTGATAGGCGGCTTCGTCGACCCACCGGGTGTAGACGAAATAGCGGGTTTCGCCTGCGGTCGGGCGCAGGAGTTCGAAACCCTCGAAGCCCGGGGAGTTCTCGACGAGACCGGCACGACTGGCAAAGCGCTTCTCGAGCTCGGGACCGCTTCCCGGCGGCACTTCGATGGCATTGATCTTGACGACGGACATTGCATCTCCTGGTTGGTTGCGTGCGAACCGACGATGGTTGGGGGCCAGCGCCGCCAGCGTAGTGGCGACATTCGTGCGGCGGCCGAGCGCCACGACGCCGACTGAATCGGCCACTCGCCGAGTCATAAGCGGGACGATCGTGCTGCGAATGATCACGTCATCGGCTACCTTTGCACAGGGGAGACGACGAACGAGATGCACGGATGATGATTGGCGTAGACAACGAGGCCGAGCAGGTCGTCAGCAGATTTGCCGACACGCCAGGCGGTCTGATGCCGGCGCTGCATGCGCTGCAGCACCGATTCGGTTTCGTCGATCCGGCCCACGTGTCACTGCTTGCTTCGACGTTCAACATTTCCCGCGCCGAGGTCCACGGCGTCATCACCTTCTACAAGGACTTCCGCACCACTCCCCCGACCGGGCCACTCGTCCAGGTGTGCCGTGCCGAGGCGTGCCAGTCCCGTGGAGCGAACGAGACGATGGCCACCGCCATCGCTCATGCTCACGGAGCGGTGGAGATCGAGGAGGTGTTCTGTCTCGGCAACTGCGCCCTCGGTCCCTGCGTTCGCGTCGGTGATTCGCTGTTCGCCAGGGTCGATGCAGCGCGGATAGTGGAAGTCATCGACGAGCTCGCCGGCACTGTGCCACCCGTCGTCCCTCATACAGATGGCGCCGGGGACACTGTCGTCAACCGCCGCGAGACAATGACAACGACGACGACAACGGTCTACGTGCCAGGCGATTCGGCTGCCCGGTCGGTCGGTGCGGACGCAGTGGCCGCTGCCCTCGGTGCGCACGACGACCTGCGCGTCGTACGCACCGGTACCCGTGGCCTGCTGTGGCTCGAGCCGCTGATCGAGTTCGAGACGCCGAGCGGTCGAGTCGGCTTCGGCCCTGTCACCTCCGACGATGTCGAGGGTCTCCTCGCTGCCGGATCGGCGAACGGCGGCGAGCACGCGCTGCGAATCGGCACGGTCGAGGACCATCCCTGGTATCAACGCCAGCAGCGAGTCACCTTCAAGCGCGTCGGCGTCATCGATCCGCTATCGGTCTCCGACTACGAGGCGCACGGCGGCTATGCCGGCCTGCGGGCGGCACTGGCGATGACCCCGCTCGGCGTCGTCGCTGCGGTCGCAGATTCCGGCCTGCGTGGGCGGGGTGGTGCTGCGTTCCCCACTGGCATCAAATGGCGCACCGTCCACGATGCCCCTGGTGCCGTCAAATACATCTGCTGCAACGCCGACGAAGGCGACAGCGGCACGTTCGCCGACCGCATGCTGATGGAAGGCGATCCGCTCAGCCTGGTCGAGGGCATGACGATCGCCGGCTATGCCGTCGGCGCATCCCAGGGTTACGTCTACATCCGCAGCGAGTATCCCGAGGCGATCGCCGTACTGCAGCAGGCGATCGACGCAGCGCACGCCGGCGGATGGCTCGGCGAGCACGTCGCCGGTTCTGGCTTCGCGTTCCACCTCGACATCAGGGTCGGCGCAGGCGCCTATATCTGCGGCGAGGAAACGGCAATGCTCGAAAGTCTCGAAGGACGGCGCGGAGTCGTGCGCGCCAAGCCTCCGTTGCCGGCACTCGAAGGCCTCTTCGCCAAGCCGACCGTCGTCAACAACGTGCTGACGCTGGCGACGATCCCGATGATCCTCTCCGATGGTCCCGCCGCCTACGCCGCGTTCGGCATGGGCCGCAGCCGTGGCACGCAGGTCTTCCAACTCGCCGGCAACGTCGAGCACGGGGGGATCTTCGAGACGGCCTTCGGGATTACCCTCGGCGAACTGATCGACGACATCGGCGGTGGCACATCGTCCGGGCGCCCCGTCCGCGCCGTGCAGGTCGGTGGCCCGCTCGGTTCGTACCTGCCGCGATCGAAATTCAGTCTGACGATGGACTACGAGACGTTCGCCGCCAAGGACGCGCTCGTCGGCCACGGCGGGATGGTCGTGTTCGACGACACCGTCGATATGGCGGCGCAGGCGAGGTTCGCGATGGAGTTCTGTGCACTCGAATCGTGTGGCAAGTGCACGCCGTGCCGCATCGGATCGACCCGCGGTATCGAGGTCATCGACAAGATCGTCGGCGGCGTGAACCGCGAGGAAAATCTGCAACTGCTCGACGAACTGTGCGAAGTGATGGCGGACGCTTCGCTGTGCGCCATGGGCGGGCTGACGCCACTTCCGGTGCGCAGCGCTGTCAAGCATTTTCCGGCAGACTTCGAACGACCCGCTGTCGTTGCTTCACCAGCGGCGTCGGTCACGATCGGCCCCGACGGAGGCGCACGATGAGCATGACACACGCACGACCGAACGCTCGCGAGACCGAACACGATCTCGGCACACCAGCGCCCGATCGCCGGCGGATCGCCGCCGAGGCGACCGTCGAGGCGACCGTCGAGTTGACGATCGACGGCCAGCGAATCGCTGTCGCCGAGGGCACCTCGGTCATGCGCGCCGCCGCACTCGCCGGTGTCGACGTCCCGAAACTGTGCGCCACCGATTCGCTCGACCCGTTCGGTTCCTGCCGACTGTGCATCGTCGAGATCGACGGCCGTAAGGGCACGCCGGCATCGTGCACGACGCCCTGTGCGCCGAACATGTCGGTGACGACGCAGTCACCGAAACTCGAACGGCTGCGCCGTGGTGTCATGGAGTTGTACATCAGCGACCACCCACTCGATTGCCTGACCTGCGCGGCGAACGGTGACTGCGAATTGCAGGACATGGCCGGAGCGGTCGGGCTGCGGAATGTCCGCTACGGCGACGAGGGCGCGAACCATCTCGGCCAGGCGAAGGACACCTCGAACCCGTACTTTCAGTTCGACCCCTCGAAATGCATCGTCTGTTCGCGATGTGTACGCGCGTGCGAGCAAACGCAGGGGACGTTCGCGCTGACGATCGCCGGGCGCGGATTCGGATCGAAGGTGGCTGCCGGTGCCGGCGGTTCGTTCATGGAATCGGACTGCGTTTCGTGCGGCGCATGTGTGCAGGCATGCCCGACGGCAACGTTGACAGAAACGACGGTCGTCGCGCTCGGCCAGCCGCGTCGCAGCGTCATCACCACCTGCGCCTACTGCGGGGTCGGCTGCTCCTTCAAGGCCGAGATGCAGGGCGATCAAGTCGTCCGTATGGTGCCGTACAAGGACGGAGGTGCGAACGAGGGCCACTCCTGCGTCAAGGGCCGGTTCGCATGGGGCTACGCATCGCACAAGGACCGCGTGCTCGAGCCGATGATCCGCGACACGATCGAAGACGACTGGCGCGTCGTGTCGTGGGGGGAAGCGATTTTCACGGCCGCCTCACGGCTGCGTGCGGTCCAGGAGCGCCACGGCGTCACCTCGATCGGCGGCATCACCTCGTCGCGAACGACGAACGAAGAAGTTTTCGTCGTGCAGAAGATGATCCGTACGGCGTTCGGCAACAACAATGTCGACACCTGCGCTCGCGTCTGCCACTCGCCAACGGGCTATGGCTTGAACGCCACGTTCGGCACGTCAGCGGGGACGCAGGACTTCAAGTCGGTCGAGCAGGCCGATGTCATCCTGCTGATCGGGGCCAACCCGACGGACGCCCACCCGGTGTTCGCTTCGCGTATGAAGCGGCGTCTGCGCGAGGGCGCACAACTGATCGTCGTCGACCCGCGCCGTATCGATCTCGTGAAGTCCCCGCACGTCGAGGCCGCAGAGTTCCTGCAGTTGCGGCCCGGCACGAACGTGGCGATCGTCAACGCCCTCGCCCACGTCGTCGTCACCGAGGATCTCGTCGACCATCGCTTCGTCGCCGACCGTTGTGATCCGGCTGCGTTCGCCAAGTGGGCGGCATTCATCGCCAAGCCCGAAAACAGCCCGGAAGCGAACGAGCGATACACCAACGTGCCTTCCGCCTCCGTACGCGCCGCCGCCCGGTTGTATGCAAACGCAGGGAACGGAGCGATCTACTACGGCCTCGGTGTCACCGAACACAGCCAGGGTTCGACGATGGTCATGGGAATGGCCAACCTCGCGATGGCCACCGGCAACATCGGTCGAGACGGCGTCGGTGTCAACCCGCTGCGCGGACAGAACAACGTCCAGGGATCCTGCGACATGGGTTCGTTCCCGCACGAACTGTCCGGCTACCGACACATCTCCGACGGCACCGTTCGTGCGCTCTTCGACGACCTCTGGGGCGGCACGTTGTCACCGGAGCCCGGTCTGCGGATCCCGAACATGTTCGATGCCGCAATCCATGGTCATTTCAAGGGCCTGTTCGTGCAGGGCGAGGACATCGCCCAGTCGGACCCGAACACTGCACACGTACTGGCTGCGCTGAAGGCGATGGAAGTCGTCATCGTCCAAGACCTGTTCATCAACGAGACCGCCAAACTCGCCCACGTCTTCCTGCCCGGTACATCGTTTCTCGAGAAGGACGGCACGTTCACCAATGCCGAGCGCCGCATCAACCGGGTCCGCCCGGTGATGAAGTCGCAGACCGGTAAGCAGGAGTGGGAGGTCGTCGCCGATCTGTCGGCGGCGCTGGGATTCCCGATGAAGTACGACAGCAGCGCGCAGATCATGGACGAGATCGCCACGCTCACGCCGACGTTCCAGGGTGTCTCCTTCGACCATCTCGACAGGGTCGGCAGTGTCCAATGGCCGTGCAACGACGCCAACCCGCTCGGCACGCCGATCATGCACGAGAGCACCTTCGCCCGTGGCCTCGGCCGTTTCATGGAGACACCGTACGTGCCGACCGAAGAGCGTTCGAATCGCCGGTTCCCGCTGCTGTTGACGACGGGTCGCATCCTCAGCCAGTACAACGTCGGGGCGCAGACCCGTCGTACCGAGAACGTGCAGTGGCACGACGCAGATCGACTCGAGATCCACCAAGCCGACGCCGAGGAGCGTGGCATCACCACCGGCGACACCATCACGCTCGCCAGCCGCATCGGAGCGACGACGATGCCGGCGCTGGTGTCGGACCGCGTGCCCCAGGGTGTCGTCTACACGACGTTCCACTACCCGATCAGCGGTGCCAACGTCGTCACGACCGAGGAGTCGGACTGGGCGACGAACTGCCCGGAGTACAAGGTCACCGCCGTACAGGTGTCGCCCGGGCACAGTGTCGCCGACCTCGCGGACGTCGCGGACGTCGCGGACCTCGCCGCCGAATCGCCGTACCTCGCCGCCGATTCGCCGTACCTCGCCGCCGATTCGCCGTTGCGACCCAGCAGTGCCGGGGCCGATGACGCCGACATGCATCCGCAGAACCGCGTGCATGCGTTGGCGAAGATGGCCAACCAGATCGCCCGCCACCTGTCGTACGAGACGCCGGACGAAACCGCCAAACTCGTCGCCGCGCACATCAACCGCTTCTGGGAGATCGACATGCGTACGGACCTCGTCTCCGCCTCCGGCGACGGTAGTACGCACCTCGACGATTCGGTTCGCAAAGCCATCGTCCTCGTCGACCGCTGACCACGCCTGCCGGCACGCCCGCCGACAATCGGCGAGGCGCTCGCAATTGATGCGGAGTGCGTCGACGTCAGCACCGTGCGTCGGAGAAATCGCACGGATTGCAGTGCAATAGTGCCGAACGCGGTATTTTCTCCAAAAACCCCGTCGGATTTCTACTCGACGTGTTATCTTTGCGCTGTCGGTGGGCGTACCAACGGCGTGAAGATCAACTAGGGAATGGTCCGGTGGGCAAAAGCCGGCACTAGCACGAGCTTCATCGTCGGGGTGTGCCGACCGCCAAGAATGCGCCGTCGGTGCGTTCGTGACACCAAAGGGAACGACATGAACAACAAGATCAAAGCCCTGGCCGCTGCCGGAGCACTCGCCGCAGCCGTGTTCGGCGCAACCGCCCTCAGTACCGCCACGCAGGCAGCACCGGCGATCGTCCCAGCGACACCGACGAGCACCATTCAGAACACGGTGACGGTGACGTCAACGTCACTCATCGTCGACCTGAGCGGTTACCCCGGCGCCGCCGACGTCGTCGTTTACCTCGGCGATGGGACGTCGTTATCGGATGCGTTCTCCATGGAATTCCATAAGACGTACGGCGCGCCATGTGGGGTGAGCTACAAAGTCGACATCTACCCGACAGACCAGGACGCCATCGTCCTGACCGGCATGACACACACGTGCCCCCCTGCCACGACGACCACCACCACCACGATGGCACCGACCACCACGATGGCACCGACCACCACGATGGCACCGACCACCACGATGGCACCGACCACCACCACGATGGCACCGACCACCACCACGATGGCACCGACCACCACCACCACGATGGCACCGACCACCACCACGACGGCACCGACCACCACCACGACGGCACCGACCACGAGCACGACGGCGGCCGATTCGACGCCGAGCAGCGTTGCCTCCGTCGTCGGTGTCGCCGGATTGCCGGTGTCGAACAACGGCGGACCTGGGCCGACCGCCGTGGCGCCGACCAAGCTGCCGGCGACCGGCGGAAACGTCAACATGCTGCTCGTCTTCGCCATCGGATTCCTGCTTGCCGGTGCCGTACTCGTGCTCGTGATGCGCACGTCCACACGACGCGCCTGAGTCACCAGACTCGACGCACGAACTCGTCGACAAGCCGATACGGCTCTTCGACGTTCACACCCACCTGGTGGTTCGCCCTCCAGTGACCGGCGCAGCCATGCGTTCCCGTTGGCTGCGTCCGACGGCGCCTCAGTCGGTCGAAGATCATTGCCCGGTCTTCGACCGACCGGCGCAACGCCCGATCACCAAGCGTTGCGATTCGATCGGAACCCGAGTCACGACAAGTCGCAGCGGTTGCGAGATTCCGTGACACGGTCCGACTCGAGCGGACTGGGCGGCCTGGGCGGCGCGGTCAGTCACCGCTGAGACATCCGCTCGGTCGTCTTCAGCAATCGGGAACCGATGCCCCGGTGGCGGCGTCGAAGCTCCTACGTAGTGATCTGAACGCTACGACGAGTGTGGGGAGCAACGATGGGGACACGACAGTCATCGACACAGACCGTCCGGGCCAGCGTGGCGCTGATGCTCGTCGGGCTACTCGTCACCGGGGCCTGCTCCTCCGGCGTCAGCCGTACGGCGCCACATCCGGCCGACAACACGACGACGGCCGACAACACGACCGCGGCCAAGCCGACCGACAACACGACGACGGCCACGACGAGGACCACGGCCACGACAACGACCACAGCGACGGGTGCTGGAGCTGTCGGCAACGGCGAGGCGTTCACCGGCCTGATGCTGAGCGCCGGACACGCCGCAACCTCGACAGCCCAGCCGACAACGATCGTCGCCGGGGACCCGTTGGACGAGGCAGCGGTCGGTCAGGTCGAATCGCGGCTCCCGCAATGGGCCACCGACGCCAGCCTGGCGAAGCCGTTCAACTGGCCGACCGCCTCGAAGCCAGTACCTGTCGCCGGCAAAGCCGTCGACAGGGCCTTTCCGGCAGTGGACCAAACCCCTCCGCCGACCGTTGTCGCCGGACCACTGCATGTCCTTCGCCACCAGCCAGACGGACCGGTCGCCATTGCCCCATTCGTCACCATCACCTTCGATCAGCCGATGGCACCGATCACGACCGTTGGCCAACTTGCTGCCGGCGACGCACCGGCCACCATCGCGCCGGCAATCCCAGGGCGTTGGCAATGGATCGGCACCAGCACACTTCGTTTCGATGCGACATCGACCCAGTTCGATCGTCTTCCGATGGCCACCGTCTACACCGTTGCCGTCGCTGCGGGAACCAAATCGGCAACAGGCGGCGTGCTCGCTGACGCCGTCAGCTTCCAGTTCTCGACTCCACCCGTCACGGTCCGCTCATTCCAACCGACAGGGACGAGCTTGCCGTTGGTGCCGGTCTTCGCAGCCGTGTTCGATCAGCGGGTCGATCAGCAGGCCGTGCTGGCGACGACGACGCTGAAGACCGATGAACAACGGCACCAGGTACGGCTGGCGACCGCAGCCGAAATCCAGGCTGACGATGTTGCCCGGCGGATGCTCGCAGATGCGCCGGAGGGCAGGTGGGTCGCCTTCCGTCCGATCGATCCGCTTCCTGCCGACAGCAAGGTCACGGTGCAGATCGGGCCCGGCACGCCGTCAGCAGAGGGTTCAGCAACGGCGACCAGCGCCGCGACCTACGACGGCCGCACCTTCGCGCCGCTTGCCATCACCGATGTCAGGTGCTCGTACGGGCCGTCATGTCCTCCACCGACGGACATCGCCATCGCCTTCAACAACGAACTGGAGGTTGCCGCCTTCGATCCGGGCAGTGTCCGCACCGATCCGCCGATTCCCGGCGTGTCGATCGGCGCAGACGGGAACACGATCACGATCCATGGGGCGACCGAGGGTCACACGACGTACAAGATCACGATCGCAGCCGGGCTGAAGGACGTCCACGGACAGGCGCTGGCCGCTGACCAGACCCGGTCGGTCGACATCGGTATCGCCGCACCCCGACTCCAGCAATTCGCCCAGCCGTTGACGACCCTCGATCCGCTCGCACCGCACCCGTCGTTGTCCGTCGTGACGGTGAACCATCACGACTTCCACCTTCGTGTCTTCAAGGTGGCGCCCGCCGGCTGGGGTGCGTACATGGCGTACCTCACGGCCACGATGCAGGGGCCGCAGATCACGCCACCACTTCCGAAGTGGCCGCTACTGCTCGACACCACCGTCGCCGTCGCCGCAGGCGACGACCGGGCGATCGAGACGGCGGTCGATGTGTCGCCGCAACTCGGTGGGGCACGCGGTCATGTCGTCGTGGTCGTCGAGCCGACCGAACACTACGACAGCAACAGCAGCGACTATTGGAGCAATCGGCCGGCAATCACGTGGGTCCAGGCGACGTCCATCGGCCTCGACGCCTTCAACGACACAACGCAATTGCGAGCGTGGGCCTCGGATCTGGGGACCGGCGCGCCGCTCGCCGGAGTCTCGATCACCCCGCACGCCAGTGCAGCGAACGGGGTCACGACCGACGCCGACGGTCTGGCGACGATCGCTCTCGACGGCAATTCCGTCGATGCCCTCGTGGCAACCAAAGGCGACGATTCAGCCATACTGCCGAACGGTTTCTACGGCGGCGGTTGGCAGGCGGTGCCCTCGCAGGACCAGGCCAGATGGTATGTGTTCGACGACCGTCAGACCTACCGCCCTGGAGAAACCGTCAACATCAAGGGGTGGGTGAGGCGACTGACAGCCAACCCCGAGCTGCAGTTGCAACTGTTCAGCGGTTCGACGTCGGTCAGCTTCAGCGCCCACGACGGTCAGGGAAACGTCATCGCCTCCGGGCAGGCGTCCGTCGATCCGATCGGCGGATTCAACCTCGGTTTCGCTGTCCCAGCGGACGCCAACCTCGGCGCGTCCTCGGTGGAACTGCAGCTCGGCGGTGCCGACGGCCTGTCCGATCCGATGTTCCAGCACGGTATCCAGATCCAGGAATTCCGCCGTCCGGATTTCGAAGTTGCCACCCACACCGACAGTGCAGCACCGTTCGTCCAGGGCACGGCGTTGACCGTCGCCGCTGATGCCACCTACTACGCAGGGGGGCCACTCGGTTCGGCACCTGTCGCCTGGCAGGTCACCACCGCCGCCGCTCGGTATTCGCCGCCGAACCGGGATTCCTACACCTTTGGGATCTGGACGCCGTGGTGGTACGCCGACGATGCCTACCGTGGGGACGCCGCTGCCTCGATTCCATCTCGTGGCGGGCCATGTTGCGACCAGCCTCCTGGCCGGCCATCGGACCAGACGAAGATCTCGTCGTTCTCCGGCACCACCGACGCAGGCGGTAGCAACTACCTGCAGGTCGACGTCGGAAAACTCGACGACAAGCTCAGCGGCCTGCCCGTCACCGTCACCGCCGAGGCGACCGTCACCGACGTCAACCGTCAGGCGATCGCCGGCAACACGACGGTCCTCGTGCACCCGGCCAGTTTCTACGTGGGCCTGCGGAGCGACCGCACCTTCGTCAAGCGCGGCGAGCCGCTGACCATCGATGCCGTCGTCACGGATATCGATGGCACGGCCGTTCCGGGGCGCACGATCCAGGTGACCGCGAGCCGGACCGAGAGTGTCTTCCAACACGGTCACTGGGTCGACACGGACGTGGACGTGCAGCACTGCGATGTCGTCTCCACAGCCACCGGCGTGACATGTTCGTTCACCCCCTCGGCCGGGGGTACGTACACGATCAAGGCAAACGTCGCCGACTACCAGGGTCGATCGAGCAGAACCCAACTGACCCGGTGGGTCACGGGAGCAGACAGCGTTCCCGCTCGCAACGTCGCTCGACAGGACCTGACCGTCGTCCCGGACAAGGCCGAATATCAGCCGGGAGACGCCGCCCAGATCTTTGTCCAGTCGCCGTTCGCCGACGGAACCGGCATGCTGACACTGACCCGCGGGGGCATTGTCTCGACGACCCGTTTCGACGTCGCCGACGGCTCGGCGATCGTCCCCGTTCCGATCACCGAGCAGGAGATCCCGAACGTCGACGTGTCGATCGAGGTCGTCGGCTCGACAGAGCGCACCGCCGACGATGGAACCGCGCTACCGAATACGCCCCCGAGGCCGGCATTCGCGACCGGCAGCCTGAGGCTGGCGATCTCGACGAAGTCCCGGGCGCTGACGGTCACGGCGACGCCGAAGTCGTCGACCGTCGCACCCGGTAGCACGACACAGGTCGATGTCACCGTCGTCGATGCGAATGGAGCGCCGGTGAACGGCAGCCAGTTCGCCGTCGTCGTCGTCGACGAGGCGGTGCTGGCACTGAGCGACTATCGGCTCGGCGACCCGCTGGCAACGTTCTACGGGCAGCTACCGTCGTATCTGTCGTCGCAGTACGGGCGACAATCGATCGTCCTGACCGACCCGTTGGCGGTGGCCTCCCAGGCAACCGGAGAGCAGACCGCCGGAACGACTGCGGGAACAGCCGCTGCATCGGCGACGACGACAGCGTCGGGCGGCGCTGAATCCGGTGACAGCAAGTCGGCAATGCCTGCAGCCGCTGCGACATCCGCACAGACGAACCGGGCGCCGGTTGCCGTGCGCACGAACTTCGGTGCGCTCGCCGTCTTCGATCCCTCGGTCGTCACGGACGCATCCGGAAAGGCGACCATCGATGTGCCTCTCCCTGACAGCTTGACGCGATATCGGGTGATGGTCGTTGCGGTCGCAGGGGCCGATCGATTCGGTTCGACCGAGTCGAATATCACCGCTCGTCTGGCGTTGATCGTCAGGCCGTCCGCGCCGAGGTTTCTGAATTTCGGCGATACCGCACAACTGCCTGTCGTCGTGCAGAACCAGACCGACACGGCGATGCCCGTCGATCTCGTCCTCCAGACCGACAACCTCACAGTGACCGGCAGCGCTGGACAGCACGTCGTCGTCCCGGCAAACGCTCGGATCGAAGTGCGCTTCGCCGTCTCGGCTGCCCAGGCCGGAACGGCGAAGTTCCGTGTCGCCGCTGTCAGCGGCGAGGCATCGGACGCAGCGACGGTCGAACTGCCGGTCTACACACCGGCGACGTCGGAGACCTTCGCGACTTACGGCGTCGTCGACGACGGAGCAACCGTCCAGCCGGTCACGGCCCCGACCGGTGTCTTCTCGCAGTTCGGTGGGCTCGACATCACGACCTCGTCGACATCGCTGCAAGCGTTGACTGATGCCGTGCTCTACCTCGTCCGCTACCCGTACGAGAGTGCTGATGCGATGGCATCGAGGATCCTGGCGATCACCTCGCTCAAGGAGGTGCTCAAGGCATTCGATGCTCCTGGGATGCCGACGCCGAACGAGATGACGGCGACGATCAACGACGACGTCGCCAGCCTGGCAGCGCTGCAGAACGACGACGGAGGGTTTGCCTATTGGCAGCGGGGCGATCGATCCGATCCGTTTGATTCGATCGAGGTCGTCCACGCCCTCACCGTTGCCAAGGCCGCCGGCTTCGCGGTTCCCCAGGGCGTCCTCGGTCGCGGTCTCGGCTTCCTCGGCGAGATCGAGCAGCACATCCCGTCCGAGTACGGTCAGGCACAACGTGACAGCATCAGCGCCTATGCGTTGAACGTCCGCATGCTTGCAGGATCCCGCGATTCGGCAAAGGCGAAGCGCCTTTTCGATCAACGCGGTAAGAGTCTGCCGCTCGACGCCATCGCCTGGCTGTGGCCGGTGATCGACAGTACGTCGACGAGCGCAGCGATCGAGACGATCATCCAGAATCTCGCCGTCGACACCGCCGGGGCAATCACTTTCACGACCAATGCCGATGACGGCGCCTACCTGACGCTTCAGTCGGATCGCCGCACCGACGGCCTGCTGCTCGATGCGCTGATCCGCGTGCGACCGAAGAGTGACCTGATCCCGAAAGTGGTCGCCGGGCTGCTCGCCGCGCAGACCCAGGGACGATGGGACAACGTGCAGGAGAACTCGTTCATCCTGCTGGCGATGAAGCGGTACTTCGACACCTACGAGGCGGCACTACCGAACTTCGTCGCCGACGTGTGGCTCGGTGATCGCCTGGCCGGGGAACAGCCGTTCACCGGCCGTTCGACCGACCAGGTGCGGCTGAGCATTCCCACTGCCGACCTGATGCAGGGCGGCGATGCTGCCATCACCATCGCCAAGCAAGGGGCCGGACGGCTGTATTACCGGATCGGCCTGCAGACGGCACCGACCGATCTGCATCTGCTGGCACTCGACCGCGGCTTCGTCGTCGCCCGGAGCTACGAGGCGGTGGACGATCCCGGCGACGTCAGGCGCGATGCCGACGGAACGTGGCACGTGAAGGCGGGTGCTCGGGTTCGGGTCCGTCTGACGATGGTCGCTGAAAATCAGCGAACCCACGTGGCGCTGATCGATCCGCTGCCGGCGGGGTTGGAGATCCTCAACCCGTCGCTGGCCACGACGCCATCGGTGCCAGCCGCTGATCACACCCAGAACGGGAACGGTTCCCAACCCGGAGACGGTCAGCCGTCGACGGTCCCCTCTGACTTCGAACCGTGGCACCTGACCTGGTTCGACCATCAGAACATGCGTGACGATCGCGCCGAAGCCTTTTCGAACGTTCTCCCGGCCGGGGCCTACGACTACTCGTACGTTGCCGTGGCCACGACGCCGGGAACGTACGTCGTGCCGCCGACACGGGCCGAGGAGATGTACGCGCCGGAAACCTTTGGACGTGCGGCGACCGACAGCGTCGTGGTCGGCTGAGGCGGTCGCTTGAGGTGGTCGGCCGAGGTGGTCGGCTGCCGACGTTCAACGTTCAGCGGCCCCGGCGATCCGTTCGGCGATTCTCCGGAGCTGGCGCTGCTCGGTCGGGGTGAGATTGTCGAACATCGTTCTGCGGACCTCATCGACATGTCCGGGCGCGGCGCGCTGCAGCGTGTCGAAGCCGGCGTCGGTCAAGATGGCAAAACTGCCGCGGCGATCGGTCGGGCACGGCATGCGGACAACGTGGCCGTCCTTGACCAGACGGTCCACGGCGTGGGACATGCGGCTCTGCGACCAACTCAACGTCTCCGCCAGTTCTGTCATCCTGATCGAGCGGTCCGGTGCCTCGGAGAGTTTCACGAGGAGGACGTAGTAGCCATGCGGGAGGCCGGCGTCGCGTTGTAGCTGCCGATCGAGCGATCCCATCACTGTGTGGGTCATCCTGACGAATGCCCGCCACGTCTGCTGCTCGTCTTCTGTAAGCCACCGCGCCGTCGCCATTGCCGCAATTGTATTCGAGGAAATGATTGATCGTTCATGTAGCTTGATCAGTAGTTGAACTCTCAAGTACGCCGGATCGTTGTCCCCCGGCACAGGAAGGCAGCACCGTGAGCGTCAAGGAACTCGGTCACATCGTTCTCTATGTCAGCGACATCGACAAGTCCGTCGCCTTCTATCGCGACGTCATCGGCTTCAACATGGTGCTCGGAGGCGAGAGCGGGATGCCGGTGGCGATGTTCTCGTCCGGCCGCACCCATCACGAACTGCTGCTGATCCAGGTCGGACGCGACGCCAAGCCGATCCCGTCTGGTCGCCGCGTCGGCATGTACCACTTCGGTCTCAAGGTCGGCGATACCGACGACGAGCTGCGTGCAGTGCTCGCCCACATCCGGGCTGCCGGGGTGCAACTGGCGGGCGCCAGTGACCATACGGTCACCCACAGCCTGTACCTCTTCGATCCTGACGGCAACGAACTCGAATTGTACGTCGACGTCCCGGGCGTCGATTGGAACGACTTGGCGTCGCTCGGCGCGCCGACGAAGGCACTCCACCTGTAGCCCCGATAGCGTCTCGGCGATGCGTAGCAAGCCAACCATCACGATTCCCGCCGGTGACCCGCCCACCGATCTGCTGATCGAGGACGACGTCGTCGGCGATGGAACCGAAGCCACCGTCGGCAGCACCGTTGTCGTGCACTACTGTGGCGTCGCCTGGAGTTCAGGCCAGCAATTCGATGCCAGTTGGGACCGCAACGATCCGTTCGACTTCCCGCTCGGTGCAGGTCATGTGATTCAGGGCTGGGACCAGGGCGTCGCCGGCATGAAGGTCGGAGGCCGTCGAACACTGACGATTCCCGCCCACCTGGGCTACGGCAGCCGCGGTGCCGGCGGGGCGATCAAGGGCGGCGAGACGCTCGTCTTCGTCGTCGATCTCCTGGAAGTACTGCCGGGCTGAAGCTCGTCAGGCGGTGACGAGCGCCGCTTTCACCAGTGCAGCAACCGTCGATCCATCGGCTCCAGGGGCACGGCCGCGCACCGCCTTGATGACAGCGCCCATCGCCTTCTGTCCCGTCTGACCGGCAGCGGCAGCGGCGATGACCTCCTCGTCGATGATGCCGGCGAGGTCGCCGACGTCGACAGCTGCCGGCAGATACTGCTCGATGACCGCCTGTTCGGCCCGTTCCTTCGCAGCTGCCTCGTCGCGCCCCGCCTGCGCATAGATCTCCGCGCTCTCGGCCCGCTTCTTGGCTTCGCTGCGCAACACGGCGAGCTCCTGCTCGTCGGTCAGCGCGACGGCCCGCTGACCGGCGACCTCGGCATTCATGATTGCTGCGCGCACCATCCGCAACGTCGAAACGGTGAGCTCGTCACGGGCCTTCATCGCCACGGTGAGATCCTGCTGCAGTCGGTCTTTGAGCGTTCCCATACCTCCATCATGTCCCGGCGCTCGCCCGAATCCGCTGGAATTTGGCACGAGTCGCCGGACGAACGAAAACACCGCTCCGGAAGTTGCTTGCGCTGAGGGGCAGCGTCCCGGGTAATGTACGAGTAATGCCGGACATTCCGAATATACAGGACAATGGATGGGACTACGACCTCGACGACGTCGTCCATGCGACCACCACGGAACACTTCAAGGCGCTCGGCGATCCGACGCGCCGCACGATCATCGACCTGGTGACGGAACGGGCGGCGTCGACGACCGAACTGGCGGCGACGCTCGGCAGACCGAAGGGCACCGTCGATCATCATCTCAAGGTGCTCGAGCGAGCCGGATTCGTGCGGGTCGTCCGAACTCGCCAGGTCAGGGCGATGACCGAGAAATTCTGGGGCCGGACGGCGCGGACGATCGTCTTCCGCCAGCCCGCCGGCCCGATGACCGAGGGAGCGCATCCTGATCATTTCCTGGCGACCGCACTGTCGGAATCCGACCGTATCGCCGGAGCAGACTTCAGCCAGATGACCAGCGGTCTCCGCCATGCCCGCATCCCTGCTGACAAAGCTGCCGATTTCGCCAGACGCCTGGATGCGCTCGCCGTGGAGTTCGTCAACGGCCCACGCAGCGGCGACACCGTTTTCGGTTTCGTCTATGCCGTGTACCCCACGTACCTGCCCGTGCTGCCGGCACCGAAATCACTGTCGTGACGCCCACCGCCGCCAAGGCGGCGCCGCTCGGCAAAAACTATCGCCGGGTGTTCAGCGCGACCGTCATCTCCAGTCTCGGCGACGGCGTCGATCAGATCGGGTATCCATGGCTTGCATCGGCGGTCACCCGCAATCCGCTGCTGATCGCACTCGTCGCCGTCGCCCAACGACTGCCCTGGCTCGTTTTCACCCTGCCGGCCGGGGTCATCACCGATCGTGTCGATCGCCGTCAGGTCATCGTGCTGATGGACGTGATCCGAGGATGCATCACCATCGTCGTCGCTGTCGCCGTGCTCGGGCTCGGCAGCCAACTCCCGAAGCCGTCGGCAATCGCCGGCGTCGTCGGCACGCGAGCCGGTCTGTACTGCGTGCTGCTGTTCGCCAGCTTGCTGCTCGGCTTCGCCGAAGTACTGCGCGACAATTCGGCACAGACGATCGTCCCGTCGATCGTCGACACATCCAATCTCGAACGGGCGAACGGACGGATGATCTCTGCCGAGATGGTCGCCAACACCTTTATCGGACCACCACTCGGCAGCCTGATGATCGCCGTGTCCTTCTTCCTACCGTTTGCCGTCGATGCCGTCTCGTTCTTCTTCGCAGCCGGCCTCGTCTTCGTCATCGCCGGTGAGTTCCGTGCCAAGCCACGTCCGATTCGTGCCAGCGGGGCCACCACTACCTTGACGCTGACAGGTCGGGCGGCCGAGGCGTCCTGGAAGGCTGAGCTCAAGGAAGGCGTCCGCTGGCTGTGGGGCCATCCGTTGCTACGGCCGATGGCGATCATCCTCGGTGTGATGAATGGCGTCGGCGCAATGCAGATCAGCACGCTCGTGCTCTTCGCTCAGGAGGTGCTGAAGACGACACCGATCGAATTTGCGGCGCTGACGATGGGCGGTGCGGTCGGTGGCGTCATCGGTGCGACCGCTGCGCCGCGCATCAGCAGACGCCTCGGAAGCGGGCCGTCCCTGTGGCTGACGCTCGTCAGCGGGGCGATCCTTCCGGCGATCATCGGTATGTCCTCGGGGTGGCCGATGGTCTTCGTGGTTTTCTCGGTGGCGACGATGGTCGCCATGATCTGGAATGTGATCACGGTCTCGTTGCGCCAATCGATCATCCCGGATCATCTGCTCGGACGGGTCAACAGCGTCTACCGCTTCTTCGCGTGGGGCATGATGCCGGTCGGCACAGCGATCGGCGGAGTGATCGTGACCGTCGTCGAGCCGTGGAAGGGACGCGAGACCGCGCTCCGGTCTCCATGGATCGCCGCCGCCGTCATCGGTGCGTTGCTCAGCATCTATGCGATCCCCCAACTGACGACGTCGAAGATGGACGCAGCCAGAGCAGACGCACACCGAATCGGCGATGCCACCGAGTTGCATCGACCGACCGGGGCTCCCCCAGTGGAGTAGTCAGGCGGGTTTCGTCAGGCGGACACTCGGGCGGATCGCCGAGAGCACCTCGGCGCAGCGCACGACATCGCGGCGCAACTGGGCGACGAGCGCTTCGACGCCGTCGAAGCGCACCTGGTCACGCAATGCGGCGACGATCTCGACGGTGATGTGCTGGTCGTAGATGTCACCGCTGAAGTCGAGGACGTGTGCCTCGAGGAGCCGCAGTCCTCGCTCCTCGTAGAACGTCGCCCGTCGGCCGACGGAGATCGCCGTGCGGTGGATCGAGCCGTCCGCAAGACGGACATATCCGGCAAACACGCCATCGGGCGTCGTCAGATCGTCGTGGTTGATGCCGAGGTTCAAGGTGGCGAACCCGAGCGTCCGCCCACGCTCGTCGCCGTGCTCGACGACACCGTCGACGAACACTCGCTCGTCGATCTCCAACTGGCGGGCCGTCGGCATCGCGGATCCTGATGTGGTCGAATTCATCGTCTTCTCCAACATCGTCACATCGTTCATGGTCGCAAATACGCCTTCACTGTGGAGTTGGTTCGCGGGTGATGAATACGTGCCGGTCAGCTCGGATCGAGCGGGACCTGCTGACGCCGATCGCACGTCCGGCCGAGCGCCAGGAGTACGGTTCGTTCATGTCTCACGCCCCGGCAAGGCAGTTCACGGCGAGCGATGGAATCGAGATCGCCTACTTCAGTTGGGGTCGGGAATCGGACGAGGTGCCGGTCGTCCTGCACCACGGCTTCGCCGCCAGTGCGCAGTCGAACTGGGTCGCTCCTGGTGTCGTCGGCGCGCTGGTCGATGCCGGTCGTCAGGTCGTCGCAGTCGATGCCAGAGGTCACGGATTCTCCGACAAACCGCACGATGCGGCTTCGTACGGCGAGCAACGGATGGCCCGCGATCTCGTCTCGCTGTTCGACATCCTCGACCGGCCCGATATCGATCTCGTCGGGTACTCGATGGGTGCGATCGTCGCCCTCATCGCCGCCAGTTTCGACACCCGTATCCAACGACTCGTCGTCGGCGGGGTCGGTGCCGGTGTTGCCGAACTGGGCAGAGTCGAACGACGTCACCTCGACACCGATGCCCTCGCCGTTGGCTTGCGCGCCGACGACCCTGCCTCGATCGCCGATCCAGTCGTGCGGCAGTTTCGTAAGTTCGCCGACCGCCAGGGTGCCGACCGATTCGCCCTCGCCGCGCAGTCAGAGGCCCGCAATACTTCGCCGATCGCCCTCGATCAGATCACCGCTCCGACACTGCTCATCGTCGGCGACGAGGATCAACTGGCGCAGAGGCCAGACGTGCTCGTTGGGGCAATACAGGGCGCCACGCTGATGACGGTCGCCGGTGACCATCTGAGCGCCGTCGCCAACCCGGATTTCGCCAGGGCGATCGTCGATTTCCTCTCCTGATGTCACCGTCCGGCGGTCACGCCCCCAACCGTGATCTCGGTCCCTGGGTGACGGTGTCGAGCTCGTTCGTCTATTCCTTGCTGCGCCAACCACGCTCGAACGGCAGCCGCCATGCATGTGGGGCGATCAACTGATGGATGGCGTTCGGTCCCCACGAGCCTGGCGCGTACGAACGCACGGGTGACGGCGAATCGATCAGGCTGGTCGACAATTCCCACAGGCGCTCGATGCCTTCCGAGGTCGTGAACAGGGTGTGGTCGCCGCTCATCGCATCATGGATGAGTCGCTCATAGGCCTCGAGCACGTCGGTCTGCCTGCCGGTCTCGTGCAGCGCGAACTGCAGGCTGAGTTTGTCGAGCTTCATGCCAGGACCCGGCCGTTTGCCGTAGAAGGAAAGCGACAACTTCGAGGCATCTGCGAGGTCGAATGTCAAGTGGTCAGGCCCGTGCTGGCCGACGCCGGAGTTCGGCGGGAACATGCTCTTCGGTGGCTCATGGAAGGCGATCGAGATGATGCGGGCACCCTCTGCCATGCGCTTCCCGGTCCGCAGGAAAAAGGGCACACCGGCCCATCTCCAGTTGTCGATCTCCGCCTTGAGGGCGATGAACGTCTCCGTGTCGGAGTCGGCGGCGACGCCGGGTTCGTCGCGGTAGCCGAGGTACTGGCCGCGGACCACGTGACTCGGTTCGATCATTCGCATCGAACGGAAAACCTTGTTCTTCTCTTCGCTGATCGCCCTCGGCTCCAACGCCGTCGGCGGCTCCATCGCCATGAAGGCGAGCACCTGGAAGAGGTGCGTCACGACCATGTCACGGTAGGCACCCGTCTGCTCGTAGAACCCGACGCGCTGTTCGAGCGACAGGACCTCCGGCACGTCGATCTGCACGTGTTGGATGTGGTTGCGATTCCAGATCGGCTCGAACAGGCCGTTGGCAAAACGAAAGGCGAGGATGTTCTGCGCAGCTTCTTTGCCGAGGAAGTGGTCGATGCGGAAGATCTGCTCCTCGGCGAACGTCTCGTGGAGATAGGCGTTGAGTTTGCGAGCGCTGGCAAGGTCGGTGCCGAACGGCTTTTCCATGATGATGCGCGATCGGTCCACGAGGTCTGCCTCGCCGAGCGTCTTGACCACCGCCCGTGCGGCATTCGGCGGAACACTCAGATAGTGCAGCCGACGCGGTTCGCCGCCGAGTTCGCGCTCCGCTGCGGTGACGGCCAGCTTCAACGCCGCCGGACCGTCGTCCTGTGGAACGAATCGCAGTCTCGGGCCGAACTGCTCCCATACACGGTCAGAGACGTGATGTGCCGAGGAGAATTCCTCGCTGGCCTTGCGGGCGAAGTTGCGGAACTGCTCGTCGTCGAGATTGTCGAGAGACGTTCCGATGATGCGACAGTCGGGAAGCAGGCCGGCCTGCGACAGGTGGAGCAGACCTGGGAGTAGTTTGCGCCTCGCAAGATCACCGCTCGCCCCGAAGAGCACGATCACATGCGGTTTGAGTGGCGACATCAATGTCGAAGAGACGTCGTTCGGATCGGAATGATCGGTCATCTCGCCACGGTCCCGGACATCGCTGCATTGTAGGCGACACCGCGGTGCTGCCCGAAAGGACGACGGGGCCGTACGTGGACTCGTCGGTACGGGGCGTCGACGACGTTCCTCATCGGCGACTCCGGCGACCGCCTCTGCGGCTTTGCCTGAACCGTTTGGTACAGCGCGGTATCAGCGTCGGCAATCGGCCGGCACGACATGCAGAGGCTTCGTTCGGGACGTCTGTGGCAATGGATCTTCTGCCGATTGAACGGAGCTGCAATTCATATGCTCGGATTCATTCGCTATCTCGTCGTCGTCGGCCCACCATCGTCGTTTTTCTGCAGTTCGTCTTGCGCGGCCGCAACCAGTGCGACGCTGCAGCTTCCCGCCGCAAGGGTGGTGTCCGTCCCGTTCATGCGGTGCCGACGATGAAGTCGTTGATCACCCTCGCCAGCTCCGGCCCGCGATCTTCCTGGAGGAAGTGTCCGGCTCCAGCAATCGTGACGTGCGACTGACCGACAGCGCCGGGCACCTTGACGAGGAACGGTCTGTCACCTCCGGCAGTGATTGGATCGCTGTCGCTGAAAGCACACAGGAACGGCTTGGCGAACTGCTCGAGCACGGTCCATGCAGCCTCGTTGTCTGCCGATGCCGGATCATCCGTGCTCGTCGGCACGAGCGTCGGGAAGATACGTGCGCCTGCCGTGTACCGATCGTCCGGGAACGGTGCGTCATACGCGGCGATGATGTCGGCACCAAGTTCTGTCGTCGTCCCACCGTTGATGATCTGGCCGACCGGGAACTGCTCGGCGGTCTGTGAGAATCGCTGCCACGCGAGGAACGCTTTGCTCGGCGCGCCTCTGCCGGTCGGCAGGCCGGTGTTGGCGACCACGACACGTGTAAATCGATCGGGTTCTGCAGCGACGAGTCGCAGCCCGATAAGACCGCCCCAATCCTGCCCGAAGAACGTCACGCCGTGCAGATCGAGCGCCCCGAACACGAGTTGACCCATCCAGTCGACGTGACGCCCATAGGAGTAGTCGCTCTGCGCAGCCGGCTTGTCGCTCCGTCCGAAGCCGACGAGATCCGGTGCAACGACACGGTGCCCTGCGGATACGAGGATCGGGATCATCGTGCGGTAGAGATACGACCACGATGGTTCGCCGTGCATCAACAACACGGGCGCCGCATCGGCGGGACCCTCGTCGAGATAGTGGACGCGTATCGTGCCGCCGTCGAGGTCGTCGATCGATGCGTAGTGCGGCTCGAAGCCGAAGCCCGGCAGGTCGGCAAAGCATTCGTCAGGTGTTCGGAGCGATTCCATCACAGTTCCTTTGGTAGTCGGGTACCGGCTGGCGACACCCGTCGGGCGGACGAACGATGCCGGGTGTCATGCTGTCGCCGGTCTCCGGGTCATCCGTCGGCGGAGCAGCCCGGCGATCGTCGTTCCCCAGATCAGAACGACGATGCCGTAGATTCCGAGTGGCGCTGCCGCTGGCGCACCGAACGCTGCAGTGGCGATGCCGGCGGCAATGGCGAAGTCGCGCATCGAAGTTGTCAGCAGCATCGAAATGCCGATTGCCGGGCTCGTTCGCATCGACAGCAACCAACCAACGGTTGCGCTCGCGGCGAGAAAGGCGAGGGTCGCCGCCAAGACACCGAGGTACGAGACCGAGAGATGGATCTGGCTGGCGATCAGTGCGACGAGCGCGGCAACGGCGACCGTGGCGGTGTTGGAGGCAGCTGCGCGATGCTCGACCCCGATCGTCGTACGAGCGCCGATGGCGATGCCGACGACGAGCGGAACGACGACGATCAGCGTCAGGTTGACGATCAGGCTGGTGGCGCTGACCGAGGAGTGTCCGGCTTCGATCGCCAGCAGTGGGCCGGCGAGCGCAACGCTGAGCAGTGTCGACCCGATGAGCATGACCGCCGACGAAGCGGCCTGCCCACCTGCCATCGCCGTCGTCGCCACCGAGGCGATCTCGCACGGCGCCAACCCGATTGTCAGCACACCGAGTCGTAGGGGTCCTGTTGCGACGATGTGGGCGATCCCGCACGACAGCGCAGGCAGGACCGTTGCCCCGACGAGCAAGCTGATCACCAGACGGAACCGGACAGCAGCCACGCTTCGCAGATCAGCGATGGTGATCGTGACCGCCGTGGCGAACACCAGCACGACGAGCAAACCGTTGATGCCATGGTGGGCAACCATCCAACGGAACGGACGGGCCAGTGTGAGGCCGAAGACGCCGGCAACCACGACCGCCGCCAGCTCCGGATATGCACGGATTGCCTGGCTGAATCGGAGCACGACACGAGCCTAAGGGCTGTCCATGATTACGGAGAACGGCAGGTCCCAGCTCGAACACACCACGCATATGTCTCGGCGGACATCAGCTACGTGGAACCTCGATCCATGGACGGTCCTTGTCGACCCGCGGCTCGCCTGGCAGGCCGAGAACCTGCTCGCCAAGTATGTTGCGCATGATCTCGGAGGTCCCTCCTTCGATCGAGTTCGCCCTGACCCGCAGGAATGCGTGGCCCCATCCGTGGCTGACACCTGTCGATTCGATGTTCTCCGGGCGACGGAAGGCGTAGTCGAATCCGATCTGTCCGTCCGCTCCCTGGAGGGTGACACAAAAGTCGTACACGTCTTTGTTGAGCTCGGCCATCGCCAATTTGGAGATCGACCCACCGGGCCCCGGATTGCCGATCTTCGCAGCAGCCGCCGTGCGCTGCAGGCTGAGCCTTCCGGCCTCGCCACGGCACCACAACTTCATCAACTGATCGCGCAGCGCCGGTGAGCGCCTCGATTCGTCCAGACCGCTCCACACCTTGACGGCATCGTTGGCCGAACCACCACGAATTGGACGGCTGCCTTCCCCTGAGGCAATCGAGACCCGCTCGTTCATCAGCGTCGTCAGGGCGACGCGCCATCCTTCGCCGACGGCACCGATGCGGTTGTCATCGGGGATGTGCACATCGGTGAGGTAGACCTCGTTGAACTCTGCTTCACCGGTGATCTGGCGCAATGGACGGACATCGACACCCGGAGAATGCATGTCGACGGCGAAGTAGGTCATGCCCTTGTGCTTGGGTGCCTGCGGATCGGTACGCGTGACGAGCATTCCCCAATCGCCCAGGTGGGCGAGGGTGTTCCACACCTTCTGACCGTTGACCAACCACTCGTCGCCGTCACGCACCGCCTTACAAGCCAGCCCGGCGAAATCGGATCCGGCGCCGGGCTCGGAGAACAGCTGACACCAACGTTCCTCACCCGTGAACATCGGGCGCAAGAAACGGTGCTTCTGCTCGTCGCTCCCCCACGTTGCGATCGTTGGGCCGGCGAGGGCGAGGAAGAACATCGAGGCGCTCAGCGGCTCGGAACCTGCTGCACGCAAGCGTCGTTCGACATGACGGTTCAGATCGGGACGTATACCGAGACCACCGAAGCCCTCTGCGAAGTGCACCCACGCCAGGCCGTGGTCGTACCGCGCTCCGCGGAACACGATGTTGTCGGTCGTCGCCGGATCATGCTTTGCGAGCAGCGCATCGATGGCGGCGTCGATCCGTACCCACTCCGGATCCGTCGACCCGTCGTCGGTCTGGCGATCGGTCGTCGTGGTGTTGGTCATGATGGTGTTGGTCATGATGGTGCTCCTCTGGATCAGCCGGCGGCTTGGGCAGTACGGCATCGACGGCGGCGAGTCTCCAAGGATCTCACCATTGGGCTCCAACGGTCGAGCGCACCTGCGCGTGTCGATGGACGGTCCCTGTTGACCGGCGGGCCAGACATGACGTTGCCACGCCGTCGCCCGGTACCGGGTACCGCATATCGCTCATACCGCGATGTCGTGCCTCGTTCAGCGCCGCCGGACCGATTCAGCGCGCACGCACGACGTCGAGCTGTAGCCAACGGCCGAGGTCGGAGATCTCGACATCCACGGCCGCCGCCATCGCTGCAGTGAACGGTACGTCGTGATGAACTGCGTCGACCCGCAACATCCCGGCATCGCGGTCGGCGGTCGAGTCGAGCTTGCCGATCAGTCGGTCGCCGTAGAGGATCGGCAGCGCGTAGTAGCCCCATCGACGCTTCACGACTGGTTTGTACATTTCGAGTGCGTAGTCGAACTCGAAGATCTCGAGCATGCGCATGCGTTCGTGTAGTAGCCGATCGAACGGCGACAGCAACGCTGCGCGACCGGAGAACGGCTGGTCCAATTGATCCGGGTCGACCCGCCACTCCCCGCGGACGCCGTCGACGACAGCGGCTTCACCGACTTCACCGACATCAGCCGGCTCGACAGGGCACTCCGGTCCGCGAGCGCGGGCGATGCCGAGGGCGCGAAGCCGCTTGTCGTTGCGGATCGTCTCTGCCTCCTCGACCCCGTCAGGCACGGCCTCCGCTGGTCGCGCCGCCGGTGCCGCGAGGTAGACGTTGTCGGCGAGGTCCCACAATCGGTCCCTCCCCTTACGACCGGCGACCGCCACCTCGCCGCGCTGCGCCATGAAATCCAGGAGCATCGTCACGTTCCTGTTGTTGTTCCACCCGGTGGACGCCCATGGCCTGGCACACGTATCCGGTATCTCTCGGGAGGTCAGCGGCCCCGAGGCCCGAAGCCGGTCGAGAATGTCGCGGCGGCACGAGTCGTTCGATTCGACCCAGGCGGCCTGGGCCTGCTTGTACCCGCGCACGTCGCCCGTGCCGGGCCACTGCGCCATCTCGGCACGGTACAGGGCCATGTCCTCGCAAGGCCGCAGCATCGCCCGATACTCGACAACCGTTCGATCATCCAGCGCTGCCTGCAGGTCCTTCGGGGAATACGACGACCCGAGGCGGCTCCACATCACGAGGTCGGCACTCGGCGCGACGGCGCTCGTCGGGTCGACCTGCAGCATCGTGAGGTGACGCAGGACATCCAAGAAGTCGGTCGGTCGCCGTGCGTCGAGCAACTGCGCCCGAACGGCGATCTGCCGGGCGTCAGTGCGGGACAGGCGATGAACGTTCGTCACGGAACACGAGCGTAGGAGATCACGACGGCACCGAAACGACACGCAGGCACCATCAATCGCACGCATGCTGCGAGCCTCCGTGCCCGCGTCGGTGCTGGCCCGTGGCGCCGCCAACGGCCACCTCGGGTACATTTCACTCGATGCCTGATCTACAACGATTCGACGCCCGCTCCGACATCGACTGGGACGACGTCTGGGCTGCCTTCGACAACGACGGCGGGCTCATCGTCGAGCATTTCATCGCGCCTGACCTACTCGAGCAGCTCGCCAACGAGTTCGCACCGCTGATCGAACGACACCGAACCGGGAGCACCAAAGAGGGCTTCTGGACCGAGTTCCACGGCGCCCACACGAAACGGGTGACCGGGCTCGCCGCCCACTCGCCGGCATGGCGCGAACTGTTGGTCGACGAGCGGTACACAGCCATGGGCGACCGCTACCTCGGTGCGGGCGACTATTGGCTGAACACCGCCCAGTTGATCTGCATCGGTCCTGGCGAGACACCGCAGATCCTGCACAGAGACGAGCTCAACTGGCCGCACGCCACCCGTGACAGCGAGATCACCGTCACCGCCATCTTCGCCCTCACCGATTTCACCGAGGCCAACGGAGCCACCGTCATCGCGCCTGGTTCCAACCACTGGAAGGGCGTGCTCCCCGACGTCCCGGCGGACTCGACGTGTCGGGCGACGATGCCAGCGGGCTCGGCGCTGCTGTACAACGGCAAGGTCATCCATGGGGGTGGTGCTAATACCACCGATGACCAGTGGCGCCTCGGACTCCACGCGGGGTTCTGCTGCGGCTGGCTCCGCGCGGAGGAAAACCACCAGCTCACGGTGTCTCTCGAGGCTGCGCGCCTGATGCCGGAACGGATCCAATACCTGCTCGGGTACCGCTCATACGATCCACCCCACGGCCTCGGCGGCCGACTCGGCCTCGTCCACTACGACGACGCGGCCTCGGTCCTGTAGCTGGATGATCACGCGAGCCGTGCATCTCGCCTGTGTTCAGCCGCCCGATTTGGCTGATTCGGCTGATTCCACTGATTCGGCTGCACGGCTAGCCTGAGACGATGGGGATCAGCGACGAAAAGTACGTGTCGATCACAACGTTCCGCAAGAGCGGCGAGCGGGTTTCCTCACCGGTGTGGATCACGCCGCTTGCAGACGGCACCGCCGGCTTCATCACCGATCTCGATTCCGGCAAGGTCAAGCGCATCCGCAACAACCCGCAGGTGACACTCCGCCCGTGCAGCGCCCGCGGCAATGTCGCCGATGGAGCCGTCGAGGTCACGGCGACCGCCAAGTATGTGACCGGGGCGGAGTATGACGCCGTGAGAGCCGCGATCACCAAGAAGTACGGCGTGCTGGCGATGATCATGTCGATCCCGACGAGGCTCTCCAAACTCGTCGGCCGGCACTCGGACAAGACCGGCGCCGTCGTCATCACCTTCGAGTAAGCGCGTCGATGCTCGAGGAGACGATCGAGGAGCTTCGCAGCGTCGCGCTCGACGCCGCTGATGCCAGTGGTTACTTCGCGGCGATGTATGCCCGCGTCACCGACCGGGTGCAGACGGCGATCGACGACGGCCGGTTCGGCGACGGCGAGCAGATGGCCCGCTTCGCTCGGACGTTCGTCGATTGGTACCTCGGGCCGCTTCGCGGTACGCGTCCGCTCCCCGGTTGCTGGAAGGCGGCAGAGGACGTGGCCGGCAACCTGCGACTCGTGATCGCCCAGCACCTGCTGCTCGGCATCAACGCCCACGTCAACCACGATCTGCCGCAGGTCGTCGTCGAGCTCGCCGACAACGGTTTCACGCTCGACGAACTGCGCCCTGGGTTCGAGGCGATCAACACCCTCCTCGCCCAGACACAGCCCGACATCCTGGGCGACCTCGGCAGGGTATGCGGCTGGACGCATATCGCCACCATCGTCGGCGGCGGCCGGCTTTTCAACTTCTCACTCGACCGCGCCCGCGACCAGGCCTGGTCGACGGCCGTTCGTCTCCACCCGCTTGATGCCGACGCCCGCCAAGGCCAGGTCGCCGAACTAGACCGCCTCGTCAGCGTCCTCGCTTACATGATCACACGCCCGGTCCCGCCCTTGGCGTTGCTGCTTCCGATTGCCAAGCACTTCGAGGACCACCATCCTCCAGTCGTCTCGCGTCTGCTGCTCGGCCGCCTCGCCTGAACGCCGACGCACCCGAGCCTGGACGATGCGCACGCAGGGAGGGATTGTCGCCGCTGCGGCGACATCGGCTACCTACGTCGGGACGGCAAAAAGGGCCAGTGGGCTGTCGACGTCGAGGTCTTCAACGACCGGTGCGTTTCGGCGGCAGTGAACGGGCGAACGTGACGCCCAGGGTGACCCACTTCGAGAGCTCGCGCCTGGTGCGGATATCGACTGGCTGAACACGTAGCCAGCCGTCCATCTGGCGCCCTCGCATCACCATGAACTCAGCAGGTGTGGACTCGACAAACCTGTCGGATTCGTCGGGATCGACGCGCACCAAGATCCCGCCGTTGCCGCTCACCGACACCGCCATCTTGCCGCCGACGAGGAACGCCAACCCACCGAACATCGCCTTCTCGGTCACATCGCCGTCAGTTGCCAACAATTCGCGGATGCGGTCGGCGAGCTCCTCGTCATACCCCATGGCGCGAGCCTCCCGTGTCACCGAATGTCATCAGAGTCGCTGACATTCGGTGACACGGGACGATGCGGCTTTCGTCGTCGCCAGAACACGAACCCGATGCAAGCGCCGAGCAGTACGACGATCACGATCACGACGATCGCCGTGCCGCTGTCCGAGCCGGATCCCTTGCCGGCTGCGATCGTTAGCGTCGACGTCCGCGGTGTCGGCACGGAGGTCGCAGTCGACGAGCTCGCCACGGGAAGGCTGGACGCTGCCGTTGTGGCGACCGCCGTTGTGGCGACCGCCGCTGTGGCGGCCGCCGCTGTGGTGACGGGGGTCGTTGTGTCAGGTGGAGCGACCTGCACGGCGCTGAACGGGCTCCAGGCCGTCGGCGCGCACCGCCGGGCTCGACTGGAGCTCATCTGCGACCGTCTGGCCGCCGATGAAGCTGAGGCTGGCGTTGACGCTGATCGTCCAGTCGCCGCCGAAGTCCGACAGCTTCAGCGGCGCCTGGGCCTCGCTGGTGTCATCCAGCGCATAGCGGACGACGACGGTCTGACCTGGTGCACCGGTCTTCGCCGGCGCAGCCAGGTTGGCTGCCTCGGTTCCGACCGGTGGCGCCGCTCCCGTATCGACGGGGCTCTCCGCTGGCGGCCCGGTGCTGGAGCCGATTGGCGGCCCGGGTACGCATCCTGCGGGTGGCCAGTGCCCGTTGAGCGACCTGCCGAACTCGTAGTTGCTGGCGTACTGGTTCTGGTCAAATCCGTCAGCTGGGTTCGGCAGGAAGAACGACGTGTGCTCAGTCACGGTTCTGTGGGTCCCATTGGGGCTGTAGAGGTGATACGTCACGAGCGGTCCACACGGATGCGTCGGCCCTTGGCTCGCCGTACCGCTGCCGCCGCCGTTCGCCGCCTGGTTCGCCGCGTCGTTGAGTGGATCGAGGATGCTGGTCCATCCGCCGGTGGCCTGCGCCAAAGCGATCGACTTGGTGAGACCGTGTGCGGCATTCGGCAGGAGTTGGGCATACGCGCCCCTCGAGCCCCGAGTCGAGCGTCCCCGACCAGAACTCGGTGGCGTTCGACGCTTGAAACCTTCCCCTCACCGGGTCGATCGCGCCGACCGCAGTGCTGCCGGTCGATCGCCTCGTCAAGGCGATCGCTGCCCCCGAAACAACGACGGCCACCGAGTCCTTCTGGTATCCATGCGGGTCGAAACCGGCGGCCGCACCGCCGTCGCAGAGGCACTGATCTGATGACAGGCTGACGTTCAGACGGAAACGGCGGGTAGGCCCGCCGAGGACGATGGTCGGTCTCGTTGCCGCGCTGCCAGGAGCTGGCGGCAGGGTCGTGGTCGTCGGCGAAGGCGCGCTCGCCGGCGGCGGCACCAGTGCGTTGAGGTCGAGCGTGGCGACGGCGCCGTCGAGGGTGGCGGGGACTCGACCGAGTTGTTCCCGATTCGGTCCGGTGACCGTCGCCGCCGTGTCTGGCGTCGTCGAACCGTTGCCGGCGAGCACCCATCTGATCGTGATCGGCGTCGAGGTCCCGGCGTTGCCCGGCGGTGCTAGATGAGAAAATCCAAGGGGTGAGGGTCGTGCGCGGTGGGTGGTGTTAGTGGTCGTAGGCGATGAGTGATCGGCGTACGGGAGTGCCGGAATGTTCGTTGTGCCAGATCGCAGCGGTAAGCGCGAGGAGTCGTTGGAGCACGCGTACGAGCACGCCTTGTTGGCTATGGGCGTGATGGTCTTCGAGGCTGAGCTGGCCTTTCAGGGTGTCGAACACGGACTCGATGATCTGGCGTATCGGTTTCAGTTGCCGCCCACCACGTCGTGCTTTCTCTCGTGCTTTGGCCGGGCGCAGGAGTTCGACACCGTGTCC